>JBGPCF010000012.1:0-85753 GCA_041481635.1 Terriglobia bacterium | reverse complement strand
ATCGAGGCGCTCGGGGAGGCGGAGCTTGAGAAGTCCGAGCAGGTCGATTTGTTCTGGCGAGGGTGCGGTGACGCGACGCAAACGAATCTCGCGGCCCTCGGTGGTGGGCAGGATGATGTCAGCGCTTTGCACCGTGGCCAGAAGGGCCAGGGCTTGGGCGGGCGACAGATCGGAATGGTTGCGCCGCAGCAGATGCTTCAGCGTCACCCACAGCGCGTAGCCCAGAAACGCCACCAGGATGTGCGCCTTCACTCGTGGCTCGCGTTGATGAAACAACGGTCGGATCGACAACTCGCTCTTCAACGCCCGGAAGGCGGCTTCGGCCTCGGTCAGTTGGATGTATTTTTTCCAAAGCTCTTCGGCTGTTTCGCCCTGCAGATTGGTGCGCAGCAGGTAGGCGCCCTCACGCGCCTCGCGCCACGCCCGGCGTTCTTCGATCAGCTTCCAATTCATAACCAGACGGCCTTCGTGCTCGGTGACGCCCATTTCATACAAGTCCGCCACCTGGGGATGGCGCGCCTGAATCTGGCCCAGCCGCCGCTCGATCTTCGACCGGTCTTTCCGTTGCCCTTTTTCCACTTGCTGCGCCAGATGCTTCAGCGCCTTCTCCATCCGGGAGGAGAAACGGTTGCGGATAGCCCGCTCTTTTTCCCGCCGCGCCGTCGAGCGGCACAACACGTAGGTCTCGGCGCCGGTGGGCATCGGTATCAACTTGGCTTCGACCTCATCTCGCACTTGCGTCCAGCCGCCTTCCAGCAGTTCCCGCGCCACGCCTTTCAGTTTCGACCGTGGGGTTCCCACCAGATACTGTCCGTCGCGCTTGCGCAGCGAGGCCAAATTCTCTTCGCTGACGATGCCCCGATCAAACACCCACACGCGCCGGGCTCGCCCGTACTTGCGCTCCACCCTCCGCATCACCGCTTCCAGCGTCGTCACGTCGGCGCGGTTCCCGTTGAAGGTTTCGTAACTCAGGGGAAAGCCTTCCCCGTTGACGATCAGCGCGATCACCACCTGCTGGCAGTCAGGCCGATGATCGCGCGAGTAGCCGCGCTGCATCATCGGATTCTTCTCCGCCCCGCCTTCCACGTAGGTGCTCGTCAGGTCGTAGAGCAACACATCGAACTGAGCGCCGAAGAGCTCGCCATAGCGTTCTTTCAGATGTTGCTCCAGTTTCGTCTTGTGGGGCAGCAGACGATCCAGACAGCGATACAAGCGTGTGTCGTTGATCGCGCCCGCCGGGATTCGCAACAGATCATCCAGGGCCGTCGCCGGATACCAGCGCTCCTCGATCCCCAACTCGCTCGATGGAGCGCACAAGCGGTTGATAGCGAGAAGCGCCGCCACCCGCGACCAGGGCACTTCGGCCGGCTCCTGGTCCAGCAGTCGTTCCCAGAAATCATCCAGTCCCAGCCGCTGCCAAAGCTCCAGCCCCAGGAAACAATTCCCCAACTGACGCGCTCGTTCCAAACGGACTTGATCGAGTAACACCCGCGCCACGTTCGGGTCGTCGTCGGTCAGCGAGACCTCGGAGGGAAAAAGTTTCAGTTGCCGGCTCTGGCCGTGTTCGTTGAAAACCTCGATCGTCTTCTGCCAGCGGGCCTGCACCGAACCGTTCAACTCGCCCAGATAGCACAGCGTCCTCTGCCGCGGTCCCTCCGGTGTTCGCACCGTTTCGACCAGCGACCAGTAGCTGTGCTGCTTGCCGTCCTTCTTCGGTCGCAGTTCTCGTAAGAACACCCCTGCAACTTGCCAGCGATTCGACCGGGAATCAAGAGGGTAGGTTTACACTACACCCCGGTTGGCGAGCACGCGCCATGAACACAAACAACTTGCGCCAACGGAGATCTTAAAAAAAGCCAAAAAAACAGGTTTCGTGACGAACTTCGGCTAGAGGATTCCGAACTTCTGCAAGACCGAATGAAGTACCCACCTGCAGCCAATTCAAAAGACCTTGGCGCTGGCTCAATGGCGCCGCCGGCCCACCGTGGGTTCGGCGCTTACTTCGGCTCGTTGGAGTCAACCGTTTGATGCATGATCATCCGCTCCTGCACTTGCTGAAACAGGGCACGGACGGGCTCATGCGAGTCGCGCAGCTTGCGGAAAGCCGCTTCCTCACGATCGGCATCCTGGATGCGCCCCATCTTGCGATAGGCCTGAGCCAACCGGTAGTGGGCGACCTCGTTGCGCGAATCAATGCCTACGGCCTTTTGCAACTCGTTGAGGGCTTCGCCGGGCCGGCCCAATAGGGTCAGAGCTTTGCCTGCGGCAATATGCGCGTCAACAAAAGCGGGTTCGAAGTCGAGGGCACGAGAGTAGTGGGCGAGTGCGTTCTCGGGCTTCGACCGCAGCCAGGCGATCTCTCCCAACGTGTACTCGTCGTAGGCATTGCTGGGATCTCCGGCCAGGCTCAAATTGAACTCCTTCTCCGCTTCGGCGCGGGCGGGTTCCGCTTTCGAGTTGGCAAGAATCATCTGCCCGAGCTCGTAGTGGATTTCGGGAAGCTGAGCATTGGCTTCGAGCGCCTTGCGATATTGGGCGATCGCACCGGCAAAATCGTCCTGACTGGCTGAAGCTTGGGCAAGAATCTGGTGCATTTGTGGCGAATCCGGCGCTGTCTCGGCCAGATTCGAAAGCGCGCGGGCCGCCAGATCGGAATAGGTGCGATAGGCGATGTAGAGCACGGCCGGAGTAACGGGCCGAATTCGCAAGAGCGCCTGCAGAACATCCACTGCGCGGTTCGGATCCCCCGATTGGTAATCAAGACTGATGATGTCCATGCCCACTTGCGATTTCAGATGATCGTCTTGCAGGTGCGCAAACGATTCCTCGAGCAGCGGCTGGGCTATGGCGCGAAGCGCCTGGCGAAGCTCGCTCATACCCAGGAAGGCCTCGGCATTCCAGAGCTTAGGCTGGAGCTTGAGGGCCGCGCGGAATTCCTGGGAGGCCCGTGGATAGTCTTTTTCTGTGTAAGCAATCACTCCCAAGTTAGCATGCGCAGATGCGTTCTTGGGATCGAGGTGAAGAATTTCACGGAACTCATTTTCGGCGACAGCATTCTGGTTGGAATGGAGCGCCTCCTGCGCCTTCGCGTAATGCTGCTCAATCTCAGTCCGATTGCCGGTTTGAGCTGCAAGGCCAGAAACGACACTCAGGTATAGGACAGTCCTCACAAGCCATTTAGAGCTTTTGCGCATCATTCGACTTCTCGCCCTCCGTCATCGGTCGCGCCTTCCGCCTCATTCCTTTTCAGCGATGCCCCCTCTTACTTTTTGAACTGCGGAAAATTTACTGGAGACAAGGGCGCGCAACTTTTGAGGTCCAAACATGCGGAAGTATGTACTTGACGCAAGCCTGGGGCTGCAATGATGACCCCGGGGTCGCGAGTATACCAGAAACAGTAAACCAAGCGGCCTTCAAGGAGGCGAACGACGACTTGTGTTCAATCGCAGAGTCTGACTTATTGCTTACGGAAAAATCGGCTTGACTTCGGATTCCACATCCGGGATAAAGACCCTTGCGAGTTCAAGTTGATTGCCGGGCCTCTTGCTAAGCATAACCTGAAACCGTACCGGGTTGAAGTTCAAAAACGGCATGTAGGCTACGCCCTAGGAATCGCTGGCGAAAGCGCCCGAAAGCTGCGTCGAAATCGAATGGATTGGACGCGGAAGGGGCTGTCAGGACGCCATTGCGTAAATTATTTACTTCCGCAAACAAAATGCTCTTGCCCGCTTCGAAGGAATTTGGGATGGCAAGCAAGTTCGCTCGATTTCTCGCTGTTAGTTTTTTTCTTCTCCTTTGCAGCTCCGCGACCGGCTTGGCGAGCAGCCAGGCTGGAACCCTAGCTGACGAAGCCTCGATCCGTCGTTATTCGAGGGAAGCTGAGCAAGCGATGGCAGCAAAAGATCTCGCAGCCGCAGCCGCCGCACTTGAGAAGCTCGCCGTGCTGAATCCTAATGCTCCCGAAGTCCACGCCAATCTTGGCATGGTCTACTATACGCAAGGCCGCTATCCAGAAGCCGCAACATCTTTCCAGCGGGCCGTCCGACTAAATCCAAGGATATCGAACGGAACGCTGATGCTTGCACTCTGCAACGCCGAACTCGGGAATTGGGAGCAAGCCCGGCCCGCCCTGGAATCAGGCTTCCGGAATCCACCCAGCCGAGAGATCGCGCGAACCATCGGAATCAAGTTGATGGAGACCTACTCGGCGCTGAACCAGCACCTCAAGTCACTGGAAATCTGCGAAGAACTGATGCATCGATATCCAGACGACCCGGAGATTCTTTACCGCGCGTCGCACCTTTACGGGGACCGGGCTCTCGAAACCATGACTCGCCTTGTGGGCGTGGCACCACAATCACCTTGGAAAATATTGGCTTTCGGAGAAGCCCTTGAAGCTCAAAAACACTACGACTTGGCGATTATTCAATACCGGAAAGTGATCAATGCTGATCCGGACATGCTCGGAGTCCACTACAGGCTGGGACGGACCCTGCTCCTGAACAGTGTGGACAGCGAGCAGGCGCATGAGGAGGCCTTGAAGGAATTCCAGGCGGCACTGGCTCTTGACCCGCGAAACGCCGCCGCTGAATATGAGATCGGAGAGATCAATCGGCGTCGCGGCGACTCTGAACAAGCTGCCGGGCATTTCATTCGAGCGGCTGAAATCGATCCACATTTCGAACAAGCTCAGATCGCGGTGGCCCGCATTCTGATTTCACGCCAGAAGCCTAAGGAAGCTTTGCCTTATCTTGCTGCGGCGATCAAGGTAAATTCGGGCAACGAAGTCTCTCATTACTTTCTCGCAAAGGCCTATAAGTCTCTCGGAAACGAGGCCGCATCCGAACGCGAGACCTCACTTTATCTGGAGTGTCACGCGCGGGCGTTAGCCGCTGCCTCATCAGACCATGTGCCGGCAGATGTCTCAGTTCCAGTGGTGACACAGCAGACGGTTGGTTCCGATGCCCCTGTCAATCCAAACCACCCCATGCAATGATCCGACACAGTCACTATTAGGCACCCTTATGTTTTGGAGCACGGCCGATAATTCAAATGATGAATGGTGTACCGACGGACGGGCATTGCCGCCGACCGCATGACGAGCTACGAGATTTAATTCCATAATCCTGATGTCCGTATTCGTACTCGATTCAAGCCCCGTTTTAAACAGTTCAATTTCAGGCGAGTTTGTGCTTTACTTATATTTAGGAACTGCTTATTCCACCTCGGCAGGCCGCGAAGTGTGCTGGTGCGGAGCCGCAGACTGAGCCTTTCAAGGGGCTCGCCGCAATTGGCTCCGATTTGTTTTTGAAACGATGATATATTGCCCGGAGCGCCCGGCTCAAGACCCCTTGAATTGTGCCAGGGCGCGGTGGGTGTCTACGCAAAGAGGACTGGATACCAAGCAAAGGAACCCGTGAATGTCTAAGTCATATACCATGCGAGATGTCGCTAGGCTGGCGGGCACCTCCGTCGGTTCGGTCTCCGCCGTAATCAACGAGAAAGGTACTGCCAGCCCCGCCTTGATGCAGCGCGTCAAAGCCGCCATGGATGCGCTCGATTACCACCCCGATAATGTCGCCAGAAGTCTGAAAGTGCGCAGGACTCACACGGTTGGAATGGTAATTCCAGATATCTCAAACGCTTTTTTTACGGAGTTGATGCTGGGGGCTGAAGCCGCGGCCAGAGCCCGGCGATATTCCGTCATTCTTTGCAATTCCAGTGAGGACCCTGTCCTGGAACGCCAATGCCTCAATACCTTGTTCTCCCGACGGGTGGACGGCGTCATTCTGGCGCCCACCGATCTCTACAGCGGCCAGGATCGCCTGACTGCTCGCCGCTTTCCGATGGTGTTTGTGGATCGAATTCCGCCTCGGTTCAAAGGGCTGGCAGTCGTCACCAACAATCTTCAAGGTGCCTATGAAGGGACTCGACATTTGATCGAACTTGGCCATCAAAGGCTTGCTATTATTACCGGCCGCCTCGTCCTCTCCAATGGCATTGACCGGCTGGAAGGGTTCCGGAAAGCAATCCAGGATGCCCGCCTACCGATTCGCGACGAATACATCAAGCACGGGGACTTTCAACTGGAGAGCGGGTACCAGAGAGGGCTGGAGCTTCTGAATCTTCCCGAACCACCAACCGCCATTTTTTGCTGCAACAATAAAATGACCCTCGGCCTGATGAGAGCCCTAGCCGAGCGCGGAATCTCCTGCCCTGAACAAATAAGCGTTCTAGGTTTCGATGATTTCGATTGGGCTGCGAGTTTCCGGCCCAAGCTCACAACGATAGCTCAGCCGACGTTTGAAATGGGCAGGACAGCCATGGAAATCCTGTTACGAAACATCGAGTTTCCCGATGGCCAGGAAACTGAGGGAATGCCCATTTCCCTGGAGGCAACTCTTAACATTCGAGAGTCCACCGCCCCCCCTCACCCCTCCCCCGTGGGGGCCAGGACGGCCGGCCAAGTCTAACAAGCCTGTTTGAACACATTTCCACCGCTAGCCCGCTCCCTTTACTGCTGCCAGTTTCGGAAGCGCTCCAGAATACAAGCTGCGATTGCCGTACTATGAAAAGAAAGATTCGTTTCAGTTACTGGTTTCGCAAATAGGTGCAATGAGCTTCGATTCCCGAATCCGCCTGCGTACCGCCACTGGTGTTATGTCGTTGTAACAAAATATATTAAATCATATCCAGCCGCACAGATAGAGCAGCCTAAAGCCGGAAAGCCAGACGCCATAATAATGTTTTGAAACGACAACAAATAACCCTTGACAGGCGATATGATGCGTGGCAAAGTCGCGCGATTAGCGTCGGGTTGGGGTCGTCCAAATCTGGAAGGGGAGGATCAGATGCGAAAGATGCTGGCGATTGTAGTCGGAGTTCTCTTGTTGGCCTGCCTGGGTGCCGGCCGCGCCCGTGCCCAAGCAACATGGGGATCGATCAGCGGGTTCGTGAGCGACGCGAGCGGAGCCAGGATTCCTGGGGCAAACATCTCGGTGAGGGAGGTGAGCACGGGAGTCGTTACCAAGGGCGTAACCGATTCTTCAGGTTTGTACAACATTACGCACCTGCGCCCTGGGGAGTACAGCGTGTCAGTTGAGATCGAGAGATTTAAACGTTTTTCACAAGAACACGTGACCCTTCAGGTCGATTCCACCGTGCGCGTCGACTGCGTGCTTGAGCTGGGCTCGGTAAGCCAACACGTTACCGTGGAGGGGGCGGCTCCGCAGTTACAGACCGAGAAAACGGACGTCTCGAGGGACATCGATCAACAGAAAGTCGAAGCCCTCCCTGTCACGGCGCACAATCTGACCAAGCTTTTCGACCTCGTGCCGGGAGCGGTTGAAAACTACCTTCAAATCGGGGAAGGCGAAACCCCGAGCGGGGCGACTTCGGTTACAGTGAACGGCATGTGGTTCGGCGCTAACGATTACCTGATCGACGGGATCACAGATTTGGCATGCTGTTTCAGTAACCAGATCGTGATCGCACCGAATCAAGATTCGGTATCAGAGGTAAAGATGTCTGCCAGTGATTACGATCCCGAGTTTGGTAACTCGGCAGGATTGATCGCACAGTATGTCACGAAGTCGGGGACGAACGAGATACATGGATCGGCGTGGTGGAGCAATATGAACAAGGCAACGTTTGCCGCCAATCCGTTCACCGAGAAAATTCCTGGTACGGGGCCCAATGGCAGAGGCTTTGGGCCTGCGCCGTTCAATCAAAACCAGGGCGCATTCAGCATCGGAGCTCCCATCCGGAAGAACAAGATGTTCATCTTCGGGGACTACCAACTTCTGCGTCGGCAAGAGTCGGATACGATCACGGCTGCGGTACCTGTCGCAGCCTGGCGAAATGGCGACTTCAGCGCCCTTGCAGCGACGAATCCGATTTTTGACCCTCTAACGGGTAATCCCGATGGGTCGGGGCGGACGCAGTTTTCTTGCAACGGCGTCTTGAACGTGATCTGCCCAAACCGGATTAGCAAGGTGGCCGCGAATCTCTTCAATCTGCTTCCCCTACCCAATATCGGCCAGGGTAGCTCAGATCCCTACGACGTAAACTATGTGGGCACCGGGAAGACTGCGTTCCGGACAGATCAATTTGACGTGCGCTACGATTGGAACATCACGGATAAAGATAAATTGTTCGTTCGTAATACCTACATGTATTCTCACCTTCTGACTCCAGGGCTGTTTGGGACAGTGGCCGGCGGGCCGCCGACCGGCGGGCTCGCGGCGGAAGATGTGCCCACGCATAACGATCAATTGGCGTTGAACTACACCCATACCTTTGGCAGCAACCTCCTGGCGGAGTTTCGCGGTGGTGTGCTCCGTTGGCATCTGCAGGGATACACCCCTGATGCAAAACTGAAGACGAATGACCAGGTAGGGATCACTGGTCTCAACCTGGGTGGTCCAATAACGGGTGGACTTGCCGGGATTACGGTTGCAGGCCCGTTGGGCAGCTTCATCGAAGGTCCTGGGCCAAACAATGTGGCGCTTCCTCGACTGGATATCATTAATGTCTGGCAAGGCGTTAACAACTGGACCTGGATGCGTGGGGCTCACCAGATCCGCTGGGGCGCGGACATCCATCGCAACCAGGAAGATTTGTTCACCGTCAATGCCCATACCGGCGGGTATTTCGATTTCGGCCAACTAACAACTGGAACTCCGGACGTACCTGGATCTGGACTCGGAGGCGCGAGTTTCATGCTCGGCCTTCCCGACAACTTTCAGCGTGGAGTGTTTCAATTCATTCCGCATGAAAGGCAGTGGAGGAATGCATTTTACGCACAGGATGTCTGGCGGGTGTCTCCCAAGTTGACGGTCAATTACGGCCTGCGTTGGGACTATTTTGGTCCGGACGAAACCAACTTGAAAGCGGGACTTTCTAATTTTGATCCGGCCACCGGCGAGGTCGTTCTCGCCAATGTTGGAAACGTTTCAAGCACTGCCAACGTTGACGGCTATCACAAGGGCTGGGCGCCGCGCCTGGGGCTGGCTTATAAACTGACCAATAATACCGTAGTCCGGGCTGGATTGGGGCGGAGCTATTTCGCCACCAACTATTCCAGTACGTTCCAGCAGTTGTCAATTGAGTTTCCCATCTCGGGAAGCCAGAATGTTTCTCCTCCCGATATCTATCAGGCTACATTCCCTCTTGACCAAGGGTCCGTACCCGCGGCTGCGCCCTTTAGCGCTCCATCGTCGGGCCGCTTGAAGGTGCCTGACGGTGCCAGCGTGTACTACAATCCCCCGTACACCCCCACTGAACACGTCGATCAGTGGAATCTCACAGTGGAACATATGGTGAACGCCGATCTGAAAGTCTCCCTCGGTTACATCGGAACCAAGGGGACCGATCTTTCTTGGAATCCCAACATAAACGCCGCGAATATCGATCCCACCAACACCACAAACATTACAAGCCGGCGCCCGTACTTCCAACTGTATGGCTTGACTCAGGGAATCGGCACCAGAAACAACGGCGCGAATTCCAGTTACAACGCCATGCAATTCATCGTGGACAAGCGCTTCTCAAACGGCTATTCCATAACTTCTGCGTTCACCTGGTCCAAGTCCCTGGACACCGAGATCGCCGGCTTCGCCTGGGGGGATCAGGGCACCAACCCCTACAATCGAGAAGGTTCCCGCGGAATTGGCACCAATCAAGATCGGGCGCTTGTTTGGACCTTGACTCATAACTGGCAGTTGCCCTACGGCCAGGGATTGCGGTGGGGTTCCAATGCTACGGGGATAAAGAAGTGGGTGCTGGGTGGCTGGCAATTCAATGGTGTGACCACTGTCGAGGACGGCTTTGCTCTTTCGCCTGGCTTGGGGAGTGGCGCCACGCTTAATGCCGACTGGGGACAGCGACCTGACCGCATACCTGGAGTTCCGCTCTACCCCTCCAATCAGACCACAGCCCAATGGTTTAACGCTGCGGCCTTCGAGGCTCCTCAGTTTCCTGGCCAGGCGACACAATGCTGCCGTTGGGGCAATGCCGCACGGGGCAGCTTCCGTGGGCCAGGTCTGTTCGGGACCGATTATGCCTTATGGAAAGACATCAAATTTAGCTCGCCCCTCAACAGTGAAGATACTCACTTACAAATTCGTTGGGAGAGCTTTAACGCCTTTAACCATGCTCCCTTGGGCGAGCCAGACACGACCATTGACGATGCCACCGCCGGACGGATTACGGGATTGCAGGGTACTTTCCTCAAAGCCAACTCCACATCAATGCGGCGCATGGAATTTACTCTGAAGCTTTTGTTCTAACCGGACGTCCGTTGCTGCTGACATAAGCCCGACGGTCCCCCTTATGAGAATCCGGGAACTTATAGGGGAGACCGTCGGCAAATCTTGGAAATCATTCTCACTTGAGTTTATATTGACGGATTGCACAGCGGCCTTTCCAGCGATTGGATTACAGCAGTTGGAACCTGTGCGAGTTGCCCTATCCGGCCTGCCGCAATTCATTTTGGAGACGCCGAGCAAGCGCATGGAAGTGCGCGGAGACTGCTGCGAGGCAGCCCGCTGCTGAGAAGCTATGCCGAACCACGCACCCTACCTCGAAGGCTTATGAGCCTCAACCGAATGGTGCTTCCGCATTCAGATGAGTCAACGAAAAAAACTGAAAATCGGCGGCTCCGTGGCAGAGGTCAACGGCGCATGAAGTAGAAGATTTGCGGCACCGGCCGTTCTGTGGAGATTTCCAGGAGGCACTCTGTGCGAAAATTCACTAGAGCTGGGTTTGTGAAATCGCTGATTGGTGCCTCCAGTGCTCCGTTCTTGATGTTCTCAAACGGCCGCCGGCAAAGTAGTCCATCTTCTGTTCATTTGAACGAGGGCTTGGAGAATGTCGGAAGCAGCGGCTCTTCTACAGAAAATCTAAAAACGTTTGGAACTGCTGGGAAGGAAGAGATGCTCCACCCTGGGCAGGAGCAAACTCTGTTTTCCCATGAAGGCGAAGGCTGTTTAACCCACATGTGGTTCGGGGGCGATTGGCCGGGGTACGAGTCCACGCGAATCCGCTTCTATATCGATGAGGAAACGAAACCCTCGATTGATATGCAGCTCTTTGCGGGCCATGGCATTGGCTGGGGCGACCAATCAGCTCCCTGGGGTTCTGCGCTTGTTGGAAAAACCGGCCAGCCGAGCGGTCTTTACAACACCTACAGGATTCCTTTCGGAAAAAGCATCAGGGTGACAGGGCAGGTTGGAAAAACCGTGGTGAGCCCTCAGCCTTTCTGGTGGATTTTCCGGGGAGTGGAAAACCTGCCGGTATGGCATGGGCATATTCAACTTCCCAAAAATGCGAGATTGCGGCTTCAAGTCAGTGAAAATGTTATGTTGGATCCTCTCCAGGCGATCGAGATCAGTCAATCCTCGGCCGCGGGCGCGCTTTATCAAGTTATGTTGGCCGTGAAGAGCAAGAATTTCAGCTATCTTGAAGGCATGCTGAGGGCCTACATTGATGGGGCCAAAGAGCCTGTGATGCTGTCCTCGGGAACGGAAGACTATTTCCTGGGGACATACTATTTTAACAGGGGGATGTATCACCTCCCCCTCGCTGGCCTGACACACAAGGTGCAGAATCGCATCGGTGACTGTATGTTTTCTGCCTATCGATTCCATGTCGAAGATCCTATTTTCTTTCACGAAGGATTTCGCCTATTCTGGCGAAACGGCGAAGAAAAGGACGGAACAGTCTACGGACCCGCTCCTCCCAAAACAAGCCAGGTCACGAGTTATGTTTGGGTATACGAATGGTAGTCTCGCTTGACCACGAAATAATTGCCTCCTGTGCGTGAGGCACTCGGCACCCTTGAGATGTCATCCCGCTTCAGGGCGGGAATGTAGAGAGGACAGTTTCTGATATGAAGAAAATTACCAGGGGTCAGTTTCTGGGATCGGCGTTAGGAGCTTTAGCCTTGCCTTCAGGCAAATCCGCCAATGCTAACCCCGGAGCAGACGCTGCTCCGTTGAGCGGGTTGGGGGGCGGCTTGGGAAGCCTGCCTTATCTGACTCGGTCGGAAACCCGATCTGTGTGCCCTGAGAATCCGACCGGCGAAAAAGGCAAAGGTGGGATGGCCGTGCCCAATCCCGCGGATCCAGACCTGCCTTTTTCAAACGCGGCATCGGACCTCGGACAGGGCTGGAAAGTAAGACCCTTCGTCAAGCCCAAGCCCGGGGAGACCGTAACCATTATGGATGTGGATGGTCCCGGCATCATTGAGCACATCTGGATGGCCACGGAAATGAATTGGGGCGATAACGGCCGCGCTTGCATTCTTCGCTTCTATTGGGACGGAGAGACAACGCCATCCATCGAAGTGCCAATGACAGACTTCTTCGCCGTCGGGCATGATATCTTCGCGCGAGTCAACTCGCTGGCTGTGGTGGTCAATCCCACCGCCGCTCTGAATTGTTACTGGCCCATGCCCTTTCGTCAACACGCCAAGGTTACTTTTACGAATGAATCGGAAAAGACTTTGACCTTGATGACTTACCAGATCACGTATTCAGTCACGGAAATTCCGGCCAACACGGGTTATCTCCACGCCCAATGGCGGCGCGCCGTCACCGATAGATCCTTTCCGATGCACACCATCTTGGAGGGCATTAAAGGGCAGGGGCGCTACGTGGGGACCTTTCTGGCCTGGGCTCAGCTCTCCGATGGATGGTTCGGAGAGGGAGAGATGAAATTCTATATAGACGGGGACACGAAATTTCCCACTATCAATGGAACTGGAACAGAAGATTACTTCTGTGGCAGCTACGGTTTTCCGGAAGTCTACAGCGGCCCCTACACCGGATGTACGTTGAGGCACGCCAACGAAAGCGGCCCGACAAAATGGAGTCTGTACCGGTGGCATATCATGGATCCCATCGTCTTCAACAAGGATTTGCGGGTGGCGATCCAGGCGCTGGGGTGGTGGCCCAATGGAAAATACCAACCGCTCGCCGACGATGTATCCTCGGTTGGCTACTGGTATCAGACGGAGCCGCACGCGGAATTTCCAAAGCTGGCGCCGCTCTCCGAAAGATGGCCCCGATAGGATTTTGGCCGGCCGGAATTGATTTCACAATTCGTTTCACGCACAAACAAGGCCGAAAGTTTCGGCCATAAGGAGATCGTCCATATGAAAATACGTCGCTGGATATTATCAGTTTTGGTTGTTGGTGCAGTCGCTGCCCGAACTGCTGCGGCACAGACCTCCACCTACAACGGACTGAACCAGAATATGGGAAACTTGTCTCGCCTTTCCCACGCCAAAACCCGGTCGATCAGTCCTGAGAATTTAACCGGGGAAAAGGGCAAGGGCGGCATGGCCACCGAAGGGACGGGCGCTCAGGCCGCGCGCGACCTGGGGCAAGGTTGGAAGATTTCTCCGTCGATCAAAATCGAATCCAAAAAGACGTTCACTTTGGCGGAAATCAAAGGGCCCGGCGCGATCCAGCACATCTGGATGACCCCCACCGGCCACTGGCGGTACTCGATTCTGCGCATTTACTGGGACGGTGAGACCAGCCCTTCGGTCGAAACTCCCGTCGGCGATTTCTTTGCCTGCGGTTGGGGGCAATTCGCGCAAGTCACATCGCTGGCGGTTTGCGTGAACCCGGGAAGCGGGCTTAATTCCTATTGGCAAATGCCCTTCCGGAAATCGTGCAGGATAACTCTCGAGAATCTCGACGACGTCCCCATGACGATCTACTACCAGATTGACTACACCTTGACCGAGGTTCCGGAGGACGCCGCATACTTCCACGCTCAATTCCGGCGATCGAACCCGCTGCCTTACAAGTCCGATCACGTGATCCTGGACGGTGTCAAGGGTTGGGGCCAATACGTGGGAACCTACCTCGCATGGGGCGTTCACAATACAGGTTGGTGGGGCGAAGGCGAGATCAAATTCTTCATGGATGGGGACGGGAAGTTTCCCACCGTCAACGGCACCGGTACGGAAGACTATTTCTGCGGTGCCTATGATTTCGATGTGAGCCCTCCACCTGCTTTTCCTTTGGACCTTATGCCCGATTCGCTCCCTACAGGCAATATTCACTATCAGGAGTTCACCACTCCTTACACGGGATTGGCCCAAGTGATTCGCCCCGATGGCCATTACAATTCGCAGGAGCGCTTTGGGTTATACCGCTGGCATATCATGGACCCCATCCGATTTGACAGCGACCTGAAGGTCACCATCCAAGCCCTCGGTTGGCGCTCGGGCTGGCGCTATTTGCCACTGCAGGATGACATCTCCTCCACGGCCTTCTGGTACCAGACCGAGCCCCATACTCCATTTCCTAAGCTTCCGGACAAGGACTACCTGGAAGTGCGTTGATGCGGAAGTGTAGCAAAGGCCTGAGAGCGAATTTTGCGCTTTACAGAATCCGCCGGCGCCTTGTCTGCCAAGACGCTGGCGGTTACTTTTTGTCCCCTGCTGCGATTGATTAGCGACGATAAGGCCGATTGTTATCCGCTTGCGATTCTCAAATCGAATAAAGTAGAAGTTATTCGACTGCGTTGACGCCAAATTGCTATGAGCGCAGAGCTTCTCAGAGCCGAGCACATAACCAAACACTACGAGGGCGTGTACGCATTGCAAGACGCCAGCTTTTCGCTCAATGCGGGGGAGATCCACGCCCTGATGGGCGAAAACGGGGCCGGGAAAAGCACTTTGTCCAAAATTTTGGCTGGCGCGGCACGGGCTGACAACGGAAGGATTTTCTATGAGGGCCGTGAAGTCCGCATTGCCAATCCAATGGATGCGCAACGCCTCGGCATCGCGATCATATTTCAGGAACTCGACCTTTTTCCGGAATTGACGGTGGGCGAGAATATCGTAATCGGCAACGTTCAGTTCGGAGGGCGCCGCTTCATCAATTACAAGGAGATTGATAACTTTTGCCGGCCATTCCTCGAGCAGGTCGGCGTTACAAGCAGCCCGCGAATCAACCTGGGTTCGCTGCCGATCGCGCAGCAGCAACTGGTGGCCATCGCCCGGGCCTTAAGCCAGCAGGCCAAGATTTTGCTCATGGATGAGCCCACCAGTTCTTTGGCCTACGACGCTGTGGAGCGCCTGTTTACTATGGTTCGAGCCTTGAAGAACCAGGGAGTGTCGATCGTCTTTGTGTCGCACAAGATGAGGGAGATCTTCTCCATTTGCGATCGAATAACTGTTCTGCGCGATGGCGTGACGGTCGGCACTCGCGTCACCAGCGAGACGACCACCCAGGAGATCATCACGATGATGGTCGGTAGAGAATTGAAGGATGCAACTTCGCGGCCTGTCCACTCGATTTCCGATGAGGCGCTGCTCACCGTGGCCGGACTCACCACGGACAAGATCCGTGCGATGACGTTTGAGTTGCGGCGCGGTGAAGTGCTGGGGGTCGCCGGTCTGGCAGGCGCCGGCCGAAGCGAGCTCGGAGCTGCACTGTTCGGCTTGGACCGAATCATAGCCGGCAGCGTTCGCGTAAAAGGTCAACCCTTGAATGCCCGCTCGCCTCGGCAAGCAATCAGGTCTGGAGTCGGCCTGGTGCCGGAGGATCGCAAGCTCGAAGGGCTGATGATGCAGATGAGCGTGCTCGAGAACAGTACGTTTGCGGTGCTGGAGCGATTGAGTTCGTGGGGATTCCTGCGCAGTTCGAGGGAAATAGAAGCCGCCAGGAGCGTTCACGGCAGAACCCGAATGAAGGCGGCTTCCTACGGTGCTCCGATCAGTAGCCTGAGCGGGGGAAACCAGCAGAAGGTGCTGCTGGCCAGGTGGCTACTGGTCAATCCGGACGTGCTGTTCCTCGACGATCCGACCCGCGGGGTCGATGTGGCGGCAAAACGCGATATCTACGAAATGATCACCGAACTCGCGGCTCGCGGCAAGGGAGTGATCTTTGTCAGTTCGGAATTATCGGAACTCCTCCAGTGTTGCGACCGCATTATGATCATCAACGACGGCAGGAGTATGGGTATCGTTGAGGCAGCGCAAACCAACCAGGAAGAGATTATGTCACTGATGACTGGCATGGCGGCCGCTCGGGACAAGCGTGCACACTGGTGAGCCAAGGGGGTACCTCTATCCGATACGCAGCCGAAAATCACCAGGGGAATCCCAATGCGGGCGTCGCGTACGAACTCGACGCGATCGCGGCCGTTGCAATCGAGGGCGTTAGTGAAGATGTGAAGACAGGTTCAGCTGCACTATGTCGTAAGGTCCAAAAACTCAAATCTACAACTGTTCGTTTGCCAAGGAATGCGATCTCTTGTTGATTCAATGGTTGGCTCTTGTCTGGGGTTCTCAAGAGTCGACGTCTGACTGCATCGACCTACTCGCAGCAAGAAGTCCAGCAACGGCCCAACGCCGCACCACAGTTTTGGCCGAGTCCCGTTGATAAACATCCTTTCGAATTTTGATCTTCTAGCGGCGGGCCCGCATCGGGACGTGCCGCCTTGAACTCTCGAATCGCCATATAGTTAATTACGTGCACGTCCCTCCCACCTTTGATGTTCCCATAACGGGAACTATTTCGCAAGCCTTCTGTCTTGTGTTCAGGGAGGCGCCAACCCTTAGCTCAGCGACTGGAACGCGTTTACTGGCATCCGACGTCACCGACACGCGGAAAAGAATTTGGTGTAAGTACTCGAGTTGCTTATTGCTAAGAAAATTCACGAGGTTGCCTTTATCTATTCTTTCAGTTTTCTGGGATAAAGCACGACGGCCTTACTACCAACCTCATCGCACTGAAGGACAAAATCCTCATCGCTTGCATTGACGAATTCCTCAGGGACAACATCTCCCCACGCGGGACATTGCTGGTCGGAGGGCTCGACTGGGGGAAACCGGGTGTATACTTGCAGCTTCCGGGAGGGCCCAAAAACTAATTCCGGTTAGGAGTTCGGGAGCGGCGTAAAGCTGGGAGTTCACGCTCAGATCATTAAGCTAGGACCATTGCAAGGGAACGTCCGTGTAGGCCCCTCGACACCCGGAAAATTGAATAACATGGGTTGGCTCAGTGGAATTATCCAACGCTGTGAGGGAAAGAAGGTCCGTCAGAAAATATCAGGACCGGCCAATCGCAGATTCCGAAGTTGAATTGTTGGTCGATCTGGCGAGGCATGCCCCGTCCTCCATGGATGGGCAGCCGTGGCATTTTGTAATTGTCAAGGACGACAAAGCCAAGGCGGCGCTCGCCGAGATTAAGAACAGGTTTTGCCCGCCAGACAAGCAAGCATACCAAGCCGATTTTTTGCGGAAGGCACCCTTGATCATTGTGGTTTGCGTGGAGAAAAGCCGATCGTTCGGACGAGAAATTGAAAATGGCATTCTGGCCGCATCAATCATCATGCTGGGAGCACAGAGCCGCGGATTGGGGAGTGTTTACATGAGTGCGTACATATCCGATGAGCCGAAGCTTTCCTTAGCGATTCGAAAAAAACTAGGAATCCCAGAGGGATTTGCGCCCGTCTCGATTCTGCCCTTGGGCTACGCGGATGAAATTCCCAAGCCCAAGGAGTTACGTCCTTTGAAGGAGATTATCCACGTTGGGCAATTCTAATTCCCAATTCCTTAAATCGATCGATAAGAAATACCCGGTAGAGACGAGTATCGTCCTCCGATATCGGAATGCCTTCACGTTCGGGACGGAAGAAGAGGACTCGCGATTCAAGGACTTGCTCAAGGGCACAAGCATTCGTGAAGGGGCGCGAATATTTTTTCTGCTGAAGTACAAGGGCGTAGAAATCTTTGCCCTGGACGAGACCTCATTGATGCATACGAAGACGCTCAAATCCATTGATGGGTGCGTGACGACCGCCCGGTGCAAATTGGCAGGATATGACCGCGTTGTCCTGGAAACGGGCGGGAACACGGGGTCGGCTCTGACCGCGTACGGCACGCGTTCCGGACTCGAAACATTTTGTTTCATTCCTGGAGAGAATCTCCCTCTGTTGAATAGCAAATTCTTTGCCTCCCCAAAGGCACATTTGATTTCGGTCGAGGATCCGGGTCTGGTAAAAAAAAGCACGCAGTTGTTTGAGAAGCTTTACGGATTGAAACACATTCCTGAAACCCGCTGGCGCTATGAGGCTTCGAGATTCAGGGGACTTCCCATCCTGGAATTCATGCTCCTGGAAGGCAAGAGGTTCGATTGGATCACTCAGACGATCAGCGCCGCGTTCGGCCCCATCGGGATTTACTGGTCTTTCCGGCACTTGGGAAGAAACATCGGCGGGCTCCCCCGATTTTTGGGCATACAGCAGGAGGCGAATTGCCCAATGTATCGAGCCTGGAAGGCGGGGCGGCGCAACCTGCGCCCCCTCAAAATCGACTCAACCTCCGGACTCTTGACACCCGTTATGTACGATGTGAAGCCACACACTTACGGAACCTACCGAGATCTTCTCGGAGTCCTCGAAGAGACGAAAGGGGCTCTGTGCACGATCAACCGCTCCGAATTTACCAGCTTGCTGGACAGTGACTTTGACGGAAAGGGGATCCGGGGGTTGCTCAAAGAACATAACATTGAGATCGGAGAAATGAAAGAGAAGTCAGGACTGATTGCCTTGGCCGGGACTTTGAAAGAAATCGATGCAGGCACCATTCGAAAGGGCAGCCGGGTCCTGTGGTGCCTTACCAGTGGTGTCAGCCACGCGGACGGTCGGGCAACGGCCGAGTACAAGATTTCGAGCCTACAGAGCATACTCAAGGATTACGGAAAACAAATCTCTTTGCCGGCGCGACATGATTGACCATCCTAAGAAGATCAAGATCAGGGATTCGACACTGAGAGAAGGCCTGGATACGCCGCGAGTATCCTTTTCGCCGGAACAGAAACTAAGAATCGCAACGATACTGGATGAGGCTGATGTCCCGGAAGTCGAGATTGTCGCCCCGAGCAGGGTCTTACAGGACCTGGAATTTGCCCGGAGAGTCAGGGACGAAATCCCGCGCTTAATAACATCGGGTTTGATCTATTCCTACAACCCACGCGCGCGCGAGGAAATAAAAGAGGCAAGTAAGTTGCTGCATCGATTTGATATCTTGATGCCCATTTCCGAAAGAAGGGAACCCTTCAACCGATCAACCAAGGTGACTCTTCTCGCGGAAGTTCTGGCTTTTTCGCTTTCTCACCATCCCGAAGTCGGGGTTGGCTTTCCTCATTCCATGCAGACGGACCTGCAATTCCTGTTGGAGATTTCTCATCGAGCGGTAAAGGAAGGTGCAACGCGGCTGACGATTTACGATACAAATGGGAGCGCGGATCCTTTTTCGGTCCACGCATTGGTCGCCCGATTGCGAAGCGAGTTCGAGGTGGCCGTTTTCTTTCATGGGCATAATGATTTAGGGCTCGCGACGGCAAACGCTTTGGCCGCTGTTCGCGGCGGCGCCCACGGCTTGGACGTAACCGTGAACGGGCTCGGGGATCGAGCCGGCAATGCCTCCTTGGAGCAAGTTGTGCTCGCCTTGCATCTCGGAGGCTTTCAAACCGGAGTTACATTGAGGAACCTGAAAAAGATGTCCGAGATGCTCGAGAAAGAAAGCGGGGTGCCAATATCGAAACTTGCCCCGGTCGTTGGAGAGTTCATTTTCCATCATAAATCTCCAAGCCATTTAGAAGATCCAGACCTTTTTGAGGCATTCGACCCGGAGATCGTCGGCTTGGAGAGAAAGCTCGATCAGCCATGAAGGCTTTTCTGTTAGCAGCCTGTCCAGACAACGGAGAATTACGGTGTCCGCTGTACGGAACGGAAAGATCAGTAAAGGCCATCGCCACAGCTCCCGCTGCGGGACGCCAAGTCTCAAGAGCCTGGTAATAACTTGTCGGGAGAGGCTGCTCAGGCTATACTCGCTTCAAAGATGAGTGACGTCACTCAGTCGGAAGCAAACTCTCCTTCCCTGCCCGAGGAACCCGTTGACCGCTGCTCTTCTGGACCCACCCATAGTTTTGTTCCGTTTCACAAGAATGAGACTGAGCAATCCATTCCTGAGCGCTTCGAGCAGCAAGTCACTCGGCACCCTGACCGCATTGCGGTCAAGGGGCGGAAACTCTCACTCACGTACGAAGCCATCAATCGGTGGGCCAATCAAGTGGGCCGAGCTATCCTTGCCCTCCGCACTGAGGGAGAGGAAAAGACTGTGGGGCTTCTGGTTGAGAAGGACGCTCCGATGATCGCAGCTCTCATCGGGGCTTTGAAAGCAGGCCAAATCTATGTCCCGCTGGACCCCGCGCACCCCGGTGCAAGGGCGTCCAAAATGCTGGAGGATGCGAGAGCGAAATTCATCGTTACTGACAATGCGAATTGCGGTGCCGCCCGCGAGTTGGAACACGACTCACGAAGATTATTGAATATCGACCGATTGGGTCCAAACCTGTCCGATCAAAACGTCGGCCTTTCGCTCACGCCGGACACGCTGGCTTACATCATCTACACTTCCGGGTCGACCGGAGAACCCAAAGGAGTTGTCCAAAACCACCGCAACGTGCTTCACAACACTCGGAAGCACACGAACAGCCTACATATTTCGAGTGATGACCGACTGACATGGCTGGCGTCCGTTAGTACTGCCCAGGCGATGACCGACATTTACAGCGCATTACTGAATGGCGCAACCCTCTGTCCTTTCAACGTCAGGGAGGATGGGCTGATTCGCTTGGCGGACTGGCTCACACACGAAGAAATTTCCATCTACCACTCGAGTGCATCTGTTTTTCGCCATCTCCTTGACGCAATGGGCAGCAAGGCGGAGTTTCCAAGCCTTCGGCTGACCAAACTGGGGAGCGAACAAGTCTTCAAGAAGGATGTAGAACGGTGGAAGAAACATTTCCCACCTAACTGTGTTTTTGTCAACGCCATATCCTCGACCGAAGCAGGAACTCTACGGCAAATTTTTATAGACAAAGAAACGATCATCCGCCGAAGCGTGGTTCCGGTAGGATTCCCGGTCGATGGCATGGAGGTTTTTTTGCTTGACGATGCCGGCCGGAGGGTCGGATTTGATTCCCCTGGCGAGATCGCCGTCAAGAGTCGCTATTTAGCTCCCGGCTACTGGCAGAGACCCGAGCTTACGCGGGCGGCATTTCTTCCCGATCCTGAGGGAGGAGACGCGCGGATCTACCTCACAGGAGATCTGGGCCGGATGTCGCCAAGTGGATGCCTCGAACACCTTGGCCGGAAAGACCTCCAGGTAAAAATCAGAGGGTTCAGAGTGGAAGTTGCCGAAGTGGAGGCTGCCCTACTTGATTGTTGTCGGCTCAAGCAGGCAGTCGTCGTGGCCAGAGAAGCCAGGCCCGGCGTCACACGTCTGAAGGCCTATGTCATACCGGAAGAGGACTCCGCTCCCACAGTTGAGTCGATTCGGACCTCGGTGAAGGGGAGCCTCCCCGACCATATGATTCCATCCGAGTTCGTTATGCTGGAGGTGCTTCCTCTGACACCGAGCGGGAAGGTAGACCGTCAGTTACTCGCTTCGACCACGTCCCTCCAATCGAAGACGGAGGCCCCCTACGTGGAACCTAAATCCACACTGGAAAGCCAGATCGCTGAGGTCTGGAAAGAACTTCTCGATGTGCGACCCATTGGGATCCGGCAAGATTTTTTTGAGTTGGGGGGCGATTCGCTGCTTGCGGTCCGAATGATCGACCGAATAGAAGAATCCGTCGGCAAACGGTTTCCAATGGCCGCACTCTATTCCGGGGCGACGGTGGAGAACATGGCCCAGGTCTTGTTGGACACAAACTGCGAGGAGTTTCGATCGCCGCTCGTGGCGGTGCAGCCGGGAGGCTCACATCAACCCTTTTTCTTTTTGCATGGTGATTACAACGGGGGAGGTTTTTATTGTCTAGAATTGGCCCGACACCTGGGAGAGGAACAGCCTTTTTACGCAATCCTACCGCACGGCTTGGATGGTGGGCCTATTCCCAGAAGCATTGAGGCGATGGCAGCCGATCGCGTGCGAGTCCTGCTTAATTATCAGCCCGCCGGGCCCTATGTGCTGGGCGGGCACTGCAATGGAGGGCTCGTCGCCCTTGAGATGGCACGACAAATGCAAAAAAGAGGGCTGAAAGTGGACCTGCTGCTCATCATCGATGCGTCGGCCGTGAACGCGCGCTACCGCCGGCTCCGGGCTCTGATCGCGTTTCTCGGTTTCATCCTGCGACTCAACCATGGCGCGCAGACCGATTGGTTCATTCGAACGCGGCGCACGATTGCCCGTTGGCAAGAATTATCTCGAGAAGGGAAGCGCGCCCAGGTACTCTTCGTCATCGAGAGAATGAGGAAGATGCTTGAGAAGCTTTTCATGCCTGCGAAAAGCCGCCCTCGCGTTGAGGCCTCCATTTCCCGCAAGCTGGATTGGCACGAAAGACATCTTGCCTACCGCCTCGTTCTGGAAGGCTACATTCCCGGACCTTATCCCGGGCGCGTGGTCCTCTTGCGCACCAATTCCATGCAGTCGCGATCACCAGATGACCCAACCGTCGGCTGGCGCAATGTCACCTCGCAGCTGGAGGTTCGCCCGATTCCTGGCGGCCACCATACCTGCCTTACGGAGCATGCCGAATCTCTCGCCGAGTGTCTGGCGGGCTACCTTCGCGTCTAAATCCTGAGTGGCCCCGTGATCTTTAATTCCGTAGCGTCCAAAAATTAAATGAGGACCACATCTTGGCCCAGGAATGCCAGGCGCACATCTCCCACTTTGATTTGTAATTGGCTGTCGTCTCTAGTACGTTGCCGCGTGAACAACTCACTAAACAGCCAAGCACAGTCTGTAGCCGTATTGGGAAGAGCGGTGGGTCGCCAAAACCCCCGCCGACGAAGAAGCCGACTCGTTGCTCGCTAGGCCGGAATCGCGGGTTAGTTGCATTCTGTCGGTGTTTTGCGCTGCAGCGACCTGATCTGTCGGTGCACCGACGTCTCCCCAGATGGCGTTCCGAATTTCTGCAGTGCGCAGATCCGGAGGCCCGAGCAAGAAAGCACGAAGTGAAAGTCAACCCATGCACGTCACGCCGCATCACGCGGCCGCCCGCCACACGTATCGCAGAAAACTAATCGATTATATAAAGGCAGGCTCGGTTCCCTGCCCCCCAAATCGGGCAGCAATCTCGAAGCCGTGCTCTTTCGAGGAGAACTTCCGCGAGCGGGCGCGGTGGGAGTTGGAGAGCGCCATGCGCGCCGCATCGTCTCTGCGCTGATGGGGTGAGGTGCGCTGACTGCCGAAAGCGCCCGTGTGCCTCTTCGCCTGGTCTTCCCGGCTGCGCTGATGTCGCGCCGGACGCCCGGATTGTTTCCCGAAAATGTGTAGCATCGGGAACGGAAGGTGTAGAAGAATGCCCTTCCCCTCGCTTTGAGGACGCGAATATCCGACCGCCAGTCAACAGCTAGTGGGCGGTCTGCAGCAAAAATGGCATAATTCCCCCTCGGCTCGGCAGTGGTGGAGGTCGAGCGCGTCTCACCAAGATCTGGAATAATAGAACCGCGCTTCGGCCTCCTCGCACAACGAGTGGACCGGCTGACGCGCGTGCGCCACTTAAGCGACGCCGAGCCAATCCCGCTACCCGCCGAATTCGTAGCTAATGCCCTGGTGCCGCGGGATGCGAAAACCGATATCAGTTGGCTCCCTTCAAATCGGCAAAAATGACGCCCTTTTCAACCGGTGCTCACATTCTATACCTGTCAAGGCCGGGTGAAGTTTTCGTGCCTATCGTAAAAAGGTCTGGACTATTTTACGATAGGCGCGATAATGGTCCTGATGAATGAACGCCACCGTCTCTATTCTGAGGTTCTAACCGACCACCTACAAAGGCATCGCCAGATGGCCTTGGTCTTAGGACCGCGCCAGGTCGGAAAGACTACAGCATGCCGGTCGATCAGCGATACATATCTCAACTGGGATAACGCGGACGACCGGCGGCGCTTGTTGCGGGGTCCGGCGGCGCTGGCCGAAGCTCTACAGTTGGACCGCCTACGAGCAAGGCCGCCCGTGGCTGTACTGGATGAGCTGCACAAATACACCAAATGGAAAGCTCTGCTCAAGGGCTTCTTCGATACATATGGCGACCGAGTGCGTTTGATCGTAACCGGAAGCTCCCGGCTGGACGTGTTCAGACGCGGCAGCGACAGCCTGATGGGCCGCTACTTGCTTTACCGCATGCATCCGTTAAGCGTGGGCGAAAGCCTGAGGACGAAATTGCCCGCCCAGGAGCTTCAACCGCCCGCCGAGATCACGTCAGCGGACTGGGATGCACTGTGGGAGCACGGCGGATTTCCCGAGCCGTTTCTCCGGCGCGACAGTCGCTTCACGCGGCGCTGGCGGTCGTTGAGGCAGGAGCAGTTGTCGCGGGAGGACATGCGCGAGGTTGCTCAGGTCACCGATCTGGGAACGATGGAAACCCTGATGCAACTTCTTGCCGAACGGAGTGCACAGCAGCTTGTCTACTCCGGTCTTGCCCGAGAGATTCAGGTATCTGTGGATACGGTCAAGCGTTGGATTGATCTGTTGGCCCGTCTGCATTACGGATTCATGGTCCGCCCGTGGTTTACCAACGTTGCCAAGGCTCTTCGAAAAGAACCGAAGTGGTTTCAGCGTGACTGGAGTGGGTTGGTCGACGAAGGGGCACGGGCGGAAACCTTCATCGCCTGTCATCTGCTCAAGGCAGTCGATGGCTGGACTGATCTCGGGTTTGGCGACTTCGAGTTGCGTTACCTGCGCGACAAGCAGAAACGCGAAGTAGATTTTCTGGTCGTGCGGGATCGCAAGCCCTGGTTCCTTGTAGAAGTCAAGCTTGGTGAAACGAGCCTCTCGCCATCGCTGGCCTACTTTCAGAGACAAGTGAAGGCCAACCACGCCTTCCAAGTGGTTATGAGCCTCGCCTATCAACAAGCAGACTGTTTTGAGGTGCGCCGACCAGTTGTGGTTCCAGCCAAGACCTTTCTGAGCCAACTCCTGTGACTCGTCCCCAGGTTGGGGAACACCTCAAGGCGCAGCGAAACTGCCACAGCAGACAGGACCTTCGGAATACGATTTGTCGAATAGCGGAAATTTGACAAGCGATGAGCAAGGTTCTACTTTGGTCGTAGAATGCAACAAATCCGGGAGTCCATCTTCCTTCGCAGAGGGGCTCAGGAGGTGCCCGCGAGGGGTAGACGGCTGCACGGGTTGAAACCAACAATGGCCTTGAATAGTGACCATCGTGAACGTCGTGAACATTGATCTGAGGTTGAGGGCGACCCGAATGGGTGGTGCCCAACAAATTGACCTCAAATGCAGATCGTGGAACATCTCTGGCCGATTCCCACCCTGGCATGCGGAGCGGCTTGGGCGCCACATCCCGGATCAAGGGGGCAAAGTGATCACCTTTATGTTGAGTGGGTCGAGGTCTCCTGTACCACTCTGAATAAGCCCACGAATTCCCAAATCGTTCCGGATCCACCGAGCCAGCGTGGGAGGGCAATGATCAAGGGCGCGAAAGCAATGGCTCTGTGGTTCCTATTCGCTATGGGATTGGCTGCCCAGAGCGCGAAGCCCGCAGTCACACCGGGATCGAATGGGACAGCTACGGCTCGATCAAGGGGCAAGAGACTTGGAGTAGGCGCTCAACTCTTACTTGCGTGGGGAGAGGTAAGTCTTTATAGATCTGACCCATCTGCGTCGATCAGCTGATGGTTGATGGCGAAAAGCACCAACTCCAAACGATTGGAAACGCCTAACTTATCAAAAATGTGGGTTAGATGGTGTTTAGCAGTTTCCTCACTGATGACGAGTTTATGGGCCATATCTTTGTTGGTATAGCCAGCCACGATTAACGCGATGACCTGCCGTTCACGTGGAGTAACGCCGTAGTCCCGCTTGCCTAATTCCGACCCTTTGCGAGGCAAAAACTCCAGGAGAGCGCGTACCAGATCAGAAACGCTTTCACGACCGATCCAATACTGGCCTGACATGACGGCACGGATGCTCTTGACAATCACGTCTTCCGGTGAGTTTTTTAGTACGACGCCGTAAGCGCCCATTTGAAGAGCTTCAACGATCTGGGACTTTTCGATGGCTACAGTGAGAATTACGCTGCGCGTCCCAAGAGCGAGCTTGTGTAGTTCACAGAGCACCTCAAGACCCTGGAGATTTGGCATGGAGAGATCCAGCAAGAGGATCTCTGGTTTGAGGTGGCACGCCAGCTTTAAAGCTTCTTCGCCATCAGAAGCCTCGCCGACAACCTGAAAGTCTTCTTGGGATTCAAGGAGCTTGCGTAATCCCATCCGAAACACGGGGTGGTCATCAGCAATCAGAATGCGAATCGCTTCACGACGTTCGTCCATAATGGCCTGCGCATCGGCCCCTTTTCAGATTTGCATCCTCATCATGAAAGGTTTGGCACGGGCAAGTCTGTTCACAATTACACCGTTCGCTGTGCAAAACTGCACACACTGTCCGGCTTCAGCGTAAATGAGACCGTTGATTGAGGATGTCTAAGCTATAGTTTTTGCCCCGGTTCACCCCATAACCCGCGCTAATCTGCGCGGTACACGAATGGAGTGAATCATGAGGGAAGAACCTGCCGGAGTTGAAGGAAGTTCCCCCGCCCGGGCATGTTGGGCACCGATATGACTAAACGTGCCCCGGACCCGGATGACGATTCAACCAGGAGTTCGCCACCAATCTTACGGACACGTTCCTTGATAACCCATGGACCTTGACGGGCGGCGTCAAGTTCCTGGAGAGTAAGGCGGCCTGCGAATCCAAAACCGCAACCGTCATCTTGAACAATCAACTTCCAGCACCCATTTTCACTGCAGAAGCGCACAACCACGTTGCTGGCTCCACTGTGCTTCTGAATATTCACGAGCGCTTCTCTCAAGATGGAAGCCAATTCGGAGGACACGCCAGGCGGAAGGGAAACTTCTTGAGGCGGGGAGATAAAACTGGCGGTGATTCCAAAGTCTTTCCCAAACTTGCCCACCAACTCTGCCATCCAGTTCGAAAGGCGGGCAGGCTCAACCTCAGGCCGCCTGATTTGCAACATTTTCAGCCGGAGATCCTCGATCTCTTTTTCGAGGAGCTCCCGAACGACAACGAACTCCTTAAGGAGAATTGAGGGGTCAGTTGCGGCTTGCTTTCGCGCGAGATCGATTAGAATTCTGATTCCGATAAGCGACTGAATGGTTCCATCGTGAAGTTCCTGGGCGATATGCGTTTGCTCGGCATCTCGAGCTTGTGAACGCAGGCGCTCCCGGAGGTGCATATTGTAAAGGATAGGACCGACTTCGCGAACCAAACCTTCAAGGAATCCCGAATCTCGTCTCGGATTCACGCTCACTCTGGGGTTACAGACCACAAGGCGGCCAAACCATTCTCTGTGTAATGAAAAGGAAATGGCGAGGAGCGACGCAAAGTATGGCGAAACTGCGTGCCGCTCACATACAACCTGCATGTCATAAGGCTCACTGCGGGGCTGGCTCGGCCAATGCAACACTCCTGAAGGAAGGAGCGCGAGATTCGGCGAATTCTCGCTCTTCAGATTCTGCGCCGACATGGGACAGGCAAAATACCCCTTTCGCTCCAGCTCCGTGAGCTTCGAGAACTGAACCTGCTCTTCCGTAGTCGCGTCCGGCCTTCTCACTTCCCATAGGAAGGCCTGATCTCCCTCGATTTCCTGCAGCGAAAACTTAATCTGATCCGCATCGAAATGAGCCCGAACGGCGGCTACTGTGTGTTCTATTATCTCTTTTACACCTAAGTCAGGATCTGCATTGCCGAGGAGGCAGCGAACGGCGAGCGCACCCTTGTGTCGTCGTTTCTCGTCCTCCCTGAGATAGCCGATGAAGTAGCTCGCTAAGAGAAGGGCAGAGCAGAGAACATCGCCGCTGCTCCCGCCGATCAGGGAGCGAGTGTGATTCATCGAGCTGGCGGCAATCGACTCAAGCAAGAGAAAAACCGAGCATACTCCCGCGGTGAGAAGTCTACCTTTCACGCCCCATCCATATCCTGCGGAAAAGACTACAAACAGACAAAGGCCATAAAATGGGCTATGCATTCCTCCCGTTAAACCGGAAGTCAGCGAAACCAGGATTACACCCCCGGCTTGCAGGCAAACTAGCAAGACATTGCCCCGAGGTTTCTTGTACTCAACCAGCGCGTAATTTAGGATGCTGTAGGCGAAAAACGCTAAAACCAGCAGTCGCGAAAGGGTGTCGCGGCTATCGAAATACTTAGGGTCAAACTGGGTAATAATTATTCCGCGAAGCGCCAAAATAATGATCGCGATTGATACGTATCCTTCGCGTTCCCAGCCGTCAGTGATGAGGTTGTCAAATCGGTCGCGGGGCATAATCAGTTGAGGTACGAGCGTCAAGATGCGAAACCGACCCCGGATTAACGGTGCTCCTCTGTACCCGGGGTGGTAAGTTGCGGCGCACCTTGTGGTTAGGACGGGGCCAAAGGCTGTCTTCAACCTACCGCGCAGATTACCCCGTCAGCTGCTACTTCCCTCCCTGAAGAACCGAGACGTATGATTGGGATCAGGCCATTAACATCAATAAAACCAGCAATTTGAATTCCAGTTAATGTAAGTCTTTAAAAACCCACAGTCGGTTGTTCATCACCATCTTAACGTATTAATTGCCTTGACTTTAGCTTCTACCGAAAAGGGCGACAATTCGGAATCAACCCTCGTTCCGGACAAATCCCGTGCAAAACTCTGTACAAGAGTGGAACGTGCGTTCACATTAAGGCTAGCGGTGTAGTCATCCTGCAAATTTCTGCGGTGCCGCTAGGCGGAACTAGCCTCGCTCGATTCTCTTTTGATTTATTCGGTATATATCGGCATTTGGAGCGTGTCAAGACAATTCGCGCCATTTACCTCGATGATAATTTCGCCTAATTTGGCCTATGATCAGGAGGTCAGATTGGGGCGAACCGAGATGCGCAAGAGGGAGTTCGGAGGGGTGGGGGGGTGATCATACTGGCCCCCTGGCATGCATGTGCTCTCGACACTCACCGCTCGCTTCAGGTCGCGCCATGCAACCGGAGTACAGTGCTCAGCTGTGGGAAAATGGGCGCGGGTTACCGACAGGTCAAGGCACTTACTGCGGATGAGCGTCATTGCGGGGCGAGGTAAGGTTCACCTCTGGCCTTGGCTAGGCGTGTTTTTGTGAAGTCATGAAAAAGAGAAACACCCACGGCAAAAACGCACTGCCGTGGTTACACGCATCTCTTCGCTTCTGCCCGCTACTGCGAAAACTCGAAGACTGCGGGGGCAACGTCACCGGGATCCAGCGAATCTATAACCACAAATTTCCTGGGTGAGACGACATACATCTGCAATGTCTTTGCGGAGGGCGAAGTAATCGTGATCGTCCCCTTGCCGTCCGAACCTATTGTGTACATCCCTGTGAAAGTCTGGAACGTAGATGGGTCCCCACCGTTGTTGATGTCCAAAGTGATGTCGCCGTTGGCGCCGAGAGTCGCCATGCCGGACTCAACCTTTCCGGGGACTGCACCGATCATCGTGTTGTAAGCATAAGAGCCCGCGACCGACGTGGCAGTTTGAGGTTGCAGGAACCCCAGGGAGAAGGTGACATTGTCCGACACAAAACCCTGATTTGGGCCGACGAGATAAATCGTCGGATTCTTTCCGCCGGTTATCGT
The DNA here is from genome assembly GCA_041481635.1 of Terriglobia bacterium. GTDB lineage: Bacteria > Acidobacteriota > Terriglobia > UBA7540 > UBA7540 > DASYXZ01. Next base: position 56,100 of record JBGPCF010000012.1, on the reverse strand, counting down.
TACCGCGCCATCTGAAGCCACGCTATACGATCCGTTCAGGGCTTCGGAGGTGATGGTGCCGCCATCGTTTTTGTTGTCGGTGAGGGTGAAATTGCCCGCACCATCAGGGTTCAGCAAACCCACAAGGACGCCCGGCGCGAGTAACGCAGTGTACGGACCTAATCCTCCTGTCTCGCGAATCACGCTGATGGCGTTCAACGATTCATTGGAGAAACCGTTCGGAGGAGTCTGCTGCCGCAACGCTTGACCAATCAGATAACCTGTTCCTGGCCCAGTCGGATCGGACGGGTCCGACTTGAAGAACAGCTCCGTCGCGGTCACCACAAAGAAGGCGTAAGCGGCGGTCCCGCCAGAAGGGTACGGCAACACTAGTGTCCCATAGCCTGTTCCGGTGTCAGACACGCTATAAGAGCCGCCGGTGGTTCCTTCCCGGGTCAAATTCCCCGCCCCATCAGCATGAAATTGACCCACATCCTGGAAGCGACCGCAATCAACGTGGTGACAATCGACCCCGGAAAATCCGAAAGCATAACCGCCAACGATTTTGGAAGTGGAAAACGCCGTGGTGTCCTGCTTCTTGATGCCCCCAGCAGGCACGGCAATGGTGTCTATCGAGCCTGTCCCGACGTTGCCGTTTGGCGCCGGATGGTAATCCAAGGGGACGGGCATCCCCGCCAGCAACCCAGATTCGGAGGTGAGCGAAAGAGAGCCCCGGCCGTTCGAGTCGATGGTGTACGCGCCGGTCACCTGGATAGGTGGTTGTGTGGAATACAGAACCGCGGTACCGCTGATCCCGCCTTCGCCGTCGGCAAAGAAGCTCCCTATTTCGGTCGGTCCACTGTTAAAACCGGGGACACCTTCATACGCGCCCATTAGGAAAGCGTATCGTCCGCTCAGCTTCGAGTTGTTATTCCCCCCGCTTGTGATAGCCAGCGTCACCGATCCCATCCGAATGGGGTTGGCAATCGAAGTTGCCGTGATCGTGACTTGGAGCGCGTTGGGGATGGTCGAGGGGGCCATGTAAGTGGTTAACGCAATGCCCGTGGTGCTCTCGGGGGAAATCGTTCCACAAGCCGGTGAGCACGGCGCTCCATTTTGTGAAAGCGTCCAGGTGACCCCGCTAAGACTCGGATCGTTGGTGACGGGAGCGACGAACCGCTGCACGCCACCCGGCGCCACGCTCGACCAGCCTGGGGCGACCGAAACCGATATGGGCAACGTGACTATCGCCGTTGCTGTGGCCGACTTTGTGTTGTCGGCCAAAGAGGTCGCTTGGAGCGTGGCCACGAGGGTGGTGGCCACCGGCGCCGTATAGGTAACGGTATTGCCGGTCGTGCTGCTCAACGACCCGCAGTCCCAATACGGACAAACTTGCACGCTAATGCTCCACGTGACCCCCTTATTGCTCGGGTCGCTCGCAACCGTAGCGGTAAAGTCGCGAGCACTTTTGATTTCGACTACCGCCGTGGCCGGTGAAATGGATACCGAGATGGGCGGAGGCGGTGGGGGCGGTGGGGGTGGTGACTCCGATCCACATCCAGAGAGGAAGGCCGTAGAAATTAGCCCAATGGAAATAATTGCTACCCGGATGAAGGGTTTCATGGTGCCCCTTGTACACGTTACTATCCGATGGGGACCGCTACAGTGCGGGAGTTCTACGGAGCGCATCGGCCTTGGAAAGTCCAGTCTAATAATCCTTTTGGCATCTAACCCTATCGCCCGATGAGGTCGGATGAGCAAGTTCGGGTAGGCGTGGAGCATGGCCCTTACGCCCCATCCCGACCTCATCGTTGCGATGGGCCCACCGGCTATTCTGTGAAAAGGACCGGTGTGCCGTATTCCTTTGCCCCTTCCTGATAAACCGTCACAAGAAGAACATAGTTTGGGAGGTCCTCGGGAATCTGTTGAGATAAGAAAGCTGAAACGACGATCCCAGCCTGACCATTGAACCCACGCGGGGCGCAAAACACCGAAATGCCAGGCATAGGCCAGTTCGTCTCAGACAGAGTCGCTAAGCACCTAGGACTTGAGCTCCCGGTCGGGACGAAGGCACGCACTACCGTGCGGTCCGAAGTTAGTTCGTCAGCTGTAATTTCGACCGTATCTGCCCTGAGAACATGACTGGGCACAGTGACGGGTGGCCCCTGAGCCGGTGCGCCGCGCGCCGCCATAATCATCGCCACGATCGCTACCGCGCATCCTGAAAGGACTCCAAGCTTCTTTACATTGGACATGTACATTTTCATCTCCTCTTCCGCGTTGATTTAATACATCTTCCGCCGCTTTGCGGCGGGGACTGACAAGGCTTAGTATTGCTTGTGCCCAAATATGAAATTGTGCCTCGGTTCGGTATCGGTTCCTGTGCGCCTGTTTAACTTAGTAGAATTAAGCATGCAAGTGATTTCCTTAAAATATTTTATGCGGTGGAGAATTACTGACGAGGATAATAAAAGAGCTCGTACGGTGCCTTTACGGGGCCGGTATTGCGTGCGGGCAAGTGAGGCTTGACCCTGGCCGTCCACGTTTCCACGGTCATAGCGGGATAAACCCACCGTTGCTACTCGCTCCATCCTAGCGCCTTTTACGTCGCCCGCTTGACGCAGGCTTGGGTCATTCAGATTCCGCCGAGGCGCCAAAAGGCTTCTCATTTCCGGATGCGCGCTGGCCGTGGTTCTGTTCGGTATCATTGCCCCCTCTGGCGCGAGAGAATAATTGGGCGTGGATGGCCGCGCCACAGGCAGGGTGACAGTTTCAGAAGTGTCACAAGCATGGTTCGAAATTCGTGTGCGGCAGGGAAGGCTGGAACGCACGGACGCAGTAGCGGCAGAGGTGATCGCTCATCGGGCAGCTCCAGATCAGTATGTGAGCCGTAATTTGTGAGCGTTCCGTGATAGCGGCCCCAAACCCAAACCTGCGACGCTTACTCGGTCGCTTCCCCGGCTTCCTGAGCCCTGAACCTAGCGAGCGAGCCCTGGGACTTTACTTGCCCGGCGCAGAAATCAGCGGATCGGAGATGCCTATCAACATTTTCAACATGAACCGTTGACAGTGCCAAGGTTTGATGTCCTCTCCAAATCAGTTTCATCCTGCGATAGAATTATTGTCAGGGACAGCTCCGAAGTCCCTCCTAGTTCCTTGCACCTCGTTAGCATTCGATGGAAGAAAAGGGAAGTGGCCCGTTGGGTTTCTTGGCACCACCTGAGTATCACGTGTGTTTTGAATCTGCATCTGCCCTTTGGGTTATGTGTACAACGAGGGAATTAAATGAATGGCGGGTTCGAAAGCCGGGCGTCGCGGCTTGCAGCCCCGTCCTACGACAGCTCAGAAAACAAAAAGCCGGGATTTTCAGCCCGGCTCGGTATGACTACTGCCTATGGAAAGACATCACTCAGAAGACTTACCAGTTGTTCCAGGTTCCGAAGCGGCGGCGTAGCGCCCCTCCCACTCCGACGAGGGTCAATCCCAACAATGGCACGACCCCAGGTTCAGTGGTAGTGATTGTGAGGTTGTCGACGCCGATGGTGGCAGGCCAGTCGACGAACTCGAGCTTCTTGACATTACTGACGTTCCCCGACCAGACCCCGATATACTGCGCAGACTTCTCTGTACCGGACTTGCTGTTGGGGGAGTGGATCCTGTTACCGTTCGGCCCTGGATTCGCGGGCTTGACTCCCAGCTGGGTAAACGCCGGTGGTGTAGTAGTATTACCGTTAACGCCCAAGGTGAAGTCGGGGGGTTAGCTTGAGCTCCCGTCCGGAAAGACCTCGTAGTCGAAGCTTTTGAGCGTGACTGCGCTGCTGAAAATTATGCAGATCTTGTTTGAGATCTGGCCACTACTGTCATTAGTGTTGGCGATGAACGTGTCGTATACGATTTTTCCGCTCAAATTGAGGTTCTGCGCGGCGCTATTGTTCACGGCGCCATCCGAGTCGCCGAGGGTAAGCGAGGTGTAGATGGTTATATGAGTGATTGCATTATAGTAGGTCGGGCCGACCACGTGACCGTCTCCGTTATACTTCTTGTCAGCCACTGCGCCCGTCACGGTGACGCAATTTGCGCAGCCGAGCACGGCGTCCATGTAGGCCTGGATGGCGCTACTGTTGGCTCCGGCGACCAGCGAGTTAAAATTGAACAGCGAGCCTCTCGGAAATAGAAACAGAGATCTGCCTTTCTTCGATTAGATCATTGGCGGAGTTTTGGGGCACGTTATGAAAATCCCCTATTTTACGACCAACCCCACGGAGATGGAGTGCGTCAACGATCCGTTCGCCATTGTCCCCTGAATCTGAATCTGGTAAGTCCCAGAAGGTGTGCCGGTGGTAGTTTTGCCTCCCACGCTGCAAGCAGCCCACAACAGAACGAAGAGCGCGGTCACAGCAAACCGCAGACGAACGCGGCGTCTGGCAATCGTGAGAGTGGATGCCATGATGAGCGCCAGGAGCCAGAACCACCCACGGAGGCCAGGCGTCTGGGAAGGCGGCGCAGTGAGCAGTGGCCCCATTCCGCCAGCTGTTGCCGCGGGCCCCGTCGTCGTGATCGCGACTGACGGAGTCGACGTATTCCTCCCATCCAGCGTCACCGAACTAGGGTTGATCGAGCACGATATGGTGGCGGGCACTCCGATGCAGGTCAGATTCACTAGTTGGCTGAAGCTATTGATAGGGCTAACGCTGAGAGTATAAGTTGCGGATTGGCCCGCATTGACGCTTGCAGTAGCCGGTACGACGAGCAAACTAAAATCTGGAATGAAAATTTGAAGCGATTGTTGCGCGGTTTCCGAGCCACTGGTTCCTACCACCGAGAAGGTTAGTGAGCTGGCCGACAGTGCGGTGAGATTGCTTACTGTTAAGGTGCTGCTCTGGCCCGGTGTTATCGACGGAGGATTAAACGTGCAGTTGGCCGACGCGTTGTTTTGGCAGCTCAGGGTGGCGGCGCCCGTGAAACCATTTTGGCTCGCCATGGAGATGGTGAACGTGGTCGAATCCGTTCCGCGGTTGACGGTCTGCGACGCAGGCGAGGCCGTAACTGAGAAATCCTTCACGCTGGCGCCAGAAAGCGGCACAGACTGAGGGCTCCCAGGCGCATCGTCGGTGATCGTGAGTTCGCCGTGTTGTGGTCCTGCCGACGTGGGTGTGAAGGTCACGCTGATCGTGCAGCTCGAGCCCGCGGCTAGGTTCCCGCCGCACGTGTTAGTCTCGGCGAATTGCGCTGGCGAGGGGGGTACAGAGGAAGCGGCAATCGAGTTGATGGTTAGCACGGTGTCGCCGTTGTTGGCGAGGGTTACGGTTTGTGCCGCACTGGTGGTGTTTAAAGGTTGGTCGCTAAATGTCAAGGAGACGGGAGCGACAGTGACCGCCGGGGAGGCGAGGCCGCTCAGCTTGGTCACAATCACGTCAAATTGGCCGCCAATGGCAGTCTGAAAAGCATTCGCAGTTGGAAAATTGCCGGAAAACGTCGTGCCCGACATGTATGCATCGCCGAAGGAATCCACGGCGATGCCAGTCCCGGCGTCAACATCGCTGCCGCCCAGATAAGTGGAAAAGATGATAGCAGCGCCAGCGGGACCAATCTTGGTCACAAAGGCATCTTGGTTTACTCCCAGGTTTATCCCGCTCGACGTTGACGGGATGGCGTTCACCGTAGGAAAATTGCTCGAGTTTGTGCTGCCGGTCACATAACAATTCCCAGCCGAGTCGAGAGCGATGGCGGCCCCGCTGTCCGTGCCCGAGCCCCCGAGATAAGTCGAGAAATCAAGGGCCGAGCCCGCCCGGTTCACTTTCGTAACGAATGCGGCTTGGCTCCCCCCCAGCTTCCCTATGATCGGGCTGGCTGTTGGGAAGTCCTTCGATGCCGTGGATCCCGTGATGTAGGCATCGCCGTTGGAGTCCACCGCAATGCCGTTGCCTTGATCGTTGCCGCTCCCGCCCAGGTAACTGAAATATACCGGTCCTTGCCCGGCCGGATTGAGTTTAATCACGAAGGCATCAAAATTGCCTCCGGAAAAGGGTTGAAATCCGTTAGCCGTGTCAAGGTCGTTTGATCCTGCTAGGCCGGTGACGTAGGCATTTCCGGAAGAGTCCACTGCGATGGCATGGCCTTCGTCGATTCCGCTACCGCCCAGAAAAGTGGAATATAGCAGATTAGTCCCGACAGGATTGAATTTGGCAACGAACGAATCAGAGTTGCCACTGGAGCAGCCGTTGCATAGTTTTTGAAGGGGGCTGGCAGTGGGGAAGTCGTCTGAGAGAGTGGTGCCCGTCACGTATGCACTGCCGTTCGCCTCCACCGCAACACCGGTCGCCTGGTCAGATTGGGATCCTCCCAAGTATGTGGAATAGACGAGGGCCGAGCCCGCCGCATTTAATTCCGTGACAAAGGCGTCGGGCTTGCTGGCTAGGCAACTCTTGCAAGTAGCCTGGTAGGCGCCCGGCGTCGTAGGGAAATCAGCGGAGAGTGTTGTTCCAACCACATAAGCATCGCCGGCAGAGTCGACCGCGACCGCCGCGGCGGAGTCCAATTTGCTTCCGCCCAAGTAGGTGGAATAAACGAGGGTGGCCCCTGTGCTATCGAACTTGGTTACAAAAGCTGTGCTGGTTTTGGTACATCCGCCGCAAAACGATTTAAAGGGAGCGGCGGTCGGAAAATTCGTCGAAAACGTTTGGCCGGTCACGTAGGCGCTGCCCCCCGCATCCACCGTGATTCCTGCGCTGGAATCATTGTTACTCCCGCCCAGGAAAGTGGAGTAACTGAGAACGGGATCAATGGTTAGCCCTTTCGATCGATCATAATTTGGAACCTTAAACCGGACAGTGCCATCGGCAGCCAGGGCGTAATGACCCTCGAGCAATTGCCGATCTTCGATTGCCAACTGTCGATTGTCTGTGCTCCGTGCCAAATCACGGGCGCCATCCGTCGACTGTCCGCCGTAAACTGTCGATTTCTCTTGATAGACCATCGGCTTGTGGAAACGTACCTCGCCGCCCTCGGTGGGGATGACAAGATCGCCGTTGTCGCCAATCCATAAAGACGCCTGCCCTGCCAATTGCCGAGTTTCAAGTTTCGAGTTTCGCGTTTCTATCTGTGTTTCCGACTCCTGACTCCTATCTCCTGCCATCTGCCTATTACCTACTTGTCTGCCTGCATCGATGGCTAACCGAATCACATTAGGGTCCGCACCGGGCGCAAGCACAAAATCGTACTCGAGTTGCCGCTGATTGCCGTAAAACACAAGGTCAACACCTTGGTAGACATTCTCGTATTTCACTTTGGCGTAGTTCGGCACATCGGTGTGCCATTGGGCAGGATCTTTTCCGATAAAGTAATTGCTCTTCGCCGCCAATGGGTCGACGCCCACGACAAGCGCGTTTGGGTTTGCACTGACAAGTTTCATCCGAAGGACAGATTGCGTAATCCTTTTTCCCTGGTTCCGAGTTGTGCGCCAGTGCCCAGTTTCGTTTTTCGCATTTTGAGTTTCTTCCTTTCCTTCTTTCCCCTGGCTCCGAGCTCCCGACTCCTGAAGTTCGAACACCGCTCCGTCACTCGTCAAAAACAGCGCGTACCCGCCGCCATGCGACAAAAACTTTACACCGCCGTCGCTCTGCCCGCGGTTGGGTTCAAAGGCCAGCGGACGTGTAGTGATGGTCTGGATAACGCGGGCTCGAGTTGCTGCATCAGTGGGCAACGAGGGGGGAGATAATCGAAGAAAAGGCTGTGGGCCGGCCTTTCGGACCATCGCAGGGGCAACAAAGTTATAAGAAAGTTGATTGTGTACTCTCGCTGCCGGTGTGCGGCTGGCGGGTCCGTCGTACCCGATCACCGCGTAGCCTACTCCAATGAAAAAGGCGAAAACTGCAGCTTGGCAGAAAAATCGCGAGGGCGAAAATATATCTTTAACTCGCATGAAAATTTCCCCCAATTTTAAATCAATTGAAACCCTTCTGTGGACAGTGTTGTAGCATAACATAGGTCAAGGTAAATAAATGTTGGCATATGAACGAGAGTAGAGGTTTGACAAATACCAAAGTCCATCGTGGAAACTCCTTTGCGTGAGCCCCCAAAGCACACGGAAAGGAGATCCACGATGGACGAACATGAAAACCTAATCCATACGAAGTGTGAGTGCAAATTCCGTGGCAAGAGCGAGGCAAATCGGGGTCGGGCGAAAAGGAATATGGGGGAACTCGGTAAGCGTGTCCGACAAGACCTGCCATTCAACTTTACGCTTCACACGATGAGGCACACTTTCGGTTCGTGGCTGGCGATAGAGGGGGTCTCTTTGCGGGCGATCCAAAAGCTCATGGGGCACAAGTCCATCACCACGACGGAAAGATATGCTCACGTGAGCGGAGAAATCCTCAGCACCGCCGTGCAACGGCTCGAGGCGGTTTTGCCCAAATCATTAGCCGGTGGTCCCGGAAACGAGGACAATGAGCCCGGCGAAGTCGCCGTAAGTATAAGTAAGAATTGGTGCGGGGGGCGGGAATCGAACCCGCACAGCCCTTGCGGGCCGAGGGATTTTAAGTCCCAACCCTGCGATTTCTACCCATTACGAAATTCTTTGAAACTCTTTGAAACAGATAAAGATAGATGGCAATTGTAGCATAGCCGACTTCAGTCTGTTTTGAAGCATTTTGAAGAGATTTGTACCAGATTATTACCCAAAAGACCTTGCCCTGATTCTGTGTCTGACCAGGAGGGTCTCAAGGCGTCTTATGCATCGCTCATTTGGGCCAGCGCTGGAAGCGTCGGAAGCCATCGTCAGTTTGCCCTTGGCAGAATCTACCTCGCCAGAGTCGGCTGTGACTCTGCTAGCCCTTTTTGAGGCCGTCAGCCGCCACCGCCGGCAAGGAAAGGTCAGAATCATCACACCGTGGAGGAATCCCTATGTGGGTACACCTTTGATTTGCTACCTGCTGTATCGTGAGATATCACTGATGTGGCTGCGTCCACTAATAATATCTGAGGTCTTGTAGCATTAAATCAGACTAAACCTAGCAGCCCAAGGGCGAAGGCACGGCCGACGCGGTCGATGCGCTCGCCTCCGCGCCACAACTTCAACGTGAAGTAGAACCCGAAGATGGGCGGCAACACTGTAATTCCCACGTAGCCGCTTTCCTTGTCGAACCATGGCCAACCGCGAAGTTCACCTACGAGACGCAGGAGCGTGATTGCCAGGGTCAAGAGAGTAGGGGGCAAAAGCAATACGTTTGAAGAAGCCCCTATTTCTAAAATCAAGCCTGGTTGCAGGTGGGAGATCGCGCCCATTGAGAGTTGTCCCGCTCTTCCAGCGGGAAAATGGAGTACACGCGGCGAGGTTTCTTATTCATGTTGTACCGATTGAACACATCGCATAACCGCTTTTTGTTTGGACGGGGCAGAATCGATCGCTCCAATGCAGGACTGAGGTAATACCAATGAACAGAATGAGTCGATTGAAAGCAGCAGGGATGATTTTTGTCTTATCCCTCATCGCCCTGGCAGTTCCATCCGGAGCGAAGGCAGATGAATGGAACAGAAAAGCCAAAGTGATCTTCAGCGCGCCGTTCGAAGTTCCGGGCGTGGGAGCGCAAATTTTGCCGGCAGGCACGTATGTGTTTAGGATCATGGATCTGAGTGATCGGCACGTTGTCCAAATATTTAACGAAGCCGGAGACCATGTGTACACAACCATCCTGGCGATCCCCAATTACCGTTTGAAGACTACAGACAAAACGGTGATGACGTTTAAAGAGAGAGCAGAGGGACAACCGGAAGCGATCAGGGCATGGTTTTATCCCGGACATCAATGGGGCGAGGAATTTGTTTACCCCAAGTCGCGGGCAATTGCATTAGCGAACGAAGTCAATGCGCCGGTTCTTGCGATGCCTCTGGAAACAGAACCGACCGTCGAGGCTCTGAAAGTAGTCCCGATCGAAGCGGTTAAACCGACAGGAGAAGAGGTTCCAGTAACCGAAGTTGTTGAAGCTCCCCCGGTGAAAGAAGCCAAACCCGTTGCCGCGGCTGAACCTGCAAAAGCTTTGCCAGCAACAGCCAGCCAATTACCCCTCTTGGGTGTGATTGGAGTAATTTCGTTGGGCGCTGCGGCGGGACTCTCTCTCATCCCGAAGCGAGCTTCTTAGTTTCGTAATGTCGATCCCCGATAGACCCCGCACGGTAAGAGGGGATGGTACGGAAGTACTATCCCCAACTCTCATGCGGTTGGAGTAAGGCGATGCCATGTTGAAAGTGATCAACGACTCTGGCTGGTTGTGAAAATGTTCATCATCTATGATTGCGCCGCTTGTGTGCTCGTGGCAATGATCACTGCATTGTTGGCAGCTAGCCTCATTAACCGGGATGAGCAATGTCGAACACACATGTGAGCAGTACGAGGCTGACACGTGAATTACCTCCAGGCTATAAGAGAAGTGTACCTCGAGCTTCCAGCCAGGGTCGGCCTGGAGACGGATCTTAGAGAGGAGAGTCAACATGCTTTGGACCATTTTCGTGATTGTGCTAATTTTGTGGCTGCTGGGCTTTTCACTCAACGTTGGCGGAGGACTCATCCACACATTGCTCGTGATTGCCGTGATCGTGTTGATTTGGAACTTGCTCACCGGTCGAAGATCAACAGTGTGACGCGGCCAAACAAGGCAGCCCTGAGAAGGCGGCGAGGATAACCTTGATGCTGATCCTCAAATTCTGGGCGTGCTGGCCGTCGCAGTAGTTTTTAGTGAATTCAGGAGCAAGGCGACAATCTATGAGGGAGCCCGCAGAAGTTGCCCCCCGTCATGACTTCGATGTGGGCAAACTACGCCTCGAGCTTGACGAGGAAGTATCTTCAGATGTCAATGTAATCGACGGAGTGGTGACTAAGATTGTAGGCCTGATTGGCCAGACCGGATGCGATGACGACCTGAATGGCATTGAACTCTCTCTTCGGGAGGCGCTTGCGAACGCCATTATCCACGGCAACCATCTTGATCCCAACAAGCCTGTTCGTATCTGCGTCAGCGTGCAGGATGACTGCGGAATGCTCATCGTTGTCAAAGACTCCGGTTCCGGATTTGATCCCGCGCAACTCCCCAACCCCTGTGTTGGCCAGCACCTGTTCGCTACTCACGGGCGGGGAGTATTCATAATCAATAAGTTGATGAGCGACGTACATTTTAATTTCCACAACGGCACCACCATCTACATGCACCGGTGTGGCAACCAAAAACCAACCGAAGGCCGCAGTCAAGAGCAAGCCGAAGGCCGAAGGCGCCAAGCCCGAGGCGAAAGATGAAAAGTAAGAAATCCTAGGCCAATTCCAGGGCAGGGGTGAAGCTCGTGCGCCTCCTTTTTGGAGCCCTAGTGGCCTTCAGGGCCCTCGGTGGGTCGCTGGCTACCATTTCCACGAAGGGCGGTACGAGCTAAAAGACTTTCCTTGCTTCTTGTTTTGTGAGGAGGGTAGGCAGCCACCCTCCCTCCTTAGAATGCCACGGCCTGCGGCGCTGTACCGCCTGCCCGCGATTCTCTCGCGGACCGCACTCTGGCCGGTTCCCCATACTCAGGTGACGCCTCCAACTGTGGGCTTTTTCCGGATTCAAGAACCCAAGGTTAATTCAAACGAAGAATTAAACGTAGCTTATTGCATCACTGAAGGTACAGGCAGGGCCACGGCCGGAGCCGTACCCCCGAGAACCGTGGTTTGGTCACTCATAGGAATGCTCTTCGCTACGCTCACCTGTGAGTGGAAATTTCGGATGTAGTCCTTGCGCGGGAATTGGAAGAAGCTCATACCATCCGAGTTTGCTTCTGCAAGCGCCCGATCATTATCCCAGCGGTCGTGATCAATTCGGTACGCGGCGATGACGACGCCCGTGCGGTCCGCTCCGCGCATGCAGTGTACGAACACCGCACCGGTACTGGTGTCTTCCAGCAGCGCGAGTATTTTGGAGATCTGCGCCTCCGTGGGTGGAGTCAGGCCGCTCATCCCGACGTTGACATAATTCATCCCAAGGGCGGTGACCATTTGCTCTTCCTTTAAAGAGCGGTCACCGGATTCGCGTAGATCCACCACGGTCTTTACCCCGATCTTTGCCAGGTATTCAAGGCCAGGTCCGGTCGGCTGCGCTCCGCGATAGACATGGCTATCTACTTGGGAGAAATTTTGGATACCTTGAACTGAAGAGCCGGCAAAGGCAGGTGCACTAAACACAAGCATAAACACAAGACTTCGATTGAAATTGTACATTGAATTATTCCCCCCCCCAACAATGAAGTGGACTCTTATTAAGATGCCGCTTTGTCTCTCCCAGTTGTTCCTCTAAGCGGGCAGCCTCGGTTGGCGTCCCGCAGGGCGGGACTACGCCGTTTGTCCGTCGGCTGACGGATGCGACAGGATAGTCGGCCATCCCCACATTCCCAGGTCTGTGTACCCGCCATGTCCCTCAAACTGGCTTTTTGGCCGATTCTATCGTTTCTGCTGTTTCTTAGAATCAATAAGTTGCGTGTTGTCAATGAGGGTACAGGGTTCGAATCCCACCCTCGCCTCGCGGCAAATCTCGCCAGTTCAGGCTCAACATTCTGCGAGCGAGGCACCTTCAAGTGCGATCAGATAGGCTGTGCTTCATCCCCCCGTCGGCGTGCAACAGTTTCTTGATTTCATCGGTGACACCTTTGAGAAAGCGCCACTCTACTGTGCCCGGCCTAGAGTATGGGCATTCAAACCGCCACTTGCTGCTGCTTCGAGAAGCCCGTAGAAACCCCATTCCCTGGAAATGTTTAGCTAGCCTCAAGGTTCTGACCTTTGATTTATCGGTGACGATCTCGAATCGACCGCTCGCCTGAAGCGTTGCGTTGAGTTCTGAATCCGCGGCAGAAATCAAGAGGACTCTGGAGTTATTTCCTTCGTCGGGACAAAGGGCCATTGCGATAAAGTCCCCTGGCGACTCTCTCTCCAGCTTCTCCAATCTTTTAAGGTCATCCGTCGCCCATTTTTCAAGGACCTTCTGCTAGTATTCATCTTGCATGGCTGCCCACTGCCACGAATCGCCGTTTTCGAAGAGGTCCCAAAGGCGGGCATCATCCACATTCGCCTTGAACTTATCGCGGACCTCTTTTATCGCTTGATCGACCGCCGCCTTCCCAATCGCTTTGGCCGCATGGTCGATGCGCCTTTGGGCAAAATACTTGCGTCCGGTTCCAAAACCCCATCTATCGCCAGTTAGGAAATAGAACCACCGTAGGCCCAAAATCTGCCTGTGCCAATACTTGACGAGTTGGATCAACTCGTCGTCATTCAGGACAAATTCCTCTGAAGTTCCCTCCGCGGGCGCGTCGGATTCCCAAGGAAGGAAGTCGTCACCCTCGTCCTGATTAATCCTCGTGTTCTTCTCTATCATCGCTTTTGCCTCCTTGTAGCAGCCGCGAATGAAAAGGACAACAAACTTATGTCTCAGCAAGCCGTGAACAAGGTGATCGTTCTGGGAAATGTCGAGCGCGACGCAGAGCCGCAATTCACCTCAGGCGGCAGGCCCGTGGCAAACTTCTCCGTCGCAGTGAATGAATCGTTCAAAAACAGCAACGGTGACAGCGTTGACCGCGCCCAATGGTTTCGATGTGTGGCGTGGAACGGCCTGGTGGAACTTTGCGGTCAGTACCTGACGAGGGGCAGGCAAGTGTATCTCGAAGGCCGAGTGCAAACGTGCAAGTATGACGACAAGGCCGGCAATGCCAGGACGGTCACCGAGGTAGTCGTGAGCACGTTGCGTTTGTTGGGCGGTCCAAGGAATGGATCGGCCCAGGCCTCAGCGGAAAACGTGGGAGTGCCGCCGGCCGCGGGAAATGGCGCGTCGGAGGGAAGTGAAGATATAGCTTTCTGACTCCGGTAACCAGAGATCGTCCAACTTCCATAGACGCCTCGCCACCCTTAGATTTGCACCCTTACATTTTGTAAGACCGATGAGTTTAAAATCCCTCGGCCCGCAAGGGCTGTACGGGTTCGATTCCCGCCCCCCCGCACCAGTTTCTTCTTATAGTTAGCGAATGTGCCCGAGAATGGATCACGGTCACTTTCGTGGAGCTGGGTAACGTTTTGGGTGGGAGAGCTTCTACTTTCTCAACTGCGGTAAGGAGGTTTTCCCAAGTGAGATGCGCGTACCTCTTCGTAGTGAGTTTGGAATGGTGGCCCATGAGTTTTTGAATGGCCCGGAGCGGTGGGATTGACGACACAAACCGCAAGTCTTAGCGAACTCGCTACCAGCTCGCTCAGTCTGCCCCGAAAGCTTGTCGGGGCGGACGCTGTCTTCATGCCCGGCGCCCAGAAGCATGGGCCGGGATTGGGGACAGCGATGCGGCCCTGCTCGAATTCCTGAGACTGTCAGCCGAAACGTGAAGCTAATTTCGGAGAAAGGATCCTTCGAGCGTTTGCTCATAATCGCGGACTCTGAGCCGCCGCGTGTCCGCGCGGTGAAGGGTGCCATCGGCGAACAGCTTGGGAAGAGCACGGCGGTGCTCCAGCACTTACGTGTTTCACCGAACCCGGTATCGCGCTTCGAGTTCGGACCAGTGTCCGGAATGCGCCACGCGCGGAAGTGGCAGGCCAAATAGCTGCATTAACATAAAGCTGTGCAAGCGCCAGGATCGGGGGCAGTTATCAGGGATGATCGGTCAGGCCACGGCACGCCGGCGCGCGGCGGGGACGAAAAGTATTTTGACATCTCTGCCCAATGCGGCTGCGATCCGCTTTAGCATGGAGAGCGAGTGACCTTCGTAGTCCGAGTCCTCAAGGCGGCAGATGACTGAAGCGGTCGTTCCGACCCTTGCAGCGAGCTGGCGCTGGCTGAGCCGTGCCCTTTTCCGAAGGTTGTAAATCTGAGTTGCGATGTCTGCTGCTGCAAGCTCTCCTTCGAAGGCCGCCGCCAATTCGGCATCGTCGCCGATGTAACGGTCGTAGGCAAACTGCAGTGCCTTCGACCTGAATTGTCTTTTCTTTGACATTGCTACCTCCCTGGCCTGAATGTGTGAGGGCTTGGGTTTCGCTCGAACGCTACCTTCGCTCGGACGGCCCTATCAATCTCCTTGGGTGGAACTTCCCGCTCCTTAACTATGCCCTGGGTCAAAACGACGGACGACCTTCCATGGAAGAAGTAGAGCATTCGGTAATGAACCCCCTGAAGACTCGCGCGCAACTCGTAAATGCCATCCCTCAAGTAATCCGCCTCTGGTCGCCGAAGCTCATGTCCCAGATCCTCCAGCCGCTTGAGACGCGCGAGGCATTTGATCCGAGCTTTCGTTGGGATTTCGTCGAGCCATTCAATGAGAGGCGGTATTCTGCCCTGAGCTTCCTGAAAGAAAATGACCTTAACGTTGGGCATCCGTCTTCTGCAGTATGTTCGCATTATTGCGAACAGATGTCAAGGCCGCTTTGTGAAGTTGACCGTTGGGTGACGATTTGGGTAAAAACTGCTTCACAAAAGGCTAAAATCGCTCAAATGGAGTCGCTCCGATTGGCCCTCATCTTCAACTTATTCAATGCTGTTATAATAAAAACGGAATGGACAGGAATCGCAGAGCGGAGAGTTAAAATCCCTCGGCCCGCAAGGGCTGTGCGCGTTCGATTCCGCCTCCCCCCGCGCCCGTCATTTCATACAGTGACAATCGCTTGTTCGGGCTCATGGCCGACGCCTTCGGGTCCGCTGGGCGATGATTTGGGTAAAACCGCCTCGAGCCGTCGCACGGCGGTGCTGAGGTTTTCGCCGCTCAGGTGAGCGTATCTTTCAGTCGTGGTGATAGACTTGTGCCCCATGAGCTTTTGGATTGTCCGCAACGAGACACCTTCGATGGCCAGCCATGAACCGAAAGTGTGCCTCATGGTGTGCAGCGTAATATTGAAGGGCCGGGCGGCTCCGAGCCCGCATCGTTTGATGAGCGCATTGAACGAATCGTGGATGGTGGCCCAGCGGCTTCCGCCCTTTTTGTGAAATACAAACTCGCTCTTCGGATGTTTCTTGGCCAGCATGGACTGCAATCCCATTCGCGCGTGGCTGTTGAGAGGGATGTGACGCTCCTGATAGTTCTTCACATGAAAGCTCAGGTGCGGCTTGTTTCGGATACGAAGAATGCCTCGGCCCCAATCAACGTCCGTGAATTCGAGCGTGAGGGCCTCTGCGACGCGAAGCCCCGTGTTGCAATCGAGCATGATGAACTCCGGCAGATCTTCGAACCGTTCGGTCGGCAGGGTCCAGGGCCTGGGGCGATCGATCGCCGCCTGAGACAACACGGCTTCATATTCCTGCGGGGTCAGATAGCGCTCCAGAATCTGGCTGTCATCGGGAAGGTCTTTGACTCTTCTGGCCGGGCTGGCGGAGAGATTGCCCCATTCTTCCGCCTTCTTCATCATGTGGCGGATGCACGCCAGTTCCTTGTTGACCGTCGTTCCTTTGACCTTTCCCCTTCGCCATTCGGCGTACTGCTCGATTTTGCGCGAAGTGATTTGGGTCGTGAGGGTGTCCGCACCCAAATACGGGAGGATCGTACTGCGGAGGTAATCCGCCTGCTTGCTATGCCAGCTCAGGGATTTGTGCGACTTGACGTGGCGAAGGTATTCCTCGGCAAACTCCGCCAACCGAAGGGGCCTGATGCTCGAAAACACCAGCTCGCGCTCTTCCAAATGTTTCAAGAACTGGGCGTGGCGGACTTGCGCGGTAGCTTTGTTAGGGGTGTGTAATGAATGATGCGTCCATTTCCCGTCGGGCTTTCGGTACTTCGCGTACCAACGTCCGTTTTCCCTTTTGATCAGATAAGTCTGAACCATCCTCCGCCGTCCTTTCGTCAAGCCAGTCGACGATGCGATCGTAATCAAACAGAAGCCTTCGCCCGATGCGCGTGACGGGAATCTGACGGGTGTGGGTGAGGTAATAGATGTAGCTCTTCTTGAGCGGCAGGAGTTCGAGGAGTTGTTCGAGGGTCAACCAGTGCTTCAGCCTCCTGACCGTACTTGCGGTCCCGTTGAAGGTCATCTCATTGCCCATCTTGAATTCTCCGTGTCGATTCCCGGGGCCGTCCACCGGACGTCCTTTCGCTCACCTCCCGGAACACGAGAACTCCAGCCTGCCTCGGAGGTGACAGCCACGCGAATGACCTGCCGATCCTTTGTTTAAGAGCCACGAATGTCTGCACGATCGCCCAACCCACCGCGGCAAGGCCCGCCGGACCGCCCCTTGCCAAGGCGTTCCTGGCCGTGCGGTAGTAACTCCTAAATAAACTCACATTGAGACTCTCCCCTGCGGGTATGCCCCCGACGCGGCTGATGAGTTAGCGCACGCTCGACCCTCGCTCAGCCGCCCCGAGTCTCCCGTGAAAGTACTTTGAGGCAACGATATTCGTTGCTGTCTGCGGCCCGTCTGTCGACACCTCCCCATCGCCCTGCGCGAAAATCAACTCGCCCTTTTCGTTTTGGATTGGGGCCGTGCGCAATGCCCCGTTGATTTCTTCATAGGGTGACGGTCGGACTTTGTAAAAGGCCGTTTGACACCCAGGCGGTGCGGAGCGGGTGCAGTAACAATTCTTAAAGTTTCACCATTCACCAGTGCGCCGCGGGCATTCGTTTGCGACATTCCCTCCTCTTCATAAATTTGCTGCACGCGCTCCAGATTCACGTCTCGCCTCTCAATTCCCATCACCCACGAGGCTCGAGGTTGGGGACTCCGCGCCTCCCGCGGGGCAGTCTGCGTCGCTCGGTGGCACGAGGTAGTGGCAATGAGAGCAGCCCAAACATCGCGCCCCGCTCGCCACGGCTTCCACCGCCGCAAGAAATGGGGACGGGATCTCCAACCGCTCGCCAGCGCGAGAGTAAAAGACCGGCAGGCCTGGATCGGCCACGTCACGGCTCTTTCTGCCCGCCTCGGCCTCAAGGAATCCATGCACTCCACGGAATATTATTTTCGATTCCAGGGGCGGCCTTTGGCCACCCTGGGTCTCGCCCGGCCAGTGCCGGGTGATGCGCAACTCGCAGGTCCGCCCCGCTCGAAACATCTCAACCCTCACCAGCACCGGCGCCACGACCACCGCGTGAAGGCCGTTCACTCCGATCACGTCAATGGGATGGAGAAAGGGGAGCGGCTCGCCCCCTTCGTTGGCGAAGGACACGTAGCGCCCGATCTCTTCGGTCGCGCCACCGGATTCCACACCGTGGATCACGTAGCGTCGCGCCAAATGCTGGTGTTCAAGGCTCACCTCCGGCTTCACGAAAATGCCCACCTGAGCCAATCGGCGGACCGCTCGTCGCGGCAGAGTGAGCCCGCGCCAAAGAGCGTTTGTTGCTGCTGTTCGCATCCATGACCTCCACACTTACGCTATCTGCCGCAGGCGAATCGGGCAGCCCAGCGCCTCACGAATCATCTCCTTAGTGCATCCCGCCCAACATTTGTAAAACCGGGGATCGTCAATCCGCACTGCCAGGTTGTCGCCGCATTGGTCGTGGCCGGCTGCCGCGCACGAGGGACAGCGCGTGATGTAGTTTCGGCCCATCTTACGCAGCTTGTCTGAAATGTGGTCGAGGATCCGAAATTCCCCAGGTCGCGGCCCGGAGTATGGAACTCTCATTCCAGTTCCACTCCGTCGCCCTGCCAAATCACCTGGCATCGTCTTGCCGGCGGTGAATTGTTGCATCTCCTGGTCAGTCACTTTCTTCAATTGCTTCAAATATGCCATCTGTTCTTCGAGGCTGTGGCCGGCCCCATAGAACCAGTAACGGCGGTTCGCGCCCCGGTGAATTCCGAGCGGCCCTCGGATGGCGTTTCCGAACGCGCCTGGCCCGAGCTGATCCTGCTTGGGAAAGATTTCGATGCCCTCGGCCAATCCAGCGCCTTTGATCGGGACACCCAGCCGCGATGCCAGGTTGTAGATGTAGACCCGGCAGTCACGGGCGAGAAGCGGCGTGTCGAGAAAGACGCACAAGTGTCCCCCGCGTTTGCTCATCTCCAAGGCAGGCTGTACCTGGTCCTTCTTCAAGTAGTACTCGAGCTTCACCAACTCCTCCATCGCTTGCTTGTAGTCCGCGTCGATCGCCACCCATCGGCAACGCTGCGTGGAGGCATTGATGGCGTAAAGCGCGAGAGTAATCTCGCCCTCCAGGTGTTTGCGAATCGTTTCGTGCGTTAAACATGGCGGCGCGCCTCCCTTTGCGGCCGGACGGAAGTAATAGTGCCGTCCGGTCTCCCGGCGGGGCCGCATGGACTGCATCGCATAGGCGCGCCGGTTGACAAATAGCCGGAAGTAGTCTTTCACCACTTCCGGCTTCGCTGTGAATCTTTGCTCCATGATCTTGTCCTAACAGCCTGGGGCACTCCCGCCGCCACTGCGCTATATGCGGCCAGATATTTTTTTTGTCAAACGCCGGGGAACCGGCAACGAAGTGGCGTGCCAGGCTGAACAAACCACTGCCCCCCACATTCCAGGAGACCTGGCTGTTCGACCAAGCGGAGGAAGTGGGTGCGTTTGACAAGGTCTTCGAAGTCCGAGATTGCGTACCCCCCATATTTCTGGTCATCGAAGTCAACCCAGAACCAAGTCCCGCTTTTTCTGTCGAATACGTAGAAAGCGCCGCCTTCCGGGTCGCCCGGGATCACCAGGAACAGAAGCACTGCTGTCGGAAACTGCACCCAGCGGACAATTTCTGGGTGGTCGGTTTGATCCAAAAGTGATGAAACCGCCCTGTCCAGGTCACTGCGATCATCAGGGCCCCCAGGTCGAATCCGAATCAGAGGGTTCACGTTCATTGGTCCAAACATGGGATTTCTCCTTTTCCTCTAGAATTTGAAAATCTGCAAAGATAAGCCCGTCGCCACGAAGAATCTGGTCCAATACTACCCACGGGAACGTTAGGTTTTGAGATTTAGGTGTTCAAGCGGAGCGGCTCTCACGGGGGATCAGCTGGGAAGGAACACGGCGCAGGGATGGAGTCACATCTTTGTAATAGTAAGGATGCGGCTTCGACTCAGCCACCAATCCTGAACCGACTGTTGCCGGGTGGCGTGCCGCAGTAAGGGCCAAGCAGTCGCGCCAATTCTGTTCAGAATGTGTACCGTGCTTCGCGACCCAGGCCCAGTGGAAATCGTATAGCCTCGAAGGCGTATCTAATTCCTTTCAGAGGCCGGATTTAGAACGGGCGTCCCACTGGAATCCCGCCTCATTAATATTCCAACCGCCAGGGAACGCGCTGAAGCCTTGCCTTACGTGCTGAGAATCTGTTTTCAAATCGATTGCACAACTCTCATTCAATGCTCGCAACCCCTGGGTAGCAGCCGTAAACTCCGTCTGATTTTTGGTGGTTGGCTGCATGTCGCCAGTCAACTCTCGGTTCTGTCTTTCATATCGAGAATGCCATCCCAGCACCCTGGACGCGGATTTCCAATGCAGCAGCCATCCGTAATCTGTCGAGCTTGTTTCCTGGAATCGCTGCCACTCCTAAGGTTTAACCTCGGCAGCAGCGTCTTTGAGGCGGGCCAGGGCGGCTTGCAACTTCGGCAGATCGGCTGGAGTCATGTGGCCGAGATTGGAGTACTGGAACGAGCCTTCGCTCGCCCGCGATACGACAGCCGCGATGTCTTGCTTTAACAAGCTCGACAGTCGCCGCGCCAGAGAGAGCACTTCGCTTCGCAAACGGGCGAAGTCCGCCGCTGTGCCGTGACCGTTGCCTATTGCACTTTTTGCATCGAGCCCCTCAGCGGGAGGCTGGGTTTCAGCCCGAGTGCCCGCGGAAAGCTTGCCTCCGCCGTTCGCGGAACCGGCTCTCGCGGCTGGAGCGTCACCGTTGGTTGGCTTGGGTCCGGAACGGTCATGGGCCAAAGGGGCGCTCGTCTCCTCTGCATGACCATTGGCCCCGTCAGCCACGGTTGGTTCCTCGTCAGTCTCAAACCCGAACCCGTACCCAAGATGGCGCAGCGCGCGCCCGAGCGCCGACGTTTCTCCGTTCTCGAAGGGATTCCTGGCATCGACTCCTTTGGCGTTGTCTCCAAGGTTTGCGGTCGCATGGCCAGTCGCCAGTCCAAACGGGGTTTCCACCTCCGCCGACCAAACCAAGTACTGGCCTTCCACGTGCCAGGCGGTCACGATCCGCACCAGCTTACGGCCCTCCGCGCCCGACACCCGGCGCGCATCATCCCAGGCTTGGCGCAGCAAGCCTTCGGTGGTGAAGTACGGACAGAAGCACTTGACCCAGCGATCGGGCTCACCGTTGCGCACTTTCTCGTTCTTCCACCGCGTCAAGACCCGCAGCCACGTGTGGTAACGTTTCGGCACCAGAGGCTCGGCGTAGGCCAGGGCTTCTGCTTCTTTTGCGAACATCATCGTGGTTCTCCTTTCAGAGGTAAGATTCGGCTTCACACTGCGTGGGCTCCCAGCACTTTGATGCTCGGCGGCGGGACCCAGGCAGGCGTCAGTTTCGCCGTACCGGCCCAGCTACCGTCGAAGTGCCACCGTGCCGTTGGAGCACGATGGCGTGCGTTAACCGCCTCCCTTCAACATCACGAGTGCGAAGGATCTCAACCGCCGATTTCGCACTCGCAAGCACCACCATGTGCAACCGTTTCTTGACATCCGTGATCCGTTCACGATCCCAGTGCTTCGAGGGTTAATCCCAGGCGGAACTACCGAAATGCACCGTTTGAAAATTACGAAGACCATGGGCTCTTCTTCGGGATTCATGTCGCCTCTCGAGGATACGCGGGCCGAACAATAACTCCGGCCCGTAATACCAAAGAGGTCAGAAGCGCCAGAGACTGAACCCTTTGTGGCGAAATCAATCCGCCCCTACTCTACAATTCCGGAAATGGCCCGCTCTCCCGACTGCTGCGACAGGATTGCAGATTGTGGATGACACAACTGCCTGAGTCACTCGAGCGGGATTTCGCGCTCCTGACCGAGAGCGCCATTCACAAGCACGAGATTCAGGTAATCTTCGGAGCGCAGTCGCTCATTGGCACCGTCAAGCTCGATGCCGGCCACGGCGCCGTTAGGTGCGGTCACATTCAGCGCTAGCGCGTCTCCCGTTTGTGCCCGCTCGCACATGTGCCCAAGATTGGCATGGCATTTGTTGGTTGATTCACACACCTCGGCTCGATGCAACGACGCTCCGTCTAAACTGCTCTAAGCCCTCACTCGATTACCCATGTCGCTTTCTATACAGACCCGCACTCCTGCAGACTCCGCGCACACTCAGTCCGTGCAAGTCTCGACTACTGGCACGACAACAATGACCATGCAGGCCGCGCGTTGGACGCCAATCCCTCACAATTCCAAATACGCAACACCGAACGCCAGCACACCGTATCGACCGGCTTGCACCGCAACCGATCATAACGTGGCAACTCACCGACCCAGGATGTCAACCATCCTGCATCACTCGGCGCAAACCTACCGTCGCTCGAACGACCGGCACCTAATTCGCTCCACACCACCTTCGCACAGGGCGCAGGACACCACGCCCACTGACTGCACAAGTCGCACACCCACAACCAATCTGCCTGCGCACCCAGCGTGTCGTTTTACCGGTAAAACAGGCATCAACAGGGGGTAGTAAATGTCTAAGTTACTCAGCCATGGGAGGTTCCGGGCCGGCGGAAAGAGGAAAGGAAAAGCAATGAAAGAGTAATGGAATACTCAAAGGGCTGCGCCGAGCGCCTTCGGGCTAGCGGTGGACGCCTCCACGACGGTTGCTCCAAGCCCCAGTTCGGTTAGGTCACGGGCTAGGCCAAGATACAATCGCCGCCTGGTTCCCAAGAAGCATTGCCCGACGAATGACAACAGGTGGCCGTTGGGCACGAGGTATAGAAACACGTCCACCCGATCTTCGGTTTCGATGGCCTGCCGGATCCTTGCGTAATCCCTCAAGGACTTCGGCGAGCGCTCATACTCAAGGGCGAAGCGGGAGCGCGCGGGCCTGTCCCGCAGGGTCACAATGGCGTCGTAATCTTTGGCGTAACCCCTGTCGGTCAACTCGTTCATGGAACGGATTTCCACCTCCGAAATCCACTCCTCGACAAGGTTGCGTCTGGCCAGCGCGAGATGCACGTCGTTTAACTCGATCGAATGAAAGCAACTGACTTCGTCGATTTTCTTTCCCACCCCACGCAGCGGCCCACAATAATATTCCCCCAATCCTTGCAATCGTAGGGCTCCGGGTGAACTCATCGTATAGATGAAGGCGTCTGCAACGGCCGGCCAGTGATACCTCAGCAACAAGCCGTGGGTCACGAGCCGCTTGATTCTCCAGTTAAATGATTGCCGCTTCATTTCGTGGCAACCAAGTCTCATAAATTCGTAGATCTGGTCGTGCGTGACAAACTGGCAGTGCGTCACCTGGCGGAGCAAAGGGTAATCTTGCGCGTGACTCAGTTCGAGGCTGCCTTTCTGGAAACGCATCGTGGGTCTCTTCAGGCCCGATCGCCAGGCCGCAACGCCGCTGCCCAGGGTTCCTGTGGGCGCGGCTCCAGGAAGAAAGTTCCAAGGCCGCCGCGCATCCCAGGGTATTGGGCCATCAACAGCATCGCTTCCTGCTGCTCTCGACACTCGCTGAACGAAAGCACCAGGGTGGCACCTGACTTCCACCTGGTGTCGCCGAACTCCAAATGTCCAACCTCGTCGTGTTTCACTACGACGAGGAAGTACTCGGGCTGCACGAGCGCGGTAACCAGGCGCTTAAACAGCGCCTTGTTCTGTCCCTGCCTGACGCACGGCTCAGGGCACTCGAACACGCGATTGATCATCCGTGAAGGATTGTTGGGGTTGAATCCACCGACGCCAGAGAACCGGACGTGACCGATCATCTTCGCAGGTGTTCGTATCCCGCCGTCGACCTTCATACCGGTCGTGTTGTAGTAGGCGGCGTTGGCAAATCGACTCGAGTCATTTGGGTTTTTTCCAAAGCGGCGACACCACACACCGCCGAACCCGGTTGCTGCAACCAGCATCATCGTCATGCACCTTTCAACCGCTTATTCTTCTGTCGCTCGGCGTATAGCTGTTGCTGAAGGTTATTGATGTGGTTCATCAGCCGTGCGCTGTCCGATTGCTCGGCATTCGAACCTGTCTGGACTGCTGCAGCGTCACGCGGCTCGCCCTTATCATTGGTCTTTCTGGACAGAGCCTCCATGCGCAGAGACATGTCCGCAACAACGTTTGTCTTTTCTCCTAACTCGCCGCGCAGCGTGTCCCTTTCCTGGGTCATGGCCGTGAGCTGGTCGGCGAGTTGCTGCAACTTTGTACTCGGCTCCCCGGCATCGGAGCCGGTCCAAGACGTCGGCCGGCCAGATTCCTTTGCCTCAATGATACGGTTGCAATGCTCGATATGCTGGTTGTACCTCTCGATGGCTTCTCGGGCAGCCGCCCGTGAGTACGCATCGTGGTTGTAGAGGTCGGTCATCATCTCCTCAGTCAGATATCGTTCACGACGGTGATCGAACCAAAGCTTGGCATAAGCGGCCATCAACAGCAGCGACCCTAGCGTTAGCCAGAGGCTATACTGGAAGTAGGGATTCTTGACGGTTGCTACGAGGAAGGCGCGACGCCGTTCCTCCAGCCACTTACCGTAATCAAAATTGGTCGGGTTGAACCGCTTCAGCAGGAAGTCATACCAGGTGTCGGGCTGTTGCCGCACGTGTCCTTGCGCCTGCGCTGCGGCCATCGGGCTATATTGGCTGCGGGGGGTAGTGGTTGTAGATGGCCGTGTCCTTCCCACTGCAGAACTGACCCCAAGCAAAAGGCACAAGGTGATGGTCAATTGGGTGTAGTGTTTTCTCATACTTGCATTCCTCCTAAACCACGGGGTGCGAATCGGGGCGCCGCCAACATGGCACTTTTGGGGCACAGACCGGATCCATCCGATTCGGCCCGAGGATGGCAAGGACGCGGATACGGCTCGGTCTCGAAGTTGAGGATGCTGAGGTTGGTCGGTTGCCTCATGGCCACAAACGCAACGGAATGCGCGAGCTCAAACTTCCTCCCCCGGGCGGGCCCCGCGGCGGGCCGCTGCTTTTGCTTGCGGGCACCGGGACACACAACTTCATGCGACATGAATACTACGGCGCCTCCTCGAGGAGGACACTACTCCCAAATACAACGAAGCGCACCCAAGGTTCAAAGCCGTAGCGACTCAAAAGAGACGACAACGCGCCGGAAATCAGGCCTGGCGACACGTCCTGTCGCACGCCTATATTATTGAGTTGCAAGGAATACGGAGGGGGTCATGATAGTTCTTCGAATGAGGCGAACAATTTATTTTACCAGTCGAGATATGTCTAACTGACATTCTCCGGCCTCAATCAAAGGGGGGGCGATGAAACCAAGCACGGCGAGTGCCACAGATTTTTCGCCAGTCGAGAAAGTTCTAGCTGACATTCTGTTTCGCCTGCCGTCGCTTGATGGAAAGGTCATCGCGCAGCACGTCTCGTTCCGAGACTGCCTCACAATTCGAACATTCCCGATGTGGAATTGTTCGTCTCAACAGAAGGCCGAAGTGCTAAAGGAGCCCAGCACGAGTCTGACCTCCTTATCCATGTGATGGAGGGTGGCATTTCGCTTTTTCACTGAGCGTTTCCGGTTAGGATGTCGAATTCGCTTGCCTAGGTCCCTCAGAATGCTCTTCGCATGACCCCCCTATGCATCGCTCTTACCAAAAACCTGATCAGGTCCGTAAGCAACTTGGGCAAAGATCCATGATGGAGCGTTACAGGGTCCGACTGCATGCACGAGGCATACAGCCAATTTTTAAAGGTTGCGAGGGAATTTAATCTCTCCTCTTGCGGGAGCACTGTGCGGCACCAATGCGGCACATTTGGGGCCTTTCCCAAGTCAGCCGGTCAGGGGATGCGCTCGCTTTGGGCGCCAACTTCGAGCGTGTTCACGAGCCTTTGCTCGCGAGGGGTGTGCCAACAAGCGGGCTAAACTCGATCGGGTTCGGCGGCGCGCAGCTTACTTGGCAGAAGGCGCCGGAATGTCCGCGCCATCTCTGACTCTGCTTCAACGGTCACCTCTGGCTTCAATTTTCGTCCGTCACGGTACTGTCGGATGACCTTCAAAACCTCCTTGGTGGAGACGGCTCCCATGTCCTGGGCAGCTTCTCTTATAGAAGCAAGAAACTCCCTTTTCCAGCCAGGCCGCTTTCTGCCTCTGGGCATGTCTTTATATAGTTCCACATGCTCGAGCCGCTCTTTCAGCTGCTGGGCCAGCTGCCGGAACGGGACCTTCACTTCGACGGCAATCACGCCTGACGCAGGCCGCGATTTGAAGACGATGACATTCACTTTGTTTTCCTGGAATAGCGGAAAATGACTCACGAAGGCGGCGGTAAACTCGGAGAGTAGCTCTGTGCTAGTGCCCAGCGCGTTCTTTAGGAATAGCGCAACCTTAGCGGCAAACAGAGTTCTAGTATCAAAAAGGAAGAAACCTGCACGTCGCGTTGGCTTGAGCACTCCGAATTGAACAAGGTTCTGCAAATCTTTGGGCGGAACATTAAGGACCGCGCTGGCCTGCTTCAACTTCAGCGACTCTGTCTGCATGCATAGCCTCCTTCTATTGCTATCTAAATATTAGATTGTAATGTGGGCTCATGTCAAGCGGTCAGCGAACCACTTTGTTTTCGGGGCGTTTTTCGGCTGTTCATGCGAGATTTCGTGTGCGGGCGGTGTGCCAACTTTGGCACGTTGAACGGGATCGCCGGCCCCCATGGAGCGCCACGTCCATAATGCCGTAAAGCTCACAGATTCGGCCTGCAAATTCCGAGCCACTTGTGGTGATTTGTCGACGGAGCAGTAGCCTTTCTTCCACTGCTTCCAAGTAACTAGGGTGAAGGGTATTTTAGGATTCGGTTCGCCCGTTTTTGCGAAAAGGGTGTAGATACCCCCACTCATCTCAGCTCAGATACCGGCAGAGCTCGGAAACCCCTGACGAGTGGAAAACTGTTCGGCGTGCGAGAGACGATTGCGCCACTGACTACTCTCGCTTTCCCCACAACGTTGCGCACAAAATCGAGGTTCACCGCGTCACTTTCCGCCGGCAATTCGGTCCACTTCGCTTCGAAGAGTTCCAACTGTCCGCCGACATCAACCACGAAGTCCACCTCGCGGGTGCGATCACGCCAGAAGAACAGACTACCCGCCCGTCCGGCTCGACGTTCACGGCCGCGCAGCTGTGCGAAAACAAAGGTTTCCCAGATCGCGCCCGCCGCCGGTGATTGACGGAGGGCGTCTTCAGAACGGATATTCAATAGGGCGCAAAGGAGTCCGGTATCGGCCAGATAGAGTTTCGGGCTCTTGACGATGGACTTGGTGCGGTTGGAGAACCA
The DNA here is from genome assembly GCA_041481635.1 of Terriglobia bacterium. Taxonomy (GTDB): domain Bacteria; phylum Acidobacteriota; class Terriglobia; order UBA7540; family UBA7540; genus DASYXZ01. The sequence continues at coordinate 28,793 of JBGPCF010000012.1, read as the reverse complement.
TGGCTCAAGCAGCACGATCTGCCCGGAAGCCTCCAGCGCGGACAGCCAAAGGTTCGCTGTGGAAGGAGCGATGCCGACGTCACGCGCGAGATCAGCCTTGTTCAGCAGGTTCGCAGAACGTAAGCCGCAGGCACGCAGAAAGCGCTCGAAGTCCCGCAGATTGCCCACGTTGGCGAGCGATCGCACGTCACGTTCCAGATAGGTAGCCAGGTAGGAGTTGTAAAAGGCCACGTGGTCAATATCCGGGTTGGCGTGTAGCTCCGGAAAGCCGCCCCGAACGATGGCCGTCTCAAGCCCGGTTTGCGGCAGCGCGGTCCGGATCTCGGCCAACGAAAGCGTTTCGAGTTCCACAATGTCCGCCCGCCCCGCCAAGGATTCGGAGACGCTCTTCATTAAGGTAAATTTCTGTGAACCCGTGAGCAGAAACTGTCCGTTGCGGGCGCGACTGGCGTCAACTGTTACTTTCAGATGCCGGAATAACCCGGGCGCGTATTGCACTTCATCGATAATCATCGGCGACGGGTGCCGGCGATGAAAATTGTGCGGTTCTTTTTCGGCCTGTTCCGCTTCGGTAGGGAGGTCAAGAGAGACAAATCCATGATTCGGAAACAGCCTTAGCAAGGTGGAGGTCTTGCCGGTCTGGCGGGCCCCAGTTAGCACAACCACCGGCCGGGTCCGTGCAGATCGTCGCAGCCGCGGTTCTATGTCACGTTTTATCCACATGCGTATAATATGCGATACAATCGAATATATCGCAAGTCCTCCTGTTGCCCCTGTCAAAAGCCTCATCCAGTTTGAAATCGTTGAACTTATCGAGAATCGTTGTTAAGGTTCCCCGCCCACGGTCACTCTACTCCTTTCGGCGTTCGTTGCCTTTATCGTCGGGCACATAGCGTCGGACAGTCCGCCGCGAGACCCGAATTCCCAGTTTCAACAGCAGTTCGGCGGCGATACGCTCCTCACCCCTTGTCGGATTCTCGTGAGCCATCTCCACGATCAATTTCTGGAGGTCGGCAGGAGCTCGCGACCGTCCTCGTGGTTTCAATTCCCACCTCCCAAACAGCCGAAAGCCTTTCCGACTCCAGCGGATGAAGGTGTCAGTCTTGATGATGGTCAGAGCCTCTCGCCACATGAACAGTCGGGAAAGCAACACGAGGGTGAACCAGGTAGCATTCCTGGCTCGGTGAGGCTCGACCTGGCGATCGAGGTACAGAGCCACCTGCTTGCGGAGGAGAAGGTTTTAAGCTGCCAGAGCGCGATGGGGCCGCAGGCTGAGCCCGATGAACCTCAACGTATCCAGCAAGAGATCGAGAGCGGCCTACAGGTCGGACAGAGAATCGAGCTTCGGCATCAATGACAGGATCGCACGCCTGGGGCGCCATTTGACGGTATGCATCGGATCGTTCGGAATTATTGCGAACCACAATAGCAAGATTGGGTGCCCCCCACCCAACGGGGTGCTCAAGGTCTCTTTGTTGATACGTCGGATAGCAAGGGGAGGGGCGCAAGCAAAAATACCCTTCTTTTCTCGAAGGCGCTTCGAGTGGATTGCACATGTCGCAACAGCGACCCTGAGCCAGCATCGGCAAGAAGCTCAGTTTCGTTCTGGAAGCCTACGCTGGGGTAATGGCGGCACGGCTCCGCGCTTGTAAAATGTGTTCCAATAGGTCCACGATCGCGCGTCGAAGATGCCTGCGGGAGGGTCTTCCAACACTGCTTCGAAGTCCCGATCGGAGAAATGCTTCTTGGCGACGAGAACCTCTTCCACCGTGCCGTAAGTCATGAGATAAGCCAGAAACCTCCTGGGGTTGGACAGGGCTTCTTCCGGCTGCTCAAACCAGAGAACCCGCTTGGCTACCGCGCGTATTTCGGCCGCGTAATTCATAAAGTCGATAGTCGCCTAGTGATTCCAGGCTTGGCCACAACACGCGGCAACTCACCCAATTTTATCATTGTTACAGCCCTGAGGAGCCGCTCCTGTATTTCACCAGAAAGGCTCGGGAGGTTCCCATCTTTGAAGTAGGTGAGGGCCTTTAGCGTCGCTAAGGAGTTGAATGCTTTTCCGTAAATGGCAACGGCGGCAGCCAGTCCTTCCGCCAAGCTGATGCCTGAGCCGATTGCCGCATCAAGGTCCCGGTAGTCCTTAACCTCCGCACGCTGCTGAATGGTCCTCAGCTTGGTGGCTGCGAGATCAAGCAGCGACGCAACTTGCAGGCCATTATCCGGAGCAAGGTCGGGTTCGTACACATGGCTCATATGCAGATCCCCAAAAAATGAGAGTCGCACCGGCCCGCTTCGCTCGGCGACCACAGTCAGTGTATTGTCACCGCGTTGGTCAACGCGGGCTTGCTTAAGATATCCAACTCCGCGAATCAGTGCGCTCGGTTCAAAACTCTCGTTCGAGAAGAAATCAAAATCCTCCGACTGGCGATGTCCCAACCGGAGGGCTAGAGCCGTCCCTCCGTAAAGGACGAAGTGACCGGGAGTCTCTCCCATCTCGACCCAGAGTTTTCGCTGAGACATCGGCAAGATTTCGATTTTAGGATCAAACAAATTGGCCTCCGTGCTGGTGCGCCTCGTCCTCTCCCCCCAAGCCAATCAACCTTTTGCGCGACGCCTTTGGTTGAGTATCGCACACTTCAAACGCCGCCCCTAGCTGATGTGCGCAACCAGGTCATTTGCAGAGGCGTTTCTGGTTGCCTGGTCGCCAATGTAAGCTCTAACCGAACAGCAAGGATGAACCAAGGTGCCCATCAGAATTCGTCGAACCGAAACTTGCGACCCACTCGGTCGGCGACCATCGTATCGAGCCGCTGTGAGATCTCTGCCATTCCATCTTTGATTCTGGAGCGCAATTCAGCCGTGTTGCGGATCGCGTCCGTGCTGACACGGTTTAGCAGTTGTCGCGCTCTATCGACTTGTTCCTTTAGTTCCTGATCGTCCGTCACGTTCCGAAAGTCGAACGTGTCCAGGAAGTTTCGCAGCTTCTGAACCGTGGACTCCCGGATTCGTTGCGGCTTGCCGTCAGCCGGGTCGGTCAAGCGGTCACGCAGGTGCGCTACCATCTCAGCCATCGCAACTCGGAGTACTTGCTGGATTTCGGAAGAAGCCTCCGCCATCATCTGGGATGCCTTCTCGCGCTCGTCTTCAAAGATGCGCGCCGAAATCTCCTTCAACTGGCCCGGTACACCAAAGCTTACATACCGCCAACTAAAGGCGAAGTGTGATCGGACGATTTCTACGGGAGGGTAGTCTTTCGGGTCATGCAGTGTCCGCAATCGCGCTGCCGCCTGTTCGCAGAGCCTCGGATAAGCGCCAATGAACGTCTCAACCAACTCCAAGCGCTTCTGCGCATATTCCCGGAGCTTTTGATCCACGGTCTCGATCTGAGGGAGTGGCACCAATTGGATCCCGGACTCGAAGGGCAGGCAATTGTCATAGAGATATCGGCGAACCTCGCCGTCGAGGGTTTTGATGGCCTGCAACTCGACGGAATCAAGCAGGGTCTTGGACACCCGAATGAGCTGCTTGTCGGCATCCACTTCGACCTGGGAATTGCTGACCTTCCGGCTGTTGCCGATTAGCCCGAGGTGAACTTTCAGGCACACTGTTTTCTGGGCTAGGTCCTGGCCCCTATCTTCGATTGTCATGATAACCGCTGCTGTCCCCACAGGATGATCCTCCTTAGCTTGAAAACAAATTAGGCGGGCTGTCGGCCCGCTTTGGTTCTGCGCAAGACTTCTAAGGTTTGCGCGACCCAATCGGCGTCACCTCGGCTCCTCATGGCTTCCTTCAGCCTTGGTTTTCAATCCGCGAGCTCTTTGTATGCTCATGGCCGTCATGATGATGTGGCTTCGCGTCCGAGCGCCGCTCGCGCTTCGTCTCTCCGCCGGCGAGATGGGACATGGCCCGCAGGAACTGCTCCGCGTTGTCGTGGTTGGCAGCGCTGACCGCGTCCGTGGTGGTCTTGAGCGTGCCGTCCTCCAGGATCTCAATTGTGAATCGGTCGATTTGCATCGCCTTACCCTCTCCGGAGCACGACGGCTTCGCGGTGGCCGGCCTTGTTCGTGCTCCACTGTAATTGCCAGCCGAACTTGCGGGCCTGGCTTTCAATGACCTGCTCGGAGTAGCTGCGCTTAATTTCATTGATTTCCCAATCATTTGAGAGCTCCAGCCGCCCTGTCGTCGCATCGTAGGAGCCAGATCCGTAGTCACCATAGGTATCACGGCCAAGAAGAATCAGCCGGTCATCCTGCTTAGACACCTCGAAGCCAAGGCGCTCGAGCCCCTGCGTCAGTAGACCGGTGTCGGTATTCTTGGGAAGGAACTCTACTTTAGTTTGCTGAATTGTATTACACGGCATGGTCTTTGAACCTCACAAGGAGTGGATGGACGGAAGCGATCGGGCCGCGTTCAATAGTTGAACGCGCAAAGGTGCCCCCAATGCACCACTGCTCGGCATCTTAGGATGATATTGTCGAAGCCCTCATATCCCGGAAGACCCGCTTCACCCTATTGGGGGTGGATACGGGTTCTTCGTGTTGGTACGCACCCGGCTCTGAGGCGCTGATGAACTTCCCTGAGGCCTGCAGCCGCAATGATTTAATCTCCTCGCTCGCAGACCGTGACACCGGAACGATATATCGCGCCGCTTCCTGTAGGGATATTTTCAGCCGGTAACTTTTCCGGCAGCACTCTTCGATTTCTGCTCCAGTCCAGCCCTCGTCGTCGGGTGGCTCGCCGGAAGTCGCGTACTTGCGGGTGTAGATTTTCCAGATGGTGCTCCGCTCCTCAGCCGTTGGCAAGTCAAAGAAGAATGTACCCAGTGTGAACCGCCTCCGCAGCTCGGGCGGCAGCGTAGCGATCTTGTTGCACGTGGCGATGAACAGGGTCCTGCCTTGCGAGACAGCATCGACAATCTTGAGCGCGGTCCGCAGGCGGTCTCCCGAAGCCCCAACCAGCGAGCTCTGCATACCGGCCAGGTCAAAGGCAATCGTGGGAATCCCAGCGGTGTTGCCCGTGGCCTTTGCTACCGCAGATTTCGCGGCGCCAGGAGGACCAATGAATATGCAACCATCGGCCCTGCGGTCCTGCATCCAGGTGAGAAGCGCACCGGTCATTTCCGTTTTGACGCCGCTCAGGTCTGTGCCGATACCCGCAAGGTGCTTCTCGATCTCGTCAATGAAGACGACGACGCGCGGTGGCTCGGCGCCGGCAATCATAGCTCGCAAAAATGCTTTAACGTTTTCGACCCCGCCGATCTGATCAAACGTCTCGCCGCCGCGCCACACACTGAGGCCCGGCGTCTGCTCAATGACCTGCCGCTTCCGTTCCCACAGCCCAGCCACATCTACTCCGTTCTTGGTCACCGACATGGCCAAGGCCTGCTCGGCCGGGAAAGCCGCCAAGCCGATCAGCGCGTCGATCGCCTTACCGCGCACACCTGCGTCCGGCTCCGGCAATCCCGCTGAGGCAGATGTCGTATCCACGATTCGAGCCAAGTCCTCCGGCGAAGGCAAAGGCTCGTCCATCAGGAACACGTCTTCCGCAAGCTCGGGAGGAAGCGTCGACCCAGATGTCATCAAGAGCACCAGCATGCATCCCTTGGCCTTGAATGAGTCCCGGAGGTTCCAGATGCCTTGGGCAACGACTGCATCGGTGAAGAAGCGCTGCCCGTTGGCGAAGAACAAAATCGCGTCCTGACCAAGCTTTTCGGCAAGTGTCAGGACATCCGAGGGCCGAACTGAGGCCATGGCGGGATCGCCGCCGTCGAGGACGCGTCGGGCTTCGGCCTTGCCAGCCTCGTTAAGTCCGGCGAGTCCGCGCATGACGTCCCAATGCAGCACCGGAGTTTCATCCCCTTTACCGTTGAGGACTCCGAGCACCGTCTCGACGGTGCCGGCGGGGTCCGGCGTGCGCACTGCGACGAGCGGAGTTGATACGCGTAGCGCCGCTTTCAGTGTTTCAACAAAATCCTGCATGGTACGGATCATGGTCGCAAATCCTTGACGTTTAGTTTTGGTGCTGCTCCGAACGGGTAGAGGGTATGAAGGGGCAGAGGATCTAAGTCGTGTGCATCGATGAGGGCAACAGGGAATGTCTTTGCGGGATGATTCCGAACCAGGTCCGCATTCAGCTCTTGGCTGCTTTTTCCCCCTGGGCCTGCCGACGGAACCGCTCGCCCGCGATTTCGGCAGCGCGGTTATAAATCTGCGCCCAGCTGATATCCAGCGTGAACCGTCGACCTTTCTCTCGCAGGCGCAGTCCGTACGGTTCTACTTGTGCGATCATGAGCCGGCCGCGAACCAAGTAGGGCATTTCAAGGATTAAACTGGTTTTGTGCTTCATAAGCTCAGTTAAAGATTGCTCCTTTTGCTCCCTAAGGCCGCGGCATTTCAAACCGTTCTTTTCCGCATTTGGCGAAACTGTTCGTGCGCGCTGCGGAGGATTCCTTTAAGCTCTTGTTCTTCCACCATCGAGAGATGAACTGAGGCTGGCAGGCTTGCCTTAAAGGTATCGAAGCACCGCTCAAGCAACTCGTCCCATTGCGCCGTCTCAACTAACCTGGCGCAGTCACGACATGCGGCCCAGCCACCCGTAGAATTGAGGTACACCGGAAGCCCGTCGGGCGCTGCCAGTTGGGCGGCGGTGAAATTCTCGGCCATGAAGACCTGAAAGACTTCCCGGGATGAACAAAAGTCGCAGATCGAGCCGCAGGTGATTGGCAGGAAACTTCCATTGGCTTCAAGCATTTCAAAACTTTTCCTTTTAGTGATCGAGGTGAGGCCGCACACATGAGGCCCACTGCGGTAGGTCGCTCTCGGGGAACCTTGATCTTCATTACCACTAGAGCCTCAGTTCGTTTCAAGCGCTTGGCGGGTCTGCAATGAAAATTCCAAGTCGGATACTTCACACCTCCGTTCGTGCTTTTCTTCAAAACAAAGTCAACTGGTTGGTCGTTGATGCGACATTCTGTCGACGTGAGACCTTCCGTCGTTTCGCGTCCTCCAGGGACGCTCCAAACATCAACAACTGGTCGACCATGGCTGGAGTCGCTGACCGAGAAACCGCCACGTCGGGCACCGCGTCGGTTGGGGACTCTGCTTCGGATTTCGTGTCAACCTCCACGCGCACCCCGAATACTTCCTGCTGCTGAGTCTGGAGGCTTTTCCAGACAGCCGCTGCGCTCTCGCCGATGCCTTTCTCGGTGACCAATTCCCGAGCCATGGCCATCAGGATATCTTCGCCTTCCTCCATGGCCTGCAGTCCTTCAGCTGAAAACTTTCCTTCCATGGCCAGCGACACTAGCAGTTTCTTGCCCATGAGGCGGAGGCAGGTCTCCTGCATGGTGCCCGCGTATTGCAGGAATTTGACCGTAACGTCTCGGTCTTGTCCGATCCTCCACGAGCGCCGACTGGCTTGCCGAAGCGTGTACGTTGAGTAGCCGGTTTCGTAGAAGAGGATCGTAGGAAAGTCCAAAAGGTCGAGCCCGGTCTGGACGAGCCTCGGATGTGCAATTACAGCCTGTACGCCAGCGCGCAACTGACGCTCGTACCAAGCTTCGCGCTGCTCCGGTGGCACTTCCGTCCGGAGCACGGCGACGCGGACGCCCTCCTTGGTCAGGATTTGCTCCAGCCTGTGGGTCACATCCCTTTTTTGGGTGTAGACCGCGTAGATCTGGCAGCGTCGCCCGTGCTGTAGCTCAGCTCTGACCTCATCAATCAAGAACTGCTCCTTGGCGTAAACCTGCTCTTGATCCAAGTCAGCGGTTTCGGTAATTAGGAACGGTTCTCGCCGCTGAGTTTCTGGGTTGTATTCCCGCCCGATGAGATCACCGAAACCAAACGGCCTGTCCGGGTAAGCCAGCAGGGTGTTGAGAGCCACGCTGATTACCGACTGATTCCCGCGGTGCTCCTGCAGAGCTTTTTTCACATCGCCTTCCAGTTTCTTGTAAGCCTCCTTTAGCGGCGGGTCCATTTCCACACTGACCACTTCCTCGCGGTAGGGTGGAAGGGCATCGGAAATATCTTCAAGCGACACGAATGCCCCGAGACTCATCAGGAAGCGGCCAAATAGCAACGGCGAGGCACCCGGCCGACGACGGACTCGCTTCGTTTCACGGCCGTCCGAGCAGACGTTATCGGCGGGCTCAATGACCGTGATCTTTTCGAGCAGCCCGTAAGTTTCCGTGAACGCACGCACCCCCGCTTCGCCGTGTTCAAATCCCTCCCCAACCATCTTGGCGGGTTCGAGCCGATAGAGGATGTTAAAGAGCTCGTCCGCGTAACCGCCGATCAGAGTCCCAGTAAGAACGGCGATGCGCTTGGCGCAGGCCGCTAGTGTACCGAGCGCGTTACCTTGGGCAGTGTCGCCCTTGAGCTCGTGAACTTCATCAGCGATGGCGTAGTCAAAGAAACCATCACTCATGTACCGCCCAATGAAGTCAATCGGGGCGAAACGCCGGATCTTGTTTCCGTCCGCTTGCCAGAGCGCGCTATACGACGGCCGCCGCGCTCCGTTCAGAACTTCGCTCAACTTGGCTTTCTTGAAGTCGTCGGCCAGGAGGCGGTTCTCATCTTCTCCATCGGTATACACGGGGATGCCACTTTCCGGGTTCACTACGCTTCCCTGGTAGCGGCCGCAGCGTGCAATCTCGTACGCGTGCCGCCAGAAGTAGCTCAACTTACCGCGGTCGCGTCCCGCTATGAACAACGCAGGTGAGCTGCAGATCGAATTCCACCGCTCCCTTGCCGTGCGAGCTGTTCCACGCAGCCGCAAGTCCGTCAAACTCGTACGCAGACCTTCACGCACTATCCGTCCGTTCCGCAGCTTGACCTCATTCACGCCATTGTGGCCCGTTGACTTCGTGGGAGTCCGCAAACCGTCAATCATGAAGACCCGCATCCGGGGCACGGTGCGAATAGCTTCTCGCGCCCACTTGTCGACCAATTGCGGCGGCACCATCGCCAGCGCCGTATATGGTTTGCCCTCGGCATGACAGTGGACCGCACCCAAAGAAATCAGTGTCTTTCCAGTTCCGCATTCTGCGATCGCGGCGGCGGAACGCGCCTGCTTCCAGCGCTGCAACAAACCCATGATCGCGGCTGTCTGCGCGGGGTACGGCCGGCGCAGGAGTTTACTGATGATCGGCGACGGCCCGCCATCGACTGCGTGCAATGGCGGGCACGACGTGAGGATCCTTTCGCCCAATTCAGCAGAGTAGGTCCGCAAATATGTTGCCAAGTCATTTATGTTTTGCATGGCTCCAAAAGGCGCCTCCTGTCCGGGTGTGGGCAAAGCTTGAGCGGCGCAAAACTTGGAATTCGCGCGACTGTGGGTTATCCTTGCCGACCGTTGTCACGATTCATCGGTACTTATTGATATTTACCGAGGATTTGGTACACTTTGCACTAGGTGAGGTATGGCGCAAACCAAGGCAGACAAGCTTCTTACTCTGGTAAGGACGCGACAGGTCATCCGTTCGAGAGATCTTGAAGGCCTCGGAATTCCGCGGAACTACCTCGCCAGACTTGCGCGGCGCGGCCTCCTGGAAAAGGTAGGGCGGGGACTATACACCTCGCCGGAGTCGCCGATCACTGAACACATTTCTCTCATCGAAGTGGCTCACAAAGTTCCAAATGGTGTGATCTGCCTACTTTCCGCCCTGAGCTTCCACGGGTTCACGACTCAGTCTCCCTCTGAGGTCTGGATGGCCATCGATGCCAAGGCTTGGGGTCCTAAAATCAGTTCCTCTACCGTTCGGTTCGTTCGATTCTCGGGCGAAGCTATGCGTTATGGGAGCAAAGAATACGCGGTGCGAGGTGGCAAGCTGAAAGTCTATTCACCGGCAAAGACGGTCGCCGATTGCTTCAAATTCCGGCACAAAATTGGCACGGATGTAGCCATAGAGGCGCTCAAGGAATGCTACCGTCTGAAGAGGGCATCCATGGACGATCTTTGGGCGGCGGCGAAGGTCTGCCGCGTAGCGAACATCATGCGTCCTTACCTGGAGTCGCTTTAATTGAGCAATCCGAAGCCGAAAAAGAATGTCGCCGCCTCGATTCGTCAAAGACTCCTGAATCTTTCCCGGCAGCGGAAGGAAGATTTCGGACTGATCCTGACCAAGTATGGCTTGGAAAGGATTCTCTTTCGGCTGAGTCAATCGAAGTATCGAGACCTATTTATTCTGAAAGGGGCGCTTCTATTTGAATTGTGGACTGAGCAGAGATATCGACCTACCAGGGACGCCGATTTCTTGGCAACCGGAGATATTTCGCCGGAACGATTCGCTAAGATTCTCAAAGAAATCTGCGCGCAAAAAGTTGAGGATGATGGTTTGCATTTCGAAGGAAAAACCGTGAAGGCCGAGGCGATCAGAGAAGGCGCGGATTACGCAGGATTGCGAGTCACATTCGTTGGGCATCTGGGTGAAGCTCGCATCCCAATTCAAATCGATATCGGTTTTGGGGACGTCGTAACTCCCGGTCCGGTGGAAACGAACTATCCGGCTTTACTTGATTTGCCAAGGCCCAAGCTTATGGCGTATCCCAAAGAAAGTGTTATCGCCGAAAAATTTGAGGCAATAGTGAAACTTGGGATGGCGAATAGCCGGATGAAGGATTTCCACGATGTGGATAGCCTTGCCTCCCGGTTCGAATTTAAGGGAGAGGTTCTCGTTGACGCTATTCGGCGGACATTTGAGCAGCGTGGCACACGGTTGGCCGCTGATGGGACGCCCGTTGCCATTCGTGCAGAATTCTACACAGACGAAAACAAAATCAAACAATGGAACGCCTTCTGTAGCAAAAACAAACTCTACGTGCAGCAACGGGAGCTAAAACAAGTCATTGGTGAGATAACGGCGTTTCTAGGTCCGGTTGCGACAGCTATACAGAGGGGCGAGCCCTTTAATGCGGTGTGGAAGCCGGGCCATGGATGGGAATAAGCTGTATTCCGCGGTCTACCTCCAACTGACGATCAGAGAGTTTGGCCTGTACGGTCCTCTCCTTTCGTTTTTGTGAACGCCTATGTGTGGGTGGCCTTTGGTTTACGAAACTGTTTTCTGGAAGGTCTCAATTTTGTCGATGCCCGCGGCCTCTTTTAATACTGGCACGGGAATCTCGGCAGTGGTCACGTAGAAATCGCAATGCTTCGGGATCGCCAGGAATGCGATTCCATCTTCGCCCACGATCATCTGTCCGCACTCAACTGCAGCGGTTTGAGCTTCTACTACCTCGAAGTCGGCGGGTGCCGTGACGACTTCATTGTCTTCGACTGCAAGAGCTTCCACAATCTCGGCCACCGCCTGCATGGCGATCTTTAGTTGTTCTGGACCATTGCTGACATCAGTCCGCGTGCTGAAGTACTCTGCGTGAAAATCCCAGTAATACGTCTCGTAGATCGATTCGTCGACCTTCTTGTGGTCCTTCAGGACCTGGATGCGTCGGAGAGCGAGGCTCGCGAGTTCCCGCGTCATGTCTACAGCGGCATACTCGCACCCACCGTCGCAATACTCGTTGCTGCTCGAGACTCGTAAAATGAGTTTCATGGATATTCCTCCAAGCGAAATTTGCGGGCCGGCTTATCGGCTGCGGCCTGATTCGCCAAGTCTGGCGGCCACGGTCCACCCTCCTCATCGGGTTCCGACGCGACCACACGCAGGAAATTCTTTGAGATCGCCCAAGTGAGAGGCCCGTTGTTATCCGGAAACCAGATCTGTTCGCGCTTGAGTGCGTTCCCAATCCATTTCAGGAAAGTCTTCTTTGTTCCCAAGACGAGCACGGGCGAGCAAGCTAAACCTACAAGAGGTCGGATCGCTTGCCGCCGGGTCAGTTCTTCCTTAAACCAACCTCCCCACTCCGGCACGACCGGCAGACCGAATCGCTGCGCGACACGGTGCAGCACGAACGTCGGGTCATCATCGCAAAGCACGGTGCGCCTGCCCTCCGGGTCTGCTCCGGGCCGTGTCTTCGCCAACTCTGCTGAGATCGCGACAAGGTGACGCACAGGCCGCTTGCGGCCTAGGAGATTCAACGATCCGCGAAAACACTCCGCGCCTTCGCCGAGCGTCAACCACATCGAAGCAAGGCCAGGACCGGAAACCGTGAAGTATGCGCCTTCAATCACCGCAGCCCACACCGCGGCCACATCCTGGTCGCCTCCCACAACAGAGATCACATGCGCCTTCGCCGGATCGCGCTCATCAGTCGCGGGCTCGCCAATGAAGCGGTCCAGACATAGCCGGATGTCCGTGGTCGTGTCTTTCATCCTCTTGGTGAATTGCAACGCGCCGAAGCGCTCATGGGCATTCTTCATCGTTTCCCTCTTAGTCGGTGGTCTTCGTTTCGGGAACCGCAGGGCTTCCTTGCGGGCGCGAGACGAGTGGGAGGAGGCCAGTCGCGAACCGACAGAGGTAAGACTGCATGAACACGCCTTCTACGGATTGTCCAACAGGAAACGGGGGGTGCGTAAGAGCCTGGAGCGAAAATGAGGAAAACCTGAAGTGCTTTAACGGGGAATGTGCGCCGGTAATTAGAGTCGTGGCCTTGTGACCTGGTCGCTTGCCCACATCACTTCAAGATTGCAGTCTCTCCGGTTGCGAACACTAATGTGAGCTCGTTCGAGAAGGATTCTTTCTCGCGTATGGTAATCGTCCCGTCCTCGTCTTCCTCTTCGGTCTTGTCGACGATCTTCACGGACTGCCAGAAGGCGATGTGCCGGTCACCGTTCGAGCCGAACGTTCCATTGAGAAGACCGGCGCACGCCAAAAGTCCGACGTGGCCGGCGTGCAGAGGAGTCAGCGGCCGTCCGATGACGGATGATTGCTCGGCGAACAAGATGCGTCCGGCCTGCCGGTATGCAGCCGATCGAGGTAACAAATCCTCGATTTCATCAAGCGGCAGGCCGCGATGCACAAGTTGCACGGGCCCACTTTCCGGCACGCGGTATTGTGTTTCCGGCTCCGCAGGAAGAGCTGCGAGCCGCGCCGCGTTGCTCGCCAAGTTGGCGTACTGAACCATCGCGCGTGTAATGTCGCTGTCGTTAAGTCCATCCCTTTCCCGACGGCTGCGGCGGACTGCAAATACGACCACCTGCTTATAACGGAGGCATTCCGGCACGCTCAATCGGTACAAACGAGTATCACGGAACTGCATTGCGAGCGTTTGGCTACACTCCCCAATGCGTTCACCGGGAATCACCAGAACAAGAATGCCGCCCGGCTTGACCCAGCGGTAGGTGTGCGCCAGAAAGACTGGCTCCACGCGCTGATTTCGGCTCTCACCGATAGTCCAATCGTAAGGCGGATTGAGGTAGAGTAGCGAAAATGATTCTGCAGGGCAGTGCATATCCAAGCAGCTTCCCTGCACAATCTGGCCCGTGACGGCTGAAGCTTGGGCGGCGCGATAAGAGTCCAGCTCGATCCCATATTGTTGCACTTGCGCGTCCGCTGTAATTGCAGCAAACGCCAAGCCGTCACCGATGCACGGATCGACTGCGGCGCAAGAGGTCTCAGGAAACTGAAGAAACCGTCGAATCCGTTTCGCCTCGGCGACAGGAAGTCGAAAAAATCCGAGTTTGCCCTTTCCCGCAAGGCGCATGTGTCTCCTGATGTTCAGAAATGGAGTGTTGTAGTTCGAAGTGTGAAATGGCAGTGGATCAGATTCGCGGTCTTTACAGCTCAGGTAGTCCAAGGCGGGCCAGGCTGTCCTGAAGAAGCCTGATTTCGAATCGGATTCCCTGCCGCAGGAGGTCTAAGTATGCTTCGCGCAAATCCGAGACGAGGCCCCGCCGGGTACCCGCCTCAAGTATTCCTAAACAGCCCACTACTGAAAGGCCGGCGTCTTCCGCAACACGACGGGCTTTCCACTCATCTAATAGAACAAGATTGGCATGACGACTTGCGGCCAAGAGGATAGCGCCGCGCTCACCGGCGCCTAGATGTTGGCATTTCCGCGCGAGCGAGGATGCCGTTACAACCTTCGGTGGTACGACTTCAATCCAGCTGGCGTTCCGCACCTCTTCGGCGCCAGGAAGACCGCGGCCCGCGACCAAAACCTCATACTGTACTTCGGAAGGGATCAAAATTCGTTTGTAAAATGAAGCTAGAAGGTTCAGCCGGCCAATCCGGGCGAGGGCAATCAGCGGGGAGGAATTGGAAACGACAATCACAAGCCGAGCCGTTCTAGCGTTCGGCGATCTTCTTCCAGTTCGTCGGCGCCATAATGAAGCGGAACGTTGTGCTGGGCTGCAAACTCCATGAACTGCTCGACGGTCAGCTGACAGAGTTCCGAGGCACGCCCCAGCGAAACCTTGTCCTCGCGGTAGAGTCCGAGGGCCAGCAGGCGGGCCGTCTCCGCTGACAGGTTGCCGGTGTCTAATCCTGCCGCCAAAACAAGCTCGGTTGGGATTTCCACATGGAATGTCTGCATGATGTCAAGTTACCTCATCATAGGCCTTGATGCAACTCCTACAGCAAAATTCGAGCAGTTTACGTTGCACCGGCCGGTCAGGCAGACTCGGGATGGCGGAGGCCTGAGATTCAATAGCCTGTGGACTGCGCCTGCGTTTAAGAATTCATGGCCAGGTAAATTTTCCCCGCGGGAGCGAGTAAAGAAAGGGGCCCAGTAAGGAGACGCCCAGGTCTAAAACCATTCCTCACCAAACCCAGTACGTTCGATGGGGGCCGGCTTCCTGGAGCTATTTGCTTTCCAAGCCATCCACACGAATGCGGAGTTAGCTCTAATGGTTTCTACTCACCTTCGATGCAGCGGCTTCTGCATTCAAGTTCTGAAAATTACCGAAACTCACATCTCGACAACAGCGTCCGGTAGGGCCAACAACCCTCGATTCACGCGACTTGAAGCACTCGACGGCCAGTTTGAACGATGATCTACGCTGATGCTGACCGGACGCGAAGAGCAGTGACGTCTCTCTTTAGCATGCCCTCCGTGGTGGGGGAGCCGGCAAAGATCGACTCTGTTTTCGACCGCGCGGGTCGCGTTCGGGATTCCCTCGCCCAGACTGACCCTGAGAGGGAGTTAGGACACATGCTCATGGACGGGTCTTCCCTAAAAGCCTTTATCAGTAGCACAGCAGATGGTGGTTGTGTCAGTTTGGAGGCAGATGCAACAGCCCGAACGGAATAATTGAGCGCCACTGTTTTTGGAGCTCAGCACAATTCCGAATTGATCTCCGGCGCATCATGCGTTTCCAGCATTTCGGCTCCGTCGTGAGCGGCGCGCACGCGCCGCTCACGAGGCTCACAAACCCGCCATGATACGCCACCGCGCCAAATCGGAACAGCCTTGCCAGCAAAGCAAGAGCATGTTGGGCCAGCGTCGAGTTTACAAACGGCTCCTGCTTCTCCAAGGCCTCCGCTGCACTGCAACTCGGCAAGCCATCGTTGTCCAGACTCGGGTCCATGATCTCCGGGAACAATTCGGCGACAGTGCGAAGTCGCGCTCGCGAGCGCCGATTCCTGTCATTCAGCGGTTCGCCGAGAACGAACTGGCCGCTGTCCGCGTTGTTGCCGACGTCGAGCCAGTAATCCGTCCGGTTCCAACGACTCATGCAGTCTCGGATCACAGCTCGCGCAGCTCGCGTGTCGACGCATCCGATCACGATATTGGCTTGGTCGATTCTTACGCCCTGTTCCAGGTTTCGCGGAACTGCATCCCAGTCCAAGCCCCAGAACACGTTCAGCCGATTCACCAGCACTACGCTCTTGTAATGTCCGATCTCGGATCTGCTGAACGGCTGTCGTACGCAATTGCTGGGCGAAATCGTGTCGGCATCCATGACCGTCACGTGAAGACCACCGGGGTGACCATTCGCGATCATCGCGTGATGCATATACGGCAGCCCGGCTGCAACCGCGCTGCCCGTTCCGCCACAGCCCACCACCAGCACCCGCACGCGGCGCTGAAGCAGATCGGCATGGATGCTGTGCAGATCCATGGACGTTAACCCTCCTCGTCACCTTCGATGAATTCCCGCAGAGTTTGCTTGGCATCCGTAAGGAATTGCATTGGAAACTTTTTCGCACTGTCCGCGAGGCTCGACCAGAGACCAAAGAATCCGCCGGGATGGCTCGTGAGCCGCACGGCTCCGGATGCGTGGGTGAATTCGCTCGAAAAGTAAGCGTACTCCCAGCCTGCAATCGAATCCACGCTCACATCGTCGGGCACACTCATGTTGCCCTGGCACACCAGCCCTTGTTCGCCGGTATTCCAGTAGGGAGCGGTTTTGAGGGGCGTGGTCGCTGAGGGGCGGGCGTATGTCCCAAGAGCACGCACAAACAGTTCCTGACCGGAAATCTTGAAAACCAAAGGCGGGTGGGGATGCATTCGGCCATTCAGACTTTGTGCCTCTTCACTTCCACCGCCAAAAAACATCACGCGACGCTGCGCCCTACTCCACCACACCATCATCTCCGGCGTCCGTGCCAGTATGTTATCTGGGAGAATCTCCGGCGCCACTCGCGCTCCGAGTCCATGCGCCAGAGTCCGCAGAAACACAGTGGTAAGCGATTGCCCTGGCCCAAGGTAAGGCGCTACTTCCTTTTGAGCGACAACGTCGTGCAAAGTCGCGAAGGCTGCCGACCCGTCGCCGTAAATGAGAATCGCATGCTTCAGGGCAAAATCTCGACTATTTCCGATCCTGACTTGGGCCTCCATTCCTTTCCTCCTGCCGCTTGATCACCCATTGTTCATTTCCCGGCATCATGTCGATCAGCTTGCTGGATGCCGCCAGAGTTTTGCAAAGCACGCCGAAGGTGCGGAAAGCGTGCCGCACACTCTCTCGATCATGGGCATTGAGCGGGATGATCACGCTTGGCTCTGGCGTAACCTCCATCATGTTTTGCGCCTCTTCGTCTTATATCGAGAATTGAAGTCAACGAAATTCTCAGGGATGGCATCTTGAATGGCCTCCCTTTTGATGGATGCGAGTAAACTGGTCAGTTCGATTCGAATCTCCAACCAAGTTCCGACAACCTCACAAGAGATCTTCGAGGCGAAGGGCATGTGAATTCGGTAGAATACCGGACTAGGTTTGAAGTATCTGAGTTGGGTTGATTTTAGGGAAGGATCAAACGTGTCGGCCAGACGGCAACTCGTCGCAAGCGTTGCGGGCCTGACGCTGGTGTGCGCGGCTTTTCCTATCCAACAGCCCTCGACCAGTCGACAAGAGTGCGAAGCCCCATTCTATTTCGGCATCTGCGATCCCTACGTCCCGGGAACAGTGATCGGCGGGTCACCCGACAACCAGACGATGAACGTGATTGACACCTGGCCGGACGGCCCCGCAGAGAAAGCCGGAATCTGTCCCGGTGACCAGGTCATCGCCGTCAGCGGCGTTCCGGTTCCAGGTCACACCTTCCAGCAAATGCTAAAAGAGATCGTTTCACCTTCTCCCAGCCCTATAGCTTTAAGGGTGAAGCGCGGAAGCCAGGAGATGGAATTTCACTTCGACAGGGTGAGGGAATCCATGCTGGCTCAGTTGAGTCACGAGAAGTGGATGCGACACCGATTGCCGCTCTCAGGTATCGGGGCGGGCATAGTGCCTCTCGATGAGACCCGCGAGGAGCTGGAGGATTTCGCGCGCTTCTGTGACGCGATTGATCACCGCCTGGGTTTCAAGTTGGCCGACGACATCGTCGTTCCCGTGGGGACTCCTGAGGGACAGGTCAAGAAGCTCGTGGCGACTCAATTTGGAGGACCTGAGCATGACAGGTCGGTAGGGCTGACCCCCTTTCAACTCGCCGAGAATTCCTCCATCCCGGGATTCAGCGCCGTGCTGCTCAAGGACCCTGAAGAGGTACTCGTAAATTACGTAGCTCCCAACTCGCCAGCCCACCACGCGGGATTGTTTCCGGGCGATCAGATCGAGGAGGTTAAAGGGCACGCGGTTGTCGGCTTGAACGAGGATCAAATCACGGACCTGATCCTGAAGCCCGATGAGCCGCGCGAGATCAGCCTGAAGCTCCGCCGCGGCGCTTCCACGGTCAGCCTGAAGATTCAGACGCAGAGGGTGAAGGATTTCACCGCTACCGCCCCTTTTGGACACGCGCCCGACTACTCCACGGCAATCAAGCCTGACTCCTTTGTTCTAGGCTTCTCTGTGCTGTACGCCGAGAACCCGCCGGAGGCGATGGTGGACGAAGTCGACTATCCCTCGCCGGCCTTTGATGCGGGCCTTCTCATGGGAGACCGAGTCCTGAAGATAAACTCGGTGCCGATTGAACAAATCACCCCGCAACAACTTCGCGAAATGCTCCAACCCAAAGACGCTTCTGAATTGAGGCTCGAAGTTTCGCGGCTTGGGAAAAAGATGGAGTTTCAGATTAAACCAGCGACCTATGCCGAGGCCGAGGCAAAAATCGGAAGAAAAATCACTAACAAGGGCCCGGCACCTCATCATTGCCCTGAGGAGTGAATTCGTCTTTTCGAACGTCTTGATCAATCTCGTATCTCTCATTTCCCGGCATGAGATCGATCAAACGAGTAGCCGCCTCCAACGTCTTGCATGCCGCAGCAACGATAGAGAAGGCCATTTTCACCGTACTGCGATCGAAAGCGTTCAGGGGGATGATCAAGTTCGGCTCAGGGCTTGCCTCAGTCATATTTTGAGACTCGTCATCAAAGTGCGCTTCAATCGCATCCGTCTCGGAGAACACCACCAGCACGCTCGGTAGGGGAGGATTACTATCTGCGAGCTGCTCGCTCATGTCATCAGTGAACGCCGGGCGTTTGGCTCTTTCAGAGACTCGTTGAAGTTCGAGTGTGGCTTTAATTATGGCCCTCGCCTTGCTTCCTTTGACTCGCATCCCGATTTGACGAAGGCTTCCCGAACCGAGCGGCTTCTGCTTTATGCATGCGGGCGTCGAGGCTGCCACATCTGCGATCTCGTATTGTTCTTCTTCCCCCTCGGCCCATTCCCGCAGGATTTCGACGTGATACTCGGCGTCCCGGTAGTCGTAGACTCTTACCCATTTGTTGAGAGCTCTTTTGAACACGTCGTAGAAGGTTGCCGGCAGGCCTGGGTGCTCTCGCTCGAGAAGTTCGAGCGTTGGCCTGGCTACCACATAGGCGGCACTAGTGGGGTGAAGGATTAAGTACAACCGGCGGCCGTCAGGGTCTGCTTCACCCGCGTCGAGATATTCATCAAGAACATCGCTCAGCATCAACAAGAGGCAAAAGCGCCGCCGAATGGTCCTGTCCCCATGGAGATCGATCCAGCGATTCAGCGTCGCCTGTACATATTTGGTGGGGTCGCGGCCCACTCGCCTCCAGTCGTTCGGGTCTGCGATATCCAGTTCAACTAATACTTGGGCCAAGCGAATCGTTGCCCGCTCGCCGGCGTGATAGCGATGCTCAATGGGAATACGATTCAGACGAGGAATGAGCAGTTGGGTGCCGCTGGCCATTAAGTTAGCAGTGGCAACCGCCCGGTCCGTGGAACATGCGGTGTTCTGCTGTGGGCCAGTCGTTCGGCATCGGGTGCTCAGGCGAATGAGAGCACTGTCCACCGCGGTCGTGTCCATCAAAAGCATATCGATCTCCCCGTCACGAGAAAGCAGCACTGACTCCTGCTGCGGCTTCGATCGCCGCAGCCACATCGTCAGTCAATTCCTCGGCGCGTTGTAAGGCGCTGTTGATACGAGTAACTTCAAGTTCTCTCGCGGCGACTTGGCCGGCCGGTTCACCTCTTCCTTTGGCAGCAGCAAGTTCACGCTGATGGCTGGCTAACATCCGGCGGAAGATCGGCAGCGCGCTCTTCTTCGGTTGGGCATGCACGCAGCCCAGACAGACCAGACCTTTGGGGCAGTGCTCACCAGTGGGGAGCGTGCAAAGATGTGTGCCCATGTCGCGCATGCTGCAGCTCGCCTCGAAAGCAGCCCATTCCGCGACGGTTGGGTTGCGGAAGCTCGCCTCCCCATGGACGGCGTTATACAGCCCCCGGACGGTTTTTCGATATTCATCGACCAACTGCTGAGGATAGAGCTTGGCATAGACCATCACGGAATCCATTGTGGCGTGCCCCAAGAGAGCCTGGATCACATGGACAGGTGTGTTGTTATTGAGATGTTCGGAGGCAAAAACCCGACGGCAGTCGTGTGGCCGCAACTCCAACACTTTGCCATCGGATCTGCGGGCACCAGCGCCGCGTGAAATTGCTCTCAGGCGAAACCCGATTGCTTTACGAGAAATCGCGCTCGGGTGCCCTGCCCCTTGGAGTAGGTATGGTGCCCGCGGGAGTTCCCTCCTCTCATGATGATCCCAGTTGTCACAGAACGGCACGGCGTCCATTCCGTAAAAGCTCTTAACATGCCGGATTATTTCGGCCAGCACGCGCCCCAACCCATCACCAATGGGAATTACACGAGCCCGATCATACTTGGAGGGCTTTACGTGGAGCATGTAGTAGAGGCGCCCGTCCCGCATTCGACGCTTGAGGATATCGAGCGTGGTCAGTTCGCCCGCCTCTTCAATCCTCAGGCCGCTTTGTACCAAGAGCTCAAGAATGGCCCAGTTCCAAAAGGCACGGCTTTCCGCAGCCTTGAGTCGACCGTCAGAATCGGCAGCACGTGCGCTGGCGGTCTCCTGCCAGCGCTGGCGAGCGAATGCACGCATGTTCGGCATTTCGCGCTCGAGGTCGTAAACTGCAGTAGTGATGCGTGAGACGCTGTCCTGGCGAGCCTTTTTGAATCCGGATCCCATCAGGTCGTGCCGTGTCAGCGGCATTGTTTGTGGCGCGAGAGAAGAAAACGGGGAGTCTGGTTCGCTCGCCCATCCACAGATATCCGCGAAAAAGGTCCTTACGGCGATTACCCAGGCGTGCGCGGTTTGAGTGGCGCCCTTTCGTTGAAGAGCATCCGCTATGAAAGCGCGCGCATACGCTGGAAGCACCTGGCGACAGCTGTCGACGTCGGGATAGTGCCCGCTGATGAATCGCCAAAACTGACTAAGCGCCAGCGCCTTGTTCCGTCGTGTTGCGTACGCGTCGCTTATGCGTGTCGCGTATGTTTCAAGGTATAAAGTGCTTACGAGGCGGAAGCGCTCGGGTATGCCCGCTGCGACCACCATCTGGGAAGCTGTGAGTTGACCTTGCCGTTGGCGCCGGCGAGATGCCCTTCGCGGCGTGCGTCCAAAAACCCCCAGCCCGCACAGCGCGCAATCGAGTAAATCTGCGCCTACTGGATACGGCAGGATAGCCAAGTCTTCTTCCGTAATTTCGGCCAGCGAGCTATACCCCCGGACGAGCAGAATGCGAAGCCCATTGGTAAGCGCCACCTGCTTGCACCACTTGCTCGCGGCCCAGCGCACGGTCTCCAGAGAGCTGGCCAGGATCTGCCGCTGCTGGACCAGCGGATCGCTGTCAGGAAGGTGCTTGATCCACTCCAGGACGCGCATGCTGGCTACCCACTTCGCCGTTGGCCGCACGTGTCGTGTTACAACTGCGACCCAGGCACCACCCCAAGTTCGCCGAGCACTACAATGCGGGTCCCGAATCGCCATCCACTTTGGCCACACCCTCTGTTCAAAGGCATTCCATCTCTCCTGAAAAGTCTTTCCCTCACAAGTTTCAATCGCATTGACAAAGAAGCGGCATGCGCGCCCGAGGCGTCCTTTATCGTCATCGTCGAACTGAAGCAGCGACAAAGCCGAAAGAAGGCTCTTCAGCACTTCGGTCCGGTCATAAGCGTGCTCAGGTTCCACAGATAGAAAACGGTTAGCCACGTTTCCGGTTGGCAGTGTACCCGCCAGCATTTTTTTCTTCTCCTCTCTGGGAGTGCACTTGCGTTGCGGCCTTTTCCAGTTCTTCCAGCGTGATCTCGTCGTAAGGAAAGGCATATCGCTCAGGAAGGGCTTTTGCCGGCACGCATGTTGGTTGTTGTTCCTGACCGAAGGTCGCCTTGACCGCCGCAAGTGCGTCCACCATCGCGCCATGATCGACATGCATATACAAATCCGCCGTCGTGCTCAAGTGAGCGTGCCCGAGGATCTCCTGGGCCACTTTCAGATTTCCAGTTGTATCCAGCACTCCTTGCGCCAGGGTGTGGCGAAACATATGAGCGTGCACCTTCAAGCCGATCTTCTGAGCGGTATACCGCAACGATGATTCAAAGGCTGCGTAAGTCAGCGGCTGCCCGATACCTTTGCGCAGACCGAGCCAGGCCGCTGGCGTACTCGCGCTTTTCAACCGCTCGTGGACCAAATACCTATCAAACACCGGCCAAAAGTCATCAGTAATGGGTACTCGATGTTCATCGCGAGCGCCCTTGAGCCGAACTGTGATCATCCCGCGACTCCTATCAAAATCCTCAAGCGTCATCCCGAGAACCCCGTGCGTTCCTGCAATATCGCTCCAGTCTCCAATCCGTTGCCCGGTACGAAGAAGGAGCGTGAGGATGGCTTTGTCCCGCCACGAAACTGCGGCATCGATAAGTCGCTCCGCCAGCCCCGGGTCAAACTGCTTGGGGATTTTTCGCGGCACCCGTCGGCGAAACTCCCCGGTTCTCCTGCGAAGGGGCAGATCTCGACCCCGCAGTCGATGACGCATGTCCCTGCCGATATCCTCCGTCGAAGCGGGATTAGCTCGTTGAAACCACGCCCCGCTGCCTCGTTCCTCGTCCTGTCTGATCAGGTAGGCAAAATATGAAGCCAACACACTGAGGCGATGGTTGATGGTTCGTGGCTGCCGTCTCTCGGCAACACCGCTGTCTCGGCGAGCCTCATTGGTTGGGCCCGATCGCTCAGCACCAACACATGCCCCGCCCTTGGAACCCCGGCTGAATGTTCCGATGTACTGGCCGACGACGTGGCGGCTCACACTATTAATGTCGATACCAGACTCACTCAACCATCCAAAGAAGTGCGCCAGCCCTGTCGCATAAGAGCGCAGCGTGTACCCCGAACGCCCGCAGGTCGCCAGGTACTCTAAAAACTCATTGATCTCGACCGCCGGCAGACCGTCGGGGCCCCGAATCTGAAACGGAAGGCAGCTTTCTGACGTCCTCTCGACCTTGTATATAGGCATAGGCGTCATCATACTCGTCGGGAGCACTGCCAAGTGGTCTGGATTTTTGGCGGCTAACTCCAGTCGGGCTACGCCCTCCTTCCGTTAGCCGCCAAAAGCAACCGTTCCCTTCACACCATATCCACCCAAGATTCTCGGATTCCCGAGATAACCTAACGAAGCACCCCTCAATGGCGTCGTTCTGTGCGAAGACCGCAAGCAGGCTGGGCAACGCGGGATTCGTGTCGCACAACTCCTCGCGCATCCCGTCAGTCAACTCCGGTCGCTTTGCCTCGTCGGAAATCTCCGACTGCTCAAGCAAGGCGTTCAGGATAGTCCTAACGTCTTTCCTCTTCGCCTCGCATGCCACCTTTCGCAGTCCCCTTCGGCCAAGTGGCCGGCGACTCATACAAGGCGGAATGCATCCTTCGACGTCGGGGATCTCATATTGGCCCTGGTCTTCTTCACCCTCGATCCAATCGCGGAGCGTCGCGACACGGTCCTGCGCGTCGCGGTAGTCATAAACACGAACCCAGTTGTTCAAGGCACCTGCGAAAATGTGAAAGAAAGTTGCTGAGGCAAGTGGGTGGGCCTCCTCTAACAAGTCGAGATTTGGCTGAAAAACCACATAACCTGCTTTGTCCGGATCGATAGTCAGGTATAGTCGACTGCCGTCCGGGTTGTCCTCATTCCTCTCTGCGTACTCGTCAAGACAATCGGTGAGAGTGACGTAGAAGTCGAAGCGACGTTTAACCGATTCACCGCCGTGCGCCGCGATCCAACGGTCGAGCGTTTTGAGAATGTAGGCTCTTGGGTCGCGGCTCGCCGAAACCCAATCTTCAGCAAACGCGATATCCAGTTCCAATAGAGTTTGTGCCAGGGCGATGGAGGCCAATTCGCCCGCAGAGAATCGGTGCTCGAGCGGCGCGCCGTCGAGCTTGGGGATCTCCAGTTGATCTCCCACTCCCATCAGGTCGGCGGCAACCAGCCCGGTGGAGGCGAAAGCGCCCTTCCTCTTTGCGAGCAACCGATTGCTGTAAGAGCCAATGCGAGAACTGTGTTTGCCTCTTGAAGGTCTCCGCATCTTGCGAACCTCGCGAACAGGGTGTGGTTTCGAGGATTGCAGTCCTGTTCGAGCTCCGAGAGCTCGCGCAGGACTGCCTTCTTTACTTCCTCCCTTCTCCACCTACTGTGCTTGCTCATGGGCGATCATCCCTTTGCGCCAATCGCACGGACGAAATTGTAGCGAAGCTTATCGCCGACCGCCTCCGGCCCAGTAATTGACGCCGTCGCGATATCGGGATACATCGTGGCCAGCACGCCGCGCACATCTTCGGGACTGAGCTTGGGATCAGGGTCAGGAAGCTTGACCCCATTGAAGGTGAATTCCCTTTTTACAGAGCTAGCCTGCATGCGCTTTCACCTCCTGTCGTCTTGGTTTCGACTGCTGGTGCGGCCGGTGTGGGGCTTTCGAATAGACTGTTGCTCATTGCCGGCGCGTCCGCTGTCTTTTCCGGAGCGGCCGAGTTGCCGGTTGTGGCAGAAGTAGTCTTTTCGACCGGCTTCTTGTTTCGTTCTGCGTTCTTCTTGCGCGCTTCTTCCTGGGCAGCCTTGGCCGCGGCCTCCATTTCTGCTTTGGCCTGGGCAAGCGTGCTACCCAGTTGGGTGTGGCACTCGACATAGCTTGCCAAGTGCTTGGCCAGTTCCGCGTCGAGCTCCTCCGGCGTGCCGGTGTAGCTGAGCGGAGTTGTAAGTGCCGGGTTCTCGTCCTCCTTCACTTTCTTGGGGATGACGTTCACTCGGAGCATCTTCTCGTCCTCGCGGGCCACGGTGATCATGACGGTTCGACCCGCGAGAAGTGGCATTAGTTCAACAAACACAGTTCCTCCTTTGTCGTTACATGGGTTGGTCGAACGTATGGGTACTGCAATATGGAGGGGTGCTCGAAATGCGTGGTGAGGATTATGTGGAAACTGGACACCAGAATCAAGGCCGTACTTTAGAACGGTATATCGCCACCGCCCTCGGGCGCGCCACTTCCAGCAGTCGCCGGCGGTTCCACGTATTCCGCTGAGGCCTGGGCCGATCCATTCCTCGGACCACCCAATAAACGAAGTGTGCTGACCACCACCTCGGTGACCATCCTAGAATTGCCGGCCTTGTCGTCATACTTGCGGGTTTGCACTCGGCCTTCGAGGTACACCTGCTTCCCCCGCGTGAGGTACTGACCGCAGAGTTCGGCCAAGCCGTTCCAGGCGACACATCGAAACCATTCCGCTCGGTCAACCTGGTCACCGTTGCTGTTTTTGAACGATTCATTCACCGCGACGGAGAAGTTCGCGAAGGGTTTGCCTCCCGCCGTGAACTTGAGCTCCGCGTCGCTCCCAACATTTCCGAGAACTATCAACTTGTTTACACCTTGCTGAGACATATGTTTGTGCTCCTTTTTATATGCGGCTGCTGCCGCTGATTTATCACGACAACATTTCAGGTCTCTCTTTGGGCTGATGCAGCATCACCTAAGACGGGCAGTCACGGCGGAACTTGGGGCGGACTAGGAGAATCATTGGGGAGGTCCTGAAGGCGAATGAAACCTATGCTAAGAACTTCAGGGGCGAAGTAAGGTCCAGTGCTCCCGGCGAAAAAGGTGCGCCCACCTCATCGGGGAGAATCTCAGCGCTTCCGTTCAGAAGGTAGAAGCTCTTTTACCCAAATCGTTACCCAGCGCTCTGGGACTTGCTCCAATGCATGCACAGTCGCGGACTGTAACTCTAAGAAAAGATTGGTGCGGGGGGCGGGAATCGAACCCGCACAGCCCTTGCGGGCCGAGGGATTTTAAGTCCCTTGCGTCTACCAATTCCGCCACCCCCGCACGTTGAAACGAAAGGAGTTGCCTAGTTAAACCATTGGCCGCGCCGATCGCTTTGGCGGACTTCGCGGAGACTGCGACCGGGTTGACGCCACAGGGAGGGCAGCGTTTCCCACTTGCTCATTAGCTCCAAGCGCTTGAACGCACGCTCAAAAAATTCGAGGGTAAGGTGTACGTATCGCTGAGAAACCGTCACTTTACACTGCCCAATGACGCGCATAATCGTAAAGGCGTCCGCACCAGATTCCCCCAAGCAGGTTCCACAAGCATGTCGAAGAGAGTGTAACACGAAGTCGGCAGGCAGTTTTTGGTCCTTTCGGCAACGGGCAAGATGATTTTCCACGGCGAAAATCGAGAGCGGGCGGATCCCGACGCCAGCGTGGAAAACCCGCGAAGATTGAGATGTGGTGTGCCGATCTGATTGCATTTGCGCATTGCTTGACTACTCGGCAACTGCGAGCCTTGACCATCCCATAGGGTCTTTTGCGTTGCGGGAAGATTCCGGGGAGTTGGCGGAGTTTATCTTTGCCACGCACTCGGCGACCTGGCGGCCGACGCCATCCTGACCGCCCTTTGCGCGAACACTGGCGGACTCAGCCGGACGGACATTTCAAAATTGTTTGGTAGGAATAACACGGCAAGCGAAATTGCGCGGGCACTTGATGTTGTTGTGTGTGAAGAGCAAACGGGCAATTTGCCCCGATGCCTTACACACCGAACTGAAATCCAGAAACTCGATCCATCTTATGAATTCTCACGGCCCTATATGGGACGCCCCAATAACAATGTCATCCCAATAGCGGTACTCGTCTACTACTGTTGTGGTTTGGGTGCGGTTGACTTGACGTCCGAAGGCAAAGTTGGTTGCGTTTGTCGTACAGGATCCTCTCAAGTTTTCCCCCGTTCCGTTAAAGGTTAGGGTGCCGTCAAGGTAGACCTGAATCTTTCCGTCAGAAACTCCGGGCGTGTTGAGCGTCACGTCCACTTCAACGGAGTGCCAGGCATTAAAGGACATGTTTCCCAGACCATCATACTCCACCGTCGTCTGGCCATCACACGTTGAGTTGCCGTACCAAACGATGGAAAGATTATCGGTGTTTGTGGGTATCCCAAGTGCTGTGTTGTACGAATCGAGAATAATATTCCAGTTCCCTGTGATACTTCCTGCTGAGGTCGAATCTCCGATATCGATAAGTTTCCTCTGCACACTAGCCGCCAATAGTGGTGTAGCGTCCGCCTCGGGGGATTTCAAGTAGATATAAGCGCGAACCGCGACCGTCTGGAAGCCGGGAGAAATAATCTTGTTCACCCAACGGTTGAAGTCAGAATTCGCGGTTCCTCCTGAGGCGATTTGGTACCGCGTTTGGATCGAGTATTTCCCGCTGTGAACGGGAGAAGTCGTCACCACAGGGTTCCCAACAGTATTCACGTAATCCCATTTACTCAGGTCTCCGGTCTCAAAGTTGTCCTGAAAAACTGCGACTCCGATTCCAGACAAAGCAACGAGCTGAGGGCTCCCCGCGGCGTTGTCGGTGACACTCAGCGTCCCGCTCCGGACTCCCAAAGCCTTGGGCGTGAAGGTGATGCTGAAGGTGCAGAACGTCCCCGCCGCCAGCGAGGCAGGGCAATTGTTCGTCGGGGCAAAGTCTCCAATGATGCTCATGCCCAGGAGGGTGAGTGACGCATTGCCCGTGTTGCTCAGATTCACCAGTTGCGCCGCGCTCGTCGTCCCCAGCGCCTGATTCCCGAAACTAAGATTGCTTGCGGATAGCGTCGCGATCGGCCCCACCCCTGTGCCACTCAGCGCCGCCGTCCGGGGGCTGCCCAGGGCATTGTCGGTGACACTCAGCGTCCCGCTCCGGACTCCCGCAGCCTTGGGCGTGAAGGTGATGCTGAAGGTGCAGAACGTCCCCGCCCCAAGCGAACTGGGACAATTGTTCGTCTGCGCAAAGTCTCCGCTGACGATCTTCCAACTGATGATGAGTGACGCATTGCCCGTGTTGCTCAGATTCACCAGGTGCGCCGCACTCGTCGTCCCCGGCGCCTGATTCCCGAAACTAAGACTGCTTGCGGAGAGCGTCGCTATCGGTGCAGCAACCCCCGTGCCGCTCAAAGTTACACTCTGCGGGCTGGTTCCGCCGTCGTCGCTCACTATTAGCGAAGCATTTCGCGTGCCTGCCGCGCTTGGAGTGAATGTCACACTCATAGTGCAACTGGCCCCCGCCCCAAGTGTGCTGCCGCACGTGCTGATCTTGGAGAAGTCTATGGCATTGGTGCCACCAAAAGCAATTTGCCAAATGTTGATCGGGCTGCTGCTCAAATTGGTCAAGGTAATTACTTGAGGCGCGCTTGCAACCCCCACGGATTGGCCCGGGAAAGTCAGGCTGGCCGGGGACAGCCTTGCCGCATTGCCGGTACCTGTCAGAACGACTGCCTGCGGGCTCCCCGCTGCATTATCGGTGATCATGATTGACGACTTGCGCGGACCCGCGGCCGACGGAGTGAAAGTGACAGCGATGGTGCAAGTTGCGTTGACTGCCAATGAAGAACTTGTGGAACAGGTGGTTCCGCTCCCTGCGACTGCAAAATCACCGGACGCGGCAAAATTAAGAAAGGTGAGCGGGGCAGTTCCAGTGTTAGTGATTGTGACAAATTGTGCCGGCGTCGAAGTGCCCACCAACTGATTTCCAAAGCCCAGGCTGGCCGGCAGAAAGCTGGCCACCGGAGCGATTCCCGTGCCTGAAAGGCTTATCGTCTGGGTGCTGCCGTTCACCGCGTTGTTGTTGTCGGTGATGGTGATGGCCCCAGAGCGCAAACCCTTGGTCGTCGGGGTGAACTTAACCGTGATGGTGCAACTACCTCCCGCCGCCACTGAACCGCCGCAATTATTGGTCTGGGAAAAGTT
>JBGPCF010000011.1:0-86057 GCA_041481635.1 Terriglobia bacterium | reverse complement strand
TGTTCTAGCGCGAGGTTCAGCGAGCCAATGCCGGCCTCGGCGCGCTGGGTGATGTTGCGGTCGAGAGTCTCAGTGGCTTCGGCGGTTGCCAGGTCGCAGACTTGCCGGATTTTCAAGGTGGCTCCAGCGGTTTCCTCCTGGCACGTGTGCCGGACTCTTACGCTTTCTTCTTGAATCCCATCCTGCAGAGTCTGGACGGATTGCTGGAGAGAGAGCAGCGCATCCTGGGACAATAATTGTGTCTGTTCCTGCAAAGACCGTGTGGTCCGGTCGATCAACGCCCCCGCCGAGGTTTCTAAAGATTTTTCCATCTCCTGGCGGACCGAAGGCGCCATTTCTCGCACCATTAATTCAAGTTTTTCTTGAAAAGGGGCCCCTGCGGCATTCGTGAGCTTGTCCAGTTGTTCCTTGACGTCATTGACCGATTGGGTCACCTGGGCCTTCAGTTCTGCGGCGGATTTGCGGAAACAGTCTTCCAAAAGGACCGTGACGTGTTCATCCGCCTCTTCAAGGAGAGGCTTAACAATTTCCGCGCCCTTATGCTGAATGCGTTCTATGAACTGCGCCTCGGCCGCCGCCCAGGACGCTGCCATCGCATTGCGGGCCGAAGGCGCCATTGCTTCCGCCATCGCCTCAATCGTTTCCTGGAAAATCGCCTGGGACGCGAGGTTGATCTGTTCCAGTTGCTCCTTCGCTTCAAGGGTCGCATAAGACTGCTGGGACTTCAGTTGGCTGGCTGATTTGCGCAATTCTTCGTCCACGAGGGCATTCAGGTGCTCACTAGTTTTCTTGAGGACTAACTCCGCGGCCTCCGCGCCCTTGTCCTGAATGCGCTTTTGTGATTGCGCTTCCAAGGCCGCTGCAGTGGTCTCAACCTCCTTGCTAAAACTGTCTGTCAACGCTTGCAAGGCTAATTGAAGCGCCGCCTGGCTTGCTTCCCGGATTTCTTGTTCAGTGTTCTGAAGCAGACTCTCCGTATTCTGGTGGAGGTGGTCCAGTCTCGTCATCAGACTTTCCAAGGCGCTGCGCGAGCTTTGAACGCGGTCCGCCAGTCCGCCGAGCCTTTGCTCCATTAAGCCGACCATTCGATCTTCTGTTCGGTTGGCCGCATCCTGGAGGTTGGCCTGGACGCGAAGTCCGAACTGACCCGTAAATCGGAGTACCTTTTCGCCGTATGCCTTGAGCCGGGCTTCAACCGCATCATCAAGCTCTTTGGTGAGCTTCTGCAACGCGGCTTCCCCAGCGGCATTAACGCGATCTTCGGAAAGGGGCGTGGCGGCGACGGGAGCGGTCGGTGGCGTGGGCCGGGAGGGCGTAGTTTTTGGGCTTGCAGTTGGTGCTTGGGCCACCTTGGTGGGCTCCACCGGAACGGCCTTAATCTGTGCCTCTGGCGCAGCCTGTACTGTCGGTAACTCCGCTACGGTTGGCGGCTTCTCTTTGCTCGCAGGGACATGATCGGTCGGTGCAGGGGGAACGGCTGCCTTAACTGGCGCCGCCGGGAGTTTATTCACAGGCGGGGCCGGACTTACCGCCACAGGCCGGACCGCACTATCCGCAGGGGTGGAGACGCTTTTCACAGGCGCAGGGACGTTTTGTGCAGGCGTGGGGCTTTGCGGCGGAATCACCTCTTGGGCCAAAGTGGCTGGAGTCTTAAGTGTGGACCTGTCCAGCTTAATCCCGCCCTTTCCGATGGGTGGCCCGTCTTCCCAGTCCTCGGGAGGGAAAACGATACCCCAAATGTTTTGCGGCGCAAGAAGTTGAGTGCCAATTTCCATTGGGTCCTTCGGATTCTTCCGGTCCCCCAACCAAACCACGGTGACCTTGGCAGTAGCGCCAATGGCGGGATTTTCGATGCTAACCTCGCTGCCCAGAACTACCCGATTGTGGGTGATGAGCTTCGCCCCTTGTTTATTGACCACAACGGTGCGGGTGTTTTCCCGGAAAGGCTTGCCCGATGCGTCGTTGCCGATCAGAACAATCGGGATGGCAAGCGAAACTCGCGTGCTCCGCCGCCCGGCTTTGCCCTTGGATTCGAGATCGTCTGGTTTAACAGGATTAGCCATGGGTGTTCCCTACCTCCCGAACCGGAAGTCTTCCCGGGTCGCTCTGGAGTACTTAGTCCAAAGATGCCCTGGCGTTTTACCCGAAAATGGCGAGCCCCCCGCGAGCCACGCTTCACGGCCCACGGTTCTGGGAATTGGGTCTATGGAGCGTCGGCCTTACAGACCTTTACGCTCATAAACTAACAACTCCCCCCCTAGCTGTAACTATATACCCGAAAAAACAGGTCAATACAAGTAGAATTATGACAAAAATCATCGTTGTGGTGCCTTTGACTGCATCCACAACCTGTAGTGGGTGGCGCCGGGTGGAATCGAGGTGCATTTTATCCTTTGTCCTTCATTAATTTTCAAAATAAGGCTTGAGATGTATCTAGGAATTAATCGGGGCAGAATTAATCGGGGCAGCTTGACAACCAAAGTGTAGGTGTTAATCTACCGCACACGTACTTTCGGGTTGATTATGGAGACTGAATCACAAAGCCAGTCCAAGATTCTGGGGGCGATAAACGACGAGGTCCTGCTTGCCTTCGGTCAAGCCATTGATTTGCGCGATAACGAAACGGCGGGGCATTCGATGCGGGTTACCCGCTATTCCAACGAAATTGCCAAGGTGATGGGATGTTCTGCCAAAGAATTGGATAAAATCGCTCGCGGCGCCTATTTGCATGACATCGGGAAGATCGCGATCCCAGACGCCATTTTGCATAAGCCGGGCAAGCTCACTTCGGAGGAAACGGCGGTGATGCAATCGCATGCGTGGATTGGGTACAATATTGTAAGCCGTGTCTCCTTTCTCATGCCCAGTGCCGAGATCGTGCTTTCTCACCACGAGCGCTTTGCCGGCGGAGGTTATCCCCAGAACCTGTCAGGCGAGCAGATTCCCTTGGGCGCCAGGATTTTCGCCGTGGCGGATACTTTAGATGCAATGACCGTCGATCGGCCTTATCGCAAGGCTGCCCCGTTAAGTGCGGCACGCGAGGAAATAGTTCGCGAATCGGGAGAGCAATTCGATCCCAAAGTGGTCCAGGCGCTCCTCGCCTTTCCCGAAGACCAGATCCGTGGGTTTATTTCGCAGGAGATTAGACGCTATGCACGAGTGCCGCTCCGCACTTCGGCCCACTGCCTGGTTGGGAAGGCAGAGTACACGGCAAGTACTGTGAACATCGGCGAGGGGGGAATGTTACTGGAGAATGCCAGCGAGCTCCTCCTGGTCGGTCAGGATTTCGAGATCGACTTCAAATTAGATCAAATATCTGCTGCCCTGATTTCAAAAGCGAAAGTCATTCGAAGGGATCTTCCAAACCGTGTCGGATTGAAATTCGTCGAGCAAACTGCCGCTGTTCGAACGGCGATTCGATCGTTCATCGCCCAACAGGTACAAGTTTAGCGTAACATTTCGAGTGAAACCTTTGCATCCATGTACATTGATGCGGAAGGGTTGAAGCTTTGAATCACACCGTTCGCAGTTCTTATCTCGTTTATGTCTTAGACTTCAAAAGCGGAGTTGAAAGAACTACAAGACTAAGGACCGAATCTCGCGAATCAAACCTTGGAAGTTGGGGCTATTCCATTTCTTGGTCTCGTCCGTACGCGGGGGGCGTCTTATCTACTTCGCCGGCAGACGATTGGCGATAAAGTCCGCGATGCGGCCTGCGGCGGGCGGGTCCATGTTGGCCAGCACGGTAACCACATAACCCGAGTCAGGATAAATCTCCAGGTCTCCATTCATTCCCGGCGCGCCGCCATTGTGGCCAATGGAGCGCACGCCATTCTGCCGAAGGCGTAGGCATATTTGAAGCCGTCTGGCGTATCCACTTTACCCGCAGTGAGTAACTCGGTATAGAGCCAATGATCCAGGCGCCTAGCTCAAGCTTCCTTGAGCCGCACCACGTGAGAGATAGCGCGCGCGAGACGGCTCCAGTTGGCGGATTCTTTTTCCAATTGACGCCGGCCCAGGCGCGTCAAAGAGTAAAATTTGGCGCGGCGGTTGTTCTCGCTTGGTTTCCACTCCGCCTTGATCCAGCCCTCTTGTTCGAGCTTGTGCAGGGCGGGGTAGAGCGAGCCGTCGCTCACCTGCAGAACGTCGCCGGAAATTTGCTTCATGCGCTGGCTGATCGCCCAGCCGTTCATCGGCTGGAGCGCTACAATTTTTAATAGCAGAAGGTCCAGAGTCCCCTGGACCAGATCGGATGGCTTGCTCATGCACCCTCCCTCGGTTACCGAGATAAGATTAAATCAGCTCCCCTCGGTAAACAAGGGGAAATTGGGTGGTTGGTCGCGGGCGGCGGTATGCTAAATTAACCCGTTTGGTTGTCCAGCCCCATGAGGCCGAGCGCCGCTCGGCCCTACGAATCCTGGCGCCTGTGGGCGCGCCATTTTGAGAACACAGGCACTATGGATATCCGAGTCATATTTCTCGCTGTCGTGGGCTTCTTCGGGGGGATCTACGGATTTTTTAGGGGGTTCTGGATCTACCGCGAATACCGTCTGCTGTCCGACACTCCGGAGACGCCCATCCGCAGCCTCTCCATGGGGCTGGCGGAAATTCACGGCCAAGCCAAAGGCGAGGCGATGCTTCTCAGCCCGGTCACCTGCACGCCTTGCTACCTCTATCAGGTCGAGGTCGATAGGTCGCGCCGCAACACCAAGGGCGAAAAAACCGAGTCACATTTTTTTACCGATCTAAAACAGATTAATTTCTCCTTGGAAGATTCTTCCGGCAAGGTGCTGGTGAACCCTCGCGACGCGGAACTGGACCTGGAGAAACGCGGGCAACGCATGTTTTTCGGCAAGTTGCGCTTCGACCCTGAGGCTGCCAAGTCGCACGGCGGAAGGATGGACCCGGAGCGCGCAGGGCGCCGGCCGAGTGAGGACGACCTGAAGGCCTATGTGTCGCTAATGGCATCGCGCCGGAACCTTGTTTCTGCAACGAGTTTTCTGGGCGAGTTTGACGAGTATTCCCTGGAAGAGTGCTGTATTGTCCCGGACGCTTGGTACGACGTGACGGGAACCTGTGTGGAAAACGCCAAGCCGGTGGACGAACACGATCTCAATATGATCGTCAAAGGGGAAAACGAAAAGACTTTCCTGATTTCGTCCAAGAACAAGAAAGACATCCAGAAGATGCTGCTTCGCCGCGCACTAGTGTCTATTTTTTTCGGCGCGGGCCTTTCAGTGGGTTGCCTGGCCCTCCTCCTATGGATGTTCTCCTGAGGGGAAAGCTAGCGATCCGTATTTTGAGTCTGTATGCCCCCACCACTAATGCTATTTCCTGTTGGGATGCTCCGTTGAGCGTGTGAAGAGTCTTACGTTCCAGTCGTAGGGGGCCATGCTGGCGCGTTCTCTCCATGGTGGTATTATTTGGGATGCGCCGGAGCGCGACTGCGTCGTCTGTTCCTACGGGGAAGGCTACTTGGCGGGCTGCACTCTTAGAATTAGGAAAGGAGGGAAACCATGAAACTTCTTAATCTGGATTTTACGCGCATTGCTCACGACTGCTTTCGCATTGCCGGCACCAAGCTGGTCTACACCGACCCATTCCGCGTGACTAAAAACGATGAAGCGCACGTGGTCACCATCAGCCACGAACACTTTGACCACATGAGCCTCGACGATTTGAAGAAAGTGATTCACCCTGGGACGACAATTGTCGCCAGCCCGCTATGTAAAGACGCCTTGAGCAGCATTAAGGTGCGGGAGAAACGCTTTCCCGATCCCATCGCCAAAACCACGGTGGGCACGCCCAAGACCGGCGAAGTGACCATCGAGACTCTGCCCGCCTACAACATCAACAAATTCCGCGAACCCGGCCACGCGTTTCATCCCAAGGGGGAAAAGCGCCTGGGATTCATCATCCGCATGGACGGTGTCTCAATATACTTTGCCGGCGACTCGGATTTCACTCCGGAGATGAAAGAGGTGAGATGTGATATCGCGCTGCTGCCGGTGTCCGGGACATACGTGATGACGCCGGAAGAGGCGGCGGAAGCGGCGGCGGCCATCAACCCCAAGATCGCCGTGCCCATGCACTGGGGCGCGATTGTGGGTTCCGAACAAGACGCGAAGAAATTCAAGTCGCTGGTGAAGAACTGCCAGGTTGAGATTATTTAGCGATTGAGTGATTTTGTGATTGGGTGAATGAAGGGAAACCGGAAAATAGAAATTGGAAAACGGAAATTAGGTTTCTGCTTCTCAATCACCCATTCGCTCAATCACCAAATCGCTCAATTTCCCACGGCCCACGCGAGGCCGTCGGCTCCCTTTCCGACACTGATGAGCTTATCCACCTTCCAGGTTTTCAGATTGATCGCGGCCACCTTTCCACTTGCATCGCAGGAAACGTAGGCCACAGAGTTGTCCGGACGAACCAAGATCTCCTGGGGCGCCTTGGGCACGTCAATGGTGCGCTCCACCTTCATGGTATTCAGGTCCACCACCCCAACCTTGTCCATGCCAATCAGCGCCAGGAGGAGCCAGCGGCCGTCGAGCGTGGGCGCGGTTCCGTAAGCGATGCCCGGCAAATCCACCCAGGTTTTCAGCGTGTTCGCCGCGGTATCGATCACAGCGAGTTTGGGCGCGGTCTGGTCGGCGGTGAAAGCGAACTTGTCGTCCGTCGAAATCGAAATGCGCTGCGTCATTTTTGAAATGGGAATGATGGCAAGCACCTTCTTCGTTTCTAAATCAATGGCGCTAACAGTTCCTGGGCCAACGTTCGCGGTGTAGGCGCGTTTCCCATCGTGCGTGATCGCCACCATGTGGGACTCGGGTTGACCCGTCGGAATGGAACCCACAACTTTCAGGGTGCGCGTATCAAAGACGTCGATCGATTCGGTAAGCTCGGACGAAATGTAAAGCATACCGTTCCTGGGGCCAAAGACCGGACAGTGGGGGCGCGCCGGCTTGCCGAAATCGAAAGTGTAGATAAGCTCTCGCTTGGGGATGTCAAATACGGCGAGAGTTTGCCCGTCCGTCCCTGGCTTGCCCACGCCGGAATTGCCGTAGATCGGCACATACGCCGTGAGCCCATCGGGTGAAGCAATCACTTCATGGCCGGTGATGCCGGGCTCTGCCACGGCGGCGAGTTGTTGTCCGGCGTCCGGATCCACAATGCCCAGCGTGTGGTCGCCTTTATTGGCGACAAGCAGCAGACCTTTGCCTGAATTGGACGGCGGTTCGCCCGCGAATGTGAAAGACAGAATTACTCCGGCACAGACTACAAAAGTGAGCGCTCCAGCAATGCGCATGGCGAGTCCTCCTATAAGGGTTTGAGCGATGACGATGGGCGGCGCTCCCAGATTCCAGGCAGTCACGCGCCATTTCCAGTTTCTTCGCCGGCCTTTTTCGCCGCACACTCGGCGCAAGGGCATAGCTCTCTCAAGTGGTCGAAAGCATAAATGCCGGACGAGTGTCCGTCGTTCCAGAAAACTTGCAGAGCGTACCGGCCCACCAATTCCGCGCGCGTGGGCTTCAACGCTTTCACTCCGAACATAGGAAACGGGCTGGCCGGGGCGGAGGGCATCGCAGGTTTATCCGAGCAAGACGCGCACGGGCAGCGGTCGCGCAAGTATTGATAAGGGTACGCGCTCACGTGGCCGTCAGACCAGCGCACGCTGAGCGTGTTGTTGCCCGCCTCGAGCTTGATGGCGCGTGGAGCGATTTGGGTTGAAATTGCCATAAGAATTCGGTCCGTGGTCAGTTGTCCGTTGTTAGATGCCTGATGCCATCGGCCCACGGTTTCGAAAATAAGCGCAATGGACCACTGACGACGGACCACGGACCTTTACTCAATACTAATCTCTTCCGCCTGCGATTTCACCACGCCGACCTGCTCGGCGACCGCGCGAGCTATATCCTGAAACGCCTTTCCATGGGGCGTTGATTCATCGAGCGCCACCGGCTTGCCGGCATCGCTCGCGGCGCGGATGGCCATGTCCAGGGGGATCTCGCCCAGGAACGGGAAGCCCATCTTTTCGGCCGCCGCGCGCGCTCCACCATGCCCGAAGATCGATTCGCGATGCCCGCACTCGGTGCAAATGTAATAACTCATGTTCTCAATCAGCCCCAGAATGGGGACACGTAGTTTTTGGAACATGGCGATGGCCTTGGAAGCGACCGTCAATGCGAGGTCCTGCGGGGTTGAAACTATCACCGCGCCGGTGAGCGGAATGGTTTGCGAAAGGCTCAATTGAATATCACCAGTGCCCGGCGGCATATCCATCAAGAGATAATCCAACTCGCCCCAGCGCACTTCGCCCAGGAATTGGCTGATGGTTTTGTGGAGCATTGGCCCGCGCCAGATCACTGCCTCATCCTTGGGCAGGAAATAGGCCATGGAAATAATCTTGATGCCGTATTCGACCGGAGGCTCAAGCTTGCCCTCCACCACGTGCGGCGCCACGTGGCCTCCCATGAGCATCGGCACACTGGGGCCGTAGACGTCGGTGTCCATCAGACCGACTTTTGCACCCGTGCGCGCCAGGGCCACGGCCAGGTTCGCGGCCACGGTGGATTTTCCCACGCCCCCTTTGCCGCTTGCCACCGCGACTGTGCTTTTGACCTGCGGGATCATGTTGTGTTGGGGGCCCGCGGCTGGCGCCGTACCGGAGGTCACGCGCACCTGCACGTCCGGCACGCCAAGCGCTTGCACAGCCTGCTTGGCCGTCGCGCCCAGTTGCTGCTTCAGTGTGCTCACCGGAGTGGGGAAATGAATGGTGAACGAAACACGCTGGTCACCGACCTCAAGGTCTTTGATGAATCCCAGGGAAACGATGTCCCGGTTCAGGTCCGGGTCTTTCACAGTGCTCAAAACTTTGATGACGTCTTGCGGATGAATAGGCATTCTTCCAGAGACTCCTCGGACTCTAAATGGCCAGTGATGAGTTCAGCCCAAGGTTCCATTCTCGGGTGGTCATCGCCGATTGTCAAATGTGCTGCGCACTCGAGGTTGGCGGTTCACTTTGGCGGCTCGACCACTCGCGAGATGGCGT
This sequence comes from Terriglobia bacterium, assembly GCA_041481635.1. Lineage (GTDB taxonomy): Bacteria > Acidobacteriota > Terriglobia > UBA7540 > UBA7540 > DASYXZ01. Next base: position 77,008 of record JBGPCF010000011.1, on the reverse strand, counting down.
GCAGCAAATCGTACTTGGTCAGAATTTCGTATTGCCCGTCGCCAAAATTCACGAACACCGCCGGGCAATCGCGCGTGATGAAGGTGGTGATATGTTCGAGCGTGGTGGAAGGCAGCACCACAGGAAATGCCGGCCCCATCGCCTCGCGCACCACCAGCTTCTTCAGGTCTTTTCCTTCCAGCGCGAGGTTCAGGATGGTGTCCTCATAGAGTGCGCCCACCGGAGCGTCACCCTCGAATACCGGCAGTTGGGAGAAGTCGTGTTTCTGCATGCGCTCGAGCGCTGCCGCAATGGTATCCGAGGGCGCCACGCGCACGATCTCGCGCGCCTGTTGCAGTTCCGGCTTGGCCTGCACGATTTCGGCCGCCGTCAGGGGCACGGGAGCTTCCACATACCGGTTGTCCTTCATCCACTCGTTGTTGTAAACCTTGCTGAGGTAGCGCATGCCCGTGTCGGGAATCAGGATCACCACAAAATCTTTCGCAGTGAGTGTAGGAGCCAACTGCATCGCGGCGGCCACCACCGTGCCCGCGGAGCCGCCGGCAAAAATGCCTTCCGTGCGGACCAACCGTCGGGTCCACAGGAACGAATCCTTGTCGCTCACCTGGAGCACGTCGTCGTAGACGCTGAAATCGATGTTGGGCGGCAGGTAGTCCTGGCCAATGCCCTCCACCTTATACGGCTCGCCTTTGATGAGCTTGCCGCTGTGGAAGAAATCGTAGAGCACCGAGCCCGCGGGATCGGCGCCGATAATCTTGATGGCGGGATTCTTCGTCTTGAGGTAGCGACCCACGCCGGTGAGCGTGCCGCCGGTTCCGATGCCGGCGATAAAATGCGTGACCTTGCCCTCACTGTCTTCCCAGATTTCCGGCCCGGTCGTCTGGACATGCACCTCGGGGTTCGAGGGATTCGAGTACTGGTCGGGATGAAAAGCGTTGGGAATATCGTGCGCGAGTTTTTCCGCCACCGAGTGATAGCTGCGCGGGTCGCCATGCTCGACGGCGGTGGGACATACAATCACGTCCGCGCCCAGCGCCTTCAACAAGTCGATTTTTTCTTTGGACTGTTTGTCGGTCATGGTGAAGATGCATTTGTAGCCCTTCACCACGGCCACCAGTGCGAGGCCCATGCCCGTGTTGCCGGAGGTGCCTTCCACGATGGTGCCGCCGGGCTTCAGCAATCCCTTGCGCTCCGCGTCCTCGATCATCGCGGGTGCGATGCGGTCCTTGACGCTGCCGCCCGGATTCATGAAGTCGCACTTGGCGTAGACCTGCGCCGGGCAAGCGCCCATGATGCGGTTCAGCTTCACCAGCGGCGTGTGGCCGATGGCATCGAGGATGTTGTCATAGCGCATGAACTCTCCCGGGAGCGCAAGATGCCGCCGCCGGTTTGGACTCCGCAGACCAGCGCGCGGCGGGCTTCGATTATAGCCCAAGGCGCGGCAGCGAGGGCTGCGATGTCCCGGGATTCCGTGATAGGTCGTTCCTCCGGAATTGACTTGACATTCTTTCCCGTTGTTGTGACCATGGTCATATATGACTGTGGTCACAAAAGAACGCACTCCCCTCCGCCTGCGCAAAAAGAAGGCCACGCGCGAACGCATTATCCAGACGGCTATTCAGATTTTCGGCAAGCGGGGCCTCGCCGCGCCTACGGTCGAAGAAATTGCCGCCGCGGCCGAGGTAGGCAAGGGGACGATCTACAACTATTTCGCCACCAAAGAAGAAATTGTGGTGGCCTTCATGGTGGAGCTCGAGGAGCGCGTGCAGGCCGAGGCGGCCAACTTCGCGCACGCCCGCGGGCCGGCCGAGCGCATCCTGGCGGACTTCATCCGTTTCCAGTTGCGCTTGAAGGAGCCGTACCGCGATTTCGTGCGCGTTTTCATGGCGCAAATTTTCACGCGCGGCTCCGAGCTCGGGCCGTACTTCGCCGCCATGCAGGAATTCATCAATCCGCCGCTCGTCGAACTTTTCCGCAGCCTGATGGCGCGCCGCCTGATTCGCCCGGACATCAACCTCGCCAGCCTGATCGAAATCTTCAAGCTGCTGCAGATCGGCATCGTGACTATTTGGATCAATGACGAGCCGCCCTACGCGGGCACCATGCAACTGCTCGACGAGGAGATGGAATTGTTTTGCCGCGGCCTCGCGGAAAGAGTAGATCCGCAGATCCACCCTCCGCAGTAGAACTGCTACTGAGGACGGGTTACGCAGATGACTCAGAGCACGTAGCGACGCCGGCGCTCCGACTCGCGCGTCCTGATAAGTCGAGCTAAGTATTAGAAAGGAAAATCATGAAACCCCGTGCTTCCCAAATCGCGTTAGCCGTTGCCGGTGCCACCCTGGTGCTGATGCTGTTGAACGCGGCCGTCTCCGGATTCCCTCTCGCCGTCCCATCGTGGCGCGTGATGCTTGCCGAATTGCTGGCCGCGTCGGTGCTCGCCTACGCGGTTTGGGTTGCGCGCACGCACGGATGGCGCTTGGTGGCGGCCGCGTTCCTGCCGTTGTTCGCGATCCGCCACTTCAACACTATGGACGAAGGCGTGTTTTACCTGGGCCTATCCGGCACCATGGTAGTGGGAGGCATGGTGCTGGGCGCGCTCAGCAGCGCCGCGGCGGCGGGAGTGCTGGTGTGGCTAATGGGCAAAATGCGCCCTGCCGGGCAGGAAGCTGTGCCGCCGCGACCCGCCCGTTCCACCGGAGCGTGGCTGTGGAGGCTTGCCGCGGGCGACTTGGCGTATATCTTCCTCTACTTCGCCGCCGGAATGTGCGTCATCCCGTTTACCAAAGACTTCTACGCCAAATTTAGTCTGCCCGCTCCGGGCGCCATCGTCCTGATGCAGGTCTTTCGCGGATTGATTTATATGGGCGCGGTCCTGCCCATCGCGCGCATGATTCCGGAGCGGCGCCACGCAGCCATTACCCTCGGCCTCGCCCTCTCGATTCTCGGCGGAGTGGTTCCGCTGCTGCCGGATAATCCGCTGATGCCCGGTAATATTCGCCTTGCCCACACGGTGGAAATCGGCGTGTCGAATTTTATCTTCGGCGTCGTTCTCGCTTACCTCTTCACGCCTCGGACCGTCCCCGCAACCCGCTTGGCCCAGGTGCACGTGATGCCCACTTAATGTGGCTCTCGCTGGCGGGCAAAACCAGTCCGCAGATTGCGCTACAACACCCGGCTCTCTGATCTCAGGAGTCTCCGATGTCCGGAGTCCGAGGACTCCATTGGAGTCCCCAAACCGGACCCGACACCCGACTCCCAACTCCCTTTTTCCCACACGGATCGGCTGACGGATTGACAGCCCTTCCTCCGCCGCCTAAGATGAGCACCGGAGGGCCTTCCCAAACATATGATTGGCAAGACCGTCTCCCATTACCGCATCCTTGAAAAGCTCGGCGGCGGCGGCATGGGCGTGGTGTACAAAGCCGAGGATACCAAGCTCGGCCGGCTCGTCGCCCTGAAGTTCCTGCCGGAGGGGTTGTCCAAAGATCGCCAGGCTCTTGAGCGATTTCAACGCGAAGCGCGCGCCGCCTCCGCGCTGAACCATCCAAACATCTGCACCATTCACGACATCGATGAATTTGACGGCCAACCGTTCATTGCCATGGAGCTCCTCGAGGGGCGGACGCTTCGGGAACGGATTCAGGTCGGGGCGGTTCGCGAACCGACGCTAAAAATCGAGACGCTGCTGGACCTGGCGATTCAGATCGCCGAGGCCCTCGACGCCGCGCACGCGAAGGGCATCATCCATCGAGACATCAAGCCGGCCAATATTCTTGTGACCGCACGAGGTCAGGCGAAGATTTTGGACTTTGGCCTGGCAAAACTCGGGCATCCTGTGGGGGCGGGGGGTGCGTCGCCCGCCGGGACGCAGCAAGCAGCGCACTTGCCCGAGGCAGCCACCGCCGCGACGGCGGAAGAGTTGCTCACCAGCCCCGGTGTGGCGATGGGGACAGTCGCCTACATGTCGCCGGAGCAGGCGCGCGGCGAAGAAGTGGACTCGCGGACAGACCTTTTTTCTTTCGGCGTTGTTCTCTACGAGATGGCAACGGGCGCGCTGCCTTTCCGCGGCAACACGTCGGCGACCGTCTTTGGCGCCATCCTTCACCAGGCCCCCATTCCGCCCTTGCGCCTCAATCCCGAGCTGCCACCCGATCTCGAACGGCTGATCGGCAAGGCGTTGGAAAAGGACCGCGACATCCGTTACCAGCACGCCTCGGAAATGCGCGCCGACCTGAAGCGCTTGAAGCGAGACACGGACTCAGGCCGTTCGGCGGCGCACGCTGCGCGAACGTCAGAGGCGGGCTGGAGCGAGGCGCCGGCGCCGCTGCCGGTGAAAGATTCAACCTCGACTCGTTCCGGCATTCCTGCTTTGGATGAACGTCCGCGGCAAGGAAGGTGGCCTTGGGCGTTAGGAGGCGCGCTGACGTTTGTCGCGGTCATCGCGGCGCTGGCTGCGCTGTTTTTTTTTCGCAGCCGGAAGCTCCCCGCACCCTCCAGCTTGAACTGGGAACAACTCACCGACTTCGCGGATTCGGCCTCCTCGCCCGCCCTCTCGCCCGACGGCCGAATGCTCGCCTTCATTCGCGGTCCACGCACCTTTGTTACCCCCGGAGAGATTTACGTCAAGCTTTTACCTAAGGGCGATCCTGTCCAGCTCACCCACAACGACTTGTTGAAGATGGAGCCCATGTTTTCCCCCGACGGATCGCGTGTCGTCTATACAGTTCCGTTTCCGTGGGATACCTGGGTCGTCCCTGTGCTCGGCGGCGAGGCCCAGCGGATGATGGCCAACGCCTCCGGCATGTCCTGGATCGACGAGCACCACTTGTTGTTTTCGGAAATCAAGCAAGGCATCCACATGGCCATCGTCACCGCCACCGAGAGCCGCGGCGAGCAACGCGACATCTACGTGCCCCCGCATGAGCGAGGCATGGCCCACCGCTCCTACCTCTCGCCGGACGGCAAATCGGTCCTGCTCGTTGAAATGGAGAACGACGGCTGGTTGCCCTGCCGCGTCGTTCCCTTTGACGGAAGCTCGCCGGGAAGAGCCATTGGGCCGCCTGGCGCCGGATGCACGAGCGCCGCTTGGTCGCCGGATGGCAAATGGATGTACTACAGCTCCGATGCTGGGGGAAGTTTCCACATCTGGCGCCAGCAGGCCGCAGGAGGCGAGCCGGAGCAGGTCACCTCAGGCCCCTCCGAGGAAGAAGGCATTGCTATGGCGCCCGACGGCCGCTCCTTCGTAACGTCTGTCGGCACTGGCCAGAGCACTATTTGGGTCCACGATGCGAACGGCGACCGGCAAATTTCGTCGGAAGGTAACGCAACGCTGAATGATGACATTAAATCTTCTCCCTTTTCCCCGGACGGACACAAGCTCTATTATCTGGTTCGCCACGGTTCATCCCACTTTTTCTCAGCCGGGGAACTCTGGGTCGCAGACCTCCAGTCCGGCCGCAACGAGCGGGCGCTGGCCGGTCTTGAGATTTCCAGCTACGATATCTCTCCCGACGGCAAGCGAGTGGCGTTTGCGGCGGTTGACAACAACGGGAAATCGAGACTGTATCTGGCGTCTCTCGACAGCCGCTTTCCTCCAAAGCAATTGTCCTCGTCGCCCGGCGAGGGTGGCCCCGCATTTGATCGGAACGGCAACCTGTACTTCCGGGCTTCGGAAGGCAAATCCAATTTTATTTATCGAATGAACATGGATGGGACGCGAAGACAAAAAGTAGTTGCAGATCCGATAATTTTTTTTACCGGAGTTTCACCAGATGGGAATTGGGTGCTGGCCTTCGTATCATCCTCCGCCGAAGAATCGACTGCGGAGGGAGTTGCCATTTCAGCGGCGGGCGGCAAGCGCCTGCGTATTTGCGGCATGTGCGCAGTAACGTGGGCGCGTGACGGAAACTTCCTCTATGTCTCGTTGCCCACGTCTGGCGCTTCGGGGGATAAGGAAGAGCATCGTCAACCGTCTCCGAAAACATTTGTGGTTCCCTTGAAATCCGCCGAGGACTTCGCGACCCTGGCGGCTCGGGGATTTCAGTCCGAAGAGCAACTGGCTACACTTCCTGGCGTGCGAACGATCAATGAACGCTTCTCTGCTCCCGGGCCTGATCCCTCAACCTACGCCTTCGTAAAACAAGACACGCATCGCAACTTGTACCGGGTCCCCGTGCCTTAGGCGGGACAAGAACCGCTGCGGATTCGGCCGCGCTGCAAAGGGGTTTCCTCTCAGAGCCTTGGTCACCGGTTTTGTGACCGTGGGCTCTATCCCCGCCACCACGAACCCACAGTCAATCTCGCGCAAGGCGAGTCGGCACGGAGACAAAGGACGGATTGGCAGAGGCTACCAGCTAGCCCCCAGCCCCTAGCACTTTCCCGCCCCACTGCGTTTAGGTTAATTGGAGCGTATGTTATCCACCGGCGCGAAAACCAAAAGAATTTTCTAGTCTGTTGGTAGGGCCCGGGCAGCGAGGCATTGAGCGAATCCTGATTGAGCAGTGCGCCGCCAGTTGTTTCGACTCAAGCTATCCAATACGGGTCTCATTCAAGTTATCAAGATTATTGAGTTAGGTAGACCCTCCATATGCCCAGCGAGTAGCCTCGGTCAGCGGTTTGCTGACCGTGGGCTTTTCCCCGCGACCACGAGCCCACAGTCAATCAAGGGACGGACTGACGGTGGCTACCAACTCCGAGCGGCTGGGTGAAAATCCGCGACTAGCCTCCAGGAACCCACTTTCTCCAGCCCATCACGCCATACTAATGCAAGAGAATCCGGCGGTTCCGCCCTCGCGATCGCTGCGGAAGTCGCGGCAAACCCCTGGAGTCTTGCTTTCCTTCAGACACGACATTAGAATCGTGGTTAATGCACAAGCACCGCAAGACGACCCGATACCAGTTTGGGCTGAGGGGCACATTGCACCCGGCGGGAGAAAAGGTCGGCGCGCATGTGACGGTTCGGGACATCAGTACACAGGGCTGTGAACTTGGGCAGGTGGAGGGTCCGAGCATCGGCAAGAATTGTGAGTTGTACTTTGACTGGCGGGGCACCCACGTCGGACTGGAAGCAGAGGTTGTCTGGAAAGATGCGAAAGGACGAGCGGGACTGAGGTTTCTCCGGGTTGATAAGGACAGCCAGAGGCACTTGAAGGAGCTTTGCGCCGCGCTGAGCACGCAGCCGCCGTTGGCGCCCCACCAGAAAGAAGCGGACGCAGCCCACCCCCTCCCGGACCCCACACAAGGACCAAGGGCGTCGCGTTCCACAACCCCGCTAAAAGCACCACCCTCGCCGCCTCTCCACCCGGCGTCCGAGTTGAAGCGTCGGCTGGTTCCCCGCTATCTCAGCGAGTTGAGGGGCCACCTCTCGAACCCCGCCACAGGAGCGACCACCTGCGTCACTCTGGTTAACCTCTCCGTTTCGGGCGCCCGCCTGGAAGGCTCCGCATTCCCCGATGCAGGCCAAACTTGTGAGCTCCGGACCGAATGCGATGGTAAGCAGTTGGTACTCCATTGTAGCGTGGTTTGGAAAACCAAAGAACAAGCGGCTGTAAAGTTCTCGTCAGTTGACAAGGAGATGGACAAACTGCTGAGGCGAACTTGCGCCAACCTGAGGCTTCAGCCTCCCGGGCCTCTGCCCCAGTGAGCGGGTGGCCGCGGTCAACGCCCTTTTGACCGTGGCCTCGTTCCCCGGGACCGCCAACCCACAGTCAATACAAAGGGCTGATAGGCGGTAGCTGCCAGCTCGTCTGTCATTCCCGTGCAAAACTTGTCCTGAGCATGTCGAAGGACGGGAATCCAGAAGTGCAACGGCGAACGGAGCTTACCCCGGTAAAGCCGGGGATCGCCGATTCTTAAAAGGTCGGCAGTCCCGCGCATGGTGGGTTGCAGGAATCTCGGCCGTCGCTACAACTCCCGACGGCAAAGCCGCAGAGTCTCAGAGGCGGAGACTCTTCGCTACCTGCTCCTAACTCCCTACTCCCCTTTTCCAACGCCATTGCATTTCAGCGCATGAGAGCGCATGCTATCTCGCGGCGGCTCACTAACCCTATTCGATTATCCCAGGGGGTCATCATCATCATGGCACTCCGCAGCCTCATCGCCGTCAGTTTGGGTGTCCTCGTGTTCGCCGCGTGCCAAAGCAAGCCCCCGACCGTCGGCGAACCGATGGATTTCAATGCGGTTTGCAACGGGGGTAACCAGGGTAAGCGCGTTGCCGCGGAGGGCTATTTGCGCCTCCCCAATGTGATAGACAACAAGGTGTACACGCAACTGGACCTCTATAAAACGAAGGACTTCAACACCCTGCCCATCGGCGTCGCGATCGATTTCGGCAATCAGCCCAACCAAGTGGAACTGGCGCCCAAAAAATACACCGACAAGGACCTGAAAGTACATCTGGCGAACGGCCAGGTGGCGGGATTCGGAACGAAGGTCAAAGTGTCGGGCGACGTCTATGTTCCCTCGATGGCGCCTGGGGGAACGTGCGCGCTTAAGAATCCATTGGTGGAAGCAGCCGAATGACGGCGTGGTAGCGCAGGGCCAGTAGGGCGGCCCTTTGGCCATTCCACAGCAATTCTGTGTCCCCAGAAAAACGCCAAGCCTAGTAAAGAAATGGAAAAGCTGCAGCACCGGAGGGCGGGTGCTGCGCTACATTCTGGTTTGGCCACCCTTCCTTCCGCGCGCTTGCCGATCTGAATTCTAAACTACCCCCCGTCTTATTCTCCTTATCTCTCGCCTTCCGCATTTGAGAATGCAGTCATGCAATAATTATCAGGAATGCATTCGCGATTCGCGAAGCAGAAGATGCAATCGAAATGCTGACAACGATTAAAGTGTCACACACGCTGATTTGGGCTGTCCTGGCCGCGGGCATTCTGGCCTTGCCGATCACAGCCGTGTTGCGCCGATTCCGCTGGGCTGCGATCCTTACCGGAGCCGTTCTGCTGGAGTGCGGCGTGCTGGCGGTGAATGGCGGCCGGTGCCCGCTCACAGACATGGCGGCCAGGTTCACCGATGACCGCGCCCCCAACTTTGATATCTATCTGCCCGCTTCGGTCGCCCGGAACAACAAAGCCATTTTCGGCTCGCTCTTCGTAGCCGGCGAATTGGTCGTGCTAGGATACTGGTTCAACGAAAGGCGGGAGAAACATAGGTAGCGTCGCGCACTCACCCTTCGCGTGAGCAGATTGACTCTGCCTCTTCATAGCGGCCATTTCACATGGCCATCTTAAGCGCGGTAGCGCAGAGTTTCGTCTCTCAGAAACTCTGCGGCCCCTGGTTCTGAAAACCCGCAGAGTCCCGATTAAATCGGGACGCTGCGCTACGAACATGGGTAGATGGGGGAAGCAGGCGCGATCTCGCCGCGGCGGGTCCGCGGCTCTCAAGTTCAAATTCTCGTGTTCTCATCGCAGCACCAGTAGGTCGTAGGTGGCATGTGGTAGGTGGGGCCGGAACGAACCGTTCCCGTACCCTAGCCCACGCCAAATGAAAGTGGACGGTAGACTGTAGACTGTAGACAGTAAGGGAGCGGGACTAGGGGCTGGGTGTTAGGGAATAGGGGGAAGGAAAACGATCTACTTCCTTAATCGCACCGCGTGTTTCCTGGGCTTCAGTGGAACAAAGTCGGGCCTGAACTGGTAGCCCAGCGCGCCGGCAATCCGGATGAGGGTTCGCAGCTCCAAATTCTTCGGCGAGTTTTCGAGGGCTGAAATCTTGGACGCACTCATTCCGGTGCGCGCCGCAAGCTGCGTCTGGGTGAGGCGGCTTTTCTGCCGCATTCGAGCAATCGCCGCGCCCAAACGCAGGTTGGCCAACTCCCTTTCCACAAGCTCCTTCAGCTCGGGATCCTCCATTTGCCGGCTATAATAACGATTCCAGTGGGTTGCCATCGTTCACTTCCTCCTTTCGAGCCGATGTAGGTGAGCCGCCATGCGTTGTTCCGCGATTAGGAGATCCGCGCCCGGCAGCTTTTCCCCGGCTTTTACGAATCCATGCAACAGGATGAAAGTTCTCCGAGGATCTCCAACGGGTTTTGCCGAACCGCGTTCTCAACTCACGCAATCGTCCCCGGACCTGAGAGGAATATGGGAAAGGCAGGCATGTCCCTTGCTCCTCCAACAGTTTGATCAAAGCGAGAGCCTTGGCTCTTTGCTGCTTCGGCAGGCCATCCAGGAAGACCTCCACAGGCGCACTCCCGTCGCTCTCCTGGTAGAAGTCTACCTGCCACGCCATGACCCTATAGGGTATACTTTTAAAGATAAGAAGTCAATGGAAAAAAGCAAGTGTAGCGCGGTCCCCCGATAGTGGGGTCCGCGGCTTTCAAGTTCAAATTCTCGCGTTCTCATCGCCGCCCTGAAAGGGCGTAAGACGGGTAGCCGGGGGCATCGCCCCCGGAAAAGGGAAAAGCCCCCACGCCCCGTCTTAGGCGCCCCTCTCCCCTGCGGGTGGGGAGAGGGGCAGGGGTGAGGGGGGACTTATTCCGGGGGCGTTGCCCCCGGCTATTCACCTTGATCCCCGCCGGAGATCATGCCGCCGCTTTAGCCAGCCGGGGCGGGTTTCATGTTCAAATCCTCGCGTTCTCACCGCAGCGCCAGCGAGCCGATCAAGGCATGCTCAAAGCGACGAATCAAAGAAACCCGAGGGAAAAGCCGCAGACTCTCAGAGGCATAGACTTTGCGGTACCCGCACTCTTGGTTATAAAGCGGGAAGTTGATTCAAGGGCAGTGGACCTTATGGGGTGACGGGCAACGTTTCGTTTAACGCGGCAATCAACCGCATGCGGCTCCAGCGGCGCTGTAAAAATACTTCGAAAAGAAATGCTCGTGGCGCGATCCCCGAAATGTGGATGGTTTGTTAATTGAGCCGGGATCTTCGCTCGACGCTCTGGAGAGCGGTCCCAAAAGCGCCCATCAGCGCTTCAAGATCCGATTTCTCGGGGATGGCAGCATCTGTTCCGAGGTCGTTCAGCATTTGGACGATGCGCTTGATGCGGAACTCGACGAGTTTCTCGTTGAGCTTCATGGGGCCCTTTGTATCTTTGTGCCGGTGTTGGTCTTCGGTTTCAATCACCGCCCACATCGTGAGACGCAGTTGGTCTACTGATCCTTTGAGATCCGTTAGAAACTCTGCGGCATACTTGCCGTTGGAGATTTCCTTGCTGAGCTCGTCGAGCGTCTGCTTGATTCGCCCCAGAACACGGTCAGTTTCGGACATCGCGCCTCCTTGAGTATCTAAAGAGTCCGGCCGAGGGTCCCTCATACACCCGGGGCCCAGGCAAGGGGCCGAATTTTTTACAACCTCTCCAATATCTATGAACATACTCTCGTTTACCTCAAGATGCAATGCCTGTACGGCCGCTGACTACTCCCGTCGTTTTGAAAGGTTTGGCGTCCCCGACGCCTCATCCAGCAAGGAAACCAATCCGTCCAGCGCCCACTCATGATGAGTTAGTCCTGCTTCAAGCGAGGGCGTCAATTTTGCCCGCCCATTCCTTAGCTGTTCATGCGCGTGTTAGCACGCTTTCAGACCTCCTGGCAGCCCACGGCAGCTTCTACCCGCCGGAACGTATGAGTCGGTTCAGGCGCTCATGTAGCGAATCAACCGTGGCCTGGAATTCCGCGATGCCGGGGGTCTGGATGTCAATCTCCGAGACATCAATATCCATCTGGGTTTGCTGGAGCAATTTCCGGGCGCGCCGCAGACGGTATTCCACCAGCTTCTGTCCCAAGTTAAACTCGGATCCGCCCGTGCCTCCACCCCGCTCCTCCTCCAGCTTCATCATTGTCCAGATTGTCGTGCGCATGTGGTCCACTGATTCCTTGAAGTCATCCAGCATCCCTACGGGATAATGCCCCTGCTGAATATCTTCAGCAAGCTCGGCAAGTACATTCTTGGTTGACTCCAACCGTTGGATTTTCTGCTGGTCCACAGCCCCTCCTCCGCTACTGCCTCAGGCCGATCTCATCGTCTGCCCATCAAGAGCGTCAATCTCGGGCGGCCATGCTACCTCCATCGTAGCTCAGACTGCGGCCAGAGTCGAATCCTTGCCTCCACCGGGGTGCCGTTTATCGCTGAGAATAGGGACTGTATTAAGCGTGTTTGTCCCTCTGCTAGTCGAGTCATCTTTCTGAGACAAAGTCTGGGCATGAGAAAATCAGCAAGGTCGGGCTCGTTAGCCATCCAAGGTCAAGCGCGCTCCAATGCTCGGCATGCCAGCGTCTCCTTCAGGCTTTCCTCGGACCCAAACCGCGAGAATGCGTTCAAGTGATTATCGTCAACTTGCGGTAACACCTTTAATCGCTCAGACGGCGGACCGCAAGTTGATGGAGTGTTCGCGGTATCACACCAGCGAGCTGGTTTATTTGACCCTCACCGAGATAGAAGCTTTCCAAAAAAACAATCAGGTATCGCGCATCTGTGAGCCCTGCCATAGCGTAACGGCTTGGTACCAGGCCACGCTGAGCAAGCTCCAGATTGAGCGGGCCCCCGTGGCGGTCGTTCCCACGAGCGGAAAGGAGGGTGCACCGGCGTCTGAGCACCTGGAGGATGACCGCACTGAGCCGCGCGTCAACATGAGCATTAACGGCTGTATTCAAACTGCCGAAAACGGCGACGATATCGTCCAGACGGAAAACGTTTCGGAGAGCGGCGCCTGCTTCATGAGTCGAAAGAAATACGCGGGAGGAGCCAGCGTCGGCGTGGCCATTCCCTTCACCCAAGGTGGGGCTAACGTATTCGTCCAGGCGCGCATTACCTGGGAGCGCAGTACGCCGGTTGAAGGCGTGACTGCCTATGGCTTGGTGTACTTTCACGCCGCCCGGCGAGCCAGAAGAATAAGGCCTCGAACAAAGGTCAGCATCGGAATTATCGGGGGCGGATTTCGGTCCATTGGGACCATTGTCGATATCAGCATGAAAGGCGCGTTGGTGCAATGCTCGGAGCAGTTCAAGCCCGGGGACGTGGTTAAAATGGGAATTGAAATGGGACAGGAGACCGTGCGCCTGACCGGTGCTGCCCGGCGCGTTGTCCCGGGCGTCGGCACGGGCTTTGAATTCACGAGTATGGGCCGCAACGACCGCGCACTCTTGCGCCGCCTAATCTTGAAAGTGGAAAAGCAATCGGTACGCTGAGAGTCCAGTAGGTGCGCGCGGAACAACACGACGATTTTCCAGTACGACGCGCGCGGACGGCGCATTTTGGTCACCGACGCTGCCAGCAGCCTCCCACCTCTGGTTACGATACGGAAAACCATTTGCAGGCCATCACGGACGGGCAAGGCAACGTGACAAGCTTCACCTATGATGCATTGGGCCGGGCCACCGGGGTCATGTTTCCTACCGTCCGGATTTGGATTCTTCAATCGTCGATCCCGCACATGGCGGGTTGAAAGAAACTCGATCGACGCTACAATTCGGCGGTCCCGCCCCGCGAGGCAGGCTCCGACCGCAGCTACAACTCGGCATGCGCGTGACACAATTCTCTACAGCGTTCATCGGCCGATTCGACTTAAAGGATGAACGGCCATCGCGCCCCCGGTGTGATAGAATCGCGCCGCTTAAAGAGCGGCTCCCAGCCGCGAACAATTCCGGAGGATTCCATGCGCAAGACCTGCCTTCTTTCGCTCGGCTGCATCTTCGCTTCGAGCCTCGCAGCGCTGCCCGCGTGCGCGCAAGAGTTAGGCGGCACGCTTGCCGATCTCACCGCGCCGCACGACTACGTGCAGAAGCGCGTTTCCAGCTACGACCGCACGGGGGGCAACGCCGACTACCGCCAGATTGCCCCTGCACAAACCCTCACCTTCCTCGACGAGGCGGGGCCGGGCGTGATCACGCACGTGTGGATCACCATCGCGAGTGGCGAGCACTATCATTTGAAGAAATTGGTGCTGCGCATGTACTGGGACGGCGAGAGCACTCCGAGCGTGGAAGCGCCGGTGGGCGATTTCTTCGGCCTGGGTCTCGGCGATTATTTCCTATACCAGTCCATCCCTCTTGCGGTGGGGGCGGACAACGCACTGAATTCTTTTTTCCCCATGCCTTTTCCAAAGCACGCGCGAATCACCGTAACCAACGAAGGCCAGCGCAGGGTGGACGCGTTCTACTTCAACATTGACTACCGCGCGCTGGCCAAGCCTCTGCCCGCGGACACGCTCTACTTCCACGCGCAGTATCGCCAGGCCACGCCCAACCAGGCGATCAAGAGCGACGGGAAGAATCTCAAGGGCGAGAACAATTACGTTTGGATGGACGCGACGGGGCGCGGACACTTTGCCGGCGTCACTATGTCGGTGATGGAAAACGCCGACGGCTGGTGGGGCGAAGGCGACGACATGTTTTTTGTGGATGGCGAAGCGCTGCCCTCCATCAATGGCACGGGCACTGAAGATTATTTTCTCGGCGCGTGGGATTTTGGCGGCAAACCATTTGCCTACGGATCGTTTGGCGCGCCGGTGGTGGGTCCGGAGCGGGCCGGAGCGAGGTGGTCGGTGTATCGCTTCCATCTGGACTCGCCCATTCCCTTTACGAAATCCCTTCACGCCACCATCGAACACGGCCACGCCGACGATCGCGCGGATGATTTTTACTCGGTAGCCTACTGGTATCAGACCGAGCCGCACGCTGCGTTTCCCACACTGCCTCCGGTGGAGACGCGCCTGCCGCGATTGCATCCTCCGTCAGGGAACTGAGGGCTTTGAGCTGAAGGGCTGGAAAGTGAAAACTACTCGGTAGTCGAGTCGGTTTCCAGTAAGGGCGTTTTTCATTCCCAATCCGTCGGCGTACCCGCACAGCATAGTTTCCGAGTCTGCCGTCAATCAGCCGGAATCGAGGCTTTGAGCGTCGCCGTGCCGTCTTTGATTCTTTATTGGTCGACCGTCTTCCCGGATACAGTGACCAGTCGCTCCTCGCCATCGATCGTCTCCTTTAGCCGCAACTCCCATTAGCTAAGTTCCACAGACCCCAAAAGGGGTCTGCGCCAGCCCCGAGTGTTATGACATAATGAAGCGGGCTAGGATTTGAGGAATGGCGCTCCGTGACATCGGCGAGGATGGTGGCATCCGTGATGTGTTCCATTTGAGTCATCAGCAGGACTTTGACCGGGTCTGGCTTTCGATGACGCTGCTACAAAGGGCCGCAATCGACGAAGAAATAAACCGCCGCTTGGATGAACTGATCGCGTGCCCCAATCCCAACTGGGGGTCCATCACGAATACGTCGATAGAAGGCGGCAGGACCAATCCCAATACTGGAATGAGAGGTGATTGGTCCGGAACCGTGTTCCAGCCGATATTCGAGGCCTGCAGCTTTAATGAGGAGCTTGCAGGAATGTTCTACGGCAATGTATGGAAGCAGGTGATAATCGACCGACCGGAACGCTGGATTGGAATCCGCTCCGACCCGACCTTTCCACAACGTGGCATCACACTGCAAGGCAAGACCTATTTTCTCGACAGAAATCCTTGACACTCGGACATCCGGATAGTTGTTCTCTTCCAAGAATTCAGTTGTTCGATTATTCTAACTTACAGTTCGCTTTTTCTCTTGACAAGGCAAAGCAAATCTTGTAGGGTTGGTGCCGAGGACTCAGGGCGTTAGCCCACGGTCCCTGAAAGAGAAGTGGAACGCACTGCGTTTCAATCGGTGGCAAGCATAAACCTCTGCCGGAACATGCCAATAACCTGTGCGCAGGATATTGGACGTGACCGTACCCAGGGAGCTGGAATGGAAGCGCTTGGCTCGAATCCTTCTTGGGCTGGCGTTTCCCCTCCTTCGAAGGTCGACGTTAGGACTTTCGGTGGAAGCATGCGATGGCGGCAGTAACGCTTTCGCTGGAGATGTTTGTCGCGCTCGCGCGACAGGCAAATTAACTCCACTTCAAGGAGGTTTATGAACCGAAAGAAGGCTATAGCAGTGCGCCTGTTTGGGCGGGCAGTCAAATTGTCATTAAGGATCGCCAGCCCGGATTGGTTAAGCAAAGAATCGGGCAGGACTACGGATGATCTGTGCAGGTATCAGGCGAGGCTGAGAGAGCTCAGTGAGCGGGACCCGGATAAGTTATTCTGGACAACGCTCGAAAGAGCAAACCTTAAACTCCTCAGGTACGTCGCGCGGCGAACACTTTGATCTGCCCGATTTTCTCTCGGAGGACTTGAATGACACTTGGGAACGCAATCAAACTTATTCGAACTTCTACGAATTCCAGGCAACGTGAGCTGGCAGGGCGACTGAAGGTGTCGCCCAATTATATCTCTCTTCTTGAGAACGGAAAGCGTGAGCCCAGCATCTCGTTTTTGAGGAACCTCGCCAAAGAACTCGGAGTGCCGATTGGACTGTTCTTCCTCTGGGAAGGGACCCCATTGTCGGGGCTCACGAGGAACCAAAGATTCCATGAATTACGCGACCTAATGGTTCAAATTCAGGCGTTGTCTTTGCGAGGCCGACCCAAGCGATCGTATGTTATTAAAGCCAACTAACACCGCCGATTTCCGACTAGATACCGAAAAAGAACTTGCAGTCCTTCTTCAAGTAACTGCGGGGGAGCTTGGGCATATTCTCAGTCGGCTCGACCACTACTACAGAAGAAAAATAATCCCTAAGGCTAACGGGAAAAGTCGCGTACTCCACATACCTCGAGGCAGACTAAAGTGTATTCAAACTGCTATAAAGACTCGCATCTTAGATCGAATCCCGCCTCTTTCATGCGCGCACGGCGGTGTCAAGCGAAGGTCAATTGTCACGAACGCTAAACCCCATGTCGGGAGGGCAGCCCTGCTTGCGCTGGACATCAGAGATTGCTTCCCAAGCATAACCCCGGCAAAGATTTTAAGCGTCTTTTGCGAGCTCGGTTTTAGCGGACAGGCCGCCAAAATTCTCACTCAACTGACAACCTATAAATTTGGACTCCCCCAGGGAACGCCAACAAGTCCGTCGCTAGCCAACTTGGCGCTGAGTCACATCGATTGCCGAATAAAGGGCCTTGCAGCCCAACAGGACTTTTCGTATACCCGCTTTGTTGATGACCTTGCAATTTCCGGGAGCCTTCGGTTGAGCAAATTCCAAAAGCTGACTCACAGAATCATCGAGTCAGAAGGATTTGGCCTAAAGACTCAAAAAGAACTGATGGTTACGGGTGAGCGTCACATGGTCACGAAACTCGTGGTTAACCTGAAGCTAAACGTCTCCAAGGCACGAAGGAGCGAAATCCGAAAAGAGGCTATCGAGCAAGTCAAAGCTCGCACGGTCGTGTCGGCTAGTTCGACCCGTGGCAAGGTCGTATGGCTGAGATCGATAAATAGACGCGTCGGAACAAAAATGCTTAACCGGTTCGACAGCGCCCAAATAATAAATCGACCAATCGTCGACATCGAGAAAACCTCCATAGAAAAACCTACGTTTTTGGGCGTTCCCTGTCCCTAGCTACAAGCAAGTAGATACAAGCCGCAGACCTCCGTCGGTGCGGCTATTCCTAAACAAGAACCGCGGGGGATCCGCGCTACTCTCTCACGCTGCGGGATCACCTCTCCATGGGGTGAAACGTGGAATCTACCGCGGGACTTCGGTGCAGAAAAGTTTGTACTCAGAGTCAAAACTTGCTCTTAGGGTCGGTTCTTCGTAAAGCAGCACAAAAAGGTGAAACAGCAGCCAGACAAGCCCGCCGTATTCAAGGAGCGTCACGTTTCCGAGAATCAAGCCTCCACGGAGAATGGCGCTCACCCGCGCTACGTACATCGGATTTCGGACATAACGATACAGTCCGGTAACAACCAAATGGCGGGTTGGGAAGACCGGCGCCGGAGTGCCCACGCCCTGCACTGCGAATCGGAGAAAAGAATCCAGGAGGCCAATCGCCACCAGCGGGATCAGCTTGCCGCCGGCAAAACGGAAAAGCGGCATCCCGAAGAAACCCGCTTCGAGCCGCCAACGGGAGATCCACCAGGGGACCAAACCGGCTACCAACCCGGGGGCGATGACCAGGAGGACCGCAGAGCCAACGATCGCCAACACCCTCCTAGTCATGCCCTCATGTAAACCGGTCCCCTAGCCATGAGCAATAGAAATCGGCCCAAGGCAGCTAACTCCCGAGTGAGGCGCCACGTGGAGAAATGGTTCCCTCGCCGGTTCCGGACGGATCGTCGTCGACTCGGAAAACACTCTCATATGGACGCAGAAGAATCCATTCGCTCATTTCACTGCGATTTACAGCCTGTTGGGAGGTTTTGCCGCTAACAGAGATTTGGCACGAAAAGGCGGATTATCGGAGACTGACCCACTGCCGACTATTTTCTGTCCTTGACACGGTAAACAAACTTGAGGCCTGACCAGGTTTCGTCCACCGCGCAGACTTTGATATCCACCAGTCCGTGCGCCAAGCCAATTTCCCGGATGATATTCTCATTCAGGTCGGTGGGTATTTTGGAAGCGCCCTTCGGCCAGGAAATCCAGAGCATTCCGTCCTGGGCGAGAGCGCATTTCAGGCTCAAGAATATGCCCTCGAGGTCATCGCGCTCCCGGGTGAAAAAATGGATGAAGTCCGCCCGCGTTGGCAGCTTGCTGGAGGGAACCACACCCTTGGGCAAAGTGCCCAGTGTCGCGCGGTAGGTCTCCGGAGGATTGAGGATGGCGACCTTCGTCCCTTCCTTAATTCCGAGTTTATTCACCAACGATTTTTTTGAATAGCCTGCCGGCATCGAGTTCGATCCTAGAGCGAACACCCACTCCCAGACGGCCGCAATCTTACCATGAAGCAGGGAGCTGTCACGGCCAATCAGGTAGAGTCCTAAATCTGACATCGAAAATCCGCTTGTGATTATATCCGCCGTAGCTTAACTTTTGGTCCTTGGGCGCGTAGGGATCGTCACCATGACCTGGTCGGAATGGAAAGTTATGATGGAGGATCTCCTTGAGGGAGTCGAGCAAGAGCTCCGCTCTTCAGCTCCGACTAGGAACAGGGTCGCCCTGAATACATTTCGAAGTCGCCTCAATGAGGGTCGCACCATACGTGGACGCAAACATTTTGAGCAAGAATTGGAAGTATTCATTCAGAGCGATCCATCTTTGCGAGGTGCCGCAAAACGATACTTGCGTAAGAAGATACCCCCAGTTATTGAAGCAGCAGTTGCAGCGTTAAAGCAGGCACAACTAGTGCTCGCAAAATATAAAACGAACAGACTCGGGTAAACCTGTGCTGCTTTTCAAATTAGGACACTACCCGCCAATCAAATTCAATCAAATTCAATTGACTATGCAGCGGGCAAGGTGCAAAATTCCGTACAGGCCCTAAAGTCCACGGAAGCCGGCCGGGGAGTGCCGACCGGTTTGGCGGGTAGTGTATAGGCGCGAGGTGTGGTTGAGATGAAAAGCAGGAAACTGAAGTTCGGGATCGGGATCAGCGTGATTCTGGGAGTAGTGGCGTGGGAGGCCGTTTCGGGTTTTCAGCAGTCGAAAACCTACTACGTCACGGTGAGTGAACTCATCAGCAGCAAAATATCGCGGCAGCGCGTCCGCGTGGGCGGTGTGATCGCTCAAGACTCCATCGAGCGCCACGGGAGTGTGGTGACCTTCCGGCTGGCCCAGGATTCGCAGGTGATTCCAGTGACTTATGTGGGATCCGACATCCTGCCTGACACGTTTGTTGGCGGGGCCCAAGCTATCATTGAAGGCGATTACGTCGCCGACGGAAGTTTTCGCGCTGAAAAAATCCAGGCCAAGTGCGCGTCCAAGTATCAGGCTGCGCCCCAGTACAAGGGGCAGCCTGAGAAGAATCCCAAGGTTGCGGATGCAGGGGGAACGCGTTAGCCCGCCGCCCGGGTTTTCTGATCCTAAATTCTTCACGTAGACCCAAAGCTGTTTCTTGCCGCGGGCGAACTCCAGGTTAGCCGGAGCCTCTATGAATCAAGCAGGGAGCGTCGCACTGATTGCCGCATTGGCTTTTGCGGCCTACGGAGTGATCGCCGGCACGGTGGGCGGCAAGCTGCGCAGCGTCCGCGTGGTGCGGAGCGCGGAGCGGGCCACCCTGGCCTTCTTCGTCATGATCCTGGTGGCCGTCGTCGTATTGGAAATGCTGATCCTCGGCAATAATTTCCATAACGCCTACGTCGCGGCCCACTCCAACAAAGACCTCTCCACATATTATAAAGTGGCTGCGCTGTGGGCCGGGCAGGAAGGCTCGCTGCTCTTCTGGACGTTCCTCCTTTCCATCTACAGCGGTCTGGCCGTGTTGATGAATCACCGGAAGAACCGCCAACTGATGCCTTACGTGGTGGCCATCACCATGGCGGTGGGAGCGTTTTTCACTTCACTCGTCTTCTTCGTCGCCAATCCATTTACCGAGCTCACCCTGGCCTCCTCGACCGGCGTGCAACCGTTTACTCCCATAGACGGCAACGGCATGACGCCGTCGCTGCAATACCATTCCATGGTGATTCACCCGCCCATGCTCTATCTGGGCTACGTCGGATTCGTGGTGCCCTTTGCCTTTGCCATGTCGGCGCTGATCACCAGGCAATTGGGTGACAACTGGATTCGCGTCACGCGGCGCTGGACGATGGTGCCCTGGATGCTTCTGGGCGCGGGCATTTTGCTGGGCGCGCACTGGGCCTATCACGTTCTGGGCTGGGGCGGGTATTGGGGCTGGGACCCGGTGGAGAACGCCTCGCTGCTGCCCTGGCTGGCCGCTACCGCGTTTCTGCACTCAGTAATGATCCAGGAAAAGCGCGGCATGCTGAAGGTTTGGAACATCGTCCTGATCATCACCACGTTCTTCCTCTGCATCTTCGGGACGTTCCTGACGCGCAGCGGAATTGTTTCTTCCGTCCACGCTTTTGCGCAATCGAACATCGGGCCTTTCTTCGCGGTCTTTCTGGCCATCATTGTTTTCTTCTCGCTCACCCTGCTGTTTTTGCGCCTCGATTACCTGAAGAGCGAAAACAAACTGGACTCGGTGGTTTCGCGCGAGAGCGGGTTCCTCTTCAACAACTGGATTCTGCTGGCCGCGGTGTTTGCAGTGCTCTGGGGGACCATTTTCCCCATCATCTCCAAGGCGGTGCAGAATGTCGCGGTCTCGGTGGGGCCGCCGTTCTTTAACAAGACCACCATCCCCATCGGGCTTCTCCTGCTGTTTCTGACAGGAGTTGGCCCGGTGCTGGCCTGGCGCAAGACGTCGTTCCAAAGCCTGCGCCAGAATTTCACCGTGCCTCTGGCCCTTGCGCTTGTGGCGGGAATTGTCCTGTTTGCGCTGGGAGTGCGCGACATCTACGCGTGGATGGCGCTTTTCCTCTCCGCTTTTGTGGGCGTTTGCATCCTCCAGGAATTTTACAAAGGCGCGCGCACGCGGCAGCAAGTCTACACGGAGAATTTCTTCGCCGCGATTTACAACCTGACCATGCGCAACACGCGCCGCTACGGCGGGTACGTGATCCATCTCGGCATCGTCCTGCTCTTTATCGGCTGGTCGGGGCTGGCCTTCAAGAGTGAATCCAAGGGCCTGATGGCGGATGGCGATCTCCTCCATGTAAAAGATTACATGCTGCGGTGCGAGAGCCTGACCGAAGGCGACACACCCAACTACACTTTCCTGCGCGCCGTGATGACCGTGACCAAGAATGGCCGCGCCCTGGGCGTATTGAATCCCGAGCGCCGCATGTACAAAGCCAGCAACGAACCCATCAGCCACGTGGCCATCCGAACCTCGCTCTCTGAAGACCTGTACGTGGTGGTGGCGGGAGGGGATCCAGATACCAACAAGGCCATTGTTGAGGTTTACGTGAACCCGCTTGTCCAGTGGGTGTGGATTGGCGGAGTGGTGGTGTTCTTTGGGACACTGCTGGCCATGGTGCCCAGCCGCGTGGAGAAAGAAATGAAGGAAATCCGGCGCCAGCGCGAAGAGGCCGTGGAGGAAGATCGTGTTTTCTAAGAGGGCCATCTGCCTGGTCGCAGCTTGGATGTTGGCCATGGCGAGTTCATTGTGGGGTGCCTCCAAACCCACGGTAAAATCGATTGGCGACGCCGTTATGTGCCAGTGCGGATGCGCGCAGACCGTGACCGCGTGCAATCACTTCGAGTGCGCGACGCGCGCCGAAATGAACGCGCTCTCTGACAAAGAGATTAAAGCGGGCAAGGACGAAACCACCATCCTTCAGGACTTTGTGAAGCAGTATGGAGTCCAGGTGCTGGCGTCGCCTCCCGCGTCGGGATTCAACATGACGGTTTGGGTCCTTCCCGGAATCGGCCTCATGGTCGGGCTCTTTGTTGTGGTAATGATTGTTCGCCGGTGGCGAAGACCTCCACCCGAATCGAATCTTCCTCCGCCCGGCCCCATCGATCCCAAAATCATTGAGGCCATGGAAGAGGAAATGAAGAAAGTGGCAGGCTAAATCTATATGGCTCTCGGAATCGCGTTGTTCATCACGGCGGGCCTGGTGGTGCTGGTGGCCACGCCATTACTGACCGCTGAAGCTGCGGGTGAAGGCACGCTGCCCGTGGACGTTACACCGCTCGGCGACCTGAAGCGGCGCCGTCTGGTGGTTTATGAAAATATCCAGGACCTGGAATTTGAATTCAAGGCGGGCAAAATCGCCGAAAAAGATTATCAAGGGCTCAAGGAAGAATACCGGATGGAAGCGGCCCGGCTGATGGCGGATTCGCAGGCAGCGGAAACACTGACGCCGGAAGAAGTGTTGATCGAGCGCGAAGTGGCGGCCCGGCGCACCCGGCGCAAGACCCAGCCCGTGGTGGAAGAATACGTTTGCGCGGAGTGCGGCTTTGAGAATCCATTGCCCGTAAAATTTTGCGGTGAGTGTGGCGCGAGGATCACGCCGCGTACGCGAAAATAGCATAGGGCAATCCTCTGTGGTTCGCCCCGTTGGCAGCAAAGGAAAAATCAGCTCTGAAACCTCTGATGGCACAATCCCGGATAATCCGTCGAGCCTATGTGGCGGGCATGGCTCTATGCCTTGGCTTTCTCGCGCCCGCCATGCTGCACGCTCAGGGACGGATTGAAGGGAAAGTGTTGAACGGAACCACCGGGCGCCCGGTGGCCAATCAGAAAGTGCTCCTGCTCACCCCCAAGCAAGGGGAGGGGATGCAGCTCATCACCGACACCACCACGGATTCGAGCGGCCACTTTACGTTTACAGGGAACGGCGTTGGCCCCGGTGGGTTTTTTCTTCTACAAGCGAACTTCGACCAAATTCCTTACCACGCCGCTGTCCCGCCCATGAAGTATGATGCGCAGGGCGTGGCGACCATGGATATCACGGTCTACGACGCCACGCACGATGCCTCCGCGTTCCAGGTGCGCGCGCTCCGCGTGCTGGTGGGCGCCGAGGGTTCCAAGCTTCGGGTGCAGGAAGAATATCAGGTCGATAACACGAGCAAGCCCGGGCGGACTTATTCCTCCACCGACGGCACCTTTGTGTTTTTTGTCTCCCCGCAGGCCGGCCCGCCCACAGTGAGCGTGACCGGCTTGGCGAACATGTCGCTGCCCCAAACATCCGCTCCCGGCAAGACTCCCGGGGAATACAAGATCTTCTACGCCTTGAAGCCCGGATTGACTCCAGTAACGGTGGCGTATGACGTGGACTACTCCGGCGGGCAGTTTACGCTGAACGATCGCTGCGCTTTCCCCATCGCGCATGCGGAAATGTTTGTGCTCCCCGCCAGCCTTCAGGTGCAATCGACCGTCTTCAAGACGACCGGCGTGGATACGGCCAACAACATCCAAAAATTCGAGGCGAATGACGTACCCAAAGGCGTCGCATTGGTGGCCAGCGTTAGCGGTGAAGCACCACAAAATCCGCAGGCGGGACCCAGCGCGCCCGAAGGAGAAATCAAATCCATTCCTAATAACATGACGCGGCTGGGCATTCCCTTATTCATTTGTTTGCTGTTGGTGATGCTGTGGGCGCTCGGCGTTCGCGCCAGCAAAGAATGGTCCAAGTGGAAAGAGCGCCAAGCCACGAGCCCCGACCGAAAGCAATTGGAGGCCAGGACGGATGGACTTTTCAATTCGCTTGCCGATCTGGATGAGCTTTTCGAATCGGGCAAGATCGAGAAAAAGAAATATTGGAAGGAACGCCTGGAGTTGAAAGCGAAGCTGGTCGCGATCTTGAAGAAAGGCCCGCCTGTCCGCATCGAGCCCTATGCCACTCGCCGCAACCCGCGCTAACCAGGCGCTCGAGCTCTTCAACGTTTCCAAGTATTTTGGCGACCTCGAAGCGCTGAAGGGAGTTCGCTTTCAGGTGGCGCGCGGGGATTCCGTGCTTCTCTTTGGCCCCAACGGAGCGGGTAAGACCACGTTGTTGCGCACCCTGGCCGCACTGTCGCATCCCAGCGAAGGGGAAGTGCGGTACGGAGGGCAGGACTTTTACAAAGACCCGCAAACCGCAAAGGCCGCCATCGGATTCGTTTCGCACGTGACGTTTCTATACGGCGAGCTTACAGCTCGCGAAAATCTGCGCTTTACTGGAAAGCTTTTCGGACTACAGGCGCTGGAAGAAAAAATCGACCGGGCGCTAGAGCTTTTCGCGATGCAGGACAGGGGTAACGAGCCCATCCGGCAGCTCTCGCGAGGGCTCCAGCAACGTGCATCACTCGCGCGCGCTTTTCTCCACGATCCCGATTTCCTTCTGTTGGACGAGCCCTTCACGGGACTGGACGCCCGCGCCACGGATAATTTGCAATCGATTCTCTGCCACTTGCCCGAGCAGGGCAAAGCTGTGGTTTTCTCTGTTCACGATTTTGAGTTAGGAGCATCCATGGCACACCGCTTAGTTGCGCTGGAAAGAGGTTCGGTGCGCTACGACGGAGAATTAAAAGATGCGCCCTTACAGACTTTAGGCATTAAGAAATAGGGAATAGACGGCTGAGCGCTCCCTGTTTGCTGCCCACAGTCTACCATCTACAGAATTATGCACAGTCTCAACGTCGTGTGGGCCGTGTTTGCCAAAGACCTTCGCGTGGAGTGGCGGAGCCGGGAGACCCTCGCGCCCATGTGCGTCTTCGGCCTGCTGGTTGTGTTTTTGTTTAACTTCGCGTTTGAGACGGCTCACGAGGAAACGTTGCGGCTGTTGCCTGGGCTGCTCTGGATCGCGTTTGCGTTTTCCGGGATTCTGGGATTCAACCGGTCGTTTGCCGCTGAGCGCGAGAACGGTTGCATGGAGGGCATGGCGCTCGCCCCTGTGGATCCCAGCGCCATCTTTGTCGGCAAGCTGATGGCCAACCTGGTTTTTCTGGGCGTCACGGAGGCGGTGATCGTCTTTGCCGCGGCAATCTGGTATAACTTTTCTTTCCTACCGTCGCTCGGCTGGTTGGCTTTGATTGTGTTTTTCGGAACGTTGGGCTACGCGGCCCTGGGAACAATTTTTGGCGCCATCGCGGCCAACACACGGATGCGCGAAGTGATGCTCCCCGTGATGCAGTTTCCGGTGGCTTTCTGGATTCTGATCCTGGCCGTCGATGCCACCTCAGACGCGCTTCGCAACGCCGCGTCGAGCGAGATTTCCCAGGGCTTGTTCCGGGTGGCCGGAATCAGCGTGATTTTTGCCGCGGTTTCGTTTCTGTTGTTCGAGTACGTCCTCGAGGAGTGAGGCAGTGATGAAGAAAATCTTTCCGCCTACAATCCATCTTGCCATAACGCTCGTCTGGCTTGTGGTCTCGCTCTACATGATTTTTCTTTACGCCCCCGAGGAAGCCACCATGGGGGAAGCCCAGCGCATTTTCTACATTCATTTTTCCGTCGCGTGCACTTCGCTGCTGGCCTTTTTTTTCGTGTTTCTCGGCAGCATGGGATATTTGATGAAGCGCTCTCGTCCCGCCGACGACTTTGCCTACGCTTCCGCGGAGGTCGGTTTTCTGTACTGCTGCGCGGTGCTCATCACCGGCCCCTTGTGGGCCAAGCCGGCGTGGGGCATCTGGTGGACCTGGGATCCCCGCCTGACCTCCACCTTTATTCTTTGGCTGCTTTACATCGCTTATTTGATGCTCAGGAGTTATGTCACCAATCCGGGGCGCGTGGAAGTCCTGTCGGCAGTCTTCGGAATCCTGGGTTCGGTCGATGCCGTGATCGACTATATGGCCATCCGATGGTGGCGGACGCAGCATCCACAGCCGGTGCTCGCCGGTGGCCCGGGTTCGGGACTCGACCCGCGGATGTGGCTGACCGTCTTCGTGACCTGGGGCGCTTTCTTGTGCCTGTTCTTTTATTTGCTTCGCCAGCGAATGACCATGGCTCGGACTCAACGCGAACTGATCCAACTTCGACGCGAGTTGGCGACGTAAATATGAAGGAGCAAAATGGTTAATCCGTATCTCTTTGCGGCTTTTAGCGTTGTTTGGGCGATTTTTGTGATCTACGTTTGGGTTCTTTCCAAGCGCCAGGCGCAGTTGCAAAAAGAACTTGAGGAATTGCAGAGGCGTCTCCGCGAGGAACCGCCCGCCGGCTCGCGCTCTTCATAGTCCAACAATTCAGATTGATTGCCGTGAGGGCTCCCTCACGAGCAAGTCCCTCGGCCGGCCTTCGGACTGCCTCCCGCTTCTAACATTTTGTTCAAAAACTCGCTTAATTGTCATTCCGAGGAGGCCGCCGCGGCGACCAACGAGGAATCTCGCATTGCTGGCCTTTTCAGAGCGAGATTCCTCGCTACGCTCGGAATAACACAGGTGAAGAACGTTTTTCAACAACCTGCTCAGTCAAATTCGCTGTCCCCCACTATATCCGTATGGAGTGCTATGATATGAGTAAGGCTAAATCTTGACGCAGGCGGGCCCGTGGGCTAAATCGAGGCGGTGACTGGACAATTCTTGTTCTGGCGAAGACCTGCCGCAGGGTCGAAGCTAGAAAGGAGGGACCCTTCCAATGGAGGTACGATGTTATCACTGCTTGGGCGCCCAAACTGTCAGAGATGACATCTTCGGGGATCATGAGAAGGTCAATGTCTCGTGCTCGGCGTGCGGGAAGACATTTCAGGTGATCAATCCCAAGTTGGCCACTTTTCGCTCGGAAGTCACGCGGCGAACCGTGCCCCCCATCACTTCTGAGCTGAGCCTTGATGGGTTTCCTCTCAGCTTGCCGAAGGACCAAGAGATTAGCCTAAAGGTCCTTGATGGCCAGGAAAAAGGGACGGTGTATCCCGTGTTCAAACCCCGCCTTACTATTGGGCGAGCCAACGCCGATGTGATAGTCAACGACCTGCTGAGCTCCCGGGTACATTGTTCAATCGAGGTCTGCAATCAAACCATTGTGTTGCGCGATTTGGAAAGCACGAATGGCACCTTCGTGAACGACCAACCCATCCAGACTGCCAAACTCGAGAGCGGCTCCACTTTCCGGATTGGAGCGCACTCCTTCCAAGTAGTGGTTACACCCAAAGCGGTATGAAAAAAATCGGGCGGTATGAAATTGTGGAGCAGGTGGGCCGCGGGGCCATGGGAATCGTGTATAAGGCGTCGGACCCCACCATCGGCCGCCTGGTGGCGATCAAGGTCCTTTCCCTTGACCCCTTGGACATCGAGGACAAGTCGGCCGACCCGCAGGAAATCTTCATGCGTGAGGCCCGGGCCGCTGGCCGGCTCTCCCATCCGGGAATCGTGACCATCCACGACGCCCTGGAAGATCCGGAAACGAAAAAGAATTACATCGTAATGGAATTTATCCCCGGCCAGACTTTGGAAAATATACTGATCGCCGGCCCGCCTCTGACCGTCGAAAAATGCCTCGACATCCTGCGGCAAATTGCCGAGGCCCTTGATTACGCCCACAAGCAAAACATCATCCACCGCGACCTGAAACCCGCCAACATTCTCTTGACCGAAGATGGCCGGACGAAAATCACCGATTTTGGGATCGCCAAGATCATGGCGCGGGAGGGCGCCAAGCGAACTTCGTCCATCATGGGCACGCCCTCCTACATGTCGCCCGAGCAATTGACGGGCGGGGACATCGACGCGCGCAGCGACGTCTTTTCGCTCGGCATCCTGGCCTATTTGATCTTGACGGGGGTAAAGCCATTTCCCGGCGACACGGCGGCAGTGATGTTCAAGATCGTTTACGAGGACCCCGTCCCGCCCAGCGAACTCAAGCCCGGGCTCGGCCCCGGCCACGACTATCTTGTGCTGCGAAGTCTGGTGAAAAACCGCACGAAGCGCTATGCCAGCGCCCGGGAATTTTTGGATGATTTGGACGACGTTCAGAACGGCCGCGCTCCGCGCTCGGAAGCAAAGTCTCCGTTGTCTGGAATTCGCGCGGGCGAGCGCACCATGGCCATGAAGGGTGTCCCCCGTCCTCTGGTGAAACATCCAGGTGAGGGGGCCCAGGGAAAGAAAAAGGCATGGGAGATTCTGGGCGGGGCCGCGGCGGCGTTGGCTCTGGTAATTTTACTGGGCGGCGGTTATCTGCTCTTCCGCAACCGTGAGAAATCGTCGCCGCAAGCAACTCCGGTCGCCATGACTTCTCCGCCGGTCCAGGCAACCACTACTGCACCGCCACCCGTGACTGCGCCGCGCTCATCCATCGTCACTCCTTCCGTGCCAAAGCCGGATGAAGGGAAGGACAAGAATTCCAAAGGGGGAACGGCCGCAGATTCGACAAAACCCAAAGCGCAGCCAGTGAAGATACCTGCGGGAGAGGCAGGTGCCCAATCAAGCATACCGGGGGGCGCGGCTAAGACCCAAAAAAATCCCGCCGGGAAAGACGGGACAGCGCAGCCACCGACCTCTCCCGCGAAAACTCTCGCGGCGACGACGACTCCGGCCAAATCGGCTGTCGCTCGACCCACGACAAACAACTCCTCCCCGGCGACGAATGCCGGGGGAGCGAGGGCGATTCAGCTTTCCTGCAAGTTCGAGCTTAAAGAGGCCGACCTGACGGTTTCCGGGGATGGTGGCGTTATCTATAAAGGCAAGCTGGAAGGGAAAAAGAAAGGGGGGTTCCTTCACCTCAACATCAAAGGTGGCTATGGGGGAATTCTGTCGAGCCCCATCACTATTCCTGCGGGGACAAAGAATCTATCTGTGCACGTCCTGTCGTCCGGGGAAGGCGTGGACCTGACACGTAGGACTTCAGTCGCCCCGCCCTCCACCGGCACGCCGACTCTTCAAGTCTCGGTCAGCGAAGACAAAATCACCCTGCACTGGGCTGCTCCGCCCCAGAAGTAAATACAGCAAATCATGGGTTGGACTTTGTTGCCCCTTACCTTGCCGGGAGAGTGATTGCCTCTTTCAGCGTGAAACTCAACTTGGTTTCGGAGGCGAGTTTGATTTCCTTCTTGCCCGTCCCCGCAGCCACGGCAGTCCCGCCGCCTCCGCCTGCCGCCGCACCGATGGCCGCGCCTTTCTTGCCGCCCGCCAAAGCGCCGATCAGCGCTCCCGCCGCCGCGCCGCCACCTATCATCTCGATATCGCGCTTTTTGTGTGACTCGCCCTTGTCGCTCCAAGTGTCGGTGGAGATAGCCACATTTTCTCCCGAACGCGGGGAGAGGGAATCCAGAGTCAAGGAGAGCTCCGCCGGCCTGCTCAAGCGGCCCGAACTGACCACGTTGGTGATCTTGCCCGAAACTGCGGAGCCCACGGGAACCACTTCTGCGCCGTTCACGGTGATGGGCGCGGCAAGAGTTGCATCAAAGCTCGATCCCGCGCTTGCCGACCCAGTGTCGATTGGATTCACCAAGCGGACGCTCAATTCAGTTCCTGCGGGAATTTTGACGGTCTCGCCGGAGCGCGCCTTTTTCCCTCCCCCCTTTTTATCTCCCTGCGCCGCGTTGTCAGCAGAGGCATTGTCAGTTGTGGGATTCTGGGTTGAGGATTGGCAGCCCGCCATCAGCACCACCACCATTCCAACCATTAATGCTGCGCACTTTAATCTGGCATTCATCAGAGACCTCCTTGTCAGTCTTGGCTGAATAAACTGGAAAATGACTAAGACGACGCCTCTCACCTTTGCCGATACTTGGAGGCAATTCTGCCACGGGATTTCGCCCAGTAATAGTTTGCCCAAAAAGAATTCGGGAAGCAACCTGCTTCTTGATGGCGAGGGCGCTTGACCCGTTCGGAAAAATATCGACGGAAATCGAGCGCGCGTGCTACCCTAATTGTGGAACAATTAATTTCCGCTCAGGGCGTTTTGAGCCAGCGGCATATCAGACTTCGGGCTCTGTGCAACGGATGCTCGTGAACCCCGCCAGGTCCGGAAGGAAGCAACGGTAGCGAGCCTCTCCGTGTGCCGCAGATCACCCGGAGTCTGACCCAAATCATATTCGATTGATGATCGCCGATTGCTCAGCGTCGCTCACTCTGGGCGCCCGGTTCGCAAGGCGGCTGCCCGGCAACAGGTTCTCAATCGTCAATCGAAAATCGGCAATCGAAAATCAGATGTCCTACCAAGTTATCGCCCGCAAATACCGGCCCCAGATTTTCGATGAAGTGGTGGGCCAGCACCTGATCACAGACACTCTGAAGAATGCCATTACGCAGAACCGGGTGGCCCATGGCTACATTTTTTCGGGAGGGCGCGGCGTGGGGAAGACCACCACCGCGCGCATCCTGGCCAAAGGGGTGAACTGCATCAAGGGGCCCACGGTGACGCCGTGCGGCGTGTGCCCGTCGTGCCAGGAGATTACCGCGGGCAATTCGGTGGACGTTCTGGAAATCGACGCCGCCTCCAACCGGGGCATCGACGAGATCCGGCAATTGCGCGAAACCGTCCGCTACCTCCCCGCCCGCGATCGCTACAAGGTCTTTATCATTGACGAAGTGCACATGCTCACCACCGAAGCCTTCAACGCGCTGCTGAAGACCCTGGAGGAGCCACCCCCCCAATCGCTCTTTATTATGGCGACCACGGAGCCGCACAAACTCCCCGCCACCATCCAATCGCGCTGCCAGCATTTTTCTTTCCGGCTGCTCGATTATAGCGAGATTTTTACCCAGCTCGAGAAGATTTGCGCCGCGGAAAAAATCCAGGCCGACGAAGGCGCGCTGAGCGCGCTCGCCCAGGCCGGCGAGGGCAGCCTGCGCGACGCGCTTTCGCTGCTCGACCAGGTGATTGCGTCCTGCGGGGATCAATTGGGAGAAGACCGGGTGCGCCAGTTGCTCGGCGTGGTACCCACCCAATTTCTGCGCGAACTGGTGGAAGCCATCCACGCCGCCGACAGCGCGCGCGTCCTCGCCCAGGCCTCCCAACTGGCTGCCCAGGGTTACGAGTTGGGGCACTTCTGCGGTGAGTTCACCCGCTTTGTGCGCAACCTGATGGTGGCCCGCACCTGCGGCGCCGCCAGCCCTCTCTTGCAGGTTCCCAACGATGAGCGAAAACTCTTGAGCGATCTGGCCCAACTTTTCAGCGAGGAGGATTTAACGCGATTCTTCCAAATCCTCCTGCGCACAGAAGGCGAGCTGAAATATTCGCGCGAGCCGCGGTTTCACCTGGAACTTGGCTTGATGAAATTGGTTCATGCGCGGCGGCTGGCTTCACTGGAAGAGTTGGTGGCCGGTTTCAGCGGTCCCGGCGCGGGTGAGAAAGCGACGGGGGCAGCGCGGCAGGGCGCAGCACCCTCTGCGAGCTCATCACCGGTGAAGGCGGCGGAAGCGGCGCCGCGTCGCGACGTCCCGCCGGCACCCGCCAGAAATTTTGCTCCTCCTCCGGCCAGCGCGCAGGCGGCCGAGCCGCCAAGCCCCCAGCCGGCTAATACCGCCGGAGCAGCAACTGCTCCAGCTATGGAAGTTGCGGCTGAGGAAGATTCACAGCTGGCCGCCATCAAGGCATTGGCGTACAAGACGCAAAAATTCCTGGGCAGTTGTTTGGAGCCCGCAGTCGGATGGCGATTCGAAAATGGCGAGGTCCGATTTCTTTTTGCCAGGAAAGATTCTGGCCTCACGGAAATGCTGACGGGCCGCGAACAGCAGGAATTGTTGCGCTCCGTCTGCGCCCAGGTATTGGGCCAGCCAGTAAGAATTTATGTTACACTCCAGGACAAGGAAGAAGGTGCGCGAGCCGCGCGGCCTTCCGCGCGCGAACGGGCAAGCAAGGACCCTGGAGTGGAGGCTTTCAGAAAAAGGTTTGACTGCACCTTGGTGGATGTCAAAGATCTCAGCCAGGAGTGAGCCATGAAAAATCTGCAACAGATGCAGCAGATCATGAAGCAAGTCCAGCAAATGCAGGAGCAGTTGCAAAAGCAATTGGATGAGCTGATTGTGGAAGCCTCGGCGGGCGGCGGCATGGTGAGTGTGAAAATGAACGGCCAGAAGAATCTGGTGGCCGTCCACATTGAGCGCGAGGTGTTTGCCTCGGGCGATCTCGAAATGCTGCAGGACTTGGTGCAGGCCGCGGTGAACGAGGCGGCGCGCAAAGTGGACGAGCAGATGGCCAGCCGCGTCGGGAACCTCGCGGGCGGATTGAACATTCCGGGCCTTACTTAAAGCACGAAAATCGAAACTGGAAACTCGTGAGCAGCGAAATTCGATTTCCGAGTTTCGGTTTTCCAATTTCTAATTCCCATCTTCCGATCCTTCTATGAAAGATTTCGCCGAGCCGCTGGCTCGCTTGATAGATGAGTTAAAGCGTTTGCCGGGGATTGGCCAGAAGTCGGCGCAGCGCATTGCCTTCCACCTCGAGCGCTCTTCGCACGAGGACGCGGCGCGCCTGGCCGAAGCCATCCTCGAAATGAAAGACAAGATCAAGCTCTGCAGCGTCTGCAACAACCTCACTGAGGTCGACCCGTGCGAGTATTGCTCTGACCCTTCGCGCGCTTCTGATGTTTTATGCATCGTTGAGACACCCTACAATGTGATTTCCATCGAGAAGACGCGGGAGTTTCATGGGCGCTACCACGTTCTGCACGGCGCTCTTTCGCCGTTGCAGGGCATTGGGCCCGAACAGTTGAAAATTAAAAGCCTGCTGGAGAGATTGAAAGACGGCCAAATCAAAGAGCTGATCGTCGCCACTAACCCCAACGTGGAAGGCGAAGCCACCGCCATCTACCTTTCCAAACTTATCAAGCCGCTGGGCGTCCGGGTGACCAGAATCGCCATGGGCATCCCCGTCGGCTCCGAGCTCGAATTCGCCGACGAAGTCACCGTGATGAAGTCCATCGAAGGCCGCAGGGAAATCTGATCGTCTACGCGATATGTACGGCTTAATTCCGCTTCTATTTCCCGGTTCTACCTCCTGGTTTCGAATTCAAAAACTCCTACAAATTAAAAACTTTGCAGTTCTCTCTATTCTCAAGCCATACTTCGGGAGCATTGTCGCCCAGGGAATCTAGCGCACCGGAATTCTTCTTATGGCGGGAAGAACAAAAGACGTCAAAAGGCGAGACCGTGCGAAGAAATTCGCGGGGCGCGAGCCAATGAGATCCACCGCCACCGAGGCTCGCCGCCTTCTCAAGCCATTCAGGAATGAAATGATCCGGCTCTTGCAGGATTTGGTGCGGACCAACAGCGTGGCCATTCCGCCCGACGGTGATGAGACTCCGGCTCAGAAAGTGTTGTACCGCTTTTTGAAGCGCCACAAGCTGGATGTGGAGATGTATGACGTCAGCTTTATCAAGAAATCCAGCCATCCGGGAATTCGTCGTGAACGAAACTACGCGGGGAGGAAAAATTTAATCGCCCGATTGGCGGGAACCGGCAGGGGGCGCAGCGTCCTTCTCACCGGACATGTGGATACAGTGCCCGTAGGGCTCAATCCCTGGACGGACAGTCCGTGGTCCGCAAAAATTCGCGCGGGACGCCTTTATGGCCGCGGCAGCCTGGACATGAAAGGCGGGCTGGTGGCTAATTTTGCCGTGGCCACAGCTCTCAAGAAAGCCGGAGTCCGTCTCGGAGGCGACTTGCTGTGCGAGTCAGTTGTGGACGAGGAATACGGCGGGG
The DNA here is from genome assembly GCA_041481635.1 of Terriglobia bacterium. GTDB lineage: Bacteria > Acidobacteriota > Terriglobia > UBA7540 > UBA7540 > DASYXZ01. The sequence goes on along the minus strand of JBGPCF010000011.1, from coordinate 43,154 downwards.
GTGGTGGAACTTTGGCCGGCCGCCTGCGGGGAGACAACGCCCAGGCTTGCGCGATACCCGAACCCACCCACCTCGCCATCTATCGGGCCAGCCGTGGCGGATACGTGTTCGACCTCACGGTCGAAGCAGGCGAGGCGTCGGCATATTTTTCCAAGGACGAAGTGTTGAGTCCGGCCGTCCCCATGGGTCGTTTGCTGGGCTGGGTTGACTCGTGGGCCAAGCGGCGCCGTAAGGTCGATCGAGCGGGTGGAGCCTATCGTGAGTTCCCCGACCCCGTGCCCGTTCAGGTTTTGGCGGTTGAGGCGAATAATTTCGACCGGCAAACGCCCCTGTCTGTTCCGCTCATGGCCCGGGCGCGAATCTATTTCCAGTTTCTCCCCCATGAGAATGTGGCGGCGGTGATTCGCGAGGTGCAGAAATCCCTGGCCGCGTTTTGCAGGCAAGACAAGTTCTTCCGCGCTCACCCGCCGGAATGGCACGCACTTTTTGATCCGCCGCTGCTTGGGCACGAGTTGGAGGCGAATCATCCCTGGACAAAATGCTTGGCCCGTTCTGCCAGCAACGTACTGGGAAAAAAGATTCCCGTCACCGCGGCTGAATTTCCCTGTGATGCCTTTCTAATCCAACGCGAGTTCGGCATTCCCACATTACTTTTTGGCCCCTCTGGAGCCGGGGCGCATAATGCGGATGAGTATGTGGATGTCAGTTCGGTGTTCCGGACAGCAGAAGCATTGCTGACCGCGGCGCTCGAATGGTGCGGCGGGTAGTCAACAGGATCACTGGCATGGTGGAAGAAGACGACCAAGGTTTGGTACGCGGCGATAAAAGAAATCAGGTTGTCGAAGGCGGAACGCCCGTTTGGGCGCTTTTAGCTTGACTGGTGGCACGCAGGCGGGCAAACATTTCGCGCAGGTCGCCAACTCCGCGGATGGTCACGATCACCGCGATGATGAAGAAGGCGGAGCCGGCCACAACAAAATTAAGGACCCAGAAATAGTACCAAGCTCGCATAATTCGATTCGCTTTTGAAATGTGGCCAAATTCGCAATTCACGCACGCCCAGGCCCAAATGATATCACTTTTCGAATTCCTTGAGGTAATCGTGGTTCCAGATTTCAAGCCCGCATAAGATGTCAGCTTCGGCGATATCGAGGCTCGGAAAGCATGGTGACCATTGAATTTTGCTTTGATTGACTGGCTGATCGTTTTTTTCTACCTCGCCGTCACAATTACCGCCGGGCTTTACGGCAAGAAATACGTTTCCGGCGTGGCGGAGTTTCTTGTGGCGGGGCGCGAGCTTGGTGTCTTTATCGGCATCGCCACCCTGGCGGCGACTGAAATCGGCACTATCACCTTCATGTACTACGCCGAACTGGGCTACAAGACCGGATTCTCATCGTTCGTCAACGGTCTCATCGCAGGCGGCGTGATGCTCTTTATCGGCCGCACGGGATTCATCGTTCGCAAGATGCGCGCGCTGGGCCTGATGACCGTCCCCGAGTTCTTCGAAGTGAAGTACAGCCGGGGCCTGCGAATCCTGGCGGGCGTGCTCGTGGCCACCGGCGGAATTCTGAACATGGGCGTGTTCCTCAAGGTTGAGGGCCAATTCCTGACGGTCATCACCGGAATTCCGCTCGACTACCTGAAGGTCACCATGACTTCAATTCTGGTGCTGGAACTCGTTTACACCGTCCTCGGCGGAATGGTTTCGATTGTTATTACGGACTTCATTCAGTTTGTCGCTCTCAGCCTGGGCGTGGTGGTGGTGACGGGGTATTCGATTTATTTCGCCGGCTGGGGAAATATGTACGCCGCGGTCGCCAATACGATGGGGCCGGAGGGTTTTAGTCCCATTCTCAATTCCAGCTACGGAATCGCATACATTATTTTCCAAATTATTTTCTGGCTGGCAATCCACACATGCTGGCAAACGACGGCTATGCGAACGTTTTCAACACAGGGTCCCGAGGTCAGCCGAAAGGTGTTTTCCTGGGCCGGATTCATTTATCTTGGACGCGGCATGATGCCCATGATGTGGGGAATTGCCGCCCTTGCCCTGCTGGGTCCCAATCAGAATTCCCTGAACGCCATGCCCACCATGCTTGCCAGGATTCTTCCTCACGGCATGCTGGGTCTGGTGGTGGCTGGAATGTTGGCCGCAACCATGTCCGTGAACAGCTCCTATCTGCTCGGCTGGAGTTCCATCATCGCTCAGGACATCATCGTTCCACTGCGCCGCCGCCCTCTCAGCCAAAAGGGGCAAGTCCTGCTCAACCGCGTGGCGAATCTTTTTGTAAGCATCTTCGTGCTCTTCTGGGGGCTCTGGTACACCTTGCCTGGACCGACCTATTTCTATCTCAACATCACGGCCACAATTTTTCTGGGCGGGACGCTTTCCGCGGTCATCGCCGGCCTTTACTGGGACCGCGCCAGCACGCTGGGCGGATATTTGGCCATGATCGGCGGGGCCGCGGGCTCGGTGGGCTTTTTCTTTCTTCACCTGCCGGTCAGCTATGCCGGGATGGGGTCATTCGCCTTGTCGGCCTTGGGTATGGTAATGGGGTCTTTAATTCGAGGAAGGAAAAATCCGTTGGTCACTCCTCAGACGCAGACCGGATAAAACATCACGATGGTAAACCTCATTTATAGAGGATTGCGTCATTTCGGTTTTCAACCCACGCTAACCACGGGAGGACACCATGGCTTCGCCAGAAGACTTCTATGAACTTTTTCGAGGACCTGACCTGCTTCACACGGCGGGCAAGATCGGTCGACGTGACTTATTGAAAATGTCCGGCGCTGCCCTCATGGCCCATGCTGGTTTTTCGCACGGCCTCCGGACCTCGGAGTGCGGGACAAACACTTGGCCACTTACTTCGGGTGAGGAATCGGTGGCCGATGGCCTTCTCGCCGCGCCACCCTTGATATTTCCAGAGCCGCGTGAGATGGAGAAAACGGGTCAATCGTTTGGCTTGGAAAGAGCCATTATTTTCCTTCCTGACAGCGCATCGCCAAGTGATTCGTTTCTCGCGAAATTTCTTGCTGAGGAACTTAGTGATCGATACGATCTTCAGCTTAAAACGTCTCACGGTACTGATGTTACCAAGGTCGGGCGAATCATTTTGATGGGTTCCGCGCAAAACCCGACAGTCAGGGAATTCTGCGCTTCAAGGCACATTGATGTGACTCCCGAAAATCCGGGGCCCGAGGCCTACATCCTTTACGTCGATGAACAATGCGTGCTGATCGCGGGCAGCGATGACGCAGGAGCCTTTTATGGGTTGCAGTCACTGCGCCAACTCATCACGACGAATGAAGAAGGCATTCACGTCCCCGGCGTCCGCGTTCGCGACTGGCCGGGCAAGCCATTTCGCGGCGTCAAAGTATATGTGCCCGGTCCCGGCAACATCCAATTCTTCAAACGATATTTGCGCGATTTCGTGGCGCTCTACAAATTCAACACTCTGATGATGGAAATGAACGCCTGCATGCGCCTCGACCGGCACCCCGAGTTGAACAGCGGATGGATTGAGTTTGCGCGCGACACCAATTACAGCCGGCTAAACTATCCGCCCCGCCCTCTGCACGGCAGAGAACAGAATTCCTCGCATCAGGATTGCGGTGATGGGACCTTTATTGAAAAAGAGGAAGTCGCTGAGTTGGTTCGTTGGGCGGAGCAATTGCACATTGAAGTTGTTCCCGAGATTCCATCCCTGACCCACAGCTTTTATTTGCTGACGAAGCACAAGGATTTATCGGAGGTTCCCGGCGATAAATGGCCGGACACGTATTGTCCTTCAAACCCCAAGAGCTATGAATTGCTGTTCGACGTGATGGACGAATACATCGAGGTGATGAAGCCCAGGATGATTCACGCGGGCCATGACGAATGGTTCGCGCTGTTTGGCCTTTGCCCGCGCTGCAAGGGAAAGGACCCAGGAGAGCTGTACGGCCAGGACCTTCGCAAGATTCACGGCTATCTGGCAAAGCAGGACATCAAAATGGCGATTTGGGGCGATTACCTGTTGGAGAACGTCCGGGGCAAGGGCTTACGCAAACATAAAGCCGAAGACGGCTGGGTTTATTATTCGCCGGGCGCCATGACACCCCAACAGGTGAACGACCTTGTGCCCAGAGATATTCTGATTTTTAATTGGTTCTGGTCGAAGGAAGAAAAGGGCGAGGCCAATGAAGCACAATTGGATGAGCTCGGTTTTCATCAAATTTACGGCAACATGGAACCTGACATCCAGAACTATCAGGAGCGCAGCAAGCGGGGCACACTGCTCGGCGGAGCGCCATCCTCGTGGGCGGCGACCACGGAGTTTAACCTGGGTAAGGACCTGCTTTACAGCACCATGGGATGCAGCAGCCTGCTGTGGTCAAAGCGCGCGCTCGACGCCCCGCAACTTTCCCTGATTGTGCAAGCCTTGATGCCCCGCACGCGCAGAGGACTGAGCGGCGCGGCGCCTCCCAGCGAGGGCGGCGAGCCGGTGACGCCTCTCGATATCTCTTCTTCATTTAACATGCGGCTTGAAGTGGCGGCGTTCGGCGTGGACCTTCAGGAAATGCATGTCGGAAAAGTCCGTGCCGGCAACAAGGTGTTTGAATTGGCGACGAATGGCGGTCGAGGCGCAGTGATTGTGGGAAGCGAAGGGAAGGAAACAAATCCTTTGCCGCGCCAGGCTTCAATTCGAGTGGGGGAAGACGCGACCAGTTTGCTCTTCCTTCACGCCTGCGCAATTCCCGCCACCAATAAAGAAGCGTATCGCTTGATCTGGAATTTCGATGACTCTGCCGATCTTCTCGGTTCATACGAGGTGGTGTATGAAGATGGGTTGTCTGAAATTATTCCCATCCGTTATGGCGTGAATATTCTGGAGTGGAACTGGACCAAGCACCAGCCGGCAAAAACTTATTGCTATGGGGCCGATGCGGTCGCTTGCGGGTGCTCGCCGCAAGATCCGATCATTTTTTTCGCATTCGAATGGACGAGTCCGCGCCTGGGCAAGGTTATTCGGGAAGTTCGCCTGAACGGGTCCACTCATTTCCGTGGCGCCGTTCCCGGCTTTGAGAACTATTATGGGGAAGTCATACCAGGAAATGCCTTGATCCTCAAAGCGCTCAGTGTAGTGAAGCCGAGGAGTTGACGTATTTGCGCCGCGCAAACGGTGTCCCTATCGCCCCGAACTCGAATTCGCCCAGGAAGTCACCCTGCTCAAATCCATCGAAGGCCGCCGGGTAACCTGACTTTCCTGCAACGGTCCATCCCAGGTAGTGCGCAAATAAATTAGTTAAGGCCACTTTTGGGCGCCATGCAGGATACGCGCGATGTGGATGACATTGCCGGTGATTCGGTAGACGAGTATATAGGGCAGGGGCGAAAGTATGAGTTCGCGAGTCCCTTCCTTCTTGCCTCGACGCCCGCAGTCAGGAAACTTCAGCAATGTTGAGGGGGCGTTGTAGATTCCACGCACGAGCTCCGCCGCTCGTTCGGGCGCATTCTGAAACAAATAATTTGTGATGTTTTCCAAGTCGGCGGCAGCTTCCTCTGTCCAGCGAAGCTCCATTTTTATGTGCGGCTCTGTTTTTCAGTCAGCAGCTTTTCAATGCGTGCACCCACCGCCTCGTGGGTTAGCACCTCGCCCCGGTCGATTTGCGCCAATCCCTTCTCGACTTCCCCGAGGAACCACTCGTCGTAATCTACGAAACGCTCGATGGCTTCTCTGGCCAAAGCCTCGGGGTCTCGTCCGCGCTCCGCCGCGAGTCGCGTGAGCTTGGCTTGCACATCGGGATGAATATGAACTTCCATGCCTGAAGTCTAGGCTGCTCCGGCCCTGCTGTCAACCGCAAGCGACCCGGCTGGGCGCATCGCCCCCGCGATTGATCTGGGCGGGCTCGATCAGCTTGCGAGTCGCGTGTGACGTACATCACCCGCGTTGGGAATGAACGCAGGTATACTGTGGGTGTTATGTTTAATTCTTTTTATGAATACATTCGAATCGCGTGTTTCCTCACATTCGGCATCTTAGCTTCGATTTTACCGGCATTTGCTGCAACCTCCTGGCACGGGACGCTGCGTGACGACGCAGGAAATCCCGCGGGCGGCGCCATCCTCAAGCTCCATCAAGTGGGGAATGACCGACAAGCTGAGGCCACAACCCTCCCGAGTGGAGCATTTACATTTGACGGTCTTACTGCCGGCGAGTATGAGCTCTCCGCAATCTGGAATGGAAAAACCTGGGCCAAGTCCGGCCCCATGGATATTGAGGACGGATTGTCGCTGACCTGGGGACTGCAACTCTCATCCGGCCAGGAAATCCGCGTGATCACCGCGCCCGCGGCGGAGCCAAACTCTCCGCAAGCCAGTGGTGGCGAGCGCTTATCGAGCGGCGAGGTCTCGAGCCTGCCTCTCAATGAGCGTGACTTCAGCAAGCTGCTTTTGCTCGCGGCGGGCACAATGACCGACGCCAACGGCGCGGCCAACTTCACCCAACAATATGCGGTGAACGGCCAGCGCGGCACGGCCACCGTTTTTGCCGTGGACGGGGTGGACACCACCGACCCGGAAATGGGGGGCGCCACGTTTCCCAATTTCAACGTGGACGCCATTCAGGAAGTGCAGTCGAATTCGGGAGTGATGCCAGCCGAATTTGGACACGGAGCGGCGAGTTACACCAACGTGGTCTCCAAGTCCGGGACGAACCACGTGCATGGCAGCCTTTTTGAATTTGCCCGCAACGCCGCCTTTGACGCCCGCAATTTTTTTGACCGCAAGAGCATTGCCAACGAGCGCCGCATTCCGCCCTTCATCCGGAATGAATTTGGATTTGCGATTGGCGGGCCGGTGGTCTTGCCGGGAGTCTTTAACGGGCGCGATCGTACTTTTTACTTTGGCGAGTATCAGGGTTTCCGGCAAGTTTTGGGCACCACGCAGGTGTTTGCCGTGCCCACCGCGGCCGAGCGGCAAGGACTCGACACGACCTCTGTTCCGGGCGATACGCTTAGGGTTCCGGTCAGCCCCAAAATTGCGCCGGTGCTGGCGCGCTATCCGATTCCGAATGATCCCGGCGGACCGTTTGGGGACCGCACCTACGCGACATCCTCCAAAGTTACCACGCACACAGATCAATTCTCGGTGCGCGTCGATCACCGCCTGTCAGACCAGTCCACACTGTTCGCGCGATTCAGCCTGAACCAGATTACCGGGCCGCTCACCAATCCAGAGCAGACAGCCATCGACCCCAGCTTTGCCATCCAATATTTCGATCACCAGCGCAACGCGGGTTTGAAGTACTCGCGTACGTTTTCTCCCCACCTCACTTCCGACACTTCGCTGGGTTACATTCGCAGCACCCCGTTCTTTCCCGCCATCAACCACGTTCAACCGGCATTGAGCTTTGGCGACGGCCTGCTGGTGGCCTTCAACGCCGCGGATGGCTCGGTGATCGGATCGTTCGGCAATCTGTTCCAGTTGAAACACGACATGGTCTACACGCACCACTCCCACACCTTCAAGTGGGGCGTGGAGATAAGGGTCAATCGCGATGCCACCATTTTCGGAACCAACCCGAATGGTCAATACTCGTTTGGCGGCGGGACCGCGTACTCGCAGGTTTTGATTCCTTCGGCGAGCGGCACGCACGACATTCATCCCGGCGATCCCTTACCCGATTCGCTCACCGGACTTCTGACCGCGACGCCCTATTCCTATTCCATCATGTTGGCCTCCAATGTTGCCGCGCAAGGCGACCGCTTTGACGAAGCGGCGGTTCGGCGTGAAGCGTACAACTTCTATTTTCAAGACACTTGGAAGGCCACGCCCCGATTGGCCGTGAATTTGGGCCTGCGTTATGAAGCGAATAGCCGCATCAAGGAATCCCGACACCGCACCTCGGGGCCGGAATTCCTAGGGCATGGCGGCGAGCGCGTGCCTACTTGGACGCCGGGGGCGCAAGAGATCTACTTGGATAACGTTCAACCCCCTTACCCAATGGACTGGAACGGTTGGGGGCCGCGCTTGTCGCTCGACTACAGCGCGGGAAATCACACGGTGCTGCACGCGGCGGGCGCCATCAACACGATTCTTCCCAATCTGTGGCAGGACAATTTTGTGACCGGTGGCTTTCCCTACGGCGTTCCCCTTTTTGTTACTGCATTGCCGGGAACACCGCTGCCGTTTGAAAACGCAGTGACACCCGTGACCCTGCCCGTGGTGTACACCCCGAAGGGCGAACTGGTTTTTGCCTCTGGAAACACCGCGACCGTGCCCGCCAACATTCCAATAGACGTGCAACGCTATCAGGACGACCTGGCTGCGCTCACGCCCGGGCACCAGATTCAATTAATCGGGGCTTCGGCCATCGCCTCGAATTTCCGCAACGGATACATTGAAACATATACCGCGGGCGTGGACCATGATTTTGGCGATATCAAGTTCAGTGCTGCTTACGTCGCAACGATGGGCGTGCATCTGGCCAGCGTCTATTTCCCCAATAGTTATGGCGGCGCTGACCCGGCGTTTGCTCCCTTCACTCAATTCGATTCCTCAAGCCACCCGACGGGCGGTTATGGCGCGGAAGTCCTCCTGAATACCCGCTCGCACTCCACCTATCACGCGCTGCAGACGAGCCTCAGCAAGACGTCCGCGCGCGCCGGCCTGGGGTTTCAGGCCAGTTACACCTATTCCAAATCGATCGACGATACCAGTTCGGTGCTGGGCGGATTCTTTGGGACAGCGGGCGTTGTGCTTCAGACCTTCGCCCAGAATCCGCGAAACCTCGGGGCGGAAAAAGGACCGTCAACCTTCGATGCCACTCACACATTCTCCTTGAGTTTAATTCAGCTTTTGCCACTTGACCGGGTGAGTTTCCTCCGGCTGCTGGGCAGGCCGCTGACTTCGGGATGGCAGTTCCTGAGCGTCACCAGTCTCGCCACCGGGTCGCCCTTCACTGTCTTCTCGGGCGTCCAGCAAACCGGTGCAGGCTCCGGCGGCACTGACCGGCCGGACCAGATCGCCCACCCTGACTTTTCCACCACCCGCACGGTGCGCGAGGATTACTTCGGGCGTGGGGCGGACAATACTTCGTTCTTCAATATCCCCATCAATGTGCCTGGGGGAACCGGTCCGAACCACGGCCGCTTCGGCACGCTGGGCCGTGACACTTTCCGCGGCCCGGGATTTCAGAACTATGACATTGGCTTGATCAAGAACACCAGCTTCGGGCATCGCGGCAATTCGGAACTCGCCGTTCTGCAGTTCCGCGCTGAATTCTTCAATGTATTTAACCTGGTAAATTTCGGCCTGCCTTCCAACGTGGTGCGCGGCAGCGGCTTTGGCATTATCAGTAAGACCTCAGGGCCATCGCGGCAAATCCAGTTCTCCTTAAAGCTGAATTATTGAAATGCGGTGAACGTCGGCAGACGAGAATGATGGCGCGGCCTTCACTCCTCCGCTATAATCTTTGTTTGGCTCTAACGCCCCAACACAAAGAATCCTGAATGCTGCGCCGCCTAGCCCCGCTCAAACCTTACCTTGCCCGCTACAAAAAACAATTTGTCGCAGGCTTCATCACCCTGGTCATCACCCAAACGGTGGGAATCGGCATCCCTCTGATCATCATGGCGGGGATTGACGGCCTGCAGCACGGCGTGCCCCACCGCCGGCTCCTGCTTCTCGTCGGGCTCCTGCTCGGCGCCGCGCTCATCAAGGCCTTCTTCCAGTATTGGATGCGGTGGATTTTGATCGGCATCTCGCGCGATGTGGAATACGACCTGCGCAACGACCTGTTCTCGCACCTGATGCGCCTCTCCCCGCGTTACTACACCAACACGCGCACCGGCGATCTGATGTCCAAACTCACCAACGACCTCAACGCGGTGCGCAACATGGTGGGGCCGGGAATCATGTATTCGGCGAACACCGTGGTGGGTGGCGTGGCCACCATGGGCTTGATGCTTCACCTCGATTGGCGCCTGACCGTGCTGGCCCTCCTGCCCCTGCCGCTCGCATCCGTGGCCGTCAAATATTTCGGGCAACGAATCCACGACCGCTTTGAAAAAATCCAAGCCATGTATTCGGAATTGACCGAGAGGGTGCGTGAAAACCTGGCAGGGGTTCGCGTGATCCGCGCGTTCTGCCAGGAGGCGGCGGAGAGCGAGCAATTCGACCGAATGAATCAGGAGTTCGTGGAGAAAAACAAGAGGCTGATCTGGATCACCAGTTTCCTGTGGCCGGCCCTGGGCCTGCTTTTTGCCATTGCCTTCATGCTCATCATGGTGATTGGCGGGCGGCACGTACTCCAGGGCGTCATCACGGTGGGCGCGTTTACCGCCTTTAATATTTATCTCACTTATCTCATCTGGCCGATCATCGCTCTGGGGTGGGTGACCAATCTGGTGCAGCGCGGCCTCGCTTCGCTTGCCCGGCTGTATTCCATTTTTGAGGCGCAGCCTGAAATCGACGACCGCGACGTTCCCGCGCCCGGCCTCACTTCGCTGCGCGGGGAAATTGAATTCCACAATCTCAACTTCGCCTACAACGGAAAGCAAATTCTCAAAAACATCAATTTAAAGATCCCCGCGGGCAAGACGGTGGCCGTGGTGGGCGCGACGGGCTCTGGCAAATCCACTCTGGTCAGCCTGATTCCCAGGCTCTACGACGCCCCCGAAGCGGATATGGTGCGGGTTGACGGCGTGCCGATTCGACAAATCCCGCTGAAGACTTTGCGGGAACACATTGGCTTTGTCCCTCAGGAAACTTTTTTGTTCAGCGACTCGATTCGGGAGAACATCAAGTTCGGTGTGGCCGCCGCCACGGACACGGACGTGGAGCGCGCGGCGGGGATTTCCAACATCCTGCCCGACATTCTCGGCTTCCCCAAAGGGTTTGACACCATGGTGGGCGAGCGCGGGCTTACCCTCTCCGGCGGGCAAAAGCAGCGCACCGCGATTTCCCGCGCTGTCATCCGCAACCCGAAAATCATGATTCTGGATGATGCGCTGTCGAGCGTGGACACTTACACCGAGGAAAAAATCCTGAGCCAGTTGACGGGCCTGATGGCGGGCCGCACCACACTCCTGATTTCCCACCGCGTGTCGACCATCCAGAACGCCGACGAGATTGTGGTGCTGCACGGCGGCGAGATTGTCGAGCGCGGCACGCACGCCGAATTGCTGGCAATGAACGGAGCTTATACGGAACTTTACAACAAGCAGTTGATTGAGGAGGAACTTGAAAGGGAAACGTGAAAAGAAGGAGTCAGGAGACAGGAGTCAGGAGCCAGAATACACCTGGCGGAACGTCAAGATTGGGAGAATGAAAATGACTGAAGAGAGAAAACCCGCGAGTACGTTTCGGGATTTGATCGTATGGAGAAAGGCGCACGAATTTGTGCTCGGCGTCTGTCGCTTATCCTCAAATTTCCCGCGGCCAGAAATATATGCCCTTTGCAGCCAGATGCGTCGAGCTGCCGTCTCCATCCCCGCAAACATTGCCGAAGGCTTCCGCAAACGCGGAAGGGCAGATAAAGTGCGGTTCATGAACACTGCTGAAGGTTCGCTTGAGGAATGCAGATACTATCTGATTCTTACTCATGATTTGGGATACGGCGACACTACACAGCTGAACTCGCTTTTGGAAGAAGTAAGCAGGCTGTTGGGTGCATACTCCAAGGCGATTTCAGCTCACACTTTTTGAGAATTGTCAGAGGCAACGAGTCTGTGTCTTCATTCTGACTCCTGACTCCTGACTCCTGACTCCTTTTTAGAAAATGCCCGACAACATTCACGAAGAAGAGGTTCTCGGCAAAGCGTACGACGGGCGGTTGATGAGGCGATTGCTTCGATACCTGCGGCCGTACTGGTTTGTCGCGGCCGCGGCGCTGGTGGCGATTCTGCTTTACGGCGTCTTGCAGGCGGCTCCGCCTTATCTCCTGAAGGTGGAAGTGGACCGGTATCTGGACCCGAGCGGCCAGCAGCGCATCCCGGCATTCCTGGCGCGCTTCCTCAGCAACGACCCGCTCACCGGCGTGATGCAGATTGCCTTCGCCCTGTTCCTGCCCACCGTCATCCTCACTTTCCTTCTGGAGTTTGCCCAATCGTTCGCCATGCAATGGGTGGGGCAACGCGTGATGTACGATCTGCGCAAGGAAATCTTCAGCCACCTCCAGCGCCTGCAACTGAGTTTCTACGACCGCAACCCGGTGGGCCGACTGGTGACCCGAGTGACCACGGACGTGGACGTGATGAACGACCTGTTCGCCTCCGGCGTGGTGGCGATTTTCGGCGATGTCTTCTCCCTGCTGAGCATCATGGTGGTGATGCTGGAACTCAACTGGGAACTGGCGCTGCTCACCTTTTGCGTTTTGCCGTTCATCGTGGTGATTACGATGCTGTTTCGCAAGGCGGTGCGTGAATCCTACCGAAAAATCCGCGTGGCCATTGCCCGCATCAATGCGTACTTGCAGGAGCGCCTGACGGGGATGACGGTGCTGCAGCTCTTTAATCGCGAGGGGCGCAGCTTTGAGGAATTCGAGGAAATTAACCGCGCGCACATGGACGCCTACAAGGATTCCATCATGGCCTACGGGCTTTTTTATCCCGCGGTGGAATTCGTGGGCACGCTGGCCGCCGCCATCATCCTCTATCGCGGCGGGGTGATGACCATGTACGGGTGGGTGACCATCGGAACGGCCATCGCCTTCATCCAATATTCACAGCGCTTTTTCCGGCCCATCCAGGATTTGAGCGACAAGTACAATATCCTCCAGGCCGCCATGGCGAGCGCCGAGCGGATTTTCAAATTGCTCGACACTCCCGTCACTATTCAAGATCCCGCCAAGCCTGCCGCGCCCGCCCTTTCCAAAGGCCGGGTGGAATTCCGCCAGGTGGGATTCGCTTACTCGGGCGACCAGCGCGTGCTTGAGGATGTTTCCTTTACGTTGGAGCCGGGAGAAACTCTGGCCATCGTGGGCCACACGGGCGCGGGCAAGACAACGCTCACCAGCCTTCTGCTTCGCTTTTATGACGCGCAGGACGGCCAAGTCTTGCTCGACGGCATTGACACCCGCAACTTGCTGCTCTGCGACCTGCGCAAGAATTTCGGCATGGTGCTTCAGGACCCTTTCCTATTTTCCGGCACGGTGGCCAGCAACATACGCCTGGGAACCACGGGCATTAGTGACGAGCAGATGCGCGAGGCCGCGCGCAAGGTGAACATCCTCGATTTCATTGAGAGCCTTCCGGGCGGATTTAACGAGCCTGTGAAGGAGCGGGGCTCAACTCTATCGGTGGGGCAGAAGCAATTGCTCTCTTTTGCACGCGCCCTCGCTCACGACCCGAGGATTCTGATCCTGGACGAGGCCACGTCCAGCGTCGATCCTGAAACCGAGTATATGATTCGCGAGGCGCTGCGGCGTCTGATCGAAAACCGGACCTCGCTGGTGATCGCGCACCGCTTGTCGACCATCCAGAATGCCTCCAAGATCGTCGTCATGCATAAAGGGCGGGTGCGTGAGGTGGGAACGCACCAGGAATTACTGCAGAAGCGCGGGATTTATTTCAAGCTATACCAGCTTCAATATAAGGATCAGGAATTGTCCGTTGTCGGTGGTCCGTCGCAGCCCATCAGTGGAAAGATTGAGTCATTTACCGATTGAGCGATTGTGTGATTGAAAGGCCGCTCAAATGGCCGGGGATTGAATATGCAAACGCAGCAATTCCTCAGAATTCTGATAGGAGTGGTGCTCATATTGGCCCTCAAGCCGGGCAAATCGGTTCGGCTGGAAGCGGGGGTACCCCAAGCTGCCGGACAGCATGCCGGAAAAGTGACCGGTCTAATCCCGGTCGTAACGGTTCAGCACGCTGGGAAAGGAACACCGATTGTATTGAAACTGTCCAACCCTATCTTTTGGGAAGACCTGGTGGAAACCCAAGGGAATGGCCGGGTTCGAATCACCTTCGACGGCGGGTCATTTCTGAACATCGGAGCGCGATCGCAAGTACGCATTGTGCAGCATGACGCCCAATCGCAGCAGACCGCCGTTGAGCTGAGGCTGGGTTCACTCCGCTGCGAGGTGGTGAAATTAACCGAGGGTGGAAAATTTGAAACACGTACCCCGACAGCATTGATTGAAGTGGTGGGCACGGATTATTTTGTTATAGCAACCCCTCGATTGACGCGCGTTTGGTCCACTACCGGCGACGTGACGGTCCGCAATATTGACCCCAAAGTTCCCGGCGAAGTGACTCTGCACACGGGCCAAGCCGCTTCGGTTCAACAGGGCAAGCCCCCGCAAATGAACTCCAAACTGTAATGGCTCAAACTAATGTTCAGATATGGGCAGGGGCTGGGCCTGCGAGGGGTGGAGGGTGCCCGAGGAGACCGTAGCGCCGACTTCCGCCCCTGAAGTCGGAGGGTTTTCTTGCCCAAAGACAACACGGACCGGAGGGGCGGGTGAGGGCTCAACAGCGGAGGTGTGCGCTACGCTAATTCACTCGAAAAAGAGGAACGCTTCTATGGGTCATCTTCCAAGAAATGCGCCGGTATTAAGCCGGCGCAGCTTTCTAGGTTCGATGGCGGGTATGTCAGTTTACCTATTGGACCCTCATTCTGCGGAGGGGGCGCGAGGGAGCGTCCCGAAAGACCTTCAGACCCCCTACAAGCTGGACCAACTTGTTGTGGGGCCTTCGCACCAGAAGGGCGAGTTTGACTCCGAGTCCGCCGACGTGCCCTTCGTGTTTCACCATGGCGGGCGCTTCTACATGACTTATGTCGGATTTGATGGCGAGGGCTACCAGACGGGCCTGGCTTCTTCCGATGACCTGAAGACATGGAGGAAGGAAGGTGTGATCCTCAGGCGGGATCCGCAGAGTCCCATCACGCGCCACAACATCGCCTTGACCTGGATCCTGCGCGAGAATGATGTTTTCTCAGCCGGTGAATTGAAGAAAGTGGGCGGGCGGTATCTCGGCGCTTACCACGCTTATCCCAAGCCGGGGCTTGAAGAGGGTCCCGCGGTGATCGGCCTGACGACCAGCGCGGACCTCCGCCACTGGGATGTGCAGGAGCCCTGCCTTCGTCCGGAGGACGGAGCCGCTTGGGAGCGTGCGGGACTCTACAAGGCGTGTTTGCTCGAAGAGGCGGGAACCTATTACATATTCTATAATGCCAAAAACCAGCCCGAAAATTGGCACGAGCAGACCGGATTCGCGACATCGCGGGATTTGAAGCTATGGACCCGGTTCGCTGGTAATCCCATCGTGCGCAACGGACCGCCCGGCAGCCCGGACGAGCGCTTTGCCAGCGACCCCTGCGTGCTCCGCTACCGGAAGCAGTGGGCCATGTTCTACTTCGGCCTCGACGAGAAGGGCGTGGCGCGCGACCTTCTGGCATTGTCGGGGGATCTGCGCGAGGTCAGCAAGTGCGCTACCCCTCTGATAGACGTCGGTCCCCAGGGGAGTGTGGATTCCACTTACGCGCACAAGCCCAGCATCGTCTTCCACCGCGGTGTGCTCTATCACTTCTACTGCGCGGTGTCGAAGGAGTTTGGCCGCGGAATCAGCATGGCAACGTCGCGCCCACTGTAACGCCGTGCAAGCGTCAAGCCACCCGGGAGTAAGGCCGACTCTTGGGTCGGCCTGGGGCAGGGTGATCCCGGAGGCCGGGGCGAGCCCCGGCCCTACGAAAACTGCGGGACGAGAATGACGCCATCGTACAGGGGGCGGATCCAGAGTGAAAAAAGCTTGACAAATGGCCCATCGTTTGTTATAAGGTATATGACTTTAAGGTAATACTTGCCTCGCTTTGCAAGCACGTCTCGCCCAAAGGTTCGTCCGATGTCCCACCGCTTTTCCTTTTCCGCGACCCCTTACTGCGATTTCCCAGGAACCGGCTTTCATTCAGGGTCCGGATGGCCCGATGCCCATGAACCGAACACTGTAAACAGCCGGAAGTGCCGATGTAACGGTTACATCGAGGCACGATTTCGGACTAATTCGTGTCCAGCAACACGTATTGCGCGCCACATGGCGTGCAGTGCACATCGATCGGAGCCGCATTTTTATTGGTCTAAATCAGTTTCAGGACAAAAAACAGATGTCTTAAGAGACGTTTTTTGCAAAATGAAAGCCACTATGTTATTGAAAACAATAGGTTGGCCAGATATTTTGACAGAAATTGGAGTCGAAATTGGTCGTGTTTCGGCTCAAAATGACTGCAATTAACAGAAATAAGTTGATTTATCGAAATATATGTCGCCAGTTGTCCGTGGTCCGTTGTTAGTCGCCAGTCGTCAGTCGCAGGGCGTTGGTTAATCGTGGACAGGGACGGGCGGCTGGCAGCGCGCCTGGTTGCAAGCGGGTCTTGCCACTCGCCAGGCGGCTGATATCGTACAATGCAAATCGGCGGGCAATCGGCGGCGGGCGATAGTCAATCGCGCAATCACTCAATGGTCCAATGACTCAATCTCTCAATTTATTCATGGTGGCGGGCGAGCGTTCCGGTGATGTGTACGGCGGGGAGCTCGCTGCGGCGTTGCGCGCTCGGAATAGCTCGCTTCGCATCTTTGGCTGTGGCGGGGAAGCGATGCGAAAGGCTGGCGTGGACACCACGGTGGACTTGCGCGATTTTGCCCTGATGGGCATTACGGAAGTCATCAAGCACCTGCCGCGCGCCTACAAGACGTTCGACCGGCTGATCGAGGAAGTGGACCGCCTCAAGCCCTCGCTTGCCGTGCTCATCGATTCGCCCAGCCTCAACATGCGACTGGCCAAAAAACTGAAACGCCGGAACATTCGCGTCATTTATTTTGTAAGCCCGCAAATTTGGGCGTGGAAGAAATGGCGGATCAAGCATTTGCAGGCCCGCGTGGACAAAATGCTCTGCATCTTTGATTTTGAAGAGGCCATTTATCAGAAGGCGGGAATTCCCGTTGTGTTTGTGGGCAACCCTTTGGTGGATTTGGTCCGCCCGCACCTTTCGCGCACCGAGTTTTTCGAGCAGTTGGGCCTGGACCCGGAAACACCAACGGTGGCCATCCTCCCGGGCAGCCGCGAGCGCGAAGTGTTGTTCAATTTGCCTGCCCTGCTGGGCGCCGCCAGCCGCATGGCCTTGTCGCGGAAAGTCCAGTTCGTGATTCCGGTGGCGCGCTCACTCGATCCCGCGTGGCTGGAATCCCGGCTGCAAAAATATTATGTAGGCAGGGCGGCTTTGCGCACCGTCACCCAGGCCACTCATGACGTGCTCTACCATTCCGACGTAGCCGCAGTGGCCAGCGGCACGGCCACCGTGGAAGCCGCCCTGTGCGAGCGTCCCATGGTGGTGGTCTACCGTGTGTCGCCCATCACATACCTGCTGGGAAGACACATGGTAGATGTTCCGTATTACAGCATGGTGAATCTGCTGGCGGGAAAGGCCATCGTGAAAGAATTGATTCAATCCGATTTTACTGCGCAGGCCGTGGCGGCTCAGCTAGAATATCTGTTGGACCACCCAGAAGCTCGTGAAGCGATGGTAAGGGAGTTGCGCGCCCTGAGGCCGCGATTGGGCCCCGGAGGCGCCATCCAAAAGGCGGCCGATGCCATCATCCGGGAGATGCCGCAGGCCTAACCGGCTCTCCAAAATAGCTGGCGGAATGCGAAGAATTCAAATTTAGCATCCCGACGATGCAACTGGCAGGTCAACAAATCAATCATACTGAATGGACTGAGTTTAATTAGAGAAAGAGTGGTCAATCAAGTGAAGATGGCTCGAATGTCGAAAACTCCGGGCAGAATACTGCCCATGGGCCAATGGCCTGTATGGTTGGCATTGGCCTTGATGGTCGCCTGGCCCAGCGCCCGCGCGCAGACGTCCTCAGCACCGCGCTTTGCGGTCAATCGCTATCAGATTGATGCAGAACTGTTTCCCGCCACGCACGTCCTGTCTGCCAAGGCGCAAATTGAATTCACCCCGCATACCGACCTTTCCAACATCAGTTTTGAGTTGCACAGCGCCCTTAAAGTTAAAAGTGTGGTGGACGCCAAAGGTGCCGCCGTGAGTTACAGGCAGGAGGGGTTGAATCTTACGTTGGATTTTTCAAACCCCGTGCCGGCGCTCAAGCCCGCCACCATTACAGTGGAGTATACGGGAACACTCGCCACGGCGGACGGCAGTCCGGTGGAAAACTTAAAGCTTGCGTATGTTGGCCCGGAAGGCTCTTACCTGCTCTACCCCGCGCGCTGGTTTCCGGTGAGTGGATACAACACAAACCGGTTTGCCGCCACCATGCGGATTTCGGTACCCACCGATGAGACGGTGATTGCCTCAGGCAAAGTTTCCGCCCCCGACCGTCAGGCCGGCAAGGTGACCTACACCTATCAATTCGACCAAAAATCTTTTCCCGGAACCGTGCTGGTAGGAAAGTACGTGGTTCAGCCCGGAACGGCGGTGGGCGCGGACATCACGATCTATTTGAAAGAAGGCCACGATCAATTTGCCGGCAGTTACGGCGAGACCGTTGCCAAGATCCTGGAATTCTATTCCCACATATTTGGGCCCCTGCCCAACGCCCACCTGGCTTTGGTGGAAATGGGCGATGACACTGTCAATGGCTACTCCGCACCCGGCATAATTGCCGTGGCCTCGCGCGGCTTTGCTATGCCGGTGAACTACCAATTGCTGGCCCACGAACTGTCGCACCAATGGTGGCGCTGCCTGGTCAGTCCCGCCACGCCCGACGACGCGTTTCTGGATGAAGGATTGGCTACCTATTCCGCCGCCCTCGAAGTCCAGGAAATGGCCGGTCAGTCGGCCTTTGAAGATGTGATGCGGAATATCGATGTCGGCGCGCTCACCCATGAAGAAGTATCACCCATCAGCCAGGCCGGCCACCTCCACGAATTCACACCTGAGTACGATTCCATCGTCTTCAAGAAAGGCGCCATGGTTTTCCACATGCTGCGCTGGGTGATCGGAGACGATGCATTTATCAAAATGCTGCAAACCGTGACACAGCAGTACGCCTGGGGTTCCGTCAGCACCGACCAGTTTCAGAAAGTGGCGGAGACGGCGAGTAAACAGGAGTTGACTTATTTCTTCGCCCAATGGGTAAGTTCCACGGGCGTCCCACAATTCAAACGCACGTGGGCGGTTTACCGGAACGCGAATGGATATCAAGTGGTGGGGAAAGTCCAGCAGGACCTGGATATTTTCCGCATGCCGGTGGAAGTGCGCGTCTACACG
This sequence comes from Terriglobia bacterium, assembly GCA_041481635.1. GTDB lineage: Bacteria > Acidobacteriota > Terriglobia > UBA7540 > UBA7540 > DASYXZ01. The sequence goes on along the minus strand of JBGPCF010000011.1, from coordinate 23,932 downwards.
GAAGCCACGAAACCTATTACCGAGCGTGTGGACATGGTCGGCACGACAGCCGGTTTTACCATCAATACCAAGGGGAAGCCGCAGCGCGTGGTGGTGGACCCGGCCAGCCGCCTCTTGAAATACGACGACAAAACCAAAGTCGCCGTCGAACTGGCGCGCGGCGATCAACTGGTGCAGGAGCAGGCTTATCTGGAGGCCATCAAGCAATACCAAGCCGTCCTCGAAATCAACAAGAACAGCTCGATCGCGCATTACCGTATCGGGGAGATCCTCTTCAAGCTGCGAAACTATAACGCGGCCATGGAATCCTTCCGGCAAGCCTTGGCGGGCGATATGGACCCGAAGTGGATTGAGGTCTGGAGCCACCTCACCATCGGAAAAATATTCGATGTCACCGGCCAGCGCGACCGCGCTCTGAATGAATACCAGCGCGCCTTGCAGACCAACAACAACACCCAGGGCGCACTCGACGAAGCCAACCGCTACGTGCAAAAACCCTACACAGTGGAAAAGAGCGCGTCCAGCTAAATAGCCGGTTCGCCTTTTGCGGGCCGGTCGAATATCAATCCAGCGAGCGGCGCCTCGCCCACCCCCCGGCTCTGCACGAGCACTTTGAAAATACTTCCCATTCCACGGTCGCCCTCCGTTCCTCCGGGATAAATCAGGCGCTTCAATTGCAGCCGGGCTTGGACCTTTTCGTCTTCGGTTTGGCCTGGATCGTAGAGGTCCGCGAATTCGTTGGCCTCGCCGAGCGCCATCAGGAAGCGCTCCTGCGTTGTGAACCCTACAAAATTCAAGCCAGCTTGTTTTCCGGCGTCGATGAGCGCGCTGAAATTGACGTGGGCGGTCAGATCCTGCTCGCCCGGGGTGGCGTAAAAATCTTCACTCGCGGAGTGGCCCTGATAGGCGAGCAGCGTCCCTTGTGGGCGGCGCGCGGTGTAGAGAAACCCGGCCAGATCGCCGTAATCGATGGTGATGACAAAGCCGCGAGCCAGTTTTTCCGCCACCGACGGGATCCAGAGAGCCGCTCTGCGATTCACTTCCACGCGATGGCCTTCCTCGAGTTGGTTGGCGTAGCGCGCGACGGCCGCGGCGATCGTGGAATCGCTGATGCTTCCCGTGGTTTCGAGCAGATTTTCTCCCTCGGCCGTCACATAAATTTCCTTCATTCGCCCGCGCGTGCGAGTGACCACCGCCACCGGGAAGGCGTCCACTAATTCATTGGAGAAAAAACATCCGGCCGCAGGGTCGAGTTCTTCCAGCGATGCGATGGCGCGAAACTGGGCGCCCATAGATTCACCTGCCACGCGCTCCAGTACTCGCGCGCGCTGCTTCGGTCCTGGTTCAACCACCACGTAGTCGAGCGCGTCAAAAAAGTCGGGGCGCGATTGCCAGACCCAGCGAAGGAAATCCACAGCGAACAACCCCCGCCCGGCACCCATTTCCACCCAGGTAAAACGCGAAGGCCGGTTAAGTGTTTCCCACATGTCCGCCCCCTGGCGCGCGATCAGCCGCGCAAATATCGGATGAAGATCGGGGCTCGTGAAATAGTCCCCGCCCACACCTGTCCTCTCCCGCGCCTGCATGTAGTAGCCAAACTCGGGGTGGTATAAGCAAAGGTCCATGTACTTCTCAAATGTGATGGAACCCGACTTGCGGATGAGTTCAATGAGAAGCGATTTGAGGGGAGTTTCGCTCAAGGGGGACAAGAAAAGGATAAAGGATAAAGGCTAAAGGTTAAAGAGGAAAAGGAACTCAAGCTGCGGGGAAAAGTTGCCGCAGGAGAATTCTTATTGCGCTGCCGGGGATGAGGTCAGTTGTGCGTAAATTTCCTGGAAGACTTTGAGTGCCGCGGCGTCGTAAAGTACGAAGTGGATATTCTCGAGGCTGGTCGGAGATTTCAGGCGATCGAGCACCACGCCCAGCATGATCCGCGCGCACTGGTCCATGGGAAATCCCGCGATTCCTGTGCCCACGGCAGGGAAGGCGATGCTTTTCAAGCTTTTCTCCTCGCCGCGCAGCAAGCTGTTGCGCGTGGAGGCGCGCAAGGCATCGGCCGTGGTGGGCCAGCCCAGAGTCATGCTTGCGGCGTGGATCACGTATAGTGCCTTTAGATTGCCGCCCGTGGTTATTGCGGCCTCGCCCACTTGGATTTTGCCGACGTGCTCGCATTCTTCAGAGACTCGCGCCCCACCTTTTCGCCGGATGGCGCCCGCCACGCCTCCACCAAGAATCAAGTCATTGTTGGCCGCGTTCACTATCGCGTCCACGTCCATCTCCGTGATGTCGCCCTGGGAAAAATGAACTTTGGTGGACATAGATTTGACCTTTCAACTTCGCGGAATTTTCAAATATTGCCCCCCGCCGCTCTCGGCGAGTCCCCTCAGGCTTGCCCTTGACCATCTTGCCAGACTTCTTGCAACGCCCGGCGGACGAACACGCGAATCATTTGTCGCCGGTACTCGGGCGTAGACGCGGACGTGCGCAGCGGCTTGCCGGTACGAATGGCGTCGTGCGTCACTTGCTCCAGCACTTCCGCATTGTACGCCTTGCCACGCAAAAGCTCTGCCGCTTTCACGAGCTTGGGCGCAGGATTCGCCCCGGTAAGGGCCACACGCGCTTCCAGGCAATTTCCCGCGCTGTCTTTTCGCATAGCCACCGCCACGCCGGCGAGAGGATAATCGATGGATCGCCGGATGCGCAGCTTCTTGTAAGTCCCGGCCCAACCGGCGCGTGAAGCGGGGATATGAACCGCCGTCACGATTTCGTCGTGGGCCTTGGCAACACGGACCAAACCGTCGTTGACATAAAACTCCGCCAGAGGGATCACGCGTTGTACGCGCGGGCTGGCCAACTGGACCGTCGCGTCAAGAGCGAGCAGGGCCGGCGCAGTGTCGCCCGAAAAAACCGCCCAGCACACGTCGCTCCCCGGTGCCACGTGGCAGATCGTGCCGTCTTTCTTGATGCACCCGCCCAGGGACTCGCGCCAAAAATCCGACTGGTTGTAGTAAAGGCATCGCGTGTCGAGGCACAAGTTGCCGCCCAGAGTGCCCATGTTGCGCAGCAGGGGACTGGCGATGGTCTTGGCGGCCGCGTGCAGGACGGGAAAATATTTCGCGATAATGGGAGATTCAACCAGCGCGGTGATTCGACTCAAGGCCCCGATTTCCAGCCCGCGCTCCGCATCGAAGCGCACGAAGTCCAATTCTCGAATCGCTTTCAGGTCCAACAGGAAATGGGGCGCGAAAAGCCCCTGCTTCATGCTGGGAATCAAATCCGTTCCGCCAGCCACCATTTGTGTATCGGGACCGTGGCTCGCGAGCGCATCAAGCGCGGCGTCCAGGGTCCGCGGCCGCAAAACTTCAAAACCGGGCAGGCTCATAGTCTTCATCCACGAACGGGGTTGGCGCCCTTTGCCTTATTGTCGCGCGATGAGGTCGTCCAATTCCTTGTCGTCCAAAGTTTGCTTTTCTTTGAGCGCTTTCAATATTTTTTCGGGAGTGATGGGCAAAGTGTCAATCCACACGCCCACCGCGTCGAAGATGGCGTGGGCGACCGCCGGAATGGTGGCCGCAAGCGAGCCTTCGCCTGCTTCCTTGGCGCCGAACGGGCCCTCGGGATCGTTGCTCTCCACGATGATGGGATCGATGGGCGGCGACTCGAGCGTAGAGGCACTGCGATATTCGAGCAGCCCGGGATTCATCAGGCGTCCGCCCTCCCAAACCATTTCTTCCTGGACGGCCTGGCCGAGCCCCATCCACACGGAGCCGATCACCTGACCTTCAACGTTGATGGGGTTGATAGCCTTGCCGCAATCGTGCGCCGCAATGATGCGGTCCACGTGGACCTCGCCCGTCTCTGTGTCCACCGTAACCTCGGCCACCTGCGCGCTGTAGCTGTAAGCGGGAGACGGCCCCACTCCCGCGCCCTTGAATTTTCTACCTTGGGCGCTTTCCGGCGGAGCATAGGTTCCCGTGGCGAACAGCGTTTCGTCTGGTCCGACTGCCCAATGGACGGCCTCATCAAAAGTCAGCTTTTCTTCGGCGATGCCCGATTTCTTCGCTGCGGCGGCGAGAATTTTCTTTCGCGCGTCACGTGCCGCTTCCAGCGCCGCGTTGCCCGCCATAAACGTCACGCGGCTGGAGTAGCTCCCCAAATCAACAGGCGTGCGCGCGGTATCCGCCGCCACAATTTTCACGCGCTCGATGGGAATGCCCAATTCCGCTGCGACAATCTGGACCTGCATGGTGTCCGAGCCCTGGCCGATCTCCGATGCGCCGGTAAAAATCGTCACCGTGCCCGAAGCGTCGATGGAAAGGTTCACCGTGGTGTGCGGCATTTGCGCGCGGATGATGGGGTTGGCGGCCCCGCTCACATAGTGGCTGCCCGCGATGCCGATGCCCTTGCCGTAGCGCTGCTTGCCGAAATTTTCCTTCCAGCGCGATTTCTCCGCCACCTGGTCGATGCATTCGGGATATCCATAGCTGAGTACGCGCAACCCGTTCACCGTCACGCAGGGCGGGCGCAGAAGGTTGCGGCGGCGAATTTCCACCGGATCGATCCCCAGAACGGCGGCCATCTTGTTCAGTTGCTGTTCGAAGGCGAACCGGGTGTTCACCGTGCCATGGCCGCGCATGGCGCCGCAGGCAGGCTTGTTGGTAAGGACGCGATAGCCGTCGAATTTCACGTTGGGAATGTCGTACATCGCATTCAGCAACTGTCCGGAGTACAGGATGGTGACCACGCCGTAGCCGCAGTACGCGCCGCCATCCTGGATGATGCGAGCCTCCACGGCGGTCAGCTTCCCTTCTTGAGTCATACCGGTCTTGAGCTCGACGATCTGCCTCGGGCGTCCGCGGTGGGCGTAGAAAACTTCCTCGCGCGTGTAGGTGATTTTCACCGGGCGTCCCGCTTTGCGCGCCAGAGCCGCGGCGGCCAGCTCAAGCGGAATCACTTCACTCTTGCCGCCAAATCCTCCGCCCACCAGCGGCTTTACCACGCGCACCTGTGACTCGGGCATCTGTAGCGTGGCCGCCAGGGTTTTCATCAAGTAGTAGGGGACCTGGGTGGACGACCACACGGTGAGCGCGCCGTCGGCCGCGAACGCCGCCAGCGTCGAGTGGGGCTCGAGCGCTGCGTGCGTCACCTCGGCGCATTCGAATCGGTCCTCGCGGATGTAGTCGGCTGCCGCAAAGCCTTCTTCGACGTTCCCGAAATGGTGGTGGTAGTCTTTCTCGATGTTGTGAGGCCGGTCTTCGTGGATCAGATTTTCCGCGGCCTGCATGGATTTCTCCGGGTCAAAATAGGCGGGCAGTGTTTCGTAATCCACGCGGATCAGCCGCATCGCCTGCTCCGCGACGGCCTCGGTCTCCGCCGCCACACCGGCCACGTTGTCGCCGATGTACCGGACTCTGTCGGTGGCAAATATCGTTTCGTCGTGGCCAATGGGCAGGATACCGTACTTCACCGGAGTCTCCCGCCCTGTCACCACGGCGAAAACGCCGGGCAATCGCTCGGCCGCGGACGTATCGATGGAGCGGATGCGCGCGTGGGGGTGCGGGCTGTGGAGAATTTTACCCACCAGCATGCCGGGCAGCGTCAAGTCGTCGGCATATTTGCCGGCGCCCGTGACTTTATCGACGCTATCCACCATCGGAATGCGCGCGCCGATGGGCGAGGCACTGGGCGACGGAGTACCGGACGAATCGCTCATCGCGGCTGGACCTCCAGGGGCCGCTTCTCGCGCAGCAGCTCGATGGCCTTGCGCACCGAGGCGAGGATTTGCGTGTAGCCCGTGCACCGGCAAAGATTTCCAGACAACGCTTCGTTCAATTCCTGATCGGTGGGCTCAGGATTCTTCGCCAGCAGGTGCTTGGCCGTCAGAATCATTCCGGGCGTGCAGTATCCGCACTGGGCGCCACCTTCCACACAGAAACCGCGCTGAATGGGATCGAGCTCGGAGCCGTCGGCCACGCCCTCGATGGTGGTGATCTCATGGTCCTGGTAGGAAACGGCCAGCATCAGGCAGGACATCTGCGGCTCGCCGTCAATCAGCACGGTGCACGCGCCGCAACTCGAATCGTCGCAGCCCCGCTTGGAGCCGGTGAGCTCGAGGTCCTGCCGCAAAACGTCGAGGAGGATGCGGTTGGGCTCGATTTCCAGCTCGCAGATCTGGCCGTTGACTCGAAGCTGAATCAATTCCTTTTTCAAGAAGGCCATCCCCCCTCTACGCCTTCCACTTCGGAGGGCGTTTTTCCAGGAACGCCTGAATGCCTTCCGTGGCGTCTTCTGTATGAATCAACTCTTCCAGGTAGATTCGTTCGGTCTCGCGCAGCGCCGCCTCAAACGCCTGTCGGGATTCGAGCCGGGCTGTCTTTCGCGCCAATGTCAAAATCGCAGGACTCTGCGCCAACAATTGGCCTGAGAATTCTTGCGCCCGTTCCTCGAGAGCTGCGTCCGGCACGGCCCGGTTCACCAGCCCCAAGCGGAGCGCCTCTTCGCCTGTGATGGGCTCGCCCGTCAGAATCATTTCCAGCGCTTTCTTCTCAGGAATCAGTCTGGGCAGGAGGATTGCCGCGACGGGCGGTATTGCCCCCACTTTGATTTCGGGCTGTGCGAAACGGGCGGTCGACGAAGCAAGGATGAAATCGCAGGACAGAGCCAACTCCATGCCTCCGCCCAGGCAGTGCCCACGGACGATGGCCACCGTGGGGCAGCGCGCGCCCAGCACCTCGCGGACCAGCCCATGAAATTCCTTCAACATTTCGGGGGCACGTTCCGGAGTGTGGTCGCGAATGTCGGTGCCGGCGCAGAAAGCCTTGTCGCCCGTTCCGGTAAATTCCACCAACCGCACCCCAGGGTCATTGAGTGCCGCGCTCAAAGCGCGCCGCAGTTCGGGGAGGGAAGCGAGGTCCAGAATATTCAGCGGTGGGCGATTGATCACCAACCTGGCCGCCGGGCCGCGGTGTTCCACCAAGATTCTCTGAGACGCGGATTGAGCCACAGCCATGAGATTTCCCCCGTCCCCAAACGTGGGATCACTGGATGAGCGTGTTGCTGTCCCTGGCCCCTTCCGAGGGCACAAACTCTTCCTCTTTCTTGGGTTGAATCCATCCCTTCTCTTTGAAAATGCCCGCGAGGATCTCCTGATCTTGGACAGAAGGCAGTACCGATGGCAGATATTTCTCGTATTCCTCCGCGGTCATGGGCTCGCCCAGCACGTTGTAAGATTTGCCGGCGTATTGGCCAATCTGCCGGTTGAATTTCAAATCCGGCACCAGGATCTTCGGCTGATCCTCAGGGACAGACTTGTTGATAATGTCCGTGAGTTTTTTGACTTCCTCGTAGTAGAGATTGCGTGAAGACTCGTTCAAGTGCTGCTTGTCCGCTTCGACCCCGGCATCGCGCTCGTTATACCGGCCTTTCAAGCCCCACACGTAGGCCCACTGGGCCGAAGACGAACGATCCGTCCCAAACAAATCGTAGGAAGTGGGCAGCCATTTATTGAAATATTTCTGAATGATGGAAATGGGAATCATGCCCGCCTTCACGATGCGAAGCAGTCCATTATTGCCCGTCCCGAGGTGGAAAAATTCTTCCTTGAGCATGGGGGGCATGCTTTGCGCAAGGGGCAGGAAGCCGGAATGCGAAAGCATGGTCAACTGAAACTTTCCGTCGCGGTCGACAAAATCGGCGTAGGTGAAAAAATCGAGCCAATTATTTACGATTTCGTTGAAGGCGCCGAGCAGGCGGCTGTCTGTGAAGGCGCGCCGCTCGAGCAATTTCTGCGCCTCAATCCGTCCCGGGCGGCCGAAATGGTTGATGAGCACGTGACCCATCTGCCAGCCGTGGCGCATTTCTTCCGTCATCACGCGCAGCAGGCTAAGATAATCGTAACGGCTGGGAGCGGTTTCAAATAAGCGCCGCTGCTGCTCGACGGAGGCAAACTCGGTGTCTCCCTGATAAACCACCAGGTTCATCACCGCGTCGCGAATGCGCTGGTCGGGAATATGCATCAGCGTCTTCCAGCGCAACTGCCCTTTGTAATCGCCAAACTCGATTTCCGGAGTCACCTGGCCATACTTCGCCTCAAACCGATAGTCCTTAAATTCCGGCGCGTCCAGGCCGATGTCTTTTTGCCAGCCGTAGAAATAGTCCGTCCAATCATCAAAGGTGGAAATTTTGAGCATGAGTGCCTCCTTATTTTGGGTAATGAGTTCTCATGGTGAATCCTGCCGGGGTCGTTCTCACTTAAAATGCGGTGGGCGCTTCTCCGCAAACGCCTTTAATCCTTCTTCGAAATTCTCCGACTCAAAACACTTCATCTGCGCCGCGACTTCGTGCTCCATAATCGAATCGAGCGCAGTTTCTATCCGCTGGTAAAGGGCATCCTTCATCAAACTGACGGGGAGTTGGGGCAAGGCGGCCAGGCGGTCGGCGAGCTTGCGCGTCTCGGCAGCCAGTTGTTCGTGTGGCACCACAAAATTCACCAGGCCGATGCGCTTCGCTTCCTCCGCGCCCACCGGGTCTCCCAGAAAAAACATTTCCATGGCGCGCGCGATGCCCACCTGGCGGGCCAGGAAGAAGGTGCCACCCCAATCGGGATGCAGGCCAATTTTCAAAAACGCCTGGACAAATGTGGCGCGGTCGGAGGCGATGCGCATGTCGCACGCCAGCGCCAGGCTCATGCCCGCGCCCGCCGTCGGGCCATTCACCGAAGCCAGCACGGGGAAGGGCAGGCGCCGAATCTCCTGCACCACGTTGTTGCCCTGTTCGAGCAACTTGCGCAGCGTGGCGGAGTGGTGTTGAGTCTTGAGATCGATCAGCGTCTGGATGTCGCCGCCCGCGCAAAAAGCGCGGCCGGCGCCAGTGAGCACTGCCACGCGAATGGTGGAGTCATGCGCGATGGAGGCGATGGCTTCTTCCAGCCCGTGCTCCTCACTCTCATCCAGGGCGTTCAGTTTTTCCGGACGATTCAGCAGGATGGTCGCCACCGCCCCATCCCGTGTGAGCACCACCGCTTTATCGGACATGTTTTTTCACCCACCGCGCCAGGCGGTAAAAATAGCCGAGCTTTTCCGCCCGGGTCAGACTGCCGTTTCGCCCGCTGGTGGAGGGCAGCACAAAGATGCGCGCGCCCTCGATGGATTCGCGCTGCCATCCCAGCCGGGCGGCGTGCCCGCAGAATTTCTCGTACACGCCTTTCCCGTTAAAAGCCACCACGCGCGCGCCGGGCGCCCTTTGGTGCATCCTTTGCGCCAATCCCGCGACACCTTCTCGATATTCTTTAGCTCTCAGTTCACTTGAAGATTTCGACCAGCGCTTCACCAGGTCGGTCATGCCGATACCGAATTCGAGAATGCGATGGTCGTCTTTCCAATCCAACTTTTCCGGAATCAGCCCTGACTCAAAGAGAAAGTTCCAAAACTGGTTCCCGCGCCCGGCGTAATAATGACCAACCCGCGCCGAGCGCTCGCCGGGATTGAATCCGACGAAAACTACTTCGAGCCCCGGTCGGAGATAATCAGGAAGCTGGAGTGGCATTGTGTTGGCGCTGCTGCGCTGTCTTCCGGCAACGCTCGAGGAATTGCTGCAGCATTTTTCTCTGCTCCGGACGGTCCGTGATTTCTTCCGGGTGCCATTGCACGGCCACCAGATATGGATAGCCGTCCGCTGCCTCCACCGCCTCCACCAGGCCATCCTCCGAATAAGCCGTCACCTTCAGCCCGCGCCCCACACGTTTGATCGCCTGGTGATGAAAACTGTTCACCATGCAGTGTCCGTGAATCACTTCGGCGAGAAGCGACTCCGGCTCGGACAGTGTCACGGTATGCGTGGCCTCGTTGCGCTCGCCAGTGTGCCGGTGCTCCACGTCCACTTCCGCGTCCGTCTCCAAATCCTGATAGAGAGTCCCGCCAAACTTCACATTAATGAGCTGCGTTCCCCGGCAGATCCCGAAGACGGGTAGTTGCGAATCGCGCGCCTGGTCCAACAATTTCAACTCGAAATCGTCCCGCTTGCGATTCACCTTAACGTTGTCGTATTTCTTTTCCTCTTCGTAGAGGGCGGGGTCCACATCCTCGCCGCCGGCCAGGAGGATCCCGTCATAGACTTCGGCGTGGAAGTTGGGCGCGCCGGGCGTGATCAGGTGGATTTCCTCGGGCCGGGCTCCCGCCATCACGAGAGCCTTGAAGTAAGACGAGTCCCGTCCCTTGACTATCTCTTTGTCGGCAACTGAAACGGCGATCTTCATTATGAAACCTCGTCCGCGGTCCATTGCCCATTGTCCGTTCTAAGGAAGTCCCGCTAAAATTCGCGCCACCGACTACTGGCAACGGACGACGGACAAATTATTTGGCCTTAAAATTCGGCGCGCGTTTTTCCACGTAGGCTGCCAGACCCTCGTGGGCGTCCTCGCTCTGGAACAGATGCTGCTGCAATTCGCGCTCGAGCGCCAGCGCTTCGCTAAACGGCATTTCGAGGCCGGAGCACACGGCGCGCTTGATGCGGCCGACGGCGCGTGCGGCTTTGCGCGGGGGCACAAATTGTTTGGCGTATTCGGTCACCTGCTCGTCAAATCCGTCGCGGTCGAAGACTTGATTGACCAGGCCGATCTCCTCTGCTTCCTCAAAGGAAAACGTTCGCCCCGTCACCATTAACTCGATGGCGCGCGACTTGCCCACCAGCCGCGCCAGACGCTGCGTGCCTCCGGTACCCGGCAGGACGCCCAGCGCCACTTCCGGCAGGCCGATCTTTCCCGCGTCGCGCCGCGCCAGGCGGAGGTCTGCGGCCAGCGCGATCTCCAGCCCGCCGCCCACCGTGTGTCCGTTCAGCGCCGCAATGACCAGCTTGGGCGTTTGCTCGAGGCGCGTCAAAGTCTCGTTGGCGTGCAAGCAGAAATAGTATTTGAACTCCGGCGTTACGCTGGCCAGCATTTTGATGTTGGCGCCCGCGGAAAAGAATTTGTCGCCCGCGCCCTTGAGGATGATCACGTGGACGTCCCCGTCAAACCGCGCGCGCAGGATGGCTGTGTCCAATTGCACCATCATTTCGTGGGTGTAGGTGTTCGCGGGCGGGTCATTCATTTCAACCCAGGCAATTCCGCCCCCCACGCGGTAGTTGATAAGCGTGCCCGCAGGTGCGGCTGTAACTGAAGTGGACATCGCGTCCTCCTTATTCTGTTGGATTCAGCCCTGAGATTTGCCTGGCCCGCTGGCTCGGTGCCCTCAGCGGACTTTCCTCTTGGCCGAGCCGTTGGGTTTAACTTTCATCACTTCATTGATCTCGTGCGCGCCAAAACCGTTCCCTTGTGAATTGCGCCCCGACGAGCTCCCGTTCAACACGGCACCCGCCCCAGGGATCGCTGGACCCCGCCGGGCCCACCGGCCCAAAATACCATAAAGAAATGTCGAGGTCATTTGTTCAGCGCACGCTCGTGCGTCCGGGTCGAACCTGGGTTTGTACCACTGATAAATCCAATTCATCATCCCAAAAAGCGAAAGGGCCGCCAGCCGCGTGTTCACCCCGTTCAGCCGGTGTTCCTGCCGCAATGCGTCCACCTGGTCAAAGCAAAGTTGATAGTAGGATTTCTTGAGCGCGCTCAGTTCCCGGCGCAACGTTTGCTCGAGTGGCCCCACTTCGTGCGTCAAGACTTTCATCTCATTGGGATGTTCGATGAAATATTGCAGGTGAAGCCGGATGAAAATACGGAGGCGCTCCTCGGCGGTATCGAGCCCCACGAGCGCGGCACGCGAGGAGGCCAGCATGGTCTCGAAGGTGTGGCGTTGGATGAGGTAGAGCAGATCTTCTTTGCTCGAGAAGTAATAGTAAAGCCCCGCCAGGCTCACTCCCGTCTCACGGGCGATATCGCGGATGCTGGCCCGGTCGAAACCCTTGGCGCAGAATACCGCCGCCGCCTGGCGCAGGATCACGTCCAGCTTTCTGTCGAATTGGCGCGTGTTTTGATTGGTCCGCCCGACGCTTCCGTTCCCGGGGATAGCGTGGGCGCGGTGCGGAGGCAGGCCACCGGGAATGTTTCCGCTTCTGGCGATCCGGGCAGGCATGGGAGGCGGAGCCACTCTGCGAACCTCTTCTTAAATCGAACGTTCGTTCGAACATATTTTACCGCGGCCCGGGAGGATGTCAAGCCACCTCGGTTAGCTGAGCTTCCCAGCTCGCGCGGAGCATTCCTCTTGCTCTGCGCCCCCATAATTTGTAAACTCCCGGGCACCCCCAAAGAGGGATCGGGCATTAACCATATCAGTCGAACGAATCATGGGAGGCGAGCTATGCAAGTCGATCAAGCCAAGCTCAATGAGTTTTTGGGTCAATTCGTGGGTGAATTCGGCGGTGCGCTCAATGTCGCCCTGGTGGTGCTGGGCGAGAGATTGGGCTTGTACAAGGCCATGGCGGACTCCACTCCGATAACCTCGGCAGAGCTGGCGGCGAAAACCAACACTTCCGAGCGCTACGTGCGCGAGTGGCTGTCCGCGCAGGCCGCCGGACGCTATGTGACCTACGACCCCTCCACGGACCGCTATACCTTGCCCCCCGAGCAGGCTTTCGCGCTTGCCCTCGAGGACAGCCCCGCGTACCTCCCGGGCGCGTTTCAGGTGGTTATGGCGGTGTTGAAGGACGAACCTCTGATTGAAGAAGCTTTCCGCACCGGCGCCGGTGTGGGATGGCACGAACACGACAAGGGTCTTTTCGAAGGTACCGAGCGGTTCTTCCGGCCCAACTACGCCGCCAACCTTGTGAGCTCGTGGATTCCCGCGCTCGATGGCGTGGAAGCCAAACTCAAAGCGGGCGCGCGCGTTGCCGACGTAGGTTGCGGGCGCGGCGCCTCCACCATCCTCATGGCGCAGGCCTATCCCAATTCAGAATTTTTTGGCTACGACTACCACCGCCCCTCGATCGAGTATGCCCAGAAAGCCGCGGCGCGCGCCGGAGTGGACAAGCGCGTCCTTTTCGAAGTTCATACTTCCAAAGGCTACCCGGGACTCGGCTACGACCTGGTGGCGTTCTTCGATTGCCTACACGATATGGGCGACCCGTCCGGCGCCGCCGCTCACGTGCTCCAAACACTGCGGCCGGACGGCACATGGATGATTGTCGAGCCCTACGCTAACGATCGCCTGGAAGAGAATCTGAATCCAGTCGGGCGGCTCTTCTATTGTGCTTCCACCATGATTTGCACCCCCGCGTCTCGCGCCCAGGAGGTCGGACTGGCTCTGGGCGCCCAGGCTGGCGAGGCGCGCATGCGCGACGTGGTGACCAAAGGCGGCTTCAAGCGCTTCCGCCGCGCCACCCAAACTCCATTTAATCTGGTGTTCGAAGGGCGTCCCCAGTAAAGGCGCCGCGCGCTCTGTCGGTCGGCGGGTTGGCACAAATCCATGCCCACACGATGGGGGCATCGATTGCCCCGGGGGGGGAAGTGCTCCCGCAGGTGCCCTTGCCGGGCGGTCCTTCCCACCCACTTGATGGCTTCGCTTCTTCATGAGATGCTTGGCCCGAATTGGGCTCGAACCATTTCCAACATGCGAGGTGACCGATGGCGTGCAACCCTGAAGTGTTGAAACACGTACCACTGTTTGCGCTGCTGGACGAAGAGGAAACCGCTGTCCTGGCCGGGCAAGTGGAGTTGAAGAAATTCGCTCCGCGCCAGCGCATCTACAAAATTGGCGACCCCAGCCGGCAGGCCTACGTTATGGTTTCCGGGCGGGTGAGCGTGACTACCGTCGATGAAGATCACCAGGAGGTGGTGGTCGACGAGCCCTCGCACGGCGAGTTTTTTGGCTTTGCCTCCATGCTCGAGCAGACGGCCCATCAGACCAACGCTAGCGCCATCGAAGAAACGGTCTGCGTGGAAGTGAGCCGCGACGATATTGCCGTGCTCCTTGAGCGAAAACCTCTGGCGGGCATGGACATGCTGACCGTGCTGGGTCGGCAATTTCACAACTCGCAGCAATTGGTGCGCCGCCGCGCCAGCCGGAATCCTAATGTAGTAATCGAAGAGGAAGCCACCGTGGGGGAGCGCATTGCAGACTCAGTGGCCCGGTTCGGCGGCTCATGGACTTTTATCATCCTCTTTGGCGCCGTGCTGGTCGTTTATTCGGGCATCAACGTTGCCTTGCGCACCGCGGCCTGGGACCCCTATCCTTTCATCCTGTTGAACCTCTTCCTTTCGATGCTGGCATCCATCCAGGCGCCGGTGATTATGATGAGTCAGAACCGCCAGGACGCGAAAGACCGGGTGCGTGGCGAATTGGATTTTGACGTCAACCGCCGTGCCGAGTCTGAGATTCAAGCCCTGGCGCGCAAGCTGAATATTTTGGGCGAGAAGCTGGGCGATGTGGAGGAGCTCATTCGCCAAGGGCGGTCGTGAGACGGCGAGAGACATTGAGGATAGCGAAGTTTGACTGTCTGCGCACGCGGTCATAGAATGGACATGGAACAAAAGGCAAAACCCCCATGGACGAGCACGAGTTTTCGCTCTTTAACGCGCCCCCGCCGCCCAAGAAGCGGTCTTCCCTCCTGGTTCACAGCAGGAAGATATTTGGCCAGTTTGTTTTCCTCACTTTGATTCTCCTCTCCGCAGCGGTGGGCTCAATCGCCGGACTGGTGTTTGTCTACTCCCTCGACCTGCCCAAAGTCCGCCAGTTGGAAGATTACCGGCCCGACGTCATGACCGAGCTCTATGCCGACGATGGCACGGTCCTGGGCAGCTTTGCCCTGGAACGCCGCGTCATTGTCAATTACAACCAGATTCCCCCGGTCATGCGCGACGCCATCCTGTCCATTGAGGACCGCCATTTTGAAAGCCACTGGGGCGTGGACGTCATTCGCATTGTGCGCGCCGGCCTCACGGACATTTTCGAGTGGCGGAAAGCGCAGGGGGCCAGTACTCTGACCCAGCAGCTGGCCAAGCGGCTATTTCTCACTCCGGAGAAAAGCTGGCGGCGAAAATTTCAGGAGATGCTCCTGGCCATCCAGATTGAGCGGCGATTTACCAAGCCGCAGATATTTACCCTGTATGTGAATTTGATTGAAATGGGCCACGGGAATTACGGCTACGAAGCGTCAGCGGAATATTTCTTCGGCAAACACTTGGACCAGTTGACCCTGCCTCAAGCCGCCATGCTGGCCGGGGTGCCGCGCAGCCCGACAGCCTATTCCCCCGTCCTCCACCCCGAGCGCGCGCGGGAGCGCCGCAACATCGTGCTTCAGGCCATGTACGAAAACGGCAAAATTACCGAGGCCCAGCTCAAAGCGGCCAAGCTGGCGCCCCTCGGACTGAACATCCAGAAGTGGAACAACTACATCGCGCCGTACTTCGTCGAAGAGGCGCGCCAATTCCTGGAAAGGAAGTACGGTCCGGAGACGGTTCAGGAAAAAGGCTTGCGTGTTTACACCACGCTAAATCTCGCGATGCAGCGCGCGGCCGAGAAGGCGGTCCGCCAGGGCTTGCACGATGATGACAAGCGGCGCGGCTGGCGGGGGGCGGAAAACAACATCCTGAAGCACCCCACAAACCTTCCCAGCGGCCTCCCAGCCACTTTGTTGAGTTATGTGGACGACGATTGGAAGAAGCCACTGGAAGCCGGCAACTGGCTGCACGGTTTGGTGATGGAAGTTAAGCCGCGCGAGGTTGTGGTTCGGTTTGGCGAATCGACGGCCACCTTGACGCCGCCCGATTTTACCTGGGTCGGACAAAAGCCCCCCGATCAAATCTTCGCACTTGGCGATACTGACTTGTTTCTGATCAAAGAGGTGAAGGGCAAGACTCTTAAAGTCTCTCTCGACCAGACGCCTACCGTGCAGGGCGCGCTCGTGGCAATCGATAACGCCAGCGGTGCCGTGCGTGCCATGGTCGGCGGCTATGATTTCGACGAGAGCAAATACAACCGCGCCATTCAGGCGGAGCGCCAGGTGGGATCGTCGTTCAAAGTTTACGTCTATGCCCAAGCGCTGATGGATGGTATGAGCCCCTTCAATACCATTGTGGATAGCCCGGTGGCTTTCCCCACTTCCTCGGGCGAGTGGTCGCCGCATAACTACGACAACAAGTACGAGGGGACCATCACTTTGCTGCACGCTCTGGCAGAATCGCGCAACGTGCCCGCCGTCCGCCTGCTGGCCAAGGTGGGCGTGGATAAGGTCATCCTGCTCTGCCGCAAGTTCGGGATCACGTCGCGGCTCGTGCCCAACCTTCCCCTGGCCCTGGGAGCTTCCGATCTCACTCTGCTCGAACACACCTCAGCTTTCACCACCTTTCCCGACGATGGCGTGCACATCGCGCCGCGCATGATCCAGCGCGTCACCAATTACGACGGGCGGGTGATTGACGATTTTCCGCCCGAAGTCACCGACGTCCTTCCCGCGCCCATCGCCCGCCTGGAGCTCTCCATGCTGCGTGAGGTGATTAACTCCGGGACGGGCGCCCGCGCCAAGGCTCTCAAGCGCCCCATCGCCGGCAAGACTGGAACCACCAACGATTTTTCCGATGCCTGGTTCATTGGCTTTTCACCTTCTCTCACCTGCGGAGTCTGGGTGGGCTTTGATAACCACGACACGCTCGGCCCCCACGAAGAGGGCGCGAAAGTCGCTCTCCCTATTTGGATGAACTTTATGGGTGAGGCTCTGAAGGACAAGCCGGCGGAAGATTTCCCCAACTCACCACTCCTCATCGACCCTGAACAGGTGAAGACCATCCTGGAAAGCGGCGGGACGGAACGCTTGCTGGCCGAGCATAGGGCGTCGTCGGGCGACGTGGAAAAGCCAAACTCAGACCCAGTGGTCGGAGCAGGCAAGGAGCCGCCGAAAACCACCCGGCCTGAAATAAAACCTGTAACCCACGAGCCGGTCTCGGCGCCCAACAAAGCAGTGCCCGCCCGCGACAACCCTGTACCTCCCTCAAAGCCCACACTTCCGCCCGGCGAAACCAAGCCGGTGACCAAAACGACGCCCACTGGCGCGAATCAGTGATAGGAGAAGGGCCTGGAGCAAACTTGCGGAATCTCTCGAGCTGCCAAGTGGCTTGATTTTTAGCGGAGCTTCTTGGATGACGAGAAGGCCTTTGCGAAATGGTCATACCCCGCGGGCTTGAGGGGCTTGTCGTGGCCGTCAGGAGAGGCGAGGAGCAGATCTCTCCCGGGGCTGATCTCACCGATAGGGTAAAGCGGAACGCCGCGATGCCTTCGTGGGACCTGCGGCGCCTTTTGAGCTGGAACGGTGAAGAGGAGTTCGTAATCTTCCCCGCCGTGGAGGGCAAGATTCAAGGCGTCGGCGGAGCGCAAATCATAGCTGGCCGGGGGACCAGGGATTCGCTCCGCCCAGACGCGTGCGCCCACCCGGCTGGCCTCACAGAGGCGCGCAAGATCTTTCGAAAGGCCATCGCTCAAATCGATAAGCGCGGTGGCCAGCTTCTTCTGCACCAGAAACCGGCCGAGGGCGCAGCGGGGCTCTGGAAAGAAGTGGACCTGGATGGGATCGACATTATCCTCTACTGGCTGGGCAGCCAGCCGGCCAATCTTGCCGAGGTGCGCGGGTCTGGCTCGCGCCCTCAGGCATCGGAGACCCAGCGCGGAAATGCCCAGCCGGCCACTCACAAAGAGTTGATCGCCTGCCCGGGCTCCGGCCCGGCGGATTGCCTTCCCCCGCTCGATTTCTCCCACCAAGAGGACATCGATGGTGGTGTTTCCGGGAACTACGGCGGTGTCCCCGCCCACTACGGCGACCCCGTAGCGTTGGGCAAGCGAAAAGACGCCTGCGTAAAACTCCTTCAGCCAGGCGTGCTTTGTTCGCTGGGAAATGGCCAACGAAATCAGCGCGTAGCGCGGCGTTCCGCCCATCGCTGCGACGTCACTGAGCGAGCGGGCGAGCGCGCGATGGCCCACAGCGCGGGGCGGATGGAAGTCGCCCAGGAAATGCACTCCCTCGATGGAGAGGTCGGTGGTCAATATGAGCTCGTGCCCGCGGCGAACCTCCACCAGCGCGGCATCGTCGCCAATCCCCAGGCGCAATCCCTCACCCCGGCTTTGTCCCAGCTTCTGGAGCCATCGGACAAATTCATTCTCGGACTTAAACACGCGGCACCTTGATAAGGAGGTCGTCCATGATTTCACGCCGGCAATTCCTACAAACCAACGCGGCGGGTCTTGCTTTGCCCCTCCCGCGGGTGAGCCCTCCATCTCATCCTGCGGTCAGGTCAGTGAATCCCCTCCCGCCTGATGCCACCCCAAGTCGTGACTATTGGAACGACTGGCCTTCCTATCTTACCTCAAAGGTGAATCTCGCCCGCAACCGGCGCATGGAGGTGCTCCGCAATTTGGGAACTCCGGCCCAGGTGCTGGAGAGAATCCAGATGGTGCGGGAAAAGGTTTGGGAATTGGTGGGCGGCCCGCTGGAAAAAACTCCGCTCAATCCGCAGCTTACAGGAACCATCGAGAGAAAGTTGTACCGGATCGAAAAAGTGATATTTGAAAGCCAGCCCCAGGTCTTCGTCACCGCGCACCTCTACATTCCGGCGGCGGGGAACCCGAACGCCCTCCCGCCTTTCCCCGCCATTCTTGCGCCCCTCGGGCACACATCCAATGGCAAGGCCTACCGGAATTATCAGTACACTTATCAAACCCTGGCGCGCATGGGTTACGTGGTTTTGGCCTTCGATCCGTTCGGACAGGGTGAGAGGCATCAGTATCTGGACGCTCGAACCGGCAAGTCGCGGCTTGGTCCAACTGGGGAGCACTCGCAGGCCGGGCGGCCGCTCCTCTTGTTGGGTGCCACGTTCGCACAATACCGCGCTTGGGATGCTGTGCGGGCTTTGGATTACCTGTTGAGCCGGCCCGAGGTTGACCCGAAACGGATCGGCTGCACGGGCCACTCGGGTGGCGGCACCATGACCATGTACCTCTGCGCCATGGAGCCTCGTATCCACGTTACCGTCGAGGTCGAGGGCAACTCGGAGAATTTTGCCGGACCACAGTATGACCCGCCTGGCGCCGTGGCTGACGCTGAGCAAAACCTGGTGGGAGGGCTCGCTTTGGGCGGCACCGACTCTCAATTGATTGACCGCGGTGATTTGCTGATGGCTTTTGCGCCCAAACCATTGCTCATTTGCTTTACCCCTCAGGATGCCGGAACAACATACTCGCCCAATTATTCCCAGGGTACCAAGGAGATATACGAAGAGCTGAAGAAAGTCTACGAGACGTTGGGTGAGGGGAATAAGGTCAATCTGTTTGCCTCGCCACTTCCCCATGACCTGGATTATTTCAATCGTCAGGCGGCATATGCCTGGTTCAATCGATGGCTCGGAAAGGAGGGGCTTGCGACCGCAGAAGCGGAGTTTGAATCCTCGCCAGCCGAAGCTTTGAATTGCACCAGTACTGGCCAAGTCCTGACTGCGCTTGGAGGACGATCGCTCCTTCAACTCAATATCGACCGTGCGCGGGCAGTTGTGCCTAAGAGATCCCATCCAGCGGTGGCCGCGGCTCCGTCAGGCGCGAAGAACTCCATCCGCGAATCGCTGCAGAAGTTATTGGCTTTGCCTTCTGAGCGGACAGCCTTGGAGGCGCGGACCCTATCGACCGTTGAAGGACAGGGATTGACGTTTGAAGAGTTTGATTTCCGGCCAGAGCCTGAGATGCGGGTGCCGGGTTGGTTCATTAAACCCAACCGGAAGTCGGGACCTCTGCCCACCATTCTCTACGTCGCGGAGGACGGAAAAGACGGGGTGGTCGAGGAGCCAAACGAAATCTCCACACTTGCGCATAATGGTTTCGCGGTCTGCGCCATCGATTTGAGAGGTTTTGGAATCTCGTCACCGCGTTATCCCAAGGCCGGTCCGCTGTTCTACGAAGGCGAGCATGCCGAGTCCGGGTACGCCTGGGCTGGTTTAACCATTGGGAAACCCGTGCTGGGCCAGCGGGTGTGGGACGTCCTGCGCTGTCTGGACTATCTGGATGCGCGCTCCGATGTGGACCATACGCGGGTGTACCTTTTGGGAGTGAAGGGCGGAGCGATCACTTGCCTCGTGGCAGCCGTCCTCGATGATCGGCCCCGTTCAATCGCCGCTTACCACATGCTCTGTGAATTTCGGTCGGTGGTCGAATCGGAAGAGTACTCCTTGGCTCTTTCCTGGTTTGTCTTCGGCATCCTGCCCGAATTGGATATCCCTGACCTTGCGGCTAGCCTCGCTCCCAAGCCTTGCTGGGTTATCAATAGCACGGGGGCCCATGGCGAGCCTCTTCCAAAACTCGCTGCCACGGCTCGATTCCAAATCGCTGTCGATAACTACTCGAAGGCGGGAGCGAGTGACAGATTACATTTAATCGTCCAATCAGACGGTGAATTGGGAAGTGCGCTAGAAAGATGGCTCATGCAATCCTAACGCTGAGAGATAATTGAGAGATAATTGCTTGACAGGCCAACGCGCCTAACATACCATTCCCTCTGCTCACTGTTGAAGTCAAGCGCAAGGCCCCTATACTTTCCCCCGGAAGAGTTCTTCTCCCAGTGGGGGAAGTCTAAACTACAATTCGAGGTGTTTGATTAATGGAAAGAAAATATTTTACTTTCCTCATATTTCCAGGTACTCATGGAAAGGTCCGCAAGGTCCAACTTCCATTCTATGTGGTCCACCTGGTTTTTGCCCTATGTTTGGTCGGTGTTACGACAGTGGTGGCATTGGCGAGCAGCTATACCCGAATGCTCCTAAAGGTCTCGGATTACAACAACCTCCGGTCTGACCGCGAAAGTTTGAAGACCCAGTATCGGTCCCTGGAAAAAGAGGTCACCCAAACCAACGTCAAATTGAATTCACTTCAGTCGCTGGCCACCGAAGTTGCTTTGACCTACGGATTTGGCGAGGCTCGGCGCACGAGTTTCCCTCGCTCTCTGCTTGTGCTGGCGACCCAGAATAATGCCACTTTGGAGTCCAGCTACCACGCATCCCTTTACGCCTTCAATCTACTCAAGACCGGCTCACTTAAACCCGCGGCCGACCCGATTGCTCCTGATCTCGTCATCAATCCATCGGCCGATCCTTCCACGGTTCCCACGATTTGGCCCGTCCGGGGCTTGGTGACGGCGGGGTTCGGGGAGAGGCTTGATCCGCTGAGTGGCGAAGGGGCCTTCCATGCCGGCATGGATATAGCTGCCCCCATCGGCACCATCGTGGAATCCACTGCGGATGGGATCGTTCTGGCCGCTGGCCCGGACGCAGGGTACGGCAACGCCATCCTGGTTGACCACGGATCGGGGATCACAACCAAGTACGGCCACCTGAGCAGGATTAATGTTGTGGTGGGCCAGGAAATCAAGCGTGGGCAGATCATCGGGGCTGTCGGGGTCACCGGCAAAACCACTGGCCCGCATCTACACTACGAAGTTCACATTCAAGACACGCCGGTCAATCCGGCGAAGTACCTCCACGGATAACCGGAACATTGGGAATCCTGTCCTATTTCCAAAAGTTAAAGCCTTTCTTCGATCCACCTCAAATCCTACGCGCCTTCGTGATAGGCGCGGCAGGAATCGGGTTGGCGTTCCTTTGGGGTTTCGCGGCCCAGGGACAACAGGAGGAGGTATCAAATCGTGTCGTCATCGATGTGGCAGGGGATGTCCTGCCCGAGTCATCCTGGAAAGGATCCCAGGATGTGGTTCACATATTAGATGGGGTCCGTGATGAGTTTTCGCGAGCCGATTTGGTTTTCCTCAACCTGGAAGAACCTATTACGAGCTCGCACACGGTTACGCGAAGCAAGAAGCCGGCGGAAGTGAGGGCCGGAAGGGATTACATTTTGCACGCCTCCAACCCAGTCATTCCCGGAATCCTGAAGGAATCGGGAGTCGGTCTGGTCGGGTTGGCGAACAACCACATGATGGATTACACCATCACAGGGCTGCGGGACACTCTTGGGGCTTTCCGTGAAGCCCAGTTGCCGGTGGTTGGCGCAGGCCTGAAGCAGGATGCCGAGCGCGCGTTTATTTTGAACGCTCACGGGATACGCGTGGCACTCCTTGCTTTTACTGACGTTGTTCCGACGAACTATGAGGCGACCGAAGCTCGATTGGGCGTTGCATCGTCGAAAGATGAGAGCGTCCTGGTCGACGCTTTAAGGCGCGCCCGTGCCCAGGCCGACTACGTTGTATTAATGATGCATTGGGGCGGACAGGGGGGGCACCTCGTCACGCCTCGACAACGTGAATTGGCGCGTGTAATCGCGGAGGCGGGCTGTGACGTTGTGGTGGGCATGCACCCGCATGTGCTGCAGGGAATCGAATACTTCGGCAAGGTGCCGGTTTTCTATTCGATCGGCAATTTTGCTTTCCCGTCGGGAAGGCCGGATGCGCGGGAGTCCATGATCGTCCGGTTGACCTTCGGGACGCAAGGTTTTGAGTCCGCAGAAATTACTCCCGCTCAGATTTCCTCCGAGGGGGCGCCTCATATCGCGACGGGTTCCGAAGGGCAGGGAATCCTATCCCACCTGGACGGCTTTTGCCGGATGTTTAATACGCACGTCGAGGAGGGGGGGCTGGCTCGCAGCCCGGTCCGCGCCAAACTGGTCTACGACTCGGCAAAGCCGTCCAGACGTCGGGGCGCAAAGGCGGCGCGCCGGCGGCACCACCTCTCGGGGAGCGGATAAGAGGAGGGCAATAAAAAAATTTCTAGAACTTGTTGCAATTTTGGTTCCGAATTATTATACTTGTGTGTTTGCAGTAGCTGGCGTAGCTCAGTCGGTAGAGCATCTGATTTGTAATCAGAGGGTCAGGGGTTCAAATCCCTTCGCCAGCTCCAGATTGAGCGAGCGCGAATAAAAAGTTCCGAAAGATAAAGGCCGGGATTCGAAGGGTAGGATTTCAATTTATACGGGTCGTATTACTCTGCGCAGTGTGCAGGCAGACTGGTGTCCCTTTGTCCCACCGCTAACTTGAATGTTCCAGTGTCAACAGTTGGGAATAACTTTGGAAATTGTAGGGAGCAAACATCCCTCATCTTGGCTTTGGCAGTGCCAGGACGGACAGGTGGCTGAGCGGTCAAAAGCAGCAGGCTGTAAACCTGCCGGCCCTTGCGGTCTACGGAGGTTCGAATCCTCCCCTGTCCACCAGTCGAAGGCTGGAAATTGGAAAATTGAAATTGGAAACTCTGGACGGGATGGCCGGGAGCGAGTTTCGAATTTCCATTTTCCAGTTTCCCAAAAAGGGGGCGGGAGTAACTCAGTGGTAGAGTCACAGCCTTCCAAGCTGTTGGTCGCGGGTTCGATCCCCGTCTCCCGCTCCAATTTGAAAATGGAAATTGGAAAAGGTCGTCACGTGGGCAGATCGAGTTCCTTTGCCAGTTTCGATTTTCCAATTTCCGGTTTCTCCGCGCGAGGCTTGCGCGGCGGGCCGATGTAGCTCAGTTGGTAGAGCACGTCCTTGGTAAGGACGGGGTCAGCGGTTCAATTCCGCTCATCGGCTCCAGAGATTTGTGGTCGGTGCTGGACTAGGTATCAAGGGTATGGAGTTCATTCGATATTCCGGAGACCTGCAATGTCCGGCGTGTCGTGAAGTTGAAAACAATCGCATCGTTTACAATCAGTTTCTTGACGGCAGTCAGATCTACCTTTTTGTCTGCGGACGCTGCAAGGAGTGGATCCGCGTGGATTTTGGCTGCGAGCCGGCCGGAACGATTTCAGCGGACCTTCGGCGACGCCTGAAAGATCCCGATTACGGATCGAACTGGTAGCGGAGGATCATAGCAAATGGCCAAAGAAAAATTTGATCGATCAAAGCCGCACATGAACATCGGTACGATCGGGCACATCGATCACGGGAAGACGACGCTGACGGCGGCGATCACCAAGGTGTTGGCGAAGGACAACCCGAAGGTGAAGTTCCGGGCGTTCGATTCCATTGACAACGCGCCGGAAGAGAAGGCGCGCGGGATCAC
>JBGPCF010000010.1:0-87598 GCA_041481635.1 Terriglobia bacterium | reverse complement strand
GGCCAGGCCAACGACAAAAGCAAGAACCAAAACAAAATGAAAGGCAAAAACCAAAAACAAGAAAAGGGGACACTTCTAACGAGGTAAGAAAGGGGACATTTCTAAAGAGCTTTGACATCGTTGCAAGTAGTGCTTGACAAAGGTGGAATAACGGTGGTAACTCAGTCCGACAAGTTGACTCGACTTTCGGAAACTTGACCGATTGGCTTATCCGATGCCTGGGCTGGGCGGACAAGAATTGAGACCCCTGATGCTCCATCCGAGCAACCTCGCCAGAGCAGTTTTTCAGTTTTCAGTTACCCTAGTGATGCTTGCCATTGTGATGCCTGTAGCATTCGCACAGACGGGGCGCGGGACGGTGTCGGGCACGGTGCGTGACCCAGGTGAAGCCGCTGTGTCAAGTGAGCAAGTCACCATGACACAAACACAAACCGGGATAGCCCAAAAATCCCAGACCTCTTCAGCCGGTTTTTACTACTTTGGCGCGAGGCCAACCGGCCCGTACAAGGTGACCTTCGAAAAGTCATGTTTTGAGCCCGGGTGGGGGACGCTGACCCTTGCCGTCGGTTAGAATGCGATGCGCAACAGCCCTTGATTACTTTTTCTCGCCGATCGACTTTGACTGCGTCGGGACCGGAGCAGAGGGAGGCAGCTATGAAATCAAAAGGACTTCGATTAGTAACAGTTTTGGCTGTATCACTCGGGCTGGGAATGGCAGGCCCGTTTGCAACCAGGGTGTGGGCGCAAAGTGGTAATGGGTCGGTGGGGGGAACGGTGACGGACGCCACCAATGCCTTGGTTCCCGAGGCCCAAGTGACACTCACCAACACCGCCACGGGCGTTGCGCGCAAAGGTCATAGTAACAACCTCGGAGCCTATTACTTCGGCGCTGTGCCCATCGGCTCCTACAAGCTGGTGGTGGGCAAACAAGGATTTGTGGATTGGGCCGGCAATTTCGTGCTCCAAGTGGGGCAGAGTGCGGTGGTTAACGCTATTCTGAGCGTGGGCGGCTCCAAGACTACTCTTGAGGTCACGGGGGCCGTGACCCCCATTGAGACTACGAGTGGTTCCGTGGCCGATGTGAAGGATACGAACCAGATTCGCGCCCTCCCGCTGAATGGACGTCAGGTAGGTCAGTTGTTTGGTCTGACTGCCGGAGTGGAGAGTGGCGCGGGCGGCGCGCGTGTGAACGGCATGAAAGTCGGTTCTCTTGACATCAATCTCGACGGCGTTACACAGGTTGACCGTTTTGGCGGCGGGATCGTTCGCGTCCAGCCGGGCATTGACACCATCCAGGAATTTCGAATTGAAACCGTGGGATCGGACGCGCGCTATGATCAGCCAGCCACAGTCGTTATGGCCACAAGGAGCGGTACCAACCAATTGCACGGTGGCGCCTACGAATACAACCGCGACAATACCGTGGTCAGCCCGGCGCGCCTGCGCTCCGACCCTTTGAACGTGAAGGTCCCCCAGCTCATCCGGAACGAGTTCGGAGTGTACGCCGGTGGTCCCGTGGTGATCCCGCATGTTTACAATGGACGGAACAAGTCGTTTTGGTTTTTTGACTACGAAGGCTTGCGCGACCGCGAGCGCTCCACGCCGTTGTACCCAAATGTACCCACCGCGGCAATGTGGAACGGAGATTTGAGCAACGCCGTTGACACTAACAATCCGTGCGACGTTGGCCCGGGTTGCCCAACAGGTTACGCGCCCCTGGTCATTTACGACCCCACGACTACTGACCCCGTAACATTTCAGCGGCAACCGTTCTCTAACAATCAGATTCCCGGGCCTTTTAACGCAACAGCACTCGCTTTGAAGGCCCTGACTGCTCTTCCTACGAACGACAATAATCCCTATATCGCGCCGAATTTCTTATCCACCTATCCCAACGTCGCAAACAACAAGACTTTCACCGTTAAGGTGGATCAAAACCTCTCCGATAAGGACCGGCTTTCGGTGCGCTATACGCGGGGTACGCAGAAGTCCGCCGTCGAGGGCGGCTACTTCGCCAACCCAATTGACACTTCATCCGGCATGGGAACGAGCGCCAGAGATTATTACGTCACCAATGTGGGCGTGAACTACGACCGGACAATCTCCTCGAGCTTGCTGAATGAATTATTGGTGGGTGTTAACAGGTCTGCTGTCCATTACGGAACGACCGCGGACTTCACCAACTGGGACTCCAAACTGTCCCTGCCCAATCCCTTCAGCGTAACGGGATGGCCAACGCTTTACACTGGCGAGTATAACTACTTTTACTCTGGATCGTCCCTCTATTTCGGCTGGGACTCCGACAACGTACACAATCAAAATCTTACCAGCGAGACGATCGAAGATAACGTCACCTGGATGCACGGCAAGCATATGATCCAGTTTGGAGGCAGAGGCCGGCGCGAACAGAACAACGTCCGCGAGAACCAGCAAGCCCAGGGCAGTCATAACTGGAGCGGCTCGTACACCACCAATTGGGATCCTTCCCAAGCCGGGCCGGCGCTGGATACGGGGAGTGGATTTGCCGAACTACTCCTTGGCCTTCCGAATTACCTGTCAAATCAATACAATCGAGGATATTTTTATTTCCGCCAGAGCGAATTGGGGCTGTACGTCACCGACAAAATCAAACTCTCACCGCGCCTGACGCTTAACGCGGGGCTGCGTTGGGATTACTGGACGCCTTACAGTGAGGCCAGAAACCGGCTTGTTGTACCTTTCAACCCCGCTGACCCAAGCACATTTGAGGTGATTTCACCGAAAAATATCAGCGTCAACCAGATCGGTGGGATCCCGCCTGCAGTGCTCACGTCTTGGTCGAATTTGGGATTAACCTGGGCGACGGCGAACTCCGTTGGATACCCTTCGGCTCTATTCCGCCCCATTCGGCATGACTTCGCCCCCCGCCTGGGGATTGCCTATCAATTGAATCACAACACGGTGATACGCGGATCGTACGGCATCTACTATGTAGGTATGACGCTGTCTCTCTTGCTGCAATCCACGCGCAACAATCCGCCGCTGAATCTCAGGTTCCAAAACAACCCCTTTAACAACCCCAACGTTCCTGCGGGTGCCCCAGATGGGACCTACCCCTTTGTCGTGAACCCCGCGCCTTCGGATTACCTCCCTGCCGCGACAGTGGATATCAACACCCCTCAGGGGCTTAATGCCACTGGCAACAGCGCGACGTACTGGGATGGACCCAATTGGAACGATGAGCGCCAACAAACCTGGAGCCTCAGCCTGGAGCGCGAACTGCCCTGGCAGATTGGACTACGGATGAGCTATATCGGGACGTTTGGTCAAAACCTCGAGCAGCAGTTTGCCGTCGACCCACAGGAGCCAAGATTCAACTATGCAGTCCGTACGGGGCAGGTGCCACCCTCCAAGTCCGCTCTGTTGGCGCCGCAACCGGCTTGGTCGATCATCGGCCTCAACCACACTGGATATTCTCACGATCATTCAGCGCAAATTGAACTCCACAGGAAGTTCGCCAACGGCATGAGCTTCCAGTGGTTTTACACGTATGTACGCGCCCTCACCACCACGGACCCGAGCGGGTTTAGTGACGGAAATACCTCGATCAACGGCGGCGGTGGAAGCGGCAAGTTTGGAGGGGGCGGTGGCGGCGCGACCGTACCCGAGAATATCCAACTGCTCGGCGAACCAAACCTCAGCTACCAGCAGCGGCTGCGGCTCGTTTACTTTAACAATACCACCATCCCTCCCCATCACATGACTTTCAACGGCATCTACGATCTCCCCTTTGGGAGGGGCAAACATTTTGCGAGGAACGTCTCCGCACCGCTCAATTATGTGATCGGCGGCTGGCAGGTGGCCACCATCGGCTCATGGAATAGTGGCTTGTGGATGGGTGTGAACAACACACTGGTCCAGACGGGCAATGTCCGAATTCCGGCGAGCAAGCGCGCCACGCTGAACCAACCAGGCAGCAGCGATCGCTATCGGCAGTGGTTCGCGGGTAACTTCAACATCGCCAACGCAACCAACGTCCAGGGAACTCTCACTCCAGCGGCTGCGGGGCCTGCCGGCCCCAACTGCTCGGGTGCCTTTAAGGGCCAACTTGCAGTGACTTTGGCGGACGGGTCGTGCTACAACGCACCCTTTAGTGGATTCTACAATCCTTCTCCACGAGACAACATCATCGGCCCGGGCGCGTGGAACGACGACCTCTCCCTTTACAAGCATTTCAATATCAAAGAGCATTTCGATATTCGTTTTGCCGCTGACTTCTTCAATGCGTTTAACCACCCGAACGACAGCCCCCCCAGTACCTCCAGCGGCTTGCAAGACTTGGCGACCCAAGTGAACGCCTCCCGCGTTATCCAGTTTTCGCTTCGTGTGGAGTTCTAACATCTACATGGCTCCTCGGAGGTCGCGCTCTGGGCGCGACCTCCTACCCATTCTTGCCCTTGCTTCATCCGCTGTGCTAATGTTGCCAATTGCGGATTCTTGTGGCCAATGGCTTGGTTGTTCCATCGCATAAAGGCGCCTGTCCTGTTCTTCTCCGGTATCGTCTTACTCGTGTGCCTGTGGGGTTCTGGATCGATCCCCGGTCTCGCGCAATTAGACAGTGAGCCAACCAGCGGTTTGCTGGCCGATGGGGTGAGACTCTTAAGTTCCGGTCAACTAATGGAGGCGGCAAAAGTCTTCGATACCGCGAAGCAGAGGGACCCCCATGACGCGCGCCCTTATTTTTACCGCGGCGTGGCCTTGTCTCAGGCGGGACACATGGAAGATGCCGCAGCCGAATTGGCGGAGGCCGTTTACATGGCGCCGGACCGGCTGGAATATCGGGTTTTCCAAGCCCACCTGTTCGAGCAGCACAAGCAAACTTTCGAGGCTGAAAACACATTGGCCATATTCCACCAGGAGCGCACGCTCCGCCAGCTCGCTCCAGCATGGCTGCGCCTGCTGGCGGACGTCTATTACCGGCTGGAGAAGACAGATGAAGCTTTGCGAGCGCTCGACCTGTGGGCGGAAAGCGACCCTAATGATGCCCGCATCGACCTCTATCGGGGCCAGGTATATGTGATTAAAGGCCAGCCAGACAAAGCCCTCAAGTTCTTCCAGGACAGTCTTGCCAAGTCGGACCAAGACCCACAGGCCAATTTCGAGATGGGCAAAATTCTCTACGAAAAAAATCAACTCGCCGCCGCAAAAGAGGCGCTTATCAGAGCCGTGGCTGGGAATGAACGCAATCCAGAGTATCGCTCCAAACTTGCGTCTGTATATGCTGCGATGGGTGAGCCGGACGCGGCCATCGACTGCCTGAAAAGCGTGGAATCTGCCGGCGACCAGTTCCCAACGATTTTCTATGTCCTTGGTCGTGCTTACCGGATGAAGGGCGACTCGGCGCACAATTCTAAGTACATGGAAAAGTTCCAGCGGGCGACCGCAGCCGGCCGCGATCGACAGGCGCAATTGCAGGCCACCGACCAGCCCATTGCGCAGGCGCGGCGACAAATGGACCAAGGGCACACGGCTGAAGCGCGGGCTCTTTTCAAGAAAGCTTTGGGAGTTGATCCCAATCGTTGGGAGCCCCACGCTGAGTTAGCCGAAATGGATCTCAATTCCGGGAACTTGCAAGAGGCCTATCCCCATCTTCAGAAGTTGGAGCAAATCGACCCCGATTCCGCCGTTGGAAACTTCCTGTTGGCGCGATACTGGTTTCAGCAGAAAGAATACTTGCGGGCGCGTGTCTACGCCGAAAAAGTGCGAGTCAGCCGTCCGGCCAATTCCGAGTTGCGAGGATTGCTAGGTGATATCTACCTGCAGCTTGGCGAGAAGCAGAAGGCACGCGAGGAGTATGAGGAAGCAGTCCGTTTGGCTCCGAATCGCTCGGATTTGCGCGAGCGCCTTCTCAAAGTCATGGGCGATGGACCCCACCTCAATGAGAGTTCAAAGCCATGAGAAGGATGTTTGCCCGTCGAGTGGTGACACCAGAACATGTTTTGACCAAATGTGCCCTTTTGGGTCTTCCGGGAACGAAGCGCGCGGTGGCTATTCGGGCGTTGGCCTCTGCCATTGCCGCGCTCTGCGGATTAACGCCAGTGACCCCAGCGTGGTCCATCGGCCCTAATGTGGTTTTGGTTACGATTGACACTGTGCGGGCCGATCGCGTGGGGTGCTACGGTTACAAGCAGGCTCATACCCCTACGCTGGACGGCCTGTCGCGTGACGGAATTCTGTTTCGAACTGCCGTGACCTCGGTTCCATTGACTCTCCCTTCTCACTGCTCAATTCTGACAGGTACCTATCCCACGCTGCATGGGGTTCGTGATAACCTGGGGTACAATCTGGGAGCCTCCCCCCCGACTCTTGCCGACCTCCTGAAACGGAACGGCTACACCACGGCCGCGTTCGTGGGCGCGGCAGTTCTCGACGCCCAACGCGGTCTGAACCGAGGTTTTGACACTTATTCGAGCCCTTTTCGTCGAAAAATGGGGCGAGACAATCCAATCGCTTTCAATCTTCAAGACCTACAGCGTCCAGCGGAAGAGGTGGTAGCAGACGCATTAGGCTGGATGTCAGCCCAGCCCCCACACCCAGCGAAGCCGTTTTTCGTGTGGATCCATCTATATGATCCGCACACACCCTACGATCCTCCGCCGCGGTTTCGCGCCCTGCTTCACGACCCATACGACGGGGAAATTGCGTACGCCGATGACGCCGTCGGGAAGTTCTTTGCATACCTGAAGGAACACGCTCTCTACGATCCAACTTTGATCATCGCGGCGTCTGACCACGGCGAAAGTTTTGGAGAGCACGGCGAATACAACCACGGCTTTTTCATCTACGACACTACATTGCTCGTGCCGCTTATCATCAAACCACCGATTGGCTCAGGCATTACCCCACGCCACATCGTTGCACCAGTCCGAACTATTGACATTGCGCCGACCGTCCTTCAATTCCTGAGCATTGCCACTCCGTCAAGTATGCAAGGCAACGGCTTACTATCCCTGATATCGGGGAAGACCACAGCTTTGCCAACGAGCGTGGCCTATTGCGAGACATACTACCCGAATGAATTCGGTTGGAGTGCGCTTCGGTCGCTCCGGAGCGGGCATTTTAAGTATATCGATGCCCCGAAGCCAGAGCTCTATGACTTGGCAAATGATCCCCAGGAAACTCACAATCTCTTTCCGACCAAGCGGGCCTCAGCGATGGAATTCAAATCGCAACTCGCAAGTCTGGTTGCCAGGATAACGCCCAAAAAACAGGCTCCGCCATTGCCAGTGTCTCCAACAGATCTCGAGAAGCTTGCCTCCCTGGGCTACGTGGGGGCGTCAACCCCCACCTCACTAGCGAACTCGAGACCATCGTTGCCCGACCCTAAAGACGAATTGGGCACGTTTAAAGTACTTTTCTCGGCAACGCAAATGGCCACCCAGGGCAAGTGCGACCGCGCGATACCCTTGTTGACTCGTCTGACGCAAGAGCAACCGGCATTGTTTGTAGGTCAAATCACTTTAGCCAAGTGCGAGCTTGCCGCGGGCAAGTACGAAGCTGCCGAGTCAACTCTCAACACTACCCTTCGCCTTCGCCCGGACAATCTCGAAGCGGCATTCTATAAAGGGATCTGCCAGTATCAGGAGGGGCGACTCAAAGACTCGCTATTCACCCTTCAGTCGGTCGAGAAAACTCTTCAGGATGAGCCGTATGTTCACTTTTATCTTGGATCGATCTACGAGCGGGAAGGTGCAGCGGAGCAGGCATTAACAGAGTTTCAAAAGTGCGCAGCCATTGATCCTAACTTTGAAATTGCCGTATTTAAAACTGGCTATTACCTCGCGAAGACAGGAAGATTCCCGGAGGCTATCGTGCAAATGAAAAGAGTCGTCGCTATGGACCCTGAGAATGCCTCCGCCCATTACAATCTGGCCCTTGCTTACTCGAAATCCGGTAACGCCGCGGCGGCTCAACCCGAGTTCGACGCCGCCTGCCGCCTCAAATCCTCATTTTGCCTTCCGCCTGGCCAGCATTAATCTCTGACATGCCGGGGTAAGGCGTAGCGCCCCGCAAATGGCCGTTCAACTCACACTGAATTTGGTCTCGACAGTCTGGCCGGTGATCACGTCGTGCGCCCGCAAATGCCATTCCCCTTTAGGGTCGTTGTAGGCAAGCGGAATGGTTTCAACATGAGAGGTGCCGCGCACTAGCGAGTTTCGGGAATAGAGATCGTAAATATGACCATCCGGTCCTACGACCTCAATCCGAACCACTCGGAGGGCTCCCTGTGGAGGGTTTCCGTCGTTTACCAGTTTCATCTCCAAATGACTTCCCGCTTGCAACGTTTCGGGAACCTCCAGACGGAGCTTGGGAACCGGTTGTAACGACCGGGTAAAAATAAGCGGCCGCCATGGGTCGAGCGTCGTCTTGTAGGTTTGAACCGTACCCAGGTCCGCTCGGTGGCGTACGTCGTAGGTCGGCATGGCCGATGGCCATTCCAGGCTAACTTCGGCTGGCGTCTCGAAATAAGAATTATCAACGTCCTCCCCTGAATCACCGTGCTTGAAGGCTGTGGAGTCTCCCAATCCTTCAGAGTCGAATTGAGGGTTGCGAAAAACAGCCACGTGCTCGCACTCTCCATTTTCGTAAACAACTATTTCGACGCCGGGAATACGCTTGCCATTGGCGCCGATCACGCGCAAACGGGGCCGAATACCGCCCTGACTCAAGATGCCCTGCAAAAGATCGGGTAATTCTGACCACGATCCCTGACGGAGCCGCTCCACGGCATAGTCCGCCACATCGAGATTCAAAAAGACGGCGCGCCCGTTGCCGAAGGTATTCACAATTACGTTAGAGACCTTGCCGCTTGCACCTTGGGCCTTGCCCGTCGTCAAGGCGACAGAAGGCTCGGCCACGGCGGAAAGGTTGAATTTCCTGTCCTCAATCGGGAGCGCAACGATGTTCCCCTTTCCGCCATCGCTCCCGGCTGTCACTTGAGGTACGACGCGACGAATGCCGAACACGTCATCGAGTTGCCCGATGCCCAGGTCGCGGCCGTGCTCATTCATGGTTGCAGTGGCAAAGTCTGCTACCAGGAGGCCGCCGGCCTGCACAAACTCTCTGATCTCCTGCGCCTCCCGCTCGCTTACCGCCACTGATTTCGGCATGATCAAAACGCGGAATTCGCGCGTGCTAAGTTTGCCGGCCTCGATCTGATCGCGCGAGACAAAATCGTATTGCAGGCCGAGGTCCTCTATCAGTTTCGTCCAACTGTTTCGAATGCCGTTGAAATGCAGGCGAACATCATATTTGTTCAACACCCAGTCCCGCGCATGCACCATATTCTCAAGCAGCCAGTGAATCTGGACGGAGGCGTGAGAGTAATGAATGGCAATCCCATCATGGGTGCGGCGGGAATTCAGA
Organism: Terriglobia bacterium; assembly: GCA_041481635.1. Lineage (GTDB taxonomy): Bacteria > Acidobacteriota > Terriglobia > UBA7540 > UBA7540 > DASYXZ01. The sequence goes on along the minus strand of JBGPCF010000010.1, from coordinate 78,193 downwards.
ATGAGCCTTGCAATCCCTCCTCGTACTTCGTGGAAAACTTCGGAGAAGGCTTCGGCCGCGGGGGTAAGCTGGTGGTTCTTGTCGACAAACCGAATATTTGTCTCCAGGTTGTCCCAGATGATTGCCCCTTTGTATCCGTGAAAGAGTTGCCACCAGATTTCGCGCGCCTTCCGCTTTTGCTCAACGCGGTCCAAGTCAGAGAGCGGTTTCCCCGGAGTATATGAGAATGCGTGCGTGCCCAGGATGGCCACTTTGGCATTCATCGAGCGAATCAACTCGACGTTGTTCGCAGTGTTGTAAGGCTCGATCACGTCGACGGACCTGACGACTTGTTGATAGTTGTACCAACCAAATGCGGCAGGCGCCTGGCCACCCTCGGTCGCACACAGAGCTTCAGGGTCTTCCGCTTTGCACATAGCTCGAGCGCGCTGGACCGCAGCGGCAAATGTCGCATCCATAAAGTTGCGGAAATCGCACCACGCGGCCACGTTCCAGCCCGCGGTGGTGCGTATTTCAGCCACCTCGGAGTAGAATCGCTTCACAAATGCTGCTACCTCAGACCAATTCCGGAATTTCGTGGGACTCTGGTTTGTTCTCCACCCTCCGCGCTTGCCCCAGCGCGCATTCGAGGCGTCCAGAGGGCCGAGCTTCGCTTCGAGCGAAGGCTCATCGATGGTCGGGATGCCACGCGTCTCCGCAGCCATTGCAGTGACGGTTTCCCAGTCCTCGCGCGTTGACATGCCGGATCCATACGGCTCGGGAAATGTTGTTCCCCACTCCTTGTTCAGCTTCGCCAGAGTGCCATACCTCGCACCCAGGCCTGCGGCGGCAATCGAGTCAAACGCGCGGTCAGTGGTGGTGCGCGAAATCATCAGGTCATGGTGCTCAAACGGAAGCCCTGACCGCATCGTTTCGTCGTCCCACCTCGCAATTTCAATTCCAGCCCATTCAGCGCCCACTGTACCCGGCGAGCCATAAATCGAGCGCAAGTATTCGGCGAATTTCACTGTGCAATGGGTCGAATGACAAAAATCCGTGGGTTGAATTTGATCGCCTTGGCCGAGCTCATCGGCGATGTTATAAAACAGCGGCCGGAATGCTTTGTGCATTCGGACCATCCGGGTCAAGCGGTCACGCAGATAGTCGTCAGTTTTCGGATCGTTCAGGCAGGGCTGCCGCACTAACAGTTCCCAATTCTCCCGGTGCGTCTGATAACCGTCTTGCCAGGCGTGCCACAAATTCTGCCTCTTGTGATAGACAGCGAAGACCTCCCAGGCCATCTGCTCAACGTAGAAGCGGAAGTTGTTGTCGAGAATCGTTGAAAAGTCGTCATCGCGATAAGCGATGGTGGCGTCAACTCCCGCGCTCGCCAGTAAATCGTAGTTGCCGTCCGGATAGCCTGCCCACATAAGAGTGTGAAAGTCGTCCCAAACTCGAGCGGGAGGAGCAAGCAAAAACCTTGCCCCTTCCGTTTGCAGCACTTGGTTCACGAAAACTTGAATCGAATTGCGATACGTCAAGCCATCGGTCAGAGAAAACGAGAAAGTTCGAGAAGAGCTATTCGAATTCGACACGGGTAACGAGAGTTGCTTTGCGACGCGCCCCAGACCGTCAACCCAGGCCAAGCTGACGCTTCCTTCAAAAGGCTGGTGGAAGAAGACTTCTCCGCGGATTGTGCCCTCGGCGTCGAAAATATCATGCGACAATTGCACTCGCGCCACCAGGGAAGCTTCTTGTGCGATTTGTTCCGTCGCGAGACCCGTAACGCTGCGCCGGCCCTCAAGCCAGCTTGCGCCCATCGTCGTCACGCCAAAGGCAGTGCGTAGGAATTTTCTTCGTGACGTTCCATTGTGTCGATTCACGGAACTCCTTTTGTCAGGCAATCATGCCAATTTGAGTTGGTGACGTTACATCACCCTTCACTCGATGCATCGCGTTGCCCCACCCCTCCCGAAAGGGCGAGGGTGCAGGAATATTAATTGCTGCGGCCGGCGATGGAAAAAAATCAGCTCTATTCGCTCAGGAAATCCACGTACCCGTGTCGCCGAAGAAAACGAAAGTAACCTACAAAATCAAAATCGGTCGGCCCCAACTCCATCTGCGTCAAATGTATTACTTCCGCGAGGTTGCGATGTCCGTCGCACCAGTAGAGAGCGGCGGTAGGGATTCCAGCCCACGCTCCGGATGGATACCCCTTGCGCTGGTCGGGAGGGATGTCATCCAAGGGCAGGGTACCGAATCGCTTGCGGCGAACTACTATCTTTGAGGCTTCAGCGGCCTGAGGGACAAGAAGTTTGACGGGTTTAACTGGAACGCTGATCCCCAAATCCATTGCCCGGCGCTCGACGCAACGGCGAACTCTTTCAGATTGCGTATTGCCAAATTTGTCCAAGTTCTCGACCAACGGCGCCAGAGTATTACTCAATTCATAACGTTTTCCTTCCGGCGCCAGTCGCAGCACGGAAAGAACCGCCTGAGATTCACGGTCAACTCCATAGGCGATGTGATCGAGCGCATCACTCTGCGCCCGGCCGAGGCCCTCGGCATCCCTGGCAGCCTCGACGCGATCCTGAAACGTGGCAGTTGTGCGAAGAATTTGTTCGTAGCCGCGTGTTTCACTCAATTCCGCAAGCCACGCTGCCTCCGGCTCGGCAGCGTTCGCAAGATAGTAGAGATACGCCGCATTGATAACGGCAACATCTCGAAGAGAACGCGGATCGACCCGATCAGGAGTGTCCTCGCTGTTGTGGTGAGTCTCGACCCCGCTGCCGCTATAAGGCCAAACTATGGGCACGTTCACCGTCGGCTCAGCAAGGTAGGTATCCGTGCCGCTCATGAACGCGTGTGAGTGCCAGGGGCGGCCGACGCTGGGGAAATATGCTTCGGCAACTTTCAAAATGAAGGCGTCCGTGTATGATTTGGCCACGTGTGGATTCATGTAGAACGTATATTCGGTCCCCGCCAGATTGTAGGACGCGGCGGGTGTGTCCACGCACATCGCCGCGACTGTTTGATGAATGCGTTCTGGATGAGTGGCCACGTAGTGCATCGATCCGTACATCTCACCCATGAGCAAAATTCGGATGCTGCGCCGGGGCTGGGGCAGCCTCCCGTCGGCGATGAGGCGGCGCAGCGTCGCCAGGGATTCCAAAATCGCCGCAACGCCGGTGGCGTTGTCCTCGGCTCCCTGCTCGGACGAGTGTCCGAGAGTCAGCACTTCTTCCGAACCGGTCCCCGGGATAACGCCTGTCACATACGGATACACTCCGGAATAGTAGCGAGTATCCACAATGGCCTTCACTCGCACCGTTTCTCGCTCAGCCAGAAGTTTGCGGACCAGTGCGGCTTCTTTCGGAGAAATCGAGAACGAAAGTAGCGGAGTGCTCGCTTTGGTGAATGCCCAACCGTTGTCACCCCACGCGTTGATCCACTGCCGACCGTCTTTCAGCTCAGGATTTTCAGTGGAGGCATTAATGGCGCCGAGCGCCCCCGCTTTAACCAGCGCCCATTTGAAATCCGCGGGGTTCTGGTCAGTCAGGACGAGCTTTCCCTTGAGCGACATTTTCGCAATCGCCGCCGCATCCGCCCCATGGACATCGACGACCTCGGCCGTGATGCCCTCGGGCGGTGTGGGGCCGCTCCACATTCCGAGTGAGGTGGGAATCTTTTGATAGTCTGCAAGGATGCGCTTCGGGGGCGGCAGATCAACATCCATGATTTCCAGCCGCGCAGACTTCGCGTCCCACGCCAGAGGCATGGTCCAAAAGCCAGCCTGGCTCACGCCGTCGGCAGGTGCGCCCAGCAGTTCGACGTTCTTGAGACCGATGTCCTCCATCGTGCGATTTAGATATCCTGCGGTCTCTTCAAACTTTGGGTAGGTGAACCAACGATCCGTCGAGTAGATATGCAGCATGAAATCCATTGCTTGGTCGGGCTTAATCTCAGATCGGATCGCCTGCAAGACGTACTCGAGGCTAAGGGGTTGGTCCGCCGCGGCAGCTGGTATTGCTAGCCACAAGATAAGAATGAGAGCGAACGGTGCTTTCGAAAGCCGGGGAAGTAACATGACCAAGAGTCCAGAACCCTGTTTTCACGCGATCCTAACTTACAGGATTGCGAATTATATCTTGACACGGGTATATCACATAGCGGATAAGCAACCATGCTCACCTTGGCTTAAGTGGCGTGTGGGGAATCATGCACCGACCGGCTTGCTCGTTCTCCCAGAATCAGCAATCCCCCAGTCATGCCGCCTGGAGGAAACTGTGATGGTCAGGCGAATTGCGTTGTTCTGCAGTTGCATTTATTTTTGTGCCCTGGCGAGGGGCACGACAACGCAGAAATTACCAGCCGCCTACTTCCGTTTGATGGAAGAGGGAGCCGCCCAGGTGAAACAGCAAATGGATGCCGGACCCGCAGTAGACTTAGCGTCCCTGGAAACACGGCCTGGGTGGAAGCACTTTCCTTACGCAATTCTCGCTCCGGCAGTTCTCTATACGAAACGACATCCGGATAATTCTCACTATCACGACGCCAAGATGCTCGCGCTGGCCTTAAGAATAGGCGACCTCCTGGCCACAGAAGACGAGAAAGGTACTTTCGAACCGCGTCTCGACAGCGACTGGGACGTTTACATGTGGCTTGAGGCTTACCGGCTGCTTGAAGGTGATTTGGGCACAAGCCGAAAAGAACGATGGAAGCGTCAAATCCTTAGAAACGTGGCCTTGCTGGTGGATGATGCCAAAGAAAGAGTCGACTTCCCCTGGTTTAATTCCCCGTACATCGGCACCTCGCCAAATCACTACGCCCAGTGGGCCTCACTCCTGTATCTGTCCGGGCGAGTTTTTGGAAACAAGGATTGGGAGAACTTGGGAGCGCAAATTCTGCATCGCTTTGCATCCGTGGAACAAACCCCCGACGGGTATTGGGGTGAGCACAGCCGCGCGGGCCCAACAACAGGCTACGACCACATCACGATGACCCAGGTAGCGCTCTATTATGAATACTCAAAGGATCCCGCGGCCCTCCGGGCTCTCCGCCGCTCAACCGACTTCCACAAGAATTTTACTTACCTTGATGGCAAACCGGTCGAGGTCATCAATGATCGCAACCGCTATTGGGACGTCGACACCTGGGGCCAGTTCGGCTTTTCAAACTTCCCAGACGGACGGCGCTACTCTGAATTTTTGACTGGGTTCTTCCAAGGCGACAGCCTGCACATGGACTGGCTCGGGCGGCTTTCACAGGATGCTCTCTACTATCACGAAGGACCCACGCAGCCCATTCCTCAAGATCAGTCGCGGTATGCATACCAGATGAACATACCCGCCGGTATCCGGAAGAGTGGCCCGTGGGAGGTTTGCCTTTCGGGCATCATTAACACCCAGGCGGTGGCGAATCAATATTACCTTGACCGTCAGAGCAGCATGAGCGTCTTTCACCAGAAGCTGGGACTGATTATCACCGGGGCAAACTCAAAACGCCAGCCGGAGCTCGCCACGTTTTCTGAGAAGCTGCACGACAGTGTGTACACCTTGCCGTTGAGCAGCCGATTGCAAATGAGTGATCATCGGGACCGGCTTTCGCTTGCGTACAACACTTTTTTCACCGACCTTTATGTGCCCGCACCCTCGGAAAACGAGATTACATTCCGGTTTGCGATCTCAGGCAAGGGGCCTGCGGCAGAATCATCCCAGCTCGCATTGCAATTGTCGCTGAAAGCAGGTGAGGAGCTCGAAACCGGCGGAGGCAAGAAGGTGGTCCTGGGTAAAGAGCGAGTCGAGCTGTCGCCCGATGCAATAGGAGGATGGATTCGCCATCACGGATGGACGCTGAAGGTGGACCCAGGAGCTCGATTGGTTTGGCCAGTCTATCCTTATAATCCGTATGCGGATGGGCCAGAGACTGGCTTGGAACATGCCGTGGGCGCGCTGTCGGTACCGTTGCTGCTGAAATCGAAACCGGGCCACTACATTCGACCCAGCGAGCAGGAGATTGACTTTACACTTAGCGTAAACTGATCAACGCTCAGAATTCATGGCTGCCATCATGGAGCTCCAGCAGGCAACAAAATCAAAAAGTAAAATCAGGAAGCGAGGAGGCCACGGTCGTGCTGAAAACGCGTGAGGTGTTCCAAAAACTTTCCTTGCCAGGTTTGGCTGCGGCGATACTTTGCTCCTGCCTCGTGGCGCGAGCGGCCACCGTATCTCCCCTTTACGCCCGCGGATACACCGTTCTTCCGTCACCTCAACGCGTAAAGCTCGGTGAGAGTGATTTTCGTTTCAGCAGAGACTGGCGCCTCCAATTGGGGCCCGGTGTGCCGGCAAACGATATTGCGGTTCGAAGTCTAAATGAGGAACTCCAATCGAGATTTAAGATTGTGCTTGGCCAACCGGGCGGGAGCCAGGTTTCTGCCGGAATCTTACGACTTGCACTCCTTCCTGATTCGATTGCAGTCGGCGAGGCGACAGACCGCGATAAGGCCGCCCTCGCGGACCAAGCCTACAAAATGACTTTATCCAAACAAAACGTCACCATCACGGCCAACGCGCCGACGGGACTATTCTACGGCGTGCAAACATTCGTTCAGTTGCTGAAAACTCAAGGGGGCAGTCTCTGGTTGCCGGAAGGCGAGATCGTAGACTGGCCAGACCTTCAACTTCGTATCATCTATTGGGATGACGCTCACCACCTCGAACGTCCGGGGGTACTGGAGCGCGCGATCCGCCAGGCGGCGTTTTACAAGATCAATGGATTTTCCATCAAGCTCGAGGGCCATTTCCAATATAAGAGTTCGGTGCCCATCATCGAACCCTACGCGCTCACCCCAGCGGAATTGCAAGCGCTAACGGACTTGGCCTTAAGTTATCATGTCCAGCTTATTCCTTATCTCGATGCCCCGGCGCACGTGTCCTTTATCCTGAAACATCCTGAATATAACCGGCTGCGCGAGTATCCCCAAAGCAATTACGAATTTTGTTCGACCAATCCTGACACCTACAAACTCTTGTTCGGAATGTTCCAGGATCTCCTGGACGCCAACCGGGGCGGCAAGTACTTCATTCTCTCCACCGACGAACCCTACTACATCGGGCTTGCCAAAAATGACCAGTGCAACGAAGCGGACCGCGCCAAAGAGTTGGGCACCGTTGGTAAATTATTAGGCGAGTTCGTGACTAAAACCTCTGCGTACCTTCACGATCGCGGCCGTACAGTAGTTTTCTGGGGCGAGTATCCCATGGTCCCTGGAGACATTTCTTCTTTTCCCTCCTACCTTGTCAATGGTGAGCTTTATGGCCCGGCATTTGATCCGGGGTTCAAATCCCATGGCATTCGACAGATGGTCTACACTTCGACGGAAGGTGAGGAGCCGCTTTTCCCTGAATACTACAGCCTCCCTGCCAAAGCTCGTCTCCATCCCAAGCAACATAGCTCGGGCAGGGTTCACGAGATGTTCGATCGCATTTCCGGGCCTGCTCTCGAAGGATGGGCTTCGGAGAAGTCAGCTCATTCCGTCCCCGACGGCGCGGACGTGATGGGGGCGTTTGTCGCCGGCTGGGCCGACGCAGGTCTCCATCCCGAATCCTTTTGGCTTGGATATGCGAGCGGTCCCGCCGCTGCGTGGCATCCAATTTCGCCGGACCCCAATGAGACGATGAGCAGTTTTTACGGGCTGTTCTACGGACCAAGCACCACAAATATGGGCCGCGTCTATCAATTGATGAGCGAACAAGCCCAGTTCTGGGATGATAGTTGGGAGAGGGTCCCGTCCACGGCCCGCCCTCCACTTTTCGGCAACTCCGACGGAGTATTCAATCCTCCCCGCCCCGAGTCCGATCAGACATTGCCCCCGCTTCCGGTACCATCCGGAGCCTACCTTGAGCTAAATCGGGATTGGAGTTTGGAGAACGCGAAGCGCCTGGAGTTCGCGTCTAATTTTCTGTCGGAGAATGATGAGTTGCGCGATCTTCTGCGCATGAACATGGAGCGAGTTGAATTCAATCGCTACAACCTTGAAATCTTTCTCTCTATCGCCCAGCTTTACCGGCAGAACTTGCAGATGGTGTTTGCCCTCGGACGCATCGACGGAATTTTGAAATTGGCCTCGGCGTCAGCGGCCAAGCCGGATGCTACCGAGGCCCTGGCAGCGCTCGACGAGGCGCTCGACTTGGCGGAGTCTATACGCAGAGAGCGTAACGCGGCATTGCAGGATGCCACAGCCACCTGGTATAAGACCTGGTTCCCTCGCGTCCCGGAAGCCAATGGCCGTCGTTATCTCGATAAAGTGGATGATGTGAAAGACCACCATCCGGTGCGGACCGTTGACATGAGCTATTTGGTTTACAGAGAGCTCTTGTATCCATTAGGCGATTGGGCGGACCAGGTAATGGCGGTGCGGAACAGCTACGCCCAAGCGCACAAGGTTCCGCCGCGCGAGGGTAAGCTGGATTGGAAGAATACCGAAGACTAAATGTGCCTTGGACAGAGGTGAGATTCATGGTCAAGTCCACTCCTGAACGCGTGACATGCTTGTTCGCGATGGTGCTGCTCCTCATCTCATCCATTTCTGCCGCCGGACAAACGAGCAAGCCAAAAAAGGTTTTTATGATTACCGACATGGAAGGTGTGGACGGGATATTCTCGAGCGAACTGCAGTGCATTCCTTTTCAAAGCCCGCGATTCGAAGAGTCGAGAAAACTTTTGACGGGTGAAGTGAACGCAGCCGTAGACGGATTGCTTGCGGGTGGCGCGTCGGAAGTAGTGGTGTGGGACGGTCACGATTCCAGCCGCACGCTTTCCGCGCTCGATATCCATCCCAAGGCAAAACTCCTGATGGGCCTGCCGATCTCGTCTACTCTTGAGCTCGATACTTCTTACAGCGCCGTGATCTTCATTGGACAGCACGCCATGGCGGGAGCGGAAAAAGGGGTGCTCAGCCACTCGTACAGTTCCGAGGGGATTCAGAATATCTGGGTCAATAACAAGCCGGTGGGCGAGATTGGTGCGCGCGTGATGCTGGCGGGCGCTTTCGGTATTCCAGTCATCATGCTTTCCGGAGACACCGCGGCATGTAAAGAGCTCAATCAGCTTGTTCCGCAAGCTGAGTGTGCCGAGGTTAAGTCGGGCGTCAGCCGGACCGCCGGCTTTACTCTTGCGCACCCAGCCGCCTGCGCGCTGATCCGCGAAAAGGCCCGCCGCGCCGTGGAGCGATTATCGGAATTCAAACCCTACATTATTGCCGGCCCTATAGAAGTAAAGGTTGAATTTACTCCCAGGGCCTCAGACAGGTTTGAACGGGCCGAGGGCGTCCAACATGTTGACGAGCGAACTTGGACGTTCCGCGGGAAAGACATTATTGAAGCGTGGCTGAAATATTCCAGTTTCTAGCCGCAATTTGAGAGCTTCCAGCCAGGCCTCTCACGAACCAGAAACGGAAATGAAATTGTGGGCCACAGAAAGGCAGGCAAGATTAACCCCGGAATCTCTGCGACTAACATGCGCCATCAAATTCGCATGATGAGGCGGAGAATGACCGAGGCGACCTATGATATCGCCCTCTGCATAGGGTTGTGCCTGCTGACTGCTTCTTGCCTCCGCGCGCAAGTAGTAAGCCTCAAAGCGTATCCTGAATTTTTGCGCGTCGATCCCTTCGGACAGGTGGTCAAGGCAGACCTCCCGGCGGAAGCGACTCAAGCGTCGCTCAATATTGGGCGGCGAACAATAAGACTCACTTGCGCACGCGGAGGTTACGTTTCCTTTCACCTTATAGCGGAGCCGGGTGATGGCGAAAGCTATTCGCTCGAATTAAGCTCTGCGACTGGTGGGAGCGAGATCCAATCTGACATTTACCGGGAGTGGTTTCATTTTCTCGAAAGCGACAAGGCCTACTATCCTGACGCGCTCATTCCCATCCAGCTTCCTTACCGTTCGCGCTTTCCCGAACCTGACAATCGAATTAGTGGACAAACCTCGCAGGCCTTCTGGGTGGACTTTTGGATACCGAGTTCAACGCCGCCGGGTTTGTATCGTGCCCGGGCGATCTTGAACGCCGGCCATCACAGCGCCACGCTCCCCATCAATCTAAATGTCTTGTCCACGGTAATTCCCGAGCGTGATGTCGTAACCATGGACCATAACTCCTACGGCAGCAGTTGGCTCGGAAGCCAATACCCGGGCCTTGTCCGCAACCATCCGGACTTCTACTCAAGTGACGCGTTCTTTCACCTTATTCAGGCCTATCATCGTACCTTCTATGAACATCGCGGTATTTTTCACCAGCTCGGGTACGGTCACGCGGGGAAAGTGGGACCGGAGTTCGCTCCGGCGCTCGAGGGCACAGGCAGGAGCCGGCACATTGCCGACTGGACCCTTTACGACCGGCACTATTCGGCGCTCCTCGACGGCTCCGCTTTCGCCGGAACGCGCCGGGGGGCGCGTCCCATCCCCGCCGTTTACCTTCCCATCAATCCGGAGTGGCCAGCGCAATTCGTCAATTGGGGGGAGCCGGGTTACGAGGTGGAATTCGTGAATGTCGTCTCCGAAATGGAGCGCCACTTCCGCGAAAAACAATGGATCGAGACCCGATTCGAAATTTTCTTCAACCACAAGAAGCGCTATATGGGTTTTCCCTGGGACGGCGACGAGGTGCGCTTCCCGAAAGACAACCAGTACTTCGCGGAGTACGCCCGCCTCCTGAAAAAGGCTTTGCCGCCTGACACGCCCGTTAAATTCTTGTTCCGAGCTGACGTGAGTTGGGACATGGAGCAGCAATTCCACGACCTCGCGGGAATGGTAAGGATGTGGATTTGCAGTGGGGGCATCTTAAGCTGGTACAAAGACGCTCCGCAGAGGCTTCGCGAGCGGGGCGATATTGTGTGGTATTACTCGGGGCCACCGAATGTCAGCGAGCCAAGCGCGACGATTTCAAAGTTCCCGTTTCAGGCGTGGCTTTGGGGAGTGGACGGCTTCGAACACTGGCTCACCGTGGACCCAGGCGCTGACCCGTGGTTTCACTTTGAAGGCGGCAGCACGGCCCTGGTCTATCCCGGGGAACGGTTCGGCCGCGAGGAGCCGATTCCAAGTATCCGGCTGAAAATTCAGCGCAATTGCCTCCAGGATCTCGCATTGCTCGACAATCTCAAGAGCCGCCGTCCCCTCGACACTCTCAAAGCCGAAGCCGCGCGCCGCTACAACAATTCGAGACTTGAAGACTGGTGGAATCCGCGCCCGCCGATGGCTGATTCACCCCCGTCGGACTGGGCCGGCACCGGCATCGATGACGCGACAAGCCGCACCTCAAAGATGCTCGCCGCCATTCGCTCCGACGCCTGGACTCAAGTTCACGAGTTTGTAATGAAGTTGATTTCGGAGGCGCTATGAAGCTACTTTTCCTTTTGTGTGTTGTGTGCAGCCTGCCCGCGGGAGCCGCTCAGCCCAAGGGTTCCGCCTGGCCCACGACGGCGGCTGACGCCGCGCCTGCCATCGCCGCGAAACTTGACGAGGTCGCACGAGTTGGCAGTGTGATGACCGACGGAGACCTCTGCAAGAAGATCGTTACCGAGCGGGCACAGAAGTATATGTTCACGGTGGATCCACGCGACCAGTGGCTCGCCGGCGACAATTACGATGTGAACGATGAGGCGTTCATCGCGATTAAGAAAACGTTGATCCGGCTCTCGCGCCTTGCCCCTTTTCCCATCGACGTGAACCTGTGGATGCCGATCAAGGGACATCCCGACAAAATTCGTGTGGTAATCCGAAATTCCCATGAGATGAGCCAGTTCTGGCCCTGGGGGGCCCTGTACCAGGACATGATCCCGCAAATGAAGACTGTACTCGAAACCGGCAAGCCCGTAACAGTGACCGATAAACCGGGCTGGGTTTCAGTCTTGGCGCCCGTAACTGACAGCCTGGACGATGTGGTTGGAGTGTTGGAGGTAGTAACGCAAATTCCGGTAGACGCTCACGCGAACGTCAAGTAAGAAGCGATGGTGACGGATTTGCATCATTCGCGGCGTTGGAGGCCACTCCGGAAGGATTGATATAATTCAGCAAGTCTGGCGCGGCACTTCTCGGACTATTTAAGCTGAATAACTGCCACGCTGTAAGTTCTAAGCCGCGGCACGGTGAAGGTAACACCGCCATTTTTCGACGCGGAAGTAAGATGGGTTTCTGCGCCCTCATCGGGCGATAAGAGAGATACGTTTACAACCTTCTTGCCGTCGGGGATTCGTAGGTTGACGGCAATGTTGGAAACCGAGGGGGTTCTTGCAACGTCATAGTTGAGCAAATGGAGGACCATTTTGTTTTTCTCTTTTTGCTCCACGAGTTCCGTCACCACCGTCGTGGGCGCAGTAACTTCCAGGGATAAGCGCCCGCCCGCGGCCCATAGAACGCCATCCATTAATTCTCGCCAGTTCAATGGCAGTTTCCAGTAGTCACTTGTCATTCGTACTGTGGGAGGCTTCTGGATGGCAGGCTTAACCTCAGGAATGTAGACGACCCTTCCAAGTCGGATTTGCCTTCGAACCGGGGCGATTTTCAGGATTTGCTCTGGCTCGTGCGCACCGCGCCAGGGAGGAGCATCCACATTAAGAAGATCCGCGAGGCCAAAATTGCGCCTTCTCTGGCGCCACTCCGTATATAAGGATGAATGCTCTGTAACCACAAGGCCGCCGCCATTCTGGACAAAGTTTCGAATCAGGTCCAGCTTTTCGTCACTCAGGCATTCCTGGTCGGCCAATACCAGCACACGATATTTCCCAAGATTCTTCAAATTATCGTCAAAGATGATATCGAAAGGAACTTTGGCCTGAATCATCGCCTGCTCAAAGAGCATGGTGCTCTCGGCTGCGCGGTCATTATTGAAACCCAGGCTTGCAAAGGAATGCAGCGACGCGACGTCCGCGACGTTCTCAATATCCCGATAGTGTTCGAAATTCTTGTGAAAGAATCGGATGTACCGCCGCTGATCTTGCGGCAGATCATAGCCCGCCAGCACACCGCCAACGTCGCCCAGGCACTGCCGGCCAAAGGCCATCGATTCGGCCATCTGAAGCGTAGTGCCGCCCTCACCGCCCGTCCCGACAAACAGTGTGTTATGCAACGTACTCGCCATTTTGAATGATCTGATCCGGCTCACCAGGATGCCATTGCTGGTAACTCCGGCCGGGTCTCCCTCTTCCGTCCAAACAGCGTCCATATGGGCGAGGAGGCGCGGATAATCAACTCCCTGTTCCCATACTGTGTTGCGCCCAGATATTCCTGAGTGCGGATTAGTTTCTACGGCAACATCGGGATTCAGTCCCCGAAGGAGACTCTCCATCTCCGCATAATAGGCGTTCAATTGGACACATCGGAAATCGGCCCATTCTTGAAATAACGGATCGATGATAAAGCTCATCGGCCGGTCGTACCTGGGCGGCAGCACGTAACTGACATCGGAAAATCCCAGCCTCTTCTTCAATTCTTCCGGACTGTATTTGTTTGTGAGGAATTCACGAAACTGCTCGATGGCCAGAGGATGCTGAAAAATTGAGGGTTCCGCTTGCATACTAGTATTATCAAAATGGATCAGGTCGGCTTTAAAATCTTCTTCGGCCATGGTCAGAATGCGCTTCATATATTCCCTATAACCCGGATGCATGAAATATACGCGCTTGCGGAAGGTTTGGTCGTCATAGTAGACCGGCCTTCCGATGAAATCGGGAACAAACCATTCTTGCGCCTCAGGTTTCTCGGGCAGGAACGATTCATAGGCGATTGTGCTGCCCACGTAAACCGCCAATCTCATTCCGTACTTTTTGACCCATGTCGCCAGCAGCTTCGCCTTCTCCATATGCTCGCGTTCCGCTTGCAATCCGAATCCCTTATAAAAGTGAACGATGACCACCGTGACCCCTAGTTCTTTGAGTTTCTTGACTGCCTCTTCGGTATGTTCTTTTTCATAATCGTCTTCCTGCCAGGTCGGATTTCCGCCAACACGCCGGCGAAATATGGGCATGCTGTCGTGGTTTGAAACCAGGATAATCGGCATGTCGTGCAGCCATGCCGGTCTAGGCTTGGGTGGGTTGGGTTCTTGCGCAGCGACCTTGAGGAAACAACTTGGGCAGGCTACAATCGCCAGAGCTGCTATGAGCGCGAAGGACATGCTTGGCCCTTTCAAGACAAAGCCCATCCGCTGCTTCATCGAGGCTCCCGAAAAACATCCGGGAAGCCTTCTTCCGGTTGTCGTCCCGTGATGTGAATTCCCGCCTCAGCGCCAAGCGCTTTGAACGCGTCTATGGGGCGAGCATACTGCTCACGCACCTCGCCGGTGGCGACGCGTTTTCCGAGGGGGTCGACAGTATCAACAATCCAAACTGGCCGGGGCGCGAACGCGGCCACGAGATCGGCGAGGTCGTAGACCTTCAATGCGCCAGGGACAACGCTCTCGTAAATATTGGTGTGAATTCTATGGGTCACCACCGAGTCATAGGAGACCAACATATCGTCAAGGGTCAATTCCTTGATGCGGTCGTCGAGTGCGGCCTCGTGGAGAAGCGTTAATGCGCCAGCGCCCACTCCGAATCCGTAGATTCGTGCCGGGTCAACTTCCGGCCGAGTGGTCAGCAAGTCAACACCGCGAAATATGTCCTCTGCACGCATGCCCACCAAAGTCTTGCCCACCAAAAAGGCTCGCATCGCGCTGTCATAGCCGCCGAAATATCGATACGTTTCGTTGGCCTCGTCGGGATTCTGCTGCGGATGCGTTTCTCCGCATCCCCTCACATCAATCGCCAGAACGACGAAGCCTCGCTTGACAAGCTGCTGTATGGCCCCTTCGAAGCCCCAGCCGGCGGATTTCCCCTTATCGTTTACATACACGACTGCCGGCTTTTTGATCTCGGCGGTTTTGGGGATCAGTAATGCGGCAGGAATGACAATTCCAGGCTCACTTTCGTAAATCAGCTTTTCAATGGCGAAGCCATCCGCCTCGATTCGACCAAACGGCTTCACATTCAAACCGTCGCTTCGGGGATCAAAGCCAATTACTCGCCGGACTTCGCGCCGCAGATCAATTCTGTTCGCCGCGACGGCCTGTGTGCTGGTGAGTGGAGCGCGCCGGGGCTTGTTCTGTTCGATGCGCTTGATATTTAGAGAAAAAACTGTCTCGCCGCCCAACGAGCTTGCCACCTGGCCAGTTGGGGTACACTGTAACTCCCTCGCCGATTCGATCTTTACTTCCTGCTCCGGAGTGTGGTCTTCGTTTCCCTTCAGCCAGCGGCTTAACCAATCGTACGCCGCAAGGCGCCGCGGCATGCTATAGCCGTGGGTATTATCCGCTTCAAACTTCCTTAACTTATCCGGCGACCCCAAGGCCGAGTAAACCCGGCTGGTTTCCGTGAAGGTCTCACGCGCACCCGAAATCGAGAAGAAGTCCCGGATGGCAGTAAGCATGATGTAAGGTTTAGGAGCGAAGGCGTATATGAAATCGCCATGATCGAGCCCGTCTTTCAGGAAAGGCGGCAAACACTGCTCCGCGTCCTGAGGACCAATGCTTTCGAGCAACCGCCGCCACGAAGTGATAAAGCAAGAGGGCGCGGCAACGGTGATCCGATCGTCGAGCGCCGAGATGTAAGCGGTGTGCGTGCCGCCTCCCGAGTTGCCCGTGCAGGCGACCCGAGTCGGGTCCACTTCAGGCCGCGAGAGCAAATAATCCAGAGCGCGAATGCCATCCCAAATCGTATAGCGGGCGATGTTATCGCCCGCCAGCAGGCACTGGGCGCCGATCATGGTGTGCTCGGATGTGTATCCTGTTTCTCCAAGTTTCGACGTCTCGAGATCAGTATCCCAGAACTGCGAGCGCTCACCTTGCCCCAGCGTGTCCCATGTGAATGCGACAAAACCTCTCCTGGCCAGCGAAACCAGCACGTGCTGCCAGTCCGGATTGGGTTTTCCGCCGCGCTCGTGTCCCAACGGAAAAAGTACGGCGGGATACGGCGCCTGCCCGCTCTTGGGCAAGTAGAGATTGCCCGTGACGTAGAACTTCGGCTGACTTTCGAAGATGACTTTCTCAACCCGGTAGCCATCGCGGTCAAGAGTGCCCACCACACGCGCGTTGAGCGGCGTACGCTCCGGAAAACCGCCGAGGGCGTTGAGTATTCGTTCACGCACATACACCTTGCGCCTGGCAAGGTCCGCCGGGGTAGCGATCTGAGAAACAGTGTGTTTGCGTTCCTCGAGAAGTGCTATCGCCAACCCATTCAGATGGCTTGGCAACATTTCCCTGACGTGCTCGAAATCGGGCAGGTCGGTCAGAAAATCGAGACTTTCAGGGGACTGCGCCCGGAGCGTTACAGCTAGTGAGCAGACCAGCACCACAGCCCAAAACAGATTTCGTCTGGTCATTCTGCCTCTTTCCTCCCGCGCGCTTCTGTCAGAACCCACACAGTCGGCGGGTCTTCAGGTTTAGTCGAGCCGCGCTGCTTCGCTGAGCTTTAATCAACTTACACAAAGACTACGTGTGGCGTATCAGGCGTCCAGTCTAGGTGGCCGGAAAGCTTCTGCTCAAGCGTCGTCCTTGACGGTGCAAGAAGTTGTTGAAGCTTTTCGATTTCCTCATGACTGAGGGGCGAGAAGTTCCGAGCCACTTGAATATTGTGCTCGATATGATCCACGCGCGGCATGCCGACCACCGCAGTGGCGACAGGCAAGCTGAGCGAATATCGAAGGAGCGAAGTGATGTCCGTCTTGCCCGGGTTTTCTCCAATGAGCATCTCTTGCCCAGTAATCTTCATCGCGATGATCCCGAGATTTTTGCGGCGGGCTGCGGGGAGAGCCAACTCTTCAAAACGACCGTTGCGCGATCCGTTCAAGGCCAACTGCACGCAGTCGAGATCATGTCGCTCAATAGCTTTGGCCATTACCGTGCCGTCGGTGTGGCTGGTCATCCCGATAAAGCGGGTCATCTTTTGTTCGCGCGCCTCCATCGCCCCCTTCAACGCGCCGTCCGGAGCCTCAAGCTTGGCGAGGTCGTCGTCATGCCCCAAGCTGTGCACGTGGAGCAAGTCAACATGGTCTACTTGCAACCGCTTTAGGCTGCCTTCAAATCGTCGCATGAATTCATCGCGGCTGCGGTCAAGAATCTTTGTGGCGACAAAAACCTCTTTTCGACGAGTGGCGAGAACTTTTCCAACACGCGTCTCGCTCTTGCCATCGCCGTAACCAAACGCCGTATCGAGATAGGTGATCCCCAGGTCGATTGCATGGTTGAGCGCCGCCAGTGCTTTCTCTTCTTCCTGATACATCAGGAAGCGGCTGCCACAGCCAAAAGCGAGTATCGAAACGTCCACCCCCGTTCGACCTAGAGCTCGATGAGGCAGCCCCGCCGTCTGAGTGCTTGCGATGTCTTTCAGCAATGGCAGACTCGCGCCCGCCGCAGCGCCGACGCCCAGCCGCTCCAGGAACTTTCGACGCGAATAGTCTTTGCTCATGATCCCGCCTCCGTAGCGGAAATGGCCACTCGAACAATCAGCCTGATGAAGTTAGCCCCAATGAGGTTGGTCCCGCCATATCGAGTACCTTGTATACCAGATTCTGGAACTAAAATCTTCACTTCTTGCCGTTTGCTTATGTCAGGCCCTTGCTTCAGCGAAGTACCCGAGCTGGCGGGATCTCCTTGCGCCAACCATCGGTGTTTGGGCTTCTATTTCATCCTACTCCGTGTAAAATAATCCCTATCCGGGAAGCAATGTTGGGAAGCCAGTTTAAAATAGCCAAGGTGTTTATTCACCAGCCTGGAAAACACGTTTTTTCGTATGCAGCTTTCTGGCAAGGTTCGAACCGGAATCATTCAGTGTCACTTGTACAATCACGGCTCGCGTTGATCATCTGCCATTCGGGTGAGTGAGATGAGCCATACGAATCGACGTCAGTTTTTAAAGCGCGCTGCTGCACTGCCCTTGATTGCAGGACTGCGATGGGCTCCGGGCAGTACTGATTTTGGGGCGCAATCCGCCGCGGTCCATTCCTACCAGGAAGAAATGCCGGACATGCTTGTGTCTTCTATTGCCAAGGGCACCAATTCACTTGCGGCGGAATGGGATGAAGTGAGAAGCAGGATTAAAACGGCTGCCGAATTGGAGGATCGCAACCGGTTCGTGCGCGAAAAGATCACGGCGATGCTCGGCGGCTTTCCCCGAAGGAATCCACTCAATCCCGTTGTTTCACGAAGCTTGGAACGAGACGGCTATCGAATCGAGAATGTCATGTTCCAAAGCCGGCCCAACTTCTGGGTAACTGGCAATTTATACATCCCCACATCTGGTTCGGGACCCTTTCCGGGCATTATTTCACCCTGCGGGCACTACGAGGAAGCCCGCATGTATCCGGGCTATCAGTTCCTTTACATGGGCCTGGTCAGGAACGGCTTCGTCGTACTGGCTTACGATCCTATTGGACAGGGCGAGCGGCGGTACTACTGGAACCCCCACACGCATAAGAGCGAGATCGGAGGTCCGGTGACGTGGGAACACGACATGCCCGGCCACCTTCTCTTGTTGGTTGGCGAGAACTTGACCCAATACCGCATCTGGGACGGCATGCGCGCCATCGACTACCTCCTCACCAGGCCCGAGGTGGATGGCAGTCGTATTGGATGCACAGGACATTCCGGCGGGGGAACACTCACACTGTTTATCAGTGCCTTGGACGAGCGGGTCCGGTGCGCTGCGATGCATGAGGGAGGGACAAGACATCGATGGCCGTTCGTGCTCCGGCCTGAAACTTCCATAGGGACCGGCGACGTGGAACAGCACTTTTTCCCGGCAGCCATCTATGGAATCGACCTACCTGATGTACACGTGGCCATTGCCCCGCGCCCGCTGCTTTCTACCATCGAAAACTACTCAACGGAATTCAATGAAGTGGCGCGCCAGATCCAGGAACGCTATCGGCTGCTCGGAGCGCCAGACCGATTCGCCACGGTAGAGGCCAATGACCCGCATGCTCTAACGGTGAAGCTGCGGCTTGCAACCACGAATTGGTTCTGTCGCTGGTTTTACGATCGCCAAGGTCCCGAGCACGAGCCTGAATATGTTCACGAGCCACCTGAAAATTTGTACTGCACTCCAAATGGGTCACTTCGTTTTTCGCAGCAGGGCAAAACTATTTTCTCCATAGTTTTGAAGAAGCAGGCAAGCCTTCCACGAGCTCGGAAACTACCGTCCAGTAGGGCCGAACTGGAAACTTTCCGTGCCGCAATCAACAGCGAAATCACCGAACTCTTGCACATTCATAGAAATAGTCTCTCTCTTGAAACCCGGCACATCGGCACAACGCAGCGCAAGGGCTACCAAATCGAGAAAGTGGAATTCATTTCCGAACCGGGTATATACATTCCAGCCTGGGTCTTTTTGTCAGACAAAGAGAAGCGTGAATCTATTGCGTTGATTTATGTACACGAGGACGGGAAAGAGATTGAGGGATTGGAATTTGGTGTCCTCGAAACGCTGGCACGCACTGGGTTTCTAGTGGTCGCGATTGATGTCCGTGGCATTGGTGAAACGAAACCACCGCATTCCGACGAGGAGGCCCCGGGGGCGTACCGCAACTTGGACGACGCTGAAACGGCGATGTCCTATTGGGCTTGGGAAATGAACGAATCCCTGTTCGGAATGCGGGTGCAGGATGTAATCCGCGGCGTCGACTATGCATTGAGCCGCGCCGGCGCGGATCGCGCCGGAGTCCGCCTGATCGGCAAAGGCATGGGCGCCCTTTGGTCCCTCTACGCAGGCGCGCTTGACGCGCGCATCCTATCAGTGATCTGTGATGGGGGGTTGCTTTCCTACCGGTGCCTTACAGAATCGGACCGCTACTTGCACGGTGCCAATATCCTGGTTCCCAATGTATTGAACCACTTTGATCTGCCCCATGTGGCCGCTACCATGGCCAACCGATCATTGGCCCTGCTCTCATCAGTCGATGAGATGAAGGATGGTGTTAAGACTCAAATTGCCGAGCGAGCGTTCGTGTGGACAAGGGCCACCTTCGCCGCGGTTGGCGCGGAAAGAGAGCTGGTAATTCTGGGGCGCAACGCAGAGGTCGACGCTGCCGGCCAGTATCTCTCGCTTCTTAGCCGTTTCAGCGGCCTGAAATCATCCGAGAAGGAATAGCACCTCAGTGTATCGACTCGTAAAAATATTGGCTCTGTCCGTTATGATTCTGGCCTTGGAGGTCCGGGCTGCGGGCCCCCTCGGGTCAACGATACAGGTGGACTACCGCGTTTTTCCCGACCTGGCGATGATGGATGGAAATTGGGCGGCCCTCTTCGCGGCTTCCGATGGCAAAGTGTATGCCGGCCTGGCGTACCATGGCGGCGACGGGCATTTGGTCTATTACGATTCGAAGACCGACAGCATGCACGATGTCGGGAACCTGACCGCACTTTGCGGCGAGTCGCTCCTTAGGCGCGGACCGCAATCCAAGATTCACGCAAAATTCGGAGAAGGCAAGGACGGCCGGATCTATTTCGGTACTCACGCCGGAAATTGGTGGGATTATGCCAGGCTGGGTACAAAGGAAGGATACCCGGGCGCACATTGGATGGCTTACGATCCGAAGTCCAGCCGAGTTGAAGACTTCGGGCTGGCCTGCCCGAACGAGGGGGTGAATACCGGTGCTTACGATCCAGCGTGGAACCGCATCTATGGGTTAACCCATCCGCGCGGGCATTTCGTTTATTTCGACGTGGCTAAACGCGTGGCGGTTGACAAAGGTCGCATCAATAACTTCGAATCGATTTGCCGTACGCTCGGAATCGACAAAGCTGGAAATGTGTACGGCAGTTTCGGAATGGGACAAATATTCAAGTATGATCCGAGAACTGATCAGATTACCGAGCTTCCGCTCCGCCTGCCCATTCGCCCCAAAGGCATTTCTATTGGACGCGACTACGATAAGTCAGAAACCGCCTGGCGAGTGGTGGTTTGGGACGATGAAACGCAGAAATTCTATGGAGTCGAAGAGAGCGCTACCACTCTGTTTTCGTTTGACCCTGGCGGCATTCCAAATGGCGAAGTCCGCCGTCTTGGACAGCTTTGCGTTCCCGGATTTGAAGAGCGCCGCGATGTTCCTTACGCAACACTGAGCCTCACGCTGGGGAATGACCGCAAGCTCTATTACGCCGCGGCCGGACGTGAGTTTGACTACTCTGGGAGCGCGGAGCCCGCTACCTCCCACCTGATGAGTTACGACTTAAAGACAGGAAAAATCGAGGACCACGGTGAAATGCTTCTACCGGACGGGCGCCGTGTTCTTGGTACGAATGCAGCCACCACACGCTCTGATGGCACGATCTATTTCGTCGGAGCTATTGAAGTCCGGCCGATTGCGGGCAAACCCGTTGAGGCTGCAGGACGGATTGGAAATGTTCACTACCGACTGGCATTGATCATATTTCGTCCGGGCGCTTGATTACGGCGGATATCATGAGTGTGCAGCGAACTTGGTTGAGCATAGTCGCAGTGATTGCATTCGTACCGTTCGCGTGGGCGCAAAGAGACACTAGTTACGACTTCTCGGTAGTATCCCAGGTGCGAATCGACTTGCGCGATCTGGGCTACCCGCCGATTGACCTAATTCCCTCGGATGAATCGGAAATAAGGGCTCTCGCCGTGGCCCCCGACGGACGCGTTTACGGTGCCACCAGTGGCGGACGCAGCCATTTGTTCTTGCTCGACCCTCGACACGGGTATATTCAACCCTTGGGCACGTTGGCGGACGCGAAGGTGGTCCACCATTCCTTGGTGGTTAGCAAGAGTGGCGAGGTGTATATCGGAACCGCGCTCGCCGTCGATAACAACGCTCAAGGCTATGAGCAATACGCGGGTGGCCATCTGTTGAAATACAACCCGGGGGAAGGCAGCGCGCTCAACGGCATTCGAATCGACAAGCCTTGTCCAGTGGTTGACCTGGGCATTCCGTCGAAGGGTCAGGCTATTTACGCGCTGACCATCGATAGGTCGCGGGATGTGATCTATGGATTGACTTATCCTGACGGGGAGTTTTTCAGTTACCAAATCCAGTCTGGGGCCATGAAGGTACATGGACGCGTTGCGACTAAAATCATGCCGGGCGAGAAGTTCGAAAACGAAAAAGCCATAGGCCGCGCGCTGGCAGTCGACCAAGAAGGAAATGTTTTCACCAGCGGCGAGGGCGGCAGGTTCTATCGCTTCAACGTAAAAACCCAGCAACTGGAGCGATTGGAAATTGAGGTCCCCGCCGTCCCGGGACGCGAAGTTTACAATCGCGTCGATGCTTGGACCACCGATGGGGAGGGCAACCTCCACGGAGGTACTTCAGACGGTTATCTTTTTCGCCTGAACCCGGCTAAGCTCGCAGTCGTGAACCTTGGAAAGCCCATTAGCCAATACCGAATCAGAGGCCTGGTGCTGGCGCATAATGGGAAGCTATATGGAATCGGCGGTGATGGTGACGAGATGGCGCGCCTCTTCTCCTATGATCCTGCCAGCGGAAGCTACGAGCTTCTGGGAATGATTGATGTCAACCGGCGACCATACTATTCATGGCATGGATATGTTTTCGACGCCATGGAGGTCGGATTAGACGGCACGGTTTATATGGGGCAGGCGGAGCGAAAATCAAAGCTGTACTTGTACTATCCCCAATAAGTATGCTCAATCGCAGTGAATGCAGGTTGCACTGTTGGATCCTGTCTGTAGCGAGAACCTCGCCAGGACGCCAATTAGGGCACCACCAACTCATATCGGTGTAGATGATGCGTGTGGAACTGAAAGGCTTGGTAGAGCCTTTCAGTTCCGTAGCGCACGTCGGGCGTCCACACATAGCTCCAGGATTCGTTGTCGAGGAGCAACGGAAGGCGTGTGCCACGCGGCGTGTCGGGCGAAAGCCGGATGACACTGGTGAGATATTCACCGCTCGTCCACTCGAGCCCTTTCTGCTCCTCGAGGCGGGTAACTTCCGTAACCCAAGGTGAGTCGAAATAGACCTTCGCGCGGTACCAGTTGTTCTTGTCAAATGGATCCATTCCCTGGCGCATGCGCACCCAGAGGGTGGCATCTTCGCCCGGTTCGAGTATGCCGTTCCCATTACCTTTGCCTTCACTGAGGCTACGTGCCATCGATCCACCACCACCCACATTGCCCTTCTGCTGAAACACGTTCAAGGTGACAGCCCGCCCATCCAGAATCATAACTTCCAGCGGAGGTGGAACTCCTTCCGGGATGACCAGAACATCCAGGTTCTTTGACACGGTGTGCCATCCGTCGTAAACAAGATCGAGTTTCAGCCTGGTCTGAGCGAAATAACCCTCGGCGGCAGTAAAACGCGCGCGCATGTGGTCCGCGAGATCGGCCGCTGCCCCGGCATCAATGCGCGGGATGGTCACTTCACTCGAGAGCAATCGAACGGTAGGGTACTCACTGGAGAGCGTCACCTTAACGTTCGTCATCGCTACGTTGCGGGGGTTGTAGATTCTTATCGGTAGCGCCAGGGTCAACCCCGGCGGAAGGCGCAGTTTATCATTCGTGGTCAATGGCAAGACCACAGGAGGTTGGTCTGTGGCTCCCGGACCCGCAAAGCTGAATTGATGGCCTTCGCCGTCCGTTAAGAAGTTTAGGCGGCCCTCGGGTGTGGCATGTAGGGTTTGCTGGGATGTCGCGCCAGTGGAGAAATTGTGATCCAAAACCCGATAAGAGGACGATGGCTGGTAGAGCGGCGCGGTGGTGATTGCGATGTTGAGGTGAAAAAGCGGCGGGCCATCCGGCGCCCATTTTCGCGTGGTAATGCGCAAACCGCCCTGGTTCACATCCTCCAGGAAAGTGATTCCCGCCCCATCTCCCGACGATTTAATGTGATAGTCCCACACGGTGAAGTCGGCGTAAGCTTCGTCGTGATCCCATTTATAGGGGAAGTTATCCAGGGCCGGGTTAGTGAAGGCGCGCATGTGGAAGTCGAAGGTCTCGCCGATTGAAGTCGCCCAATGGCGGTGGTACTCATCCTGCCGATACTCGAAATCGACATCGTCGGCGCGCGCGTAGGCGTCATGTGTCTCCTCGTGATACTGGCTAATATAGTCTCCGCTTGCGCGCACCAGGCGTATCATAGTTTGAGTGTGGTTCATCACATGGTCTTTGGGCCGCCACAAAACGCGCCGGCCCTTGTCGCCAACATAAAACTCAGGGCCGGGGTTAAACGCCGAAGCGCTCCCAATCAGATCGGGATAACGCGCGCTGAGGTAGAGGCTCATGAATCCACCCATGCTCAGGCCGGAAGTCGCGCGATAACGGCGGGAGGTCAATGTGTGGTACGTGCTGTCGATGTGCGAAACGAGTTCATGGAAGTAGGCGCCAAAATCATAGTCGCCCCCGGTGCTCATGATGTCCCAGGGGGTCCCCCCGTAAAAATCCGGATAATCCCGGGCCACATAACCATCCACCGAGACCACAATTACCGGATGAGTGGCCACGAACGCCGCGATCTTGGGAACCGTGTCTTTCCCTTCGTCATAGTTCTCAAGTGTGTAACGATCACTGTGACCGTGGAAATAGTAAATCACGGGATAGACTTTGGCACTCGTGCCGTATTCCGGCGGCAAGAAAATCCGGTAATGCCGTGCTTCACCGAAGACCTTGGATGGATGAGTCAAGTCGACGAACGGCCGGCGCGCAATATCAGTGGACCCCGCGAGGGCGAGAGTAGCAATGATCGATATAGCCCAGCGCATTTGTGGTTGCCTTCAATCCTGGACGAAAGTTCGCAGAATACGCCAATAATTTGTTTTCATTATGCAACCGTTTCGAGCCTTGTTAAGTGTCGGTACCAAGGTGCAGTGAATTTGACAAAACGAGCCTTCGGGCCAGCGAAAAGTTTTGACATTCGAAATAAATCATACTAAGAGAGAAAAGGAAATTAAAATCGCTTAGAAGAGCGGATCCAGTTGAGGCCACACCATGAGAAATGAATTCTCCCATCCCAGGAATTCGTCGAAACCCTTTTCGATCGGTCGGCGCGAATTCCTGGAGTCCGCCATAGGCGCCGGTTTCGCCACGGCGTTGGGTGGTGGTGCTCAAAAGGTGCCAAGATTCAGCGCCAACACTCAACTCCGAATAGGCCTTATTGGCCGGGATGGGCATACTGAAATTCTCCTCGGCAGTATTCCCAAACTTCAGAACGTTCAATGGACAGCTTATGCCAAGGGCGAACCAGGCGAAGACAACACCTGGGTCCAAATGCACCCGGCCGCCGGCAGCCAAACCCGTGTTTATGACAATTACCACGAAATGCTGGAGAAGGAGTCCCTTGATGTTGTGGGGGTCTGTCTTCCTTTCTATCAAAACGCCGAGGCATCAATCCAGGCGGCGCGCAAAGGAATCCATGTGCTCTCGGAAAAACCCGCGGCCACAAATCTCCAGGATCTTGCGCGCCTTGAGAAGGAGATCGACCGAAGTGGCGTCCGCTATAGCATCATGCTGGACATGCGCGCTATGCCGATCTTTCAGGCCGCGCGCACTGCCGTCCGGCAGGGTACGATTGGCGAACCCATTTTGATTTCAAGCCAAAAATCCTACAAGTACGGGTCAGAGCGCCCGTGGTTCTACAAGGAAAGAAAAACCTACGGCGGCACGATCCCGTGGATTGGGATTCACGCTCTCGATTACATGCGATGGGTTTCCGGCCAGGAGTATGCTCATGTCGCGGCGTTCGAGGGAAACAAGGCGCACCCGCAAACTCCGGGCTGTGAAGATCACGCCGCATTGCTGTTCCGGCTTGCCAATGGCGGCACGGCGACGTGCCACCTGGACTTCCTTCGACCCGA
Organism: Terriglobia bacterium; assembly: GCA_041481635.1. Classification (GTDB taxonomy): domain Bacteria; phylum Acidobacteriota; class Terriglobia; order UBA7540; family UBA7540; genus DASYXZ01. Next base: position 52,356 of record JBGPCF010000010.1, on the reverse strand, counting down.
AGCTGCTCCCACTCACGGAGACGATCGCTTGCGCATTGCAGGGAGCGAAGGTGTGCTCGAAGTCCTGGAGGTCGGGGATCGAGTCACTTTGATCAACTCCAAGGGCAACACCGGCGAATTGCCTCTCCCGCCACCGGTCGACTACTTTTCCACGTTTGTTGCGGAGTTACGCGGCGTGGGCCAACATTTGCTTACAACCGATGAGGCCTTTTCAATCACTCGAATTTGTTTGAAGGCCCGCGACGCCTCGGACACCGGGATGTGGGTGACGCTTTGAAGAACCAGATTCAGTGACTTGTGTAAACCAACTGCCCTCCGAGATATGTCCGCTCCACCTGGATGTCCTTCACCTCGTCGAGAGGACAATTCAGAATATCCTTGTTCAAAACAATAAAATCGGCCAGCTTGCCGTGTTCCAGTGAGCCCTTTTCCTTCTCTTCGAAGGTCAGGTAAGCGTTGTTGATGGTATACAGCCGAATCGCCTGTTCACGGGTGATCCGCTGCTCGGGATGGAGCGGCCGGTCTGCCCAGCGCGGCTTGCGGGTCAGCGTAATCCACATTCCAAGAAACGGATTGTATTGATTGATGGACCGGAGGCTTCCGATTTTCTGCATGTGGTCCGACCCGCCTCCCACTACAACTCCATGCTCGAACAACGTCTTGTATGGTTGAAAGTAAGCCAAGCGCGCGTCTCCAAACTGCTTCTGCAGGGTGGCGCCATCCAGGTAAAGCCAATCCGGCTGGAGGTTCGCCACTATGCCAAGGTCCTTCAACTTTTGGATAGTTTCAGCTGTCATGAAATTTGCGTGGGTAATACAAGGGCGCTTGGGACGAACCGGGAAATCGTTATTGACCCGGTTATATGCCGTCACAATGGCCTGAACCGCGCCATCGCCCTCGGCATGCACCGTGAACTGAAAATCGTTTTCAAGGGCAAGCCGCGCCAACATATATAAGCGCTCCGGTTGGATATAGAGCATGCCGCGATAGTTGGGATCTGAAATGGAGTAAACATTGCTGACGCCCCACGGTTTCAGCATGTAGGCGCTGCCCGTCAGCATTCCTCCGTCGAGATACGATTTGATACCCCGGAGCCAGAGCAGGTTGTCGTATTGATGGAGTGGGTTGGCTGCCGCTTCGTGGATCCGGCGCTCGATCTGTTCGAAAGGCGAGTTGGCTTCAACGTGAAGAACCATAAAGGTGCGGCAAGTCAATTGACCGCGCGCCTTGAGTTCGCGATAAATTTCAACCTCTTCATCGCTGGTATCGCCATCGACGATGCTCGTGAGCCCCACCGAATTGTAATCCGCCAGCAGCATTCGCATTCGTCGCAGGTAATCTTCTCGAGTCGGTTGCTTCTCTGGCGATTTGTACTTGATGAATTGCGAGCAGTTGCGGAGAATTCCGGTCGGCTCCCGCGTCTGTTGGTTGCGCTCCACCCGGCACGGCACGCCATCCGGAACTTTGAAGCTGTCATTAATCCCGCTCATTTTGAGGGCGAGCGAGTTCAGGGAGGCGTCCGGGCCTGTGCTGAAGACAACGGGATTTTCCGGCGCCACCCGGTCAAGTTCCGCGCGCGTTGGATACCGTTGTTCTTTGAGCCGCGTGATGAAGACCTGAGCCAGCCCGACCCAATCATCTTTGGGGAGAGCTTCGGCCCTCGCCTTAACGTATCTCAGCACGTCGTCCATTGTCTCCATGGCGGGCACCGGATGATCAAACTCGTACATGGAGGAAGGAACCGCGTGAAGGTGAGAGTCGATTAGTCCCGGAAGTACTGTCTTGCCGTGTAGGTCGATTTGCTGGACACCCGGCGCGGCGAACGAAAGCATCTCCCTGTTTGATCCCGTGGCGAGGATTCGGTCCCCCTTGATCGCCAGCGCTTCCACAATGCGAAAATTCGCATCCACGGTCACAATTCTTCCGTGATGAAGGATCATGTCTGGTTTGGATGATTCGGCACGAGCTAACGAGGCTGCGGTAAGGACGAAAACAAGTGTGCGGATAACACGTTGCATAAACATGATCGCGCTCCCGCGCGAGTCTACATCCGGTTCGCGGTGGTATGCAAATCCATGTTTCACTTGTCCAGCTTGTCATCGAAATTTCCACACCCTGTTTCTCGCCAAAACTCCGTCAGCTCAAATGGCATCGATTATTCAGCCAGTTCCCTCGTGCGGTTCACCAAAATCTCAATCTGCGACGAAACTTGGTCAGCCAGGGTTTTGGCGAACCACAATAGGAAAATGAATCAAAATACAGCAAGGAGTTTTAACAGAACAGAGACGGGCAGACGGCAGTTATGTTATTGATTTTGCAGTCGGCCAGAGTTCTGGCGAACTACAGGAGCCGGATGGAGGCACATGGACAAGATCTCCACTAAGCCCCCATTGAAAACATGCACCTCCCGCAAGGGTTGCCGTTGCAGGATTGTCGCGGAGTACGACTACGAGGTCACGGGTTTTCTGCGGTGAAGAAATGAGGTGAAGACAGTAGCCCCAAAAGCCATTGGATTGCGCCCATTTTGCCAAACGAGTAATTCTGTTTTCAGTCTTTTGGACTCTGATTTCAAGTTGCACCGCGACAGACTCTGCTGAAACAGCCTCCTGAAAGGGGGGGTTCATGAAGAGTGCCGTTTCCGAATGCAACCAGCCAAAACTTTGGATTGGCCCTGCGGATTCGTCGATAAACATCAGGCGACTACTCATGACTGATGCCAGGCCGATAGGAGTCTGGTCCGCCTTTAGATCGCAGTCGTCCCATTTTCCGGGAAGGGAATTTTTCGTTCCCAACTTGGTTTGAATGGTGCGCGGGCGCGGCTCGTGCAAACACTTCTGGATTTTCATCCGCAGGCGGAGGACCCTGCGCTGATAATCCTGCAACCTGACTGGCTTCACTCTACGCCGATCCAACGAACTGGTGTACAATTCGGTGTGTATTGTCGAGAGACTCTGATGAGGGTCGTCAGAAGAGTGAACGGCTCCCTGATTCCGCTCACGGTCTGCGCTTTGGTTCTGGCCAGCGCACCGTACTCACTGGCGGAGCACCCACCTTCGAATCTAGTTCTGATTACGATTGACACGCTGCGCGCCGACCACGTGGGGTGCTATGGTGCCTCTTCTATCCAGACTCCTAACGTCGATGGGCTGGCCCGGGAAAGCGCCCGTTTCGCTCATGCCTACACGACGGTGCCCGTCACGTTGCCGGCGCACGCCGCGCTGCTCACTGGGTCGTTCCCATTGGCGACAGGCATGCACGATTTCTCTGGCAACCGCCTTCCCTCAGACGTAGCGACGCTCGCCCAGGAACTGCAAAAGAAGGGATACAGCACCGCCGCTATTCTTGGCTCGGCCGTGCTCGACTCGCGTTTCGGATTGAATCGCGGCTTCGACACTTATTTCGATCACTTCAATTTCCCTCGCGAAGAGGAAGTCCACCTTGACGCGATCGAGCGCCGCGGCGATCAGGTGGTGGATGAAGCTCTGAAGTGGCTGAGCCGCAATCCAAAGCGCCCGTTCTTCCTCTGGGTCCACCTTTACGACCCGCACGCTCCCTACAACCCACCCGAGCCCTTCGCCAGCCGGTATCGCAATCAGCCCTATGACGGCGAGATTGCCTTCGCCGACGCACAGGTGGGCCGGCTCTTCACCTTTTTGAGGCAGCAAGGTGTCTTCGAAACTTCTCTTGTCGTGCTCGCCAGCGACCATGGCGAGGGCCTGGGAGAACACGGAGAACAGACGCACGGTTTTTTCATTTACGACTCAACGCTGCACGTTCCCTTGATTATCAAAGTTCCTGGCGCGGCGCCGCGCGTGGTCGAGGACGAAGTATCTTTGGTGGATGTGATGCCCACGGTCCTTCAGGCACTGAAGATTGCCGTACCAGCCAGCGTTCAAGGCCAGAGCCTGCTGGGCCTGATTCAAGGCCACCGTGCGGCGACGCCTTCGATCCTTTACGCGGAAAGTTATCTTCCCCTGCTGCACTTCGGATGGAATCCCTTGCGCAGTGTCCGCTGGCACGGCTGGAAGCTGATCGAAACCAGACGGCCCGAGCTCTACGACACTACCGCGGATAGCAAGGAGTTGGGGAATCTTTACAGCTCGCAGCGGGCGCGAGCTCAAGAGCTTCGCGATCGCCTGAATGTTCTCACGCGCCGCTTTGCGCCCTCCTCCGGCGAGCTTGCGCCCAGCAAGGAAGCCCTCGACCCTGCGCTCACCGAAGCGCTGCGCTCGCTGGGATACACCGCTTTCTCCGCCGGGAATACTGCCAACAAACAAGGCCAGCCCCTCACAGATGCCAAGGATCACATTCAGGTTTATGAGTTGGTGTCCGCTGCCCTCACTGACAGCCAGCAAGGTCATCATCAGGAGGCTCTCCGCAACCTGCGAACAGCGGAGAAGATGGAAAAAAATTCCGTCGCCATCACTTCACTCATGGCCCGCGAATATTACCACTCCAATGATATGACCCACGCTGCGGAGTATTTCCAATCTACACTTCGCCTCAACCCGAAAGATGCCGTTGCTTCTTACTACCTCGGACTCAGTCAATTGGAGCTGGGCGACTTGGCTCCGGCGGAGACTTCCTTTCAGCGCGCGCTCGAGCTCGATCCTATGCTCATCGCCGCGGCCTACAATCTCGGCGTCGCTTGTTCCCGGCAACACCGCGCCGAGGATGCCATCCGGGCGTTCCAGAGAGCCGTGGCGATCCTCCCCGATTATGCCGAGGCGCACGAGGCCTTGGGAGAGCTCTACCTTTACCTCAACCGCCCGGACGCCGCCGCGCGAGAACTGGAACGGGCAGTGGCGATCGCCCCGAAAATGACTAAAGCCCATTACCAATTAGGCCGCGCTTACGCTGCTCAGGGCTTGAATGAAAAAGCGCAACGGGAGTTTGATCGCGCCAAGGCGCCTTGATTCCCGTCGCGCGCCGCCATACATACGCAGGCTGGGGCGACGCGCTGATGCGCCTCACCCTTTCGGCACCGACCCCGTCGAGAGGCATCACGGCGAAATCTGAAATTGGTGATGCCAAACTGTGAAGCCGCCCGAAGAGATTTCGCACTTTGTGCTTGACATACCCGATATCTTATTGTTACGCTCCCGCCATTTAGTGAGTAGGTGCGGCAAATAGAACCACTATCCTCCCTCTGGATTAGTGGTAGTTGATCGATCGAGTTTGGATGAGTGCTGTATGTTTACCCCAAGGTCCCCGTTACCTTGCGTGTTTCCCGTTGAAACTCCCCCTAAGAGCGTCGGGTACAAAACAGGAGGTATCGCAATGCAAATCGAATCCAGGAGGCAGGGAAGCGACTGCTCTAAGGTGGGTGGTCCGACCTGGTTGTTCTCCCTATTCCTCGTCTTCGGCCTCGCCGGGATCGTGGTCACTCCGGCATTGGCACAAGTCACCAGCGGTTCACTGACAGGAATCGTCACTGACCCTTCCGGAGCCGTTATCCCTGCGGCCAGAATTAACTTGACCGATACCAGTAAAGGTTACGATTACACTGCAACAACAGACACTGTGGGGCGGTACGTCATCACCAATCTTCCGCCTAGTACCTACTCGATTTCCGCGGAGGCTCCAGGATTCAAAACCTACAAGCGCGGCGGCATTGTCTTGGACGTCGGCACCAGGAGTTCGGTGGATGTCCGCCTGGAAGTCGGGGCGACGGCGCAGGCCGTGGAAGTCCGTGGCGCGGCCCCGTTGCTCTCCACCCAGGACGCCGTAACGGGTCAGGAAGTGGATCGAAGCTTGATCAATGATCTTCCCCTTGTTGGTCGCGCCATCTTCGATCTGGCATTCCTCGCTCCTGGCGTGATCCAGGCGCCGGGCGCCACGTTCGGCCCCCAGAACAATGGCAACAACTTCGTCTCCAACGGCGGTCGCAACGCCACGGCGGAAGTCCTGATCGATGGCGTCGCCGCCACCACTTATGAGCCGAACACTGGAATCAACACCGTACTCTACACGCCTTCTGTGGACGCAGTGCAGGAATTCAAGATTATGCAAAATAACTATACGGCGGAGGAGGGTTTCACGGGTAATACCTACGTCAATATGGTGCTCCGCTCTGGAACCAACGCTTTCCACGGAAGCGTCTACGAGTTTCTGCGCAACGACAAGCTGGATGCCAACAACTTCTTCAGCAACTCCTCAAATGGCAAGCTTCCTCCCCTGCGGCGCAACCAGTACGGCCTGACTTTCGGCGGGCCTATTAAGAAGGATAAGACCTTCTTCTTTGTGGACTGGGAGGGAACGCGCGAGCACGCCGGAAGCACACACAACGCCGGCGTTCCCAGCGCCGCCGAGAAGAACGGCGACTTCAGGGAAATTTGCACAAACCCGAGCCAAGGCAATTCAACATTTGACGCCAACGGAATTTGCAACAACAGCGATTTTCAATTGTGGGATCCATATTCTGGAGTATACAACCCCAACGAGGGACGAGATTTGACAGTACCCATTCCCTTTAACAACATGGCCACTTTTCAAAGTGCGGGCAATCCCAACCTCAACGGCACGCCTTACCAACTCGCTGCGGTGCCCGGCAATGTGATTGACCCTGTGGCCATGAAGATGATGCAGTACTATCCGGCCCCCAACGTCAACGTCGGAAATTCACTTTACGATCCTTACAATAATTGGTCGGCTTCAGGCATCAACGTCAACACCAACGATCAGTTCGACGTCAGAATCGACCAGAGGTTCAACGACAAGACCGCCTTCAATGGGCGGTTCTCCTACGCTCAGGGCACCTATCACGGAATGAACTGCTTTGGGACCGCGCTCGATCCCTGCACGCAAGGTCCCGGGGTCGGAGGCTCGCGGTCGATTGCTCTGAGCCTGAACCATACGTTCAGCCCCAACACACTCCTCAATGTGTCGTTGGGTTTCACGCGCGGCCTTTCGGACACCAAGGGAATTGCCGCAGACTTTCCAGATTTCAACCCCATTTCGACTCTCGGCCTTCCCTCGTACATGCTCTCCTCTGGAACCATAGCCGCGCCCGTCGTGTACATCTACGGCGGCTACGCGCAGGCGTCGGGTGAGGCTCTCGGCGCCCAAGCCTGGTCGGTCTACAAGAACGGCAACCAAGTCTACCACCTGCTGGCGACTCTCACTCACATGACGGGCCGGCACGAAATCAAGTTCGGCGGTGAGTTGCGTGAAAACCAGATGAACTGGTACCAGGTCGGGGTTCCCGAGGGAACATATATTTACGACCAATACAGCACCTCACAATATCCGTGGTGGGGCGGCGGCGATGCCATGGCCAGTTTCCTTACCGGTACCGGAACCCCTAACACCTGGGGTGAGTATGAAATTGCCTCTCACTTCAGCACGCAGAATTACCGCTGGGGCGGGTTCATCCAGGACAACTGGCGCGCCACCGATAAGCTCAGCATCAGCGCCGGTCTGCGCTATGACCTGGAGATTCCACGCACCGAGCGCTACAACCGCGGAACCAATCTCGATCCCACTCTGTCCATCCCCATCCAACCCGCGGCTATTGATCCCACGACGTGGCCATCGCTGCTTCCCATGCCCAACGTGACCAATCCGAAGGGTGGATTGGTATTCTTGAGCGACAAGCAACGCCGCATCGTGGATACACACTATAACAACTTCGGGCCTCGCCTGAGCCTCGCCTACAGAGCCACCGAGAAGACGGTTCTTCGTGCCGGGTATGGTCTGTTTTACGCACCCACCGAATTCGGCACGTCGGGCGCGGGACTGGGCGGAATCGACGGCTTCACGGCGGTCACTAACTGGAACACGACCATGAACGGTGACGGCGTGACCCCCTGGGGACGCTTGAGCGATCCCTTCCCGGGCGGGCCAGCGCTCCCCACCGGAACCTCGCTCGGCTCGCTCACTTTGCTCGGCTCCGGCATTACCGATCCGCTTCGTTACGTGAACTCTCCTCCCTACATGCAGACGTGGAGTGCAGGTTTCCAGCGCGAACTGCCGGGTAACTGGATGATTGACGTCAACTACATCGGCACCAAGGGCACGCATCTGTACTTCCACTCCGCCGGAGACATGAACTACTTCGGAACCTGGATTGAAAAGGAGGCAACCGACGATGCGTTGCGAGCCGCGCTTGGTACTTATGTCCCCAATCCCTATTACGGGATCATCACCACCCCCGGTTCCTCAATGACCGGTCCGACGATTCAGGCCTCGCAACTCCTCCGGCCGTTTCCGCAGTTCTCCGGGGTCAACCAATTCTTTCCACCCTGGGCCAACTCCATCTACCACGCCTTCCAATTGAAGGTGGAGAAACGCCTCTCCAACGGGCTGGAGTTGCTCCTCACATACACCAACTCCAAGTCCATCGACGACGCCTCAGTCTCCACCTACACGGAGTGGCTGGGCGGGTTCGGCCAGGTGAGAGACCCTAACAACCGTCACCTGGAGCGGGCGCTCTCCGAATGGGATATCCCGCAAGTGTTCCAGGTCAGTTATCTCTATCAATTCCCCTTCGGACGAGGCAAGAAGTGGGGCGCAGGTTGGAGTCCCGTGGTAAATGGCTTCCTGGGCGGCTGGCAAACCAATGGCATCTGGCGCTTTGACAACGGCCAGCCCGTCCACCTCGGCCTCAACGGAGGAACTTCCCCTTCCACTTACGGCGGGCAGCTTCCCAACGTAAACGGTCATCTCAAGATCAACCCAAAGTCGAAGTGGTTCACGGACGGGTATTTTGCCAACGTCTCAGACGTGCTCTCCGTTCCGGACCCGTGGACCGTCGGCAATGCGCCACGCATGATGCCCAACGTGCGCCTACCAGGAACCAACAGCGCTGCTCTCTCCTTGTTCAAGGAAATCTCTTTGAATAGAATGCGCGAAGGCTCTCGGTTGGAATTCCGGGCTGAGGCTTTCAACGCGCTTAACCACCCGCAATTCGGCAATATCGCTACAACCTTCAACCAGGGCGGTTTCGGGAACGTCCAGAGTCAGGTCAATACTCCTCGTGAAATCCAGATGGCCCTCAAAGTCTACTTCTAAGGCCATTGGACCGTAAGTCTCAAGGGAGGGGCCGCTCGCCCCTCCCTTTTTCTTTCGTATTGAGACTATCAGGCACATGCGGCATGTGAGTTAGAATGTTTATTCGCCACATTCGATTATGTGCTCCCACGGAATAATCCGCGCCATCCCGGTCGTCTTCCTACTTACTTCCTCGGCGCTGGTGGCGCAGAGTCCGCCGTCTCACGTCCCGAGCGGCGTGCTTGAGAAAGCCTCCTCAGATCTGCAGAAGGGCAATGCCACCGAAGCCGAAAAGGCCCTCCGCGCAGCGCTTCAGCAAGCTCCCCGCGACCCCAGCGCACTCGGCTTGTTGGGCGCGATTCTGGATTCTCAAAATCGTTACGGCGAGGCCGAGATCGCTTACAAACAGGCCCTGGCTCTGGCGCCCGGCTCGCCCGGGCTGTTGAACAACCTGGGAAACCATTACATGGCGCAGGACAAAACCGAGCCGGCGCGGGCGGCGTACCTTAAGGTGGTCGCCGCCCAGCCCCATCACGCAAACGCCAATTTGCAATTGGCCCAGTTGTGCGTGGCGGCCAAACAGGGTGCCACCGCACTCAAGTATCTGAACCGTTTGCCCGCGGAAAACCAGGCTGCGCCTCCGGCAGCGATTCTGCGCGCGCGGGCGCTGAAAATAACTGGTCAAGATAAGAGCGCCCAAAATCTCCTCGCCGAAACGGAAGACAAAGACGGCAACGATCCGCGTGTGGCCTTTTCAATCGGCATGACCTTTGTCGAATGGAAGCGCTATGCCGAAGCCGAGAATGCTTTTGCTCGAGCACTGGATGCTGATCCCACTCACTTCGACATCCTATATAACCTGGGTCTCGCCGCACAACACGCCGGTCACTTGGGACGCGCCCTGGAGGTCTACCAGGTTGCTCTCAAGCAGCGCCCCAATGATCCCGATTGCCTTTTCAACCTGGCCGTCATTTACACGCAGACGGGCCAAACGGACCAGGCGATTGTGCCGCTGATGCAGGCGCACAACTTGGCGCCAGAGCGCGCTGACATTCTCATTGCCCTGGCGCAGGCCAGCCAGGATCTGGGCTTCTACGCCGATGCTGTTACAGCCATCGAACAGTATCTCCGTTTGAAGCCCAACGACGATGTCGCCCGTCGCGAACGAGGATTCTGCCGGATCCGTGCAGCGAAGCTGGAGGAGGGCCTCGAAGACCTCCGCTGGTACGTGCAGAAACACCCCGAGGACGCACGCGGGTTTTATGAGTTGGCCATCGCCGAGACGGTGCAAGAGCGGGACAAGGCGCTTCAACACTTGGACCGGGCGTTGTCTATCGATCCCAAGTTCGGTGCCGCGCGCTATGCCCGCGGCGTACTTTACTACCAGATGGGCAGGACGGAAGAGTCCATCGCCGACCTGAAGTTGGTCCTGACCACGCAGCCCGACGACTTCCGTTCGCTGGATGCCCTCGCCCAGGATGAGATGCGTTTGGGAGAGTACGCCGAAGCCACCAAGCTTCTCGAAAGTGCCATGAAACTTGCACCCAAAGATCCCAGGATCCTCACCCACTATAGCCGCGCTCTCATACGCGTGAGTCGCAAGGAGGAAGCTGAAAAGCTCGCAGCCGACTTCCGGGCTCTTGGTCCGGAGGAAGGACGCCGCCGGCCCTACGGCGGGCTGTTTGACTTCCTAAATCTCCCTCCGGAGCAACAGTACGCCAAGTACTTGGAGAACCTGCAGCGGACCATCGCCATTCGACCTGACGATCCCAACCTGCGCGTTCAAATGGGCAAGACGCTACTTCGGGAAGGGAAAACAGATGAGGCGATTGAAGCCTTTCGCACAGCCCACAAGCTGAGTTCCACCCCTGACCTCCTGGCCACCTGCGGAAAATTGCTCGTCGACTTTGATCAGTACGCACCGGCGCGAGAGTTCCTGGAACCCTTGGTCGCTGCCAATCCTCATGTCTCTGATTCGCGCCTGAGCCTCGCCATCGCCGTCTTCCACTCCGCCAGTGCTGGTGACGCACTAAAGGTGCTGGACGAGACGCCCACCGAACAGCGCAAGGGTGATTACTTCCTGCTGCTCGCCCAAATTCTCGACGCCATGCAGAAGCCCGAAGAAGCTGCCGAGGCCTTGAACCATGGCCTCAATGCCGCTCCTACACGCGCCGATCTCTATTTTGAGGCCGCTACGTTCCTGATCAAGCACAAGCAATATCGGCGCGCTATCCAGCTTCTCGATCAAGCCAACCACGCCCTCCCAGACTCACCGGCCCTGCAATTGATCGAGGCCATAGCCTACGAAATGGTCCAGCAATACGAGGACTCCTTGCGAATCCTTGCGCAAGTCGAAGCACGCTGGCCGGAGTGGAGCCTGCCCTACGAACTCCATGGAGTCTCGCTCGAAACCCGGGTGAGGTCGGCAGAGGCCAGGCGGCTGCTCGAGACCGCGATTTCGTTAGGCGCAAACGATCCTAACGTCTACTACTACCTCGCTTCCGCCATCTCCCACAGCTCCCCGGATGACGTCGATTCCGCTCAGAAGGCTATTGAGCAGGCGCTGGTACTCAACCGCAACGACGCTTACATTCAGTCTCTGGCCGGGCGGATTGACTATGAGCGAAAGGAATACCCGGCTGCGCTCGAACACTTGCAGGTTGCGCTGCGCTTGTGGCCCGAAATGGTGGAGGCCCACCAAAACTTGGCGGGCGTCTACAGAGCCATGGGCGAGAAGGAAAAATCCATCGCGGAGTTGAAGGAAATTGTGCGCATTAAACAGGAAAACCCTACTGCCGACCAAACGCCGCCCTTCCCAGTGGGCGATTTGCTCTTCAGTGTCCGTCCGTCAAGCCACCAGCCGGTGGAGACTCCCAGCGTTGCCCGTCCCTAACATGCCAAAACTGGATTCAGGAGTGGATTTGATGTGACTGGCGGTGTGATAGCCTTCCAACGCAAACCCGGCAGTGAAGGCGGGGGAGGATCCAGACCATTCGCCATCAGGATGAGCATCTGCCGATGGCCGAACAACGCTACACGAATTGGACGATTTCACCTGAAAAGTCTTAAAGTCGGTTTCCCGGAAATGGCCGCCGGCCGATATAGACCCTTTGTAACGCCGCAGGGTACAGCGAATTCGCTCGACCACGGAATCGTCGGCCATCCAGAACTTCGGATTGCCCCCCGAGGAGTCCTTATATATGTTATCTCATCAGACAACAGCGGGTTGGCTCCTCGGGAGGGCTCGAACCGCTGACTTCATGCGTGACAGAAAAGTCCAGAATTGCTACCTTGTGGCTCGTTTAGCTCTTTCCATCCAGAGGGCGGCGGGGCGGCCAAATAATCGTCCGCTTAAGGAGGACTATGTTGAATCTGATTCGTCATTTGGCCTTGGCCGGTATTCTCATCCTGATACCATCGTGGAGCGCTCGCGCCAAGGTCGTCATTTTCTGGCAGCCGAATTTCCCGACAGTGGAAAGCCAGCCTGTCCCTCAGGAAACTCTACGGAAAGTTTTTGACGGAATGCAGCCGGTCTTCGCCGGTGTTGATGAGCTGGCGCAGCCCGCAACCCTGAAGGGTGCGGACCTGCTGGTCTTGCCTTATGGTTCGGCTTTTCCCGTAGATGATTGGAACGCCGTCGCCGGATATCTCGATACGGGCGGTAATCTGCTGAACCTCGGCGGGCGGCCATTTTTTATTCCGGTTTCGATGAAGGACGGCAAGCCCATCGAGCAGCGCGAGCAGGCGAGCTACGCGCAGAGCCTGGGCATCGCGCACAGCTACGTTGCGCCCCAGAGCGGAGAAAAATTCATTTGGGACGATGGCTACTCGTATCTTGGCGAGGCTGAAGTACACGCGCAGAAGGTTTTCGTGCTGGCCACCAACGGGGAGGGCGGCGCGTTTGGCGGAATCGGCTATCTGCTCGGCCCGCGCGGGGAAAGAGTTTCCGCGCCCGTTGTGAAAGATGATTTTGTCCGCCTCAGGGGGCATCTCGACATGCTGGGCGCGCGATGCGTCCTTCTCAATTTCGACCCTGAGCCGGGTTACTGGGCGTCCAACGCAGCGATAAGGCTGATTCGCGCCTCAGCCGACTACGCGGCCCAGGGCGCAACAGAATTCTGGCTTGAGATGCAGCAAACGACGCTCCTCGCAGGCGAAGCGCCGCAAGTGGTCGTCCACCTGCGCAACGTCCGCAGACAGCGCGAAGGATTCCCTCAACAAGGCAGGGTGAAGCTGGAACTCCTTTCGGGGAAGGAAATCCTGCAATCAAAAGACGTGGAATGTTCGGGCGATACCGTGCAACAAGCGGTGGCGTTTTCCGTGCCGAGTTTGCCAGGTCTTTATTCGATTCTCGGCACGTATGAAAATGGAGGCGCGCCGCGCGAATCTTATGAAACGGGATTCTGGGTGGGAGACCGGCATCTGCTGGATTCTGGCCCGGCGCTCGGTGTGGGCAAGACTTACTTCACGCTCGACGGCGCTCCGTTTCTTCCCTTTGGCGCGAACTATTTCACCACCGACCGTTATTATCAGGGCTTTTTCGGTGGCGGCAACGCCTACGTCTGGGACCGCGATTTCGCCGAGATGGAAGCGCACGGCGTCACGTTCATCCGCACCGGCATCTGGAACAGCTACAAAGAAATCATCGGCGAAGGCGGCGCCACAGAACGCTTCCTGCGAAACCTCGAAGCCTTTCTGCTCTGCGCTAACCGGCACCACATTCAGGCCCATTTCACGTTCTTCGCCTTCGACCCGCAGACCCTCCTCCGCCATCCCGGCGAGGACTCGCTCTTACGCGGGCCCGGCACGAATCCCTATACGGACCGCGTCGCCATCCGCGCCCAGCAGAACTACCTCGTCTCGGTCGTCACGCGTTTCAAGGATGTTCCGTATTTGAGCTGGGACCTGATCAACGAGCCGAGTTTTTCCAACCCGCTGCACCTGTGGAAAGGAAACACGCCGAACGACGACCCCACCGAGCGCGCCGCATGGAACCGCTGGCTCGAATCGCGCTACGGCGGTGCCGCCCGCATAGCGAATGCCTGGGGCGTCACGCCAGAAGAGGTGGGCCGCTTCGGTGCTATTCCCCTTCCAAGCAGCGACGATCTCACCCACACGCGCAACGGCAACGGCAGCGAGATCCGCGCGTTCGATTACAACCTGTTCGCGCAGGAGATGTTTGACCGCTGGGTTTCCCAAATGGTCTCCGCGATCCATTCCGCGGGCAGCAATCAGCTTGTGACCGTCGGCCAGGATGAGGGCGGAGTCACCGACCGCCTGCTCACCCAGTTTTACGGCGGCGCCGGAGCGAACTTCACGGTCAATCACACTTACTGGCAGGATGATGCGCTGCTGTGGGATTCGGTCGTAGCCAAGCGCGTCGGCATGCCGAATCTGATTGGCGAAACGGGCATTCAGCCGGTGTGGAATGTTGACGTCTCGTGGCGGTGGGACGAAGTCACCGGCCTCGGTCTGTTCGAGCGCAAGATGGCGCTGGGATTTGCCGCCGCCAACTCCGGCGCGCTCATGTGGGAGTGGGGCGTGGGCGATGATTTCGGCATCAAGCGCAGCGACGGGTCGGAGAAAATCTGGGAAACGGTTCTCGCCGGGATGGGTGATTTCGCCAAGCGCGCGGTGCCCTATGCCACAGGGGAGAGGCCGCCGGAGGTGGCCATCGTTCTGCCGCAGTCACTGCAACTGTCCGTGATGAACGCCTTCGCGCTGGAGGCGACACAAACCTGCGTGCGCGCACTCTTTCTCGACGCGCGAGCCTCGGCTTACGCGGTGGGCGAATATCAGATCGAACTGTTGGGCGAGCCCAGGCTGATCATTCTACCCTCGCCTTGGACGCTCAGCGAGAAGGCCTGGGAGGTGATTCTCGCCAAGGCTCGCGCGGGCGCGACATTGCTCGTGTCGGGCCGGTTCGACCTCGACCCGTACTTCCACGCCACCGGGCGCGAGCGGCAGGTAGGAATCGATTACCGCCCGGCGCCGCTCGTGACACGCGAAAACCTGCTCCGCTGGCCGGGCGGAGAAGCGTGGCTCACCTATTCGGGCGCGAAGACCACATATCTCGACCGCACGTTCCTGCCCGGCGGCGTAACGTTCATCGAGAAGCCTCTCGGCCAGGGGCGGATTTTGTATTCAGCGTTGCCACTCGAGCTCAATAACAACTTGAGAGCTGTGGGAGAGGTTTACCGCCTCGCGTTGCACGCCGCCGGCGTGACGCCCACCTACACCACTGAATTGCAGGATCCCGGCATTCTCATATGCCCCACCCGACTCGGAAACGCCACGCTCTACGTGCTCACGTCCGAATCGTCACAGGACGAAGTCGCTTTTCGCGACACGGCGAGCAGCAAGGAATTCCGTGGCCGGCTCGACTCCGGCCGTGCAGCACTGCTGCTGGTGAGCCATCAGGGAGAATTATTGACGAGTTACAACTGGCACTCTGAACCTTAATCAGAGATCTCGAACTCGGCGCACCCGCCCTCCGTGGAGCTTGGGCCGTCCCCACCAAGAATCTCGACCAGATTGAAATCATCGATGTTGCCAAAAGGGGATTAGTATTTTTCAGACCCTATGTTCACTTCCCTGCTCTCCGCCCACTTTAGCCGCCGATCTTGGTTCCGGACCCGGGTGGCGCTGCAAATTGAGATTCTGGCTCTTCGCCACCAGCTCACCGTTCTCAAGAGGTCTTAGCGTGTCCGTCTTCGTTTGCACTCCACAAACCGAATGCTTTGGGTTTGGCTTTCCCGCTTCTGGTCAAACTGGCGCTCGGCGTTACTTATCGTGAAGCCCGATACGGTGATCCCTTGGCACCGAAAAGGGTTCCGGATTGATTGGACATGGAAGAGTCACCATGCGGTTCTTCACGCGGTTCAGTGCCGGCAGGTCCACGATACGCAGAGCAGAAGAAGTCATTTGATCAATTCCAGACCATCCGGACAAGAAAGACTTGAGGTCCGCTCTTATCGTTTTAATCTTGCCATAGACTTCTTGCTAGGGACACGTGACGTCAAATCATGGTTACATGACATTTTCACGACACTGTGGATTTCGGATGCAAAACGTGAGAATAAATTTTGCAAGTGATTGAAAACGCATGGCGAGGAGTTATCGGTTGCAAACTCAAGGTCGCACCCCTTCGGCTACTAACCGAATGGTCGGCGCAAGAATCGCGGCGACCAACCATCTGCAACTAATTGAGGGTAAAAAGGTTTGGCTCCTCGGCCAGGACTCGAACCTGGAACCCTTCGGTTAACAGCCGAATGCTCTACCATTGAGCTACCGAGGAATGGACGACGCCGGAAGGAGCTTTCCTTGCGATACGCCGAATCTTATAATTTATAACACAGAGGAGATTTTTTCGTCAACGAACGCTGTTCGCCGAACTGTCTAAATTAGAGATCGCCGTTTAATCGAGGACTCTCAAAGTTTCAAAAGCGCAAACATTAGTCCAATACTGATGCCCAGGAGCATGACTAGAAAAGAGAATCCTCCAAATTCAGAGAAGTAGGCACGTCTTCACAAGATAAACCCTCACGATCCGCGATGAACAGATAGCACCAAAAACCAAAAGTGCGACTAGTTGAAATGTCAAAACCAGGGCGGCTTGCGAAGATAAAAAGAAGTAACATTACCAGGCCAGCAGCAGTCTCCTTCTTTCATTTGGAAACCATGGTGTCTTGCCTGTTGCCGCAATGGAAGTGATGGCCGTCGCCCTCGACGGAAACAAACGAAGGTCGATTTTTCTGCAGGAACTTGAGGGAACAGAGAAGGGCCAACTAGTTCTTGTGCTCCTCAACCTTTTTGTCCGTCGAGGCGGAATTATCGCTGGTGCTAGCCGCGCCACCCCTCATCGCGTCCTTGAACTCTTTAATGCCTTTCCCCAAGCCACGCCCCAAATCGGGCAATTTGCCAGGCCCGAAAATAATCAGGACGATCAGCAAGATGAAAAACAAGTGTGTCGGTTGAAGCAATCCTTCCATAAACAAGCCTCCGGGCCCGACCGTGCTCGGGCCGCTCGTGCTGGGTCAATCTTTAGTATAGCCCAATTTCCGCCTGAATCGAACCAATATTATTGCCGGGCGCCGAATACCATATTTTGGGCCTTTTTCCCCTCCGCCTCGCACTTCGCGAAATAAAGCCCAACGTAACTGGCCGTGATGTAGTCCTCCTGTCGAAAGCCGAGCTGCCGCGCCACTGCGTCGATCCATCGCTTCGGACCTTCCAACTCCAGGAAATTCCCCAGGGGGGTCTCATCGAAGACAACCAAGCCCACCGGGTGAGCCCCAGTCTTCTTCTGGTCCGCGAAAGTGGTGCGGTATTTTTCGTAGCAGAAAATCGCACGCAATCCAAGGGCCTCAAGAATTTCCCGGAAACGGTGGCCGTCTTCAACCTCGGTCTCGATTTCACGACGGATTTTGTAGGTAGAGGATCGAAGGGGCGGCCCCTTAAAAGTCAGCAGGCTGCGCTTGCCCTCGTGGCGCAAGCGGACCACGCAGCTCGATTTGTGCAGGCGCAAATCGGGAAAGTCAAAAAGGAAATTTCTCTCGAAGTGGCGCGGTTCAATTTTTCGGAATCCCAAGCCGGCCAGGCGGAGCTTCGCCGCTCTAGCATTTGAGACACTCAATTTAATTTCAGTCTCGTGGTCAGGCATGCGGGATTGCAGTCAGAAGTCAGGATTCAGGACTACCTTTCCACTACAAAGAAGAACAAAACAGCTTCACGCAAAGTCGCTAAGCCGCAAAGCTGTGAGGGCAAAACCCAGGTACGCTTCGGGGCGATTCTTTGCGACTTTGGGTCTCTGCGTGAGGTCTTATAGTTCTTACTAACGCCTGCGCCGCCGGGTCAGGACTCGCGCTCCACGACGAAGTCAGGCAGGGACCGCAAAGCATCCTTGTAAGGGGAATCGGCAAATCCTTCCAGGCAGCCCCGCGCGACGTCTGCGAACTGTTGCGCTCGATTGCGCGCGGCCCGCAAGGTCCCGTACCGCTCCACTAGTTCCATGATTTCCGAGAATTGCACGGACTTGTACCCGTGCTCTTCAAGCACAAGGGAGACACGTTTTTTTTCTTCCGGCCGGCATTTTTGGAGAAGATCAATCAGTGGCCAGGTTACTTTGCCTTCGCGCAAATCATTCCCAATGGGCTTGCCCAGTTTTTTTTCCGAAGAAGTGAAGTCCAGCACGTCGTCGATGAGTTGAAACGCGAGGCCCAGGTTGGTGCCATAAGTTCCCAGGCGGGTTTCTTCTTCCTCATCCTTGCCAGCGAGCAAAGCGCCCAGGCGGAGGCAAGCCGAAAACAAGCAGGCGGTCTTGCGATAAGACAGCTCGAAATAGGCGTCCTCCGTGACATCAATTTTTCTCAGGTAGGTCAACTGAAGCAATTCGCCTTCCACCATCCCCTGGGTCAAGCCGATTAGAAGATCCAGGATTTTGAAATTTCGCTCCGTCAGGGCGATGTTGAACGCCTGCATGTAAAGCCAGTCGCCCGCCAACACGCTCATGTGATTGCCCCAGCGGGAATTGGTGGACGGCTGCCCACGGCGCGTGTCGGCCTCATCGATGATGTCGTCGTGAACCAGCGTGGCGGTGTGCATGAGTTCCATCACCGCCGCCAATCGAATCGCGGAGGGACCATCGTATCCGCAGAGCTTGGTCGCCAGCAGGACGAGTGCGGGCCTCAGCCGCTTTCCGCCGCTTTCCTGGACGTATTGGCCTATTTCGGTGATGGGTTGAACGCTGGAAACACTCTGCTGCGAGAGTTCCTCCTCCACCTTACGGAGGTCGGAACGCACCAAATCAAAAATTTCCTTGTTGGTCAGATTATTGATGGAAGCCAACCGCGATTCTCCGCTGCTCCATTGACGCCAGAAAAGAGAAATGAACCGTCAGCCAAACGGGAGAGACGATCCGGGAGCACTTAATATTCCCATAATTCCAGACCGAATGGAAGCGGGAAGAGAAGGTGCGGCTAGGCGCATCGCAGAGAGGAGCGGCTAGAAGGGCCACAGGTGAGGGTTCCACATGACCCTTCCACGCGCTTAAGGGAGGTGGAAAAATCGGCAAAAGTTTTGGATGGTCTGTCTGCCCATTTCTTCCGCTGAGAGATCGTGAAGCGCGGCCAGCGCACGAGTGATCTCCACAACGTTCGCGGGTTCGTTTCTCTTGCCGCGCAATGGGACGGGCGCGAGGTAAGGACTGTCCGTCTCGGTGAGCAACCGGTCAGGCGGGATTTCTTTCGCAACAACCCTCAAGTTTTCCGCCTTCTTGAAGGTCAGATTGCCGGCAAATGAAATCAAGAAGCCCCAGTCCAGGAATTTGAGCGCGTCCTCGCGCTCCCCCCCAAAACAATGGAGGATGCCCCCCAACCCTGCGTCCTGCCAATGCGCCCGGATGAGTTCCGTGAGATCCGTCCAAGCTTCGCGGCAATGGATGACAATGGGAAGTTTGAACTCGCGGGCTAGTTCCAATTGGCGGATAAAAACTTTCTGCTGAACGTCACGTGGCGAGTGGTCATAGTGATAATCGAGCCCTATTTCGCCAATCGCCAGGAATTTGGGACGCCTCGCCAGCATCCTGAGCTCATCAAAGTGCTTTCCCATCGCCTTGATGGCCTCATGAGGATGCACGCCCGCCGTTGCAAAGATGCCCTCGTGGGCCTCGGCGATTTCAAGCGCGGTTCCCATCGTGTCCGGGCCCCCTTCCCCACCAATCGTCATTAAATGACGTACGCCCGCAGCACGCGCGCGCGCAATGACATCCTCGCGATCGGGTGCAAAATCCGAATCGTCAAGATGGCAGTGGGAATCGAGGAATAATTGAGTGATGGGATGATTGGGTATTTGAGTCATTGAAGCGTGGTTCGGCAAAACTTGGATAGCCCTATCGGACGAAAAGTCTTGGATCGATTCTTGGGTTCACTTCAACCTTAGTCAGCACACCTTCCGAAAATCTTTTGCCATTCTGAGTTCTCGTCTCCCTGAATGGAACATAAATTCCGGAGGTCAATTGCCAGTCTTGATAGTCCTCAACAACCTGGACAAGCATTCCGTTTGATATTTCCGTCCACGTGGCGCGCATCACCCAACCAGTCGTCGGATCAATAAACCAGCGCCCTTCCGCGCCTGCACCTTGAACTTCCAGGATTTTGGTTGCGATGCCGCCGACCATGGCGTCGCCTCCTGGCGTAAACGAGAAAGATGGGTCATTGAGGTGTTGGCCCACAAAATATGCGTTGCGCCATAAGCCTTTAAGCATTTCCTCCTTCTGCTCTGAGGTCAAATCCTGTACTCCGCTGGACAAGACCATAAACGCGTCGGAGGGCGAGGCCGCCGTAGTGAATACGCCCATCGACGTTGTATACCTTTGCCAAACGAGCCCTGAGAAATCGCCAATGGCTTCCAGTTCTCCTGACAAATCTCCCTGAGGTAGGTGGAGAGACAGCGTACCGTGCGTTCGGAATGATTTGACCGACGCCACCTTAGTCTTCCCGCCAAGGCCTTGAACCACTTTGGCCAGCAACGCGTGGCCCGAGTCCTTAGTTGGCGACACAGGTTCATTGTTCGAGGAAGTGCCGGAGCCGGATCTTTGCATTTGCGCGGCTACGCTCGCCATTTCCCCGCTTTTGATCTGGATGGTGCTCTCATAATCGCGGTATCCATCCAACGCGATCCGGATTCGATGTTGGCCGGGCGCCAGCGTGGTGATTCTCAAGCGGCCCTCGGGGCTTGTTTTGCCCTGGCGCTCGTCGTCGACATAAACCTCCGCATCACCCGGAGTGACTGAAATCTGCACGCCATGCGGCTTGGGCGTCAGGCTGCGAAAAGTTTCCAGGAGATCATCCGTGGCTCCCGCCCGCCGCAGCTCTCCCTCAACTTCCGAAGTGACCTGGAAATCGATGCCGCGTTCGCGCGCCAGATCTCCTACGCGTTGCGGCGGGACGTCACCCTTTAGCAAATCGATGACATCTGCTTTGGTAAGAGGCTTCGCAGCGGGCCGCCCCGCTGCTCGGACAGTCAGAGCCATAGCGCCCAGGAAAATGACTGCGCATAAGGGAATCAAGATTCTGTTTCCGAGGTTACGGAAGTCCATGTTCGCAATCTGGACAATGCTACGACTAAGGCTAGCTCGCCTCATCCGTGGATTCAATTCCCCGATGACTTGGTCACTTCAACTTCGCGCCCTTGGGAACGTCTTCCTTAAACGTTGCGAGAATCGGCTTCCCCTGCTCGCCGACCGAAGCCGCAAGAATCATGCCGTTCGACTCGACGCCGCGCAGCTTGCGCGGCTGAAGATTGGTCACCAGGATGACTTTCATGCCCACCAATTGTTCCGGCGGGTAGTGCTCGGCAATGCCGGCGCAGACCTGGCGCACTTCAGTTCCAATATCCACCTGCAGCTTCAGTAGTTTTGTGGCGCCCGGGATAGGTTCCGCCGAGAGTACCTCACCCACGCGCATTTCGACTTTGGCAAAGTCTTCGATGGAGATTTTCTGATCGGCGTTGGGTGCTTGTGGCACGGCCATCTTGGCCGTGTCTTGTTTCACGGGCTGACCCCCAGGCAATTCCTGGGGTCCCCGTCCCGTGCCACTAGGGGGTTCTGATTCCACGGATTTGGTTGCCTCCTTGGGTTTGTCCCGGTTGTAATCGGCTTCGGCGAGCTCATGCAGCTTGGCAAGCGTTTTGTCTTTGTCTAGTCGCGGGAAGATGGGCTCGGGCTTGCCGAGCGTCACGCCGGGCCTAAGTTCGCCCCATTTGATCTGATCAATGCTTTGATCTTTGAGCTTGCCTAAGTAGTCTTCGCACCCGAGCTGCGCCCAAATCTTCTCTGTTGCCTTCGGCAGGATCGGATAGGCGAGGACGGCGGCAGCGCGCACTGCCTCGAGCGCTATGTAGAGAATCCCCTCGACAAAGTAGCGTCGCTCCGGATTATCCGCGTGTGTCCAAGGCTGATGTGTGGCCAAGAACTCATCGCCGTAATGGGCAATCACCTTCCAGATCTTCTCAGCGGCACTCGAAAGGTTAAATGCTTCGTAGGCAGCAGAAACCTCCTGCGCGAGGTTATCCCATCTTAACCCTTGGTCCCAGCCCGGTACGCGTCTTTTGAACTCCGCAAAATCAGGGATATTGCCGCCACAGTACCTTGAAATCATGGCGAGCGTTCGACTGGCAAGATTGCCGAGACCATTTGCCAAATCCGAGTTGTACCGCTGGATCAACGCGTCATAAGAAAAGCTGGTGTCCTGACCGAATGGCGCTTCGCGTAGCAGGTAGTAGCGCAGCGCGTCATTACCCGGAGCGCCGAAGGAATTGAGCGCGTCCACGATGGGCTCTGGATAGACGACGTTGCCCTTCGACTTGCTCATCTTGTCTTCTTCGTAATAAATCCAGCCGTGGGCAAAGATCGTGGTCGGCAGCATTTCCGGCTGGTCCGGGAAGGCGGCCATGATGAACGCCGGCCAGTAGACGGCATGAAAGCGCAGAATATCCTTGCCGATCATGTGGACTATCTCGTTCCCCGCTGCGGGGTCGTTGTGCCAGTATTTTTGGAATTCGGCCTTGCGCACGGGATCAACACTCTTAAAACCAATCCCCGTCATGTACGACGTCAGGGCGTCGTACCAGACATAGAACACCTGGTCCGGATCGTCCGGCCAGGGAACGCCCCACTTGATGCGATGACGGCTGACGGAAATGTCGCGCAGGCCGCTCCTCACGAAGCTCGTCACCTCGTTGTGGCGGAAGTGCGGCTGCACGAATTCCGGGTGCTTCTCATATAGTTCCAGCAGGCGGTCCTGAAACGCCGAGAGCTTGAAGAAATAGTTCTCCTCACTGATCAGCTCAGCTGACCGGCCGCAGATATCGCAATTAACGGCGTCCGTGTTGTCCGAAACATAGCGCTCGTCGGAAACGCAATAACGGCCTTCGTACCTCTTCTTCTCGATGTAGCCGTTCTTCTCCGCCTGCTGCAACATCCACTGAACGGATCGTACGTGGTCGGGGTTTTGGGAAGTGTGGACGAACCTGTACTCGCTGATATTCAGGACGCGCCAGAGCTTTCTGAACAGCTCGCGCTTCGAGGCTACAAATTCGGCCGGTGACTTTCCCTCCGCCTCTGCCGCGCGCTGGAGCTTCTCGCCATGCTCGTCCGTACCCGTCAGGAACGCCACATCGTATCCGCACATGCGCTTGTAGCGCGCGATCACGTCGCACACGATGGTGGTATACGCCGAGCCCACGTGCGGGCGGGCGTTCGGATAATAGATGGGTGTGGTGAGATAGAAAGTTTTCATTATTTTGTGATCGGGTGATTGCGCGATTGGAAGACCTCACAAACCACTCAATCGCTAAATCGCAAAATCACCCGATTTTCTTTGCAAAAGCAACTTGGGCAGCCGTCAGAACCTGCTTGAGAGGGACAGACTTCTCGGTAGCCAGGCGCTGGCAATCCTCATATTCCGGCGCGACATTCACCACTTTGCCATTCTGTTTCGCCACCTTGACGCGCACTGTCCCGAATTGAGTCTCGACGCTGACGATTTCGCGATCCAAGACTTTGCGCCGCGCCTCGTAAATCCGGAGTCCAATCGTCGTGGTCTGCTCGAAGAGTAACTGGGCCAAGGCGTCTGATTTGGAGGTCTCACACATGATGCTCACTTCGACTCCCGGCCGGTTTTTCTTCATTTGCACCGCGCTACACGTGACGTCAAGCGCGCCCGCTGCCAGGGCCTGGTCTACAAAATAGCCGTAAAGTTGAGGACTCATATCGTCCAGGTTCGCCTGAATGATGGAAACCAATTCGTCGCCCGGCGCACCCGGTTCCGCTTTCAGATCCTCCACCCGCTGTCCCACAAAGATTCGAGCCAAATTCGGATGGTTGGGAAAATTCTTTTCCCCCGCACCGTAGCCGATTCGCTCCACTTTCATTGACGGAATGGGGCCAAAGCTTTTCGCCAGGGTCGAGACGATGGCGGCGCCCGTCGGTGTCACCAACTCTCCTTCAACCCCTGATGAATAGATGGGAATGTCTTTCAAAAGTTCCGCGGTGGCCGGCGCCGGGACAGGAAGCGTACCGTGCGCCGCGTCAATCCTGCCTCCGCCCACATTCAAAGGAGAGCTGACCAGCTCGGAAATTTCCATCAGCTCCAGGCCCACACACGCACTCACCACGTCGACGATCGCGTCAAGAGCGCCTACCTCGTGGAAATGGACTTCGCCCGGCGGCATGTTGTGCAGCTTGCCCTCTGCCTCGGCGAGGCGTCCAAATACCTTCAGCGCATTCGCTTTCACCGAATCAGCGAGTGTGCTCCCACTGACAAGTTTCTCGATATCCGCCATGTGCCGCGCCGGATGTCCGCCCGGGTCGCGGATCTCCACTCGCGTCCCCACCAGGCCGCCGCGCATGGCGCGCGTCCGCTTGAATTCGTAAAAGCCCAGGGAAATCTTCTTCAATTCCTCGAACAGCCGTTTGGGCTCCAGCCCCGCGTCCAGCAGGGTGGCCAGGAACATGTCCCCGCTGATTCCGGACGAGCAATCGAGATACGCCAGTTTCATAAGAGCCTCGGCAAAATTTCCCCGGCGGGACCGCGCAAGACCCAGTTGGCGGCAGAGTCGTGCTCGCTCGCCTGCGGATTCACCACCGCGATCCGCGCTCCAGCCCGGCGCGCTTCCCCGGCCAAGCCCGCCGCGGGATAAACTGTGGCGGAAGTCCCGACAATTAAAACAATCTGCGCGCGAGTGCAGGCTTCCATGGCGCGGTCCCACTCGCCGGGCGGCAGCGGTTCGCCGAACCATACCACGCCCGGACGAAGCAGGGCACCGCAAGAACATCGCGGCGGCAGGCCGGGTAGAGGCACTTGTTCATCGTGCGTCTCTGCCCCACATCCAACGCATCGCAGGAGCCAAATATCGCCATGCAATTTCACTACGGTCCGGCTGCCGGCGCGCTCGTGCAACCCGTCTACGTTTTGCGTAACGACGGCGAAGGTCCTTTGCCCGCTCGCGTCTTCCCTGGACCGTCGCTCGAGTTCTACCAGGGCGAGATGAGCGGGATTGGGTTGCGCCGCGTGAATCAGCCCGCGCCGCCAGTCGTACCATTCCCAAACCAGGCGGGGGTCGCGCGCAAACACCGAGGGCGTGGCAAGCTGCTCCGGGGAAAAATTTCGCCACAGGCCGCCCGGACCCCGGAAGGTGGGAATCCCACTCTCCGCGGAAATCCCAGCTCCCGTCAGTACCACAACGTGACGGGCGGCATCGATCGCCACGCGCAGCTCTGCAATGTGCCCGTCAAGGCCACAGGCGGTGTTCAGATCGACCACAACACCTCAACTGGTTTGTCGCCAATAAAATTGGCGAGAAATCGATAGTATGCTTTGAGGCAAAATCTTGTCAATGAGATGGTGGCGCCCGTTCTTTGTTTCCGCTCCATTTTTCTTAGAGTTCGGCCGTGAGTTACGCGTAGATGTGGTATTCAATCTTCAGGATTTTGGATATCTCCACCAATTCATCCACCCAGTTGCCATAGCACCCATGAATGTGATTAGAGTCGTAACTCGCGAGAAACTCATCCGCGGAAACCTTGAAGCGCGCAAATGCGTGCGGCCACTCTTTGGTGGTGGCCTCGGCCTTCGCCCAATTCTTCTTTTCGTCAAACTGGACGAAATCGGCGGGCACGATTGCCATCCAATATTTCCCGTTGCGGCGCGTGAGGCGAGCCAGAGTTACTTGACCGGGCTGGGCAATGTGCATCACTGATGCTCCGCCCGCCGGGAAATAGAAAATTTCCGGCCAGAAATGGACGCGGGGCAAATTATCTTCCGGCTTCTTTGACCGACCGGCAAAAAAAGTGGCGTGCGCGCCGGAGTTGCACAGGTCAAAGAAATTGTCTTCGGCATCATAATGGCGCACGTCGGCAAAGAGGACGGGCTCGCCCGTGACGTGCTTGAACAACTCCATGGTGAGGGCGCCGTCCATGTCGGCTTCGGTGGCGCATACCACCGGCTCTTTGGGGCCGTCCCAATCATAAGGGTCGTTGGAGAACGCATCAATGATGTCCTCCGTGGTGAAGTTGTCGGTCAACTCGGGCTGCGCCTTGATTCCGAAGAAGTCGATGGCCTTCTCACGATTGATTTCCTGGCAGGCATAGTAGCTTCGAATTTGCCGCTTCAGCAGTTCGGGCGTCAGCTTCTTGCCGTCGTAATGGATATTCTTGCCCACCATCTTTTCAAGCCAGGCAAAAGCATTTTCCACTTTGCCCTTTTCTACCAGGTCAGAGCGGCGAATGATCTCGTACTGGTCGATGTGTTCCACGTCGATACCGAAATCGCGTTTCCATTGGTCGGCGTTGGCAACCGCCGTGTACATTCCCATGGGGCGCCCGCCGTAAAGTCCAAACGACTCGCCCTTCAGCCGGCGAACGGCCACCGCGGCGCGCAAAAATTTCTGCACGCGGGCGAAAACGCCCTCGTCGGCGATGTCCCCCTGCGCACGCCCGTGCGCGCGTCCGACCTGGTCCATGGCGCCCGCCGCGGCGAGCATCCCCACCATGCCCGGATAACTCGGGTTGATGTTGGAAAACATCAGATAAGGTCCGGGCGCAAACTCAGTGGCAATCATCGTGAGGTGAGGAAAACACCAAACCGCGTAATTCAAAATGGTGGCTTCCACGCCCGCTTCAAGCAGGCGCCGACCCTCGCGCTTGGCCACCTCGGGGTGCCAGACGATTTCCTGGCCCGGGACCACCTCATATTCCCCCGTCTCTTCCAGGCGGGCGCGAAACTTATTCTGGAAATCCAAGTTCATCTCGCGCAACATCTCGTGGGCAAACTTGCGCCCATCGGAAAAAGTCAGCAACCCGATTTTCCTCTTCCGCATGAAAACCTCCCAACTCGATGGCGACGGACTTCACACTCATTTTTCGAGGCGGCATTCGTCTCAAGGGGTCAGCGGCAATATATCACGAGCGTCGTGCCGGCATACACCCTCCGCCGGGCGCCTGCGTTTTACAGTTTACGAGAATTGCGGCGTGGGTTATCTTAGAAGAATCCGCGGGCCGGTAGCTCAATGGTAGAGCACTGCCCTTTTAAGGCAGGGGTTCTGGGTTCGAATCCCAGCCGGCTCACTTGAAGCTTGTCAGTGCATCGGTCTTTCAGTTGGTCAGTAAGCCAAAGCTTCTTCGGTTTCCCCCGGATGCTGCCAAGTTACGCAAAGGCTTAAGGGGTCACTCCGTCAGAGATGATTTTCGTCTGCGAGGCGTAAAGTTTGTAATCCGAATAGGCGTGAACGTTGCGCAGGCTACAATCCGCCCACTGGTCACTCACCACGACTTCTTTGGGAAGCCAGAACTTTACGGGAATTCCTTCAAATTGGACCTCGTCAAATTTGATGTCGGTGGTTTGGCTCTGGAGGGACTCCACGGACTGGCCGGGAAGCATCTCTGTATGCAGACGAATTATTTGAAAAGTGGCGGAATCAATCCACGCTATCCCTTCCAAAAAGATCACGTACGTTCCGGATAGCCTGACGAGTTTCTCCTGGTACCGGGCCGCGATGGGATTCTGGGCGAAAGCCACCACGCAGGTATCGTGCCCATCGATCTTCTGCTTTCCGAGGTAACTATACCGGCTTTGCTCCTGCAATGAGGGATGGAAATGGGCGGGCATGGAAGCGAAGCGCAGGGTGAGCACGCCACCCCACAACACCTTTTGGTGCGCCGGCCGGCCTTTCTTGTTCATGCGGTATTCCTGCACCTCCACCTCGCCTTTGCCGGGCGGGGCAACTAGTAAATATTGGAACCTCTGCTTCAGGGATCCTTGTACCTTTCCGTCCGGGCGCAGGCGCTGCTGCAACACATCCTCCGTTGCGCTGGTGCTTACAAAATTGTGAAAGTACGCCGCCACGTTTTCCCCCGCTTTCTGGAGAATCATGGGAAGGTCTTTCTGGTCAACGGCAGGCTCGAGCCCCTCCAACTGAGGGAATTCATGGATAAGCTCTTGCGGGGTTCTGTTAACTAAGGTCCCTGGGTTCGGAGGGACAGTTTCCAGTTCAAGCTTCTCTTGCCCGAATTCAGGATGGCCGCCATTCGCGGCTTCAACCAGGGCGGTTGCCGACAGCACGACGCCAAGGACGGCAACCACTACCAAATGCAAACGAGAATCCACCGGGCTCCTCAGGGCTCCTCGCGCGAATGCCGGTCCGGTTTCTTTGAACCGGCTTCCACGTTAAACAGTTTGTAGTCCGAATAGCGATGTTCGTTGTGGTACGTCACATTTTGATATTTTACTGTCACCCGGACATCGCGCGGGAGCCACATGGACTGTGGCGCGCCCTTGAAGTGGACTTCGTCGTATGTGACATCCGTAGTCAACTGGTCCAAGTCGAACGTCAACTGGGGAGCAAGCAGGTCGGTTCTCAATCGTTCAATCTGGTAACTCTCGGGATCGATCCAGGCCGCGCCCTGAACAAGAACGGGGATGGAGTAGCCTTCAATGTTGAAGCGGGCGAGGACCCCGCGCGGATCGACCCGTTGCGCGAATGCCACCAGCAAGAAATCATGATTCTCCACAGCTTTTCGACCAAGGTAGCGGAAAATGGACAGCGTCTGGTGGTCCGCATCGAAGTACACGGACGCTGAGGCAAAACCATGGGTCAGCAGCCCCCTGCCCGTCCCTGTGCCGATCAACATGGGCTTCCCCTTGGAATTGGTGCGATATTCCTGAAGGTGCGTTCCCCCTGCGCTCGCAACCCCCAGGAGCAAATAGTGCGCTGTCAAAGGATTAAAACTCTCCCCACCATTGAACCCCATTCGAAGCTGGTGGATCTCCTCCATCGAAGCCGTGCTCATGAAGTTGTGGAAGAACGATTGAACATTGGCGCCCACTTTTTTCAAGATCTGCGACAGAAGTTCCTGGCTATCTGCGGGAGTAAAACCCTTGAGTTCCGGCATTTTTCTTACCAGTTCTGCGGGAGGCCACTCGACCAGGGGAATGGCCTTTCGGTAGGAATTAAGATGATCCGAATTGTCGTGTTTAACCCTTGCCCCAACTGGAAATGCGTGTAGTGGCCGGGGCAATCTCAGCAGACCTGTGGCAGCGCAGAAACAGAGGATCAAACTCAGGGTCGCCCTGGGCGCAGGCATTGCGGACTTCCCGAGATTGCGACGCGAAATGATTTTCGCCATTTGCCTGCCGAGTCCAGGCCCCTCGGGAATGCCTGTACAACCGCAATTTCAGGATTACAGTCCAGTCAGACGCGTTGGGTGGAAAATCAAATGGGGGCCTTGGGGCCCGTCTGTGCGTTGGATTTCTTTCTCGCCTCATTCCGCTTGCCAATTTCATGGGAGGCGTCCACGTGCGCCACGTCTGAGCCAAGAAAAAAGCGTACTCTCTTTGGCCTCTCATTTCAAGAGCGGGTCAGACACGCATTGGAGGAGTCAAATCCCTGCAAGGGTCACCCAAAGTTGGCCATTCTCCGCATGGCCTCCAAGTTTTCCTCGACCGGCGCCAGGGGGCCGTACTCCAGTGCCGCTGAGCCGTGGTAGCGGTCGCCCAGGTCGTAAATGGCTTTGAGCACGTTGCGATAATTAATCTCCCCCGTGCCCGGTTCGTGTCTCCCGGGAACGTCGCCGATATGGAAGTGCCCGATGCGATCGATGTTGGACCGGATGTTTTCGATCAGATTCCCTTGCATAATTTGCACGTGGTAAATGTCGAACAGAAGCTTGACGTTGGGGCTTCCCACCCGATCGATCATTTCCGCCCCATCCCGGACTCGATTTAGAAAATAGCCGGCGTGGTCGACGTAAGTATTCAGGATTTCGACCGTCGCGATGATCCCGTTTTTCTCCAGCATGGGCGCGGCGGCGCGGAGGGCGTCCACGGCATTGGTCATTTGCTGCGACCGCGGCACACCGCCCATTTCATTGCCGGTCAAGGTCACGAGCTGCGGGCAGTCCATCTTTTTCGCCGCCTCGATCGCCATGCTCATCTGGCGAAGGAATTCTTCGCGCTCGCGCGGGTTCACCAGGCCGCAGCCCGGCGCAGTAACTCCCTTGTTTCCGATCAGGCATTCGCAACGCAGGGGAAATTTGTCTTTCAGGCTGACGAAGGTCTCGAGTTCCTTGGGGTTATGCCAATCGAACATCTCATAGCCGTCATAGCCCAAGCGCGCCAACAATGCCAGAGCGTTCGGCGCAGGCATCTTGTTCACCAGCCACCAAGTGGTGGAAAGGCGTATCCCTTTCTCCCCCGTCGGATTCGGACGCGCCCGCAGAGCATCAACTCCCCAGGCCATCATACCGGCCGCCACGCCCATGAACGCTCGACAATTCAAAGGAGTATTCCTCACCATTCGCCTCCGCCAAGAAGAATAACGTGAAGTGCCGTTTACCTTACCCCAAAGGTATTCACGAGGCAAGTTCCGGCGCGCAGGATCAATAATTCAACTTGCAAGCACGAAATAGTCTGGTAATGTTCGGTCGCAGGAAATCGCGCGATATCGCAGAGGAGGCTCCTGTGCGTTCTTCGAGACGAACATTTCTTCAGGCACTGACAACCTCAGCCACGGCTCTGGCCGCCCAGGGCGCGGTGGATACCCAAACAGATTCACGCCACCCGTCGGCCGGACCGGGCATCCATGACGGGTCAGGCGAGCCACCCAAGCTAAAGACAGTCTACTCCTGGTGGTCCCTAATCAACCTGCCGCGCGGCGGCCCGGAATGGTCGATGGAAGAAAAATTCCATCGCATTAAGGCTGCAGGTTTCGAGGGCATCGAAATGTGGGTGGAGGCGAAAGACGAGGAACCCGTCCGCCGCCTGCTCGATGAGACCGGCCTGTTCCTGGGCACGGGCGGGCATCCCAACACCATGGAGGATTTCAAAAAGCTTCTCGCCCAGGTCAAGCGCCTGCGCGCCGAATATATCTTCGTGCATCCCGGCAACGCTTTCATGAGTGACAGTGAGGCCGCGCGCCTGGTGAGCGACGGATACAAGGTGGCGTACGAGATGGGAATCCCCATGACACTCGAGACGCATCGCGGTACGGTGACTGAAAACGCCTACCGCGCCATTCGCCTCTGTGAGCTGGTCCCTGAGCTTCGCTTGACCGGAGATTTGTCGCACTACGGTGTGGATGGGGAACTGGGTGGCGCGCCCGCCAGCCAACTGATTAAGCTCCTCAGTCCCCTGCTTGACCGGATCGAGACACTGCAAACGCGAATCACCAACGGCGAACAAGTGCAGGTGGATGTCGGCGCCGGTGATGGCGAGTTGGCCCGGAATTGGGTGGACCTTTGGGCAGAAGCCCTTCGCCGTTGGCTCAAACGAGCCCGGCCGGGGGATTGGTTTCCCTTCGCCACTGAACTCGGGCCACCGCCGTACTCCATCCTCGATTTGCAGGGTAGAGAAATCTCGGACCGATGGCAACAGTCACTCGTGATGAAGAGGCTGATCGCCCAATCATGGGAAAAGGCAGGGAGGCAGTCCGCGGTGGGGGGAGTAACAGTCACGCCCCAGAATATTTGATTCTCGATTTCGCGTCCCTTCTGCTATTCTCTTAAACCTTGAGGAAGAGGCGGGATTTGGCTGCCGACTGAAGAGGTCCACCGAGCCCAAATAATATGGCCAAGAAAAGAAAAGAGCCCCAGTTGAGGAATCATATCCCAGAGCTCTCCTTCCACAATTATAAATTCCTCGAGAGCCCGGATGCACGCTCGCTGCGCATTCTTGCCGAATACCTTGAACCTCAGGCGCGCCTTCGTCGTGAGGGTGTGAAAAATACGGTGGTTTTTTTTGGGTCGGCACGGATTCTCCCGCGCGATGTCGCGATGCGAAGGCTAAGCGACCTCACGCGGAAATCCAGCAACGGCAGGAAACGGCCGGCGCCCGCCGACCTGCGCGCAGCGCGAGGCGCTGTCCAGATGTCGCGGTACTACGAAGAAGCCCGTGAAGTCGCCCGGCTTCTCACCAAATGGTCCTTATCGCTGAAGAACGGTCCTAATTTCCTCGTTGTGTGCTCGGGCGGCGGGCCAGGAATCATGGAGGCGGCCAACCGCGGCGCCGCAGAAGCAGGCGGAAAATCGGTCGGGTTGAATATCCAATTGCCCATGGAGCAAGCGCCCAATCCCTACATCACTCCGGAATTGAGCTTGCAGTTCAAATACTTTTTCATGCGCAAACTGTGGTTTGCGCAACCGGCCAAAGCGCTCATCGTGTTTCCCGGCGGCTTTGGAACCATGGACGAAATGTGGGAATTCCTTACTTTGCTCCAGACCAACAAAATGAAGAACCGGTCCACCATCATCCTCTACGGCGAGAAATACTGGAAGAGCGTCATCAATTTTGAGGTGATGATCCAAAGCGGAACAGTCGCTCGAAAAGACATGAAGCTCCTCAATTTTGTTAATACACCCGCGCAAGCCATTCATGTCCTGAAGACCGCCCTGACACAAGAACTGTCGATTCGGCCTTCAATCCGGCTACCGTTCTTATAAAGACACCGAATTGCGCCTATGGGTCGCAATTAATTGCGCGCCGAATAGCTCCTCTTCGTTCTTTAAGCTGCCATCGAAATGCCCGGTTGTGGGACAAGCTTTCGCGAAAGCGGACATTAGACACATCCGCGCAAGCATATCCAGGCGACCTAACTCGCGTAATATCAATGGGGTAACGCTGCACCCCTACTCGGCATCACAATTGCCAAACAATTTAGGGGGCAGTCCGTCTAAAGCGCAGGTCTAAGGTCAGACCGAAGATTAGGACTGAATCCACAAAGGAACTAATCCCAGCCGCAGGGGAAATACGCAATGGGAAATCTGATCCAAGACTTGAAGTATGCCGTTCGGATATTGGTGAAGGACCCCGGCTACGCCGCAATTGTTGTCCTTAGCCTGGCATTGGGGATAGGAGCCAACACGGCCATCTTCAGCCTGATCGACAACCTGTTGCTCCGGCAACTTCCCGTCGATCATCCCGAGGAGCTGGTTATCCTCTCTGATCCAGGCACGAGCGGCGTGACCAATGGTTCAGAAAAAGGAGAGCGGTCACTCTACTCGTATACTGAATTCGTCAACCTGCGTGACCACAACCAGGTCTTCTCAAGCATGTTTGCGTCCGAGAGCAGCCAACAGCAGCTGGGCGTAACTGTAGATCCTGCAAATGATTCGAATGAGCAAGTTCAGATGCGACTCGTGACCGGAGAATACTTCTCTGTATTGAGGGTGCATGCTCTGCTGGGCCGTGTGTTCACAACTGATGAAGACAAGACCCCGGGCGCGAGTCCCGTCGCCGTGATCAGCTACGATTATTGGAAGCGGCGCTTTGCCCTGGATCCCTCGGTGATCGGGAAGACCCTTCGGGCACACAACACAATTTTCTCGATTATCGGTGTCACGCCTCAAGGATTCCTTGGCGAAACCGTTGGGGAATCGCCCGACGTTTGGTTTCCCATGATGATGCAGGGCCAGTTGATCCGAGGCAGGGAGTGGCTGGTTCAATCAAAAACCGTCATGGATAAGGTGATGTGGCTGCACGTTTTCGGCCGGCTGAAGCCGGGCGTGACCTTGGAAAAAGCCCAGGCGAGTGTGAATCTTACATTTCAGCAAATGCTAGCGGCCGAAATTGGATCGAAGATGACGGAGGCCCAAAGGCGCGAATACCTTGATCAGAGAATCAAGATTTCAAATGGGAGCAAAGGTGCTTCGGGATTGCGGGACGGGTATCATGAACCGTTGCTCGTGTTGATGTCCCTTGTAGGTTTGGTGCTCTTGATTGCGTGCGCCAACGTGGCAAACCTCCTGTTGGTGCGGGCCACGGCGCGGCAAAAGGAGATTGCCTTGCGCCTCGCACTCGGCGCCGGGCGCGGCCGGCTGGTGGGCCAATTAATGACCGAAAGCATTCTGCTTGCCCTTCTGGGCGGCGGTTTGGGTATCCTGTTGGCGGCCTGGGGCGACAGCGTGTTGCTGGGGCTCGTGGCTGGACGAATGAATTCCGTCCCACTCGACATCCATCCGGACGCCCGCATCCTTGGCTTCACCTTGGTGATTTCATTGCTCACAGGAATCCTTTTTGGACTGGCTCCGGCAATCAGTGCCACACGGCTGGATCTTGCTCCCACTTTAAAGGACGCTGCCCGCGGGATGAGTCCTGGACGGTCGCGATTGGGGTTGGGCAAAATCCTGGTGGTTTCCCAGGTGGCAATGTCATTGCTGATGCTCGTGGGGGCTGGCCTATTTGTCCGCAGTCTCAAGATGCTGACGAGTGTCAACTTGGGATATAACCCGGACAAGCTTCTGCTGGTAAGAATTGATCCCATCTCCAGCGGCTACAAAGGTGCGGCACTCCTTCAACTCCATCACGAATTGCTGGATCGCATGCTTACCATCCCAGGGGTGCGGGCTGTCACGCTATCTGAGGATGGGCTGTTCAGTCAATCCGAGGATGGCGACCCCATTGCGATTCAGGGGCTTGTCCCCAAAAGCGGACAGGACATGAATGCGCGCTTCGACCAGGTTGGGCCAAATTACTTCTCCACGGTGGGCATCCCCATCTTGATGGGGCGCGACATTTCTGCACACGATTCGGGCGCCGCGCCGCGCGTGGGATTGATCAACCAAACGATGGCGCAATACTATTTCGGGAAGGGAAACCCGATCGGCCGGCAAATTTCAGATACCTATCCAGACAACCTCGCGAGCTTTGAAGTAGTGGGGGTGGTCGCGGATGCGAGGTACAACAGCATTCGCGAAAAGACGCCGCGCCGTTTTTATGTGCCTGCGTTCAATCCCATCGTTCCCGTTGGATCGGCATATTACCTCATCCGCACATTTGCCAGTCCGACGAGCGTGGCGGAGGCCGTGCGCCACGAAATTGCCTCCGTGGATAAAACACTAACTGTGACTAAATTGAATACGTTGGCAGATCTGGTGGACGATTCTCTGGTGCGCGATCGCCTGATCGCCACGCTCTCGAGCAGTTTCGGAGCCTTAGCGTTGGTGCTTGCCTCCATCGGGTTGTACGGAGTTATGTCCTATGCCGTGGCGCGGCGCACGAGTGAGATTGGAGTGCGCATGGCGCTCGGCGCCCCGCGCGGAAGTGTGCTTTGGATGGTCTTGCGTGAAACTCTGGTCCTGGCGGCGATCGGGATCGCCATCGGCCTCCCCGCTGCCTTGGCCGCGAGCCGCCTGGTGGCCAGCCGGCTATATGGGTTGAGCGCGAACGATCCGTTGACGATTGTGGCCGCCGCTCTTTTGCTGGCAGCGGTCGCCGCGTTAGCGGGATTTATTCCGGCACGACGCGCTTCCCAAGTCGATCCCATTGTCGCGCTTCGATACGAATGAGACCATTGAGTGAATGGGCGATCGGGTGATTGAGTGAATTAAGAAAACGGGACGTGCCTCAATCGCACATTCGCTAAATCACCAAATCACTCAATTCGAGATTGATGGAGCCAGGAACGACTCTGGATAAAGGTGGAAAATGGGAACACTTCTCCAAGACCTGAAGTATGGCGTTCGAATGTTGGCCAAGAACCCCGGCTATGCCGCAGTAGTTGTCCTTTGCCTGGCATTGGGGATTGGCGCCAACACGGCAATTTTCACCTTGATCAACGCTGTCATGCTCAAGTCGTTGCCCGTAGAGAAGCCCGATGAGCTTGTCCTGTTCGGCGAAGGCCGAATGGCAGGCACCAGCGTGATTGACGGCATTCCCAGCCCCGGCCCTTGGGAGCTTGTCTCGTATCCCCTCTACAAAGAATATCGCGATGATAATCAGGTCTTCCAGGGTGTGTGCGCCTTCCAGAGCAATGAGGCGCGGTTGAACCTGAGGATTGGAGGGACCGGCGCTCCTGAAGAGCCAGTCTTTGGAAAAGTGGTTTCGGGAAATTATTTCTCGGTACTGGGTGTTAAAGCGGCGGCGGGAAGAACTCTCACGTCTGAAGATGATGCTTTGGCCGGAGCGCATCCGGTGGCGGTGATCAGCTATGGCTACTGGCAACGCAGGTTTTCCCGCGACCCCTCAGTGGTGGGAAGCGTAATCGATATCAGCGGGATACCTTTTACAATCGTGGGCATTACGGCCCCCGGATTTTTTGGCGAGACCTTGGAGAGCAATCCTGCAGACATTTGGGCGCCCATCACGATGGAGTCGCAGGTTCTGCTGGAACCTTCTCGCTTGGACAGTCGAGGCAATTTCTGGCTCCACGTCATTGGGCGCCTCAAGCCGGGCGTCACCTCGCAACAAGCTCAGGCCGCGGTGACCACCCATTTTCAGCAATACCTTCTCCAAATGGCGGGCTCCAGTGTTACATCGGACGATCGGCGCGACCTGGCCGGAATTCGAATCGATTTGACACCGGGAGGCAAAGGCGTATCGCAATTGCGGCGGCGCTACTCGGAGCCGCTCAAAATCCTGATGGTCCTGGTGGGATTGGTCCTGTTGATCGCGTGCGCCAACGTCGCCAACCTTCTCCTGGCCAGAGCGACCGCTCGACAGAAAGAAATCTCCTTGCGCTGTGCCCTGGGCGCCAGCCGCTCGCGCATGATCCGCCAAATGCTCACGGAAAGCATCGTGTTGGCCATTCTTGGCGGCCTCGTTGGATTGCTTCTGGCCGGATGGGGAACCAGTTTGCTGGTGTACCTGGTTTCAAGGGGAAGTTATATTCCCCTGAGCATCAGTCCGGATGCCCGCATCCTGGGATTCACGCTGCTGGTTTCCCTGCTTACCGGAATGCTGTTTGGCCTTGCTCCTGCGGTTCGCGCCGCGCGTACAGACCTTTCGACCACATTGAAAGAAGGGGCCCGCAGTGTGGTAGGTCATGGCACGCGATTTAGTTTGACCAAGGGTTTGGTGATCGTTCAGGTGGCGCTCTGCCTGCTCATGTTGGTGGGCGGCGGATTGTTTGTGCGCACTCTGCAAAAGTTGGAGAGCCAGGACCTGGGCTTCAACCGCGAAAACGTTTTGTTGGTCGGCATCAGTCCCCGCATGGCCGGGTACAAGCCCGAACAGCTTCCCAGTTTGTACCGCCAGATTCTGGAACGCGTCGGCTCTATTCCCGGCGTTAAATCCACCAGTCTGGCTCTCTATGGGCTGGTGAGTGGCAGTGCAAGACGTGAAACAATTTCAGTCCAGGGATATACACCCAAGCCACGCGAGGAAACCGACGCACAAATGAATATCGTTGGACCCGGGTACATTGAAACGGCAGGGATGACTTTGTTGGCGGGGCGCGGAATCGAGGTACAGGACACGGAGACTTCGGCCAAAGTAGCGGTCATCAACGAGGCCCTGGCGCACTACTATTTCGGAAACCAGAATCCGGTGGGCAAGCGTTTGGCGATTGGCGAAGCGAAACACGCCGCTGACTTTGGAGTCGTCGGGGTCGTGAAGGATGCGAAATACACGCGCTTGCGCGAGGCCTCTCCTCCCATGCTTTTCATTCCCGTATTCCAAAATCCCGACTATATGAACGATCTGCAAGTTCGAACCATAGGC
This sequence comes from Terriglobia bacterium, assembly GCA_041481635.1. Taxonomy (GTDB): domain Bacteria; phylum Acidobacteriota; class Terriglobia; order UBA7540; family UBA7540; genus DASYXZ01. The sequence goes on along the minus strand of JBGPCF010000010.1, from coordinate 14,878 downwards.
GACCCCACGAGCGTCGCCGCGGATGTCCGGAAGACCCTTAATGATATTGATAGCAAGCTGAACCCGCGACGGGTCATCACCCTCAGCCAGCAAGTGGACGACGCACTGAGCCAGGAACGACTGGTCGCTCAGCTCTCGACCGCCTTCGGCGGCTTGGCGCTGCTGTTGGCCTGCGTGGGTCTCTATGGCGTGATGGCTTATGCGGTCACCCGAAGGACCAATGAAATTGGTATTCGGATGGCCCTGGGCGCCGGAGCAGGAAACGTCCTGTGGATGGTGCTACGCGAAACCCTCCTCCTGGTGGGCGTGGGCCTGGCCATCGGAATTCCCGCTGCCCTGGCTTCTACAAGATTGATTGCCAGCCAGCTCTTTGACTTGTCGCCTTACGATCCGCTGACCCTGTCGGTGTCGTCCCTGCTCTTGATTGCGGTGGCGGCTCTTGCAGGCTTCATCCCGGCGCGGCGCGCCTCACGTGTAGACCCCATGGTGGCGCTGCGCTATGAGTAAATTGTGAATTATGAATTGTAAATTGAGAAGGTCATGAGAAAAGTGAATCCTGTTGAACCAGAAATGCGCGAGATCCTCTTGGCCTTCATTCTCAATTCATAATTCAAAATTTCTTTTAACTAACCATTCTCCACCTCCTTCGTCTACTGGTTCAGGGGGAAATCACTCATGGACAAGCGAATTCTTGGATTTTTGGCAGTGTGTGGTGTGGGCGTGCTCCTGCTCTTCAGTAACGGTCAATTGCAGGCAAAGCGCCACTTTTCCGGACTCTCAACAAACTCTCGTGGCGCGATTAATTCGTGCAGCGATCTGGAATTCAATTTCGACGATCAGGTAGCCCGCGTGGCCGAGCAGCATTTCACAGCTCCGCGGTCAGCAGCCCCACTCCAGGTGGAAGCAGCTCATAACGGTGGAGTTGAAGTGATCGGCTGGGATGGCACGGATTACTCCATATCAGCCTGCAAGGCCGCGGCGACCGACAGCCTGCTGAAGGAAATCTCCGTCTCAGTGAAGGGCAACAGCGTGACCTCCGACGGGCCCGGCGGCTCGGACTGGACGGTTTACCTGATCTTGAAAGCGCCGAAGGATTCCAACCTGAGCATCGAAGCGCGCAACGGGCCCATCGCCCTGCGCCAAGTTTCAGGCAAAGTTGATGCGCACAGCGTGAATGGTCCCATTTCGGTCGAGGACTGCTCGGGGGATATTGAGGCTCGCACGCAAAACGGGCCCATCAGCATGTCAGGTAGGGGTGGGAACCAAGAGTTGGAGACTCAGAACGGGCCAATAAGCGTGGCCCTGGCCGGAAACCGGTGGGGCTCAGGAAAAGTGAACGCCCACACCCAAAACGGCCCGCTCTCCCTCGAGGTGCCCGAGAATTACCTGTCCGGAGTTCGCGTGGAAATGTCGGGCCATTCCCCCGTCACCTGCCACGCCGCGCAGTGCAACAAATCCGGTCGAACATGGGACGATGAGAACCGGTACATCGAGTTCGGAGACGCAACACCTTCCATTCACATGTCTACTGTGAACGGACCGGTCTCCGTGGATTCGGGCGGGGCGGAACTCTAGAAGAATTGAGTGATTGGGTGATTGAGTGATCGAGCGAGTGAAAGAATTGAGAAAGGACTTATGTCTTCAATCTCTCAATCGCGAAATCACTCAATCACCCGATTGTAGGATTAGCGGTGCAAGGCTGGAGCCTAAGAGCGATACCCTATGAGCACAATCTTCCAGGATGGGAAATACGCCTTCCGAATGTTGATGAAGAACCCCAGCTTCACTGTGGTGTGTCTACTGACGTTGGCGCTGGGCATTGGGGTCAACACGGCCATCTTCAGCGTAGTGAACGCGGTTCTCCTAAAACCACTGCCTTATCCGGACGCCGCCAAACTTGTCACGATTTGGGAGACTGAGCCAAGCGGACCTGGAAACCTTTATCCAGACACAGGCCCCGACTTCAAGGATTGGAAAGCGCAAAACAAGGTGTTCGACAGCATGGCCGCAGTGACCATCACGGGTAGCACTCTGACCGGCACTTCGGAGCCATTGCAGCTCCAGGGATTTGAGGTCTCGCCGGAAATCTTCCCTCTCCTTGGTGCGACGCCCGCCCTCGGGCGCAATTTCTCTCCTGATGAAACCCAGCCCGGACACGATGGCGTGGTGATTCTCAGTTATGGCCTGTGGCAGCGCGCTTTCGGCGGTGAGCGCAGCGTGGTGGGCAACAAGATCACCATGGACGGGCGTCCCTATGTGGTGGCTGGAGTTATGCCTCGCAACTTCGAATTCCCGCACATCTGGGGCAACAAGCCGGAGTTTTGGATTCCGCTCAACCTGGAAGCCCCCGGTTGGCGGAAGTCGCGAGGCAATCATTGGATATGGGTGCTGGGACGAATGAAGAGCGGCATCACCATCGAGCGTACCAGCGCAGACATGGAAACGCTGTCCCAACAGCTGACCCAGCAGTATCCTGACACGAACGCGGGCGTGGTGGCCAAGGTGGTGGGACTCCAGGTCCGATTGACCCAGCATGTTCGCCCCGCATTGCTGGTGCTGTTTGCCACGGTTGGCTTCCTGACGCTCATCGCGTGCGTCAATGTGGCCAATCTGATGCTTGCCAAGGCCGTGGGGCGCCAGCGCGAAATCGCCGTACGGGCGGCGCTCGGTTGCGGCAGGTGGAGAATGATCCGTCAATTACTCACCGAGGGCGTCATGATCTTTATCCTGGGTGGCGCATCAGGATTGCTGGTGGGCTGGGCGACACTGAGATTGTTGCTCTACGCCGCTCCAATAGGTTACATTCCGGAAATCGTTTCGGTAAAACTAGACGCCCCCGTTTTGCTATTCACTTTCTTACTGGCGTTTCTCGCCGGAAGCTTGGCCGGACTGGTGCCCGCGATTCAATCTTCCAAGCCCGATCTTCAAATTACCCTAAAGGAAACTGGGCGAAGCGTGGCGGCATCGCACCGGTTCTCGCGTCGCCTGTTGACCGCCGGCGAAATTGCTCTCGCCTTGATAATGCTGGTGGGCGCCAGCCTCGCCATCAAAAGCATGGTTCGATTGCTGGGAGTACAGCCTGGATTCGACTCTCGAAACCTTCTGACTGCGAACGTGAACCTGCCCGATTCGAGATACCCGAAGAAGGAGCAGATTGGTTCGTTCTATCAGCGAGCACAGGAACGCCTCAAGAGTCTTCCCGGAGTGACCTCCGCTTCCTTTGTCTCCAGACTGCCGCTCGAAGGCGGGGGTAACGGGGTGGTGTATATCGAAGGTCAGCCCGTCCCGAAAAACATGTGGTCAAGCCCGCTCGTGGAGTGGTGCACGGTGATGCCGGACTACTTTGCAACACTCAGGATTCCCTTGCTCAAGGGTCGCGATTTCACTCCGCACGACAGTCTGGACCTACCCGAAGTCGCCATCATAAACCAAACCATGGCCAACCGGTTCTGGCCGAAGGAAGACCCCATCGGCAAGCATTTTTCCCACGATTACCAGCACCCCAAGTGGATTACCGTGGTGGGCGTGGTAGGTGATGTGCGCGAGTACGGGCTCGACCAGGACCAAGCCGCTCCCGAAGCCTACTTCCCCGAGTTTCAGGATCCGAACTCAGGTCTGACGATGGTAGTTCGAACCTTGACGCCGCCACTAAGCCAACTATCCGCCGTGAACGCGGCGATTCACGAGCTGGACAGCCAATTGCCGGTGTACAGTCCGCGCGAGCTGGATGACGTGGTCTTCGAATCCTCGTCACAGCAGCGTTTCGTGGCCTTGCTCCTGGGCCTCTTCGCCGGACTCGCCCTTTTGCTGGCCGCGGTGGGCATTTACGGCGTGATTGCCCACTCTGTAGCGCAGCGCACGCACGAATTGGGAATCCGGATGGCTCTCGGCGCAGGGAGCAGAAATGTGCTGAATATGGTTCTCGGCGAGGGCCTGCGCGTGGCGTTGGCCGGAGTGGCGGTTGGCCTCGCCGGAGCATGGGGCGTGACGCGCTTCATCGCCACCTTGCTCTATGGCGTGCGCCCCACCGACCCCGCAACCTTCGCGCTGGCGCCGATCGTGCTGATCGCGGTGGCGCTGATGGCCTGTTACATTCCCGCGCGCCGTGCCACCAAAGTGGACCCCATGGTCGCGCTGCGGTACGAATGAACTCATTGGGTGATTGAGTGAACAGGTGATTGAGTGAATCAAGAAAATACTTCTGTCTTCAATCGCACAATCGCGAATCACTCGATCACTCAATTGTAGATAAGGGAAAAAACGTCAAACCTTCGTGGCGAAACCCTATGGCAACAATCCTCCAAGACTTAAAGCACGCCTTCCGCATGTTGGCGAAGAACCCCGCCTTCACAGCCGTGGCCGTGCTCACCCTGGCGCTCGGAATTGGAGCCAACACGGCAATCTTTAGTGTCGTGAACGCGGTTCTGCTGCGACCTCTGCCGTACGAGGAACCCAGCCAATTAGTGAAGGTCTGGTCGTACCGTCCGCAGGTCGCGGAGAGGAGCCCGCTGTGCGTGGCGGATTTTCTCGACTGGCGATCCGCCAACCATGCCTTTCAGCATGTCGCGGCCTACGGCTACAACCTGTTCAGCTTTACCGGCAAGGGAACTCCCGCCCGGGTGCTGGGCGCGGCGGTCACAGCAGATTTCTTTTCGACGTTCGGAGTTAATCCCTCCCTGGGGCGAACCTTTATGCCTGACGAGGACCGGCCGGGCAGCGCTCCAGTGGTCGTTGTGAGCCGCCATTTTTGGGAACGGCGCCTTGGCTCCGATCGAAATGCTGTGGGGCATCCCATCACCCTGAATGGCGTCGCTTACACGTTGGTGGGCGTGATGCCTGCCAATTTCGAGTTTCCCGAAAGTCGGGTGGAAGTTTGGACGGCTCTCACCCTGGATCCTCCCACGCGCCGCGCACCCTATTTCCTGCAGGGGGTGGCGCGCCTCAATCCGGGAGTTTCCCTTACGCAGGCGAACGTGGAAATGGCCGGCTTGGCGCATCGCATCCAGCAGGATAATCCCAACCTCGGCACAAATTGGGGATTCACGATTGTGTCTCTGCGAGAGTCGGTGGTAGGTGACGTGCGTCAAACGCTCCTGGTTTTGCTGGGAACCGTGGGCTTTGTGCTGCTCATCTCGCTTTCCAATGTGGCAAACCTTTTCCTGGCCAAAGCCTCCACGCGCCAAAAGGAACTGGCGGTTCGCGCCGCACTGGGAGCAAGCCGCCGCCGTTTGATCCTTCAAACCCTAACGGAAGGCATTCTTCTGTCATTGGCGGGAGGTCTTCTCGGCTTGATCTTGGCGCATTGGGGAATCGATTTGCTCCTCGCACTGGAGCCGCAAAATGTTCCCCGCTTGAGCGCGGTGGGAATTGATGGCTGGGTCCTGGGGTTCACGGCTGCCGTATCCCTTTTGGGCGGAGTCCTCTTTTCGTTGTTCCCCGCTCTAGGCAGCGCCAGGCTGAATCTGATCGATTCCCTCAAAGAATCTGGCAGAGGATCCACCGAAGGGTTCAGGGGACATCGCCTCCGCGGCGCGTTGGTCGTCGCCGAAGTTTCTCTTGCCCTGATCGTTATGGTGGGAGCGGGCCTCATGATCAACGCGCTTCGACGGCTCCAACGGGTCAATGCGGGATTCAATTCGGCCAATCTCTTGACCATGCAAATTGGCCTTCCGGATTCAAGCTATGCGAAGCCGGAACAAAAATTGGTCTTTAGTCGCAGGTTAATCGAGGGCCTGCGAGCTCTTCCGGGAGTTCAAACTGTCGGATTAGGAACCGCTCGGCCACCGGATAACGAAGCGGTCTCCGACTATTTCACGGCGGAGGGCCAACCTCAAGTGGCCGCCAACGACACGCCGGTTGCTGGGCTGTATAACGTCAGCCCGGACTATTTCAAGGCGTTGGGAGTGCCTTTGCTGAAGGGCCGCTACTTCACGGATGCCGACTCCATGGGCGCGCTCTCTGTCGCCATCATCAATGAAACGCTGGCCCGGAAATATTTCCCCAATCAGGATCCCATTGGAAAGCACATCAAGGAGGGCGGAGCGGAGCGGCCCAATAATCCATGGATGACCATCGTGGGCGTGGTAGGCGACGTCAAATACGTCGGGCTGAACAACGAGGCCGACCCGGGACTCTATCTCTCCTACCTTCAGGGACCCTGGCCCGACGCCTTTGTCTATGTTCGCACCTCCAACGCTCCGTTGACCCTGGGTCCGGCTGTGCAGAGCGTCGTCTGGTCGCTGGATAAGAACCTCCCGGTGGATGAACTGGCCAGCATGGACCAAATAATGTCCAAGTCAGTTTCCGAGCCCCGGTTCCGCAGTGTTTTGCTGGGCGCCTTCGCGACTGTGGCGCTTTTACTGGCGGCCATCGGGATTTATGGCGTGATGTCGTATATGGTGAATGAGCGCACGCACGAGATGGGCATTCGCATGGCGCTGGGCGCGCAACCCAGCAACGTGTTGAGATTGGTGGTTGGGCGCGGAGCGCTGCTGACCGGCGCCGGAGTTTGCCTCGGCTTGATTGCATCCATTGTCCTCACACGTTTCCTCGCCAGCCTGCTCTTTGAAGTCAAGACAAATGATTTCACCACATTTGCCTTATCCTCGGTACTCCTGAGCGCCACCGCGCTCGCCGCTTGCTATGTTCCGGCGCGCCGCGCCACAAAGGTCGACCCCCTGGTGGCGCTCCGGCACGAATGATTCATTCAGCGATTGGGTCTAAGATCGGAAATTAGAAACTGGAAATTGGCCGGGACCAGCCCAACCTGGCTGCCAGTTTCCAGTTTCTAGTTTCCAATTTCCATTTTCCAAGTTCGATTTTCCAGTTTGACTTTAACAAGCCTCTCCAGTAGCTTTCCTATACGGCTGCGTCGCCTAAATTAAGCTGATCAAAAAGAGGACTCTATGAAAGACGTAAGAATTCGTGTTGCAGTGACACTCATGTTCATCCTTGCTGCAGCCTGCGCCACATGGGCACAATTTCCAAAGATACCCAAGATTTCCAAAAAGCTGCCCGGACAGAGCGACTCAAAAGCCCAGGAACAGAAATCCAAGGGGCCGGTGCCAGAAATAACCTCAGTTAGCCCGGATTCGGCGCCCCCGGGAGGCGCCGGCGAATTGGTGCTCACCGGAAAGAATTTCGCCGAGGGTATGGGCGTACGGTTCAGTTGTAAGGACTCCGCCAGTCCCCACATTGATTCGCTGAAAGTGGAGAGCGCCGGGCGTGCCGTCGCGCACGTCGCTTTCCCTGACAATCTCGAGGACGGTCCCTGCGACATTTACGTGGATTATGTGATGGGAAACAACAATGAAATTCTCCCGTCACGCGAGGGCACGCCCGAAGTGGTACAAATGAGGTCCGCCACATTCACGGCATCGAGTTCGTCCACTACCCTGCCCGTGGGCCTGGGCGAATTCGGACTGGTCCCTGAAGCGGAGTTGAAAGACCTCGAGAAGGTGGGCAAGAGCAGCGTGGATATGGAACAAATGGCCAAGGACATCCAAAGCGGCAAAGTTAACCCCATGGACCCTGATTTCATAAAGAAAATGCAAGAGGCGAGCATGGCCATGTCGAAAATGGCACAACAAGCGGGGACGTCGGCACAAAAGAGGGTGAAAGGATACCTGAGCCTGAAGGGTACCTCGCTGAGCTTTACCCAGGAAGGCAAGACCGTTTTTACCGAGCCGGTTTCCAAGGTTAAAGAGGTTGCTGAGGTGAAAGACCCCATGGGCCGCCCGGGAAAAATCTTCAAGATCGCCTTTGCTGATGGGAAGACCTATGGCTTTGAGTCAGACCAGTCGGGCAGCGGTGTTACGGAAAGAATCAAGAAGAGGCTGGGAAAATAAGTCCGGGGACTTTGCAGGATGGATTGTAGCTCGCGAAAAGTGCATGTCCAATGAACCGCGGCGCAGCCTTGGCGTGGCAAGTAATTATTGAGGCAGGACTCTTAATGGTCCTGCCTCTTTTATTTTACCGACCCTTCACCGACCAATTCCGGACACCCAAGATCACTCTGACCGAATTGCTGGTGGTTGGTGGTCTTGCAGTTGTGGCGCTCGTGCGGGTCTGGCGCGGGCCGCTACGGCGTTCGCGCTTGGACCTGCCAGTCGCGCTCCTCACTGCTGCTGTTTTTCTTTCCTGCCTCAATAGTCCATCCGCGGGATTCAGCCTCAATCATGCACGGTATTTTCTCTGCGGCCCGACATGGCTGGTGATCCTGGGACTGACGGCCACTGGCCCCCGTGCTCTGAGCCGATTATCGATTTGGGCGGTCGCCGGAGGCACGGCCGTTGCCATGGTCACTCTCGCCCAGTGGATGGGCCATGACCCGCTGCTCTTTGGAAATTTCCATTTGGACAATCAGGGAATGGTCGAGCGCATGAACCTTTACTCGACCCTCGGCAATCCCAATTTCGTGGCTGGGTATTTGATCGGAGCCGCCTTATTGGCCCTTTCGCTGGGCTTGTCCGCTCAGCGACCGATGGCCAGAGCGGCGTGGTTCGCCGCTTTCGCCGCGATGCTCGCCGCCATCACGGGCACTCAGTCGCACGGGGCATGGGCTGGGATGGCGCTGGGATCACTGGTGTGGATCTGGATGGCGCGCCAGCGGAAGATGAATGAGACATCGCGCCCTTCCCGTCCACCTCTATCAGGCGTTGTCCCAATATCCATCTTGGCAGCCGTCCCGATGTTTTCCAACTTGCCGGCGAGGCTGCTCAACCAGATTCTTGGACGGGCTTACCTTTGTCGAGTCAGCTGGCCCCTCTTTAAAGAGCATCCTCTGCTTGGCAGTGGTTGGGCCACATTTCAACTGCGGTTCCTCGAGTTGCAGGCGCAATTCCTTGCCGGCCATTCCGACCAGCTCAATCGTTGGAGCAACATCACGCAACTTCACAACGACCTCTTGCAGCTTTTGCTTGAAGCCGGATTATTGGGGTTGGGAGCCTTTCTATGGCTCCTCTGGCGGTACGTCCAGGAGTTGCGCCAAGCCATAGTTTCGTGTGATAGACCTACGCGACTCATTCTCGCTGCAAGCGCGGGCGGCGTCACGGCTGTCCTTTTGGATTCCATCTTCAATTTTCAATTCGCCGTTCCCCCAACTTTCATGTTGTTGTTTACGTTGCTGGCATTCCCCACGATCGCCCTCAGAGCAGAAGAGTGTCTGCAGACTCCGACTCAATCACCCATGAAGCGGGCCAGCCTCCGTGTGCTGGCAAGCGTCGCGGTGCTGGCGTGCGCCACCATTCTCTTGCGGCAAATTACTTGGACGGCGCGCGCTGAACTCGATTACGCCCAAGGCATGCGCGAAGAGGCGCTGGGTGGCGAGGGCCTCCAACGCGCCGAGCAGGCCTATCGCGACGCGCTCGCCATGGACCCGTTCAACGGCCGAATTCGCTTTGGCTTGGGACGAGCCCTTTACCTGGAACAGCGATTCCCCGACGCGCTGGCAGAAACCGAGACGGCAGGCCGCTCCTACTCCGACTCCCACCTTGAAGTTTTGAAAGGCAGAATTCAGGACGCCTTGGGCCTGCGTATTGCAGCTCTCGCCACTTACCGGCATGCCGTGGCGCTCGATCCCACACTCAAAACTATTCAGAGTGACATTGAACGTCTGCAGAAAATCAATTCTGGTAACGATTGAAATCTGGCATGGCAGCTTATTGGAGACATGCTGTGCAGGATCGCGGCGCCACCCTTGCAAGCGGTATAGGCGAACCGCAAAGCTACGTAGTTTTCATCGACGAGGCGGGCGGAGGAAAGAAAAACCACCTAAGGACAGAGCCGGGAAAACAGCAACTTCGGACTTTCGGATTCTCCGGAGAGGTTAAACCGACCCGTTCAGTGGCCCGAGGAAGCACCCCGCGCTGAAAACTCGCCTAAACATTCCACTCCGATGAGGTCGAGTGTATGTCACTGATTGGCCTGAAAATCAAAACGAATATTCCGAATAGGGCAATATATCAATTCGAATCTGATTCCCCTTGCGCATTGAACCATCCGCGGTTACAGTACCCTCCAGCGTCGTATAGCCTACATGGGTTTGGAAGGTGACCCCACAATGGATTCGTTCGAATCTCGTACACCCAACCTGGCTGAACCACAGATCCCAGTAATGCTGTCCGGCGGTTGGCCGCTCAAGATACGCGATTTTCTCACCCGCCACATGGATTTCCTTTTTGTTTCCCTGGTTTTGGTCATGGTGGCTGCTATCTTCCACTTGATCCCCGAGTACAAGATCGCTTTTCTTAATTTCTTCTACCTTCCCGTGCTTGCGGCTGCCTATTTCATGGGAAAGCGAAATGCCGTGCTGGGTGCGACGATGTGCATCCTCGTGGTGACCTTCTATGCCTATTTTTACCCCGACTGGTTCACGGTCATCGGCACCCGGACAAATGCCCTGCTCCTCATCGCAGCGTGGGGCGGCTTTTTGATTTTGGCAAGTGGCGCTGTCGGATCGCTGCAGGAACGGCTCGCCAGAGGGTTCCAGGAAACTCAACAACTCTTGGACGAGCTCAAGCGCAGCCGCGTGATGGAAGACATGAAGGAAAAGGTGGAGAAGACCCTGTATACCACCATGGACCCCGTCGTGGCTAAGCTGGCGACACAAGGGAAGTTGAGATTCGAAAAACGAGAAATCAGTATCATGTTTACCGACCTCACCAACTTCACCCGGTATTCTGACCAGAACCGTCCCGATGTGGTTTTGGACGAGCTCAACAAGTTTCTTGGGCAGGTCGAGCCTATCATCGATCTCTTTCGCGGGCATATCGACAAATACATGGGAGACGGCGTCATGGTGGAATTCGGCGCGCCCGTGGATTATGACCAACACGCGTTGCTTGCCGTTTTGGCGGGCTTGAAAATGCAGGAAAAAGTCAAGTCGCTAAACCTCCCGTGGCGCTTGAGGGTGGGTATTGCGACAGGAAGTTCCATCGTGGGAATGCTGGGGGTGCGCCGGCAAGCTTACAGCGCCCTGGGTGACCGCGTGAACGTGGCGAAACGGCTGGAAGAAATCTGCCAGCCGGAGAAAGTCTATATCGACGAGCCCACCTTTCGCAGCGTGGAACACTGTGTGAGCGCCACCAAACTGCGCAATATGGGCTTCGGACGCCAGACAGACGTTGAGCTCATCGACCGCCTCGGAGTTGCGGAGGAAAAGCTTACGCGCGAGGGAGAATCACCGGAACTCCTTTTTGAGCTGGGCAAAATGACCTTTCAATTGCACGACGCCTCCGCAGCTATCAATTACTTCGAGCGCGCCCTCGCCCTGGACCCCGGCTCGACTGAAATCAAGCTGGCCTACGCCGATGCAAACATTAAGAAAGATGAGTTTGAAAAGGTTCAGCTTAAAGGCAAGCTGCATAGAATCTCCGTCTATGAAGTAACAGGCGTGAAAGATCGCTGGAGCGACCCTGCAATCATTCCAGCCTCATGGGCGGATAAACACCGTCACATCGAGGCCCACATCGAGGTTCCGGAAGATTTGGTTATGGCTGTGGAGGCCCTGGATGGTTCCGTGGGCCACGCTCGCGTAGTGGCGCTTCTCTCGTATGCCATTGCCGATCAAATGAAGCTGAATGACGATCTTAAGAAAGTTATTTTGCAGGCCGGATACGTCCAGGACATCGGCAAAGAGGCTGTGCCCCACCACATCCTAAATCGACCGGGCAGCCTGACGGACCAAGAGATCAAGCTGCTCCAAAAGTACGTTGTGGAAAGCGTGTCCTCGCTTAAACGGATTGGGTACGTGGATCCCCGTCTCCTCGAAATCGTCCTACACCACCACGAATTCTGGAACGGGACTGGCTATCCGGATATGTTGAAAGGGGAGGCCATCCCGATTGGGGCTCGAATTACTATCGTGGCGGAAGCCTATAGCTCGCTCACCGCCTGGCGCCCATATCGCGATGCCTGGGACAAGCGTGTGGCCTTGACAGAGCTGCAAAAGGGCGTGGAGATGGGGCGATACGACCCGCAAGTGGTTGACATCACCGCAGATCTTCTGAAATGACAGTCACAGATTATTCCGGATTCATCTATTCATTCGTCTGATAGATTCTTCTTTTCCAGCGCTTGAATAATGACTTGAGCACGCAACTGGTGCAGGCATGTCCCGGCCGTATAAGCGGCGACACCTTGGGAGAATTTCGCCCGCCTGGGCGCTGGCTCATCTTCATCAACCGACCAATTGCAGGCCCTGGTTCGAAGTAATGGTTAAACTAAAGTGTTTAGGCCGAATAGACACTAAGTGAATAACGTAAGGTGGGACTTGCAACTTGAGGGGAGCCCTCTAAGGTTTCAATGCCCGGCCCTATTGAGCCCGGGCCTCGTGGGCGAGTGCCCGGGCTCGTCACGTCGTGGCCACCCCTGCGATGAGCCAGGAGAACATGAGCACTCTCATCGGGGAATGTAACCGACGACGTCAGCCTTTATAGTCAGGGTAAATCTTAAGCATGCGGCCGCGAATCACCTCGATGCGCTCCTGGTAAAACGTTCGACCGTTTGGACCTCGCAACTCGATCGTGTGGGTTCCCGGCCGAAGCGGAAACTTCTTCAACTTGCCCGTGATCCCGGCAAAGCCACCGTCAACAAAGATCGAATTTCCCTTCACGTGTGTCTCAATCTTCACGTCGCCGGAATTGCTGGCGTGGTAGTAGCCATTGGGATAGCCCAAGTATGGGCCATACCACCCACCCCACGCGGGGCCGTAAAAACCACGACCGTAATAACCGAACCCCCCGCCCACGAATACATGCCCTCTGGCCGATGCCACGGGCGGCACAAAGGTCAAACAAGCTAACAGGGCAATCGCTGATGTTTGAAGGAACCGTTTCATAGCTTCTGCCCTCCCTTCGTGGCCCGGAGGATCGCCTTTTCCAGGTCGGGCCATACGTCATTAGATGCCGACGATCTGCATCGTGTTGTTTCCTCTAACCTCCACGTTATCTATAGGATCCGTTGAACATCTTTCAATTATCGGTCTTTGTCGGGCCGCCTGGAATGAGCATTAACCAATGTCAAGAATGGTGCGGCCAACGAATGGGCGCGACGTATTCACCTTGATCGAAGGACAAGAACTCGCCCGGTGGTCAGGGGCCGAATCGGGCGTACTAAAATGTGATTTCTTTAACCCGCTTCTGCTTCGAGGAGGGGCGCCCTGATATGATTGGGACGCATGAGGGAATCTAAGAAGCATCGTGTAGTGAAGCAGGCCCTCCTAATCACGGCTCTTGCGTTGTGCGGCCTATATGCCGGGGACGATTTCTCCGTCCGATTCAGGATTCCCCGGAGCCGCAACCCATTCGGCGTGGTCAATGTCCAGACTTCCTATGCCGTCAAGCAAAAGGACGGCAAGGTGGAGTACTACTTCAATCCGCCGGAGACCCAGACGTGCGTGCGTTCCTTGTTTCCCCACATGGGGTATGCCCCCTGCTGGTACCTTGCCCGAAAAAGCTCGCGACAGATTAGCTTGTGAATCCGGATTGACCCGCCATTTATAATCGAGGGATGGAAGTGAAATTGATGGCTCGCGTCAAGGCTGGACTTACCTGCGCGTTCGTCGCTCTACTGATCTTGGGCGTCACAGGATGTGATCACACTCAAGTTGGGACCGGAGGTACTCCGGAACAGCGGGACCTCATGCAGGCGTTCTTGGCCGCGCATGATAAGAACGATCTGGAAGCAGAAGAGTACCTGGTCGATTGGGACAACGTCACTGAAGGCTACAAGAACTTCTTCATCAAGAACCATCTTGAACGCGGACTGAAGCACCGAATCTTATCCATCGACATTGTGGACCTACCCAACGTCGGCCCCAGCGCCTTTCAGGGCTACAACATCCAGCCGGAGAAGTTTCTCGCCATCCAATATGACGGCGACATGCAGGACAAACGCAGTCTCTACCCCATCGGGCAGACATCCGGCCGCTATTACTTGGCTATGCAGAGCGGCAAGTGAACGAAGCGCCTTGGTCTTCTATTCTGGTCTACCGCGTTCTGTCTACTCTCATCTCCTACCACATGCGATATGTCACCTGCCACCTCGCTTCTTCTCGCGAGTTGTAGGCGGGATTTCGGCGTTAAAAGGTTTGGTGGCGCATCGGAGTCCCGACCTGATCCAAAGTCTGCGGATTTTTTGAGGCTAGAACCGCACAGTCTCTGCGAAACGGGGCTCTTCGTCACCCGCTTGCCGTCTTGGCGGTGATGGAACGCCTGTAAGAAACTTCCCTTTTCGCATACTACCTTAGATGTGAGAGCATTCGAGATCATGCCGACCTTGGCGCCCACGCAGGATGAGCTCTACCAGGAAGCCGCAACCAATTATGGCGCGGCTTTGGAGCGGCTGGCGCGCGCTTACGAGGCCGATCCTGAAATACGCCGTGATCTTTTGCAGGACATCCACATCGGCTTGTGGCGCAGCTTCGAAGGGTTCGACGGCCGCTGCTCGCTTCGCACCTGGGTTTATCGCGTGGCTCACAACGTAGCCTCGTCACACGTGACCCGGGAGCGACGGACAAACTCGCGGGCCCTCGTGGACCTGGAGGAAATCGAGCACATACCGGACAGTGGCGCGGGCGAGCAAGCGGCAAATCGGCACGAAGCCCTGGCGCGGCTCACAGAGTTGATCCAACGCCTGAAACCGCTCGACCGGCAGGTGATAGTCGCCCACCTGGAAGGAATGGACGCGGCTTCGATCGGCGAAATCACCGGAATTTCGCCTGGAAACGTGGCCACCAAGATCCATCGAATCAAAACCGTTTTAGAGCGTTTTTAATTTAAGTGTATACAATATATGCTATGATGCCTCTGCCGGTAGAGGGGAGGCGGAGATGCAATCCTATTCACAGGACTTGCGGGATCGGGTGTTATGGGCATTG
>JBGPCF010000009.1:0-89448 GCA_041481635.1 Terriglobia bacterium | reverse complement strand
GACGACGCCATTCGCGTGCGCGGGGCGCGCGTCCACAATCTGAAGAACATCGATTTTGATATTCCCCACAATTGCCTGACGGTGGTGACCGGCGTTTCCGGCTCGGGCAAATCGAGCCTGGCGTTCGACACGGTGTACGCGGAGGGGCAACGGCGCTACGTGGAATCGCTTTCGGCGTACGCGCGCCAGTTTCTGGAGCGCATGGAGAAGCCCGACGTCGACGAAGTGACAGGCATCGCGCCCGCGGTAGCCATACGGCAGAAAAATTCCACGCGCAATCCGCGCTCCACCGTGGCCACGGCGACGGAGATCTTTGACTACATGCGTTTACTCTTCGCGCGCGCCGGGATCACCACTTGTTACCAGTGCGGCGAGCGGGTGGGGCGCGACCACGTGGACGGCATCGCCCAGCGCGTGCTGGCCCTCGAACCCGGACGGCGGTTTTATGTTCTATTTAAATTGAGCAGCGTTGCGGCGAAAGACGCAGGGAAAAGCATTGATGCGGAAACAAAATCCGTGGGGGCGGTTCGCGACCCGTCGCCCGCAGGCTCTGGGCCGCAGGGCGAACCGGCCCTACCAAAGAAGGCGAGCCGGGTGCGCCCGAAATCGCGCGTGGGCAAGACCGTGGCCGCGATCCCGGCGCCGCCCGACGAGGCGCTAAAGCCGCGCCTGTTCGCGCTGCGCCAGAGCGGGTACAACCGCCTTTACCAGGATGGCCGTATCTTCGAGTTTTCCACTCCGGAGTCCCTGCTCGAAATCGATTTTGCGCGGCCGGTTTTCGTTCTGGTGGACCGGCTCTCCGTGGGTAGCGAGATTCGCCAACGATTCATCGATTCCGTGGAACTCTGCTATCGCGAGTCGGGTGAAGCGATTCTTGAATTTGTCGCGCCTGAATCTGCGGACGGGCGACCGGAGAAAAAATCAGCGCCGCCCGAGCGGCTGATCTTCAATGAGCGATTCGAGTGCAAGCGCTGCCATATAGTCTACGAAGATCCGGAGCCGCGGCTCTTCTCTTTCAACAATCCCTTCGGCGCGTGCCCGCGCTGCCAGGGCTTTGGCAATACGATTGACTTCGATCCCGACCTGGTGATTCCTGACAAAGGTAAGACGCTGGCCGAGGGTGCCGTCGACCCGTGGACCAAGCCGCGCTATCGTGGTTTTTTTAACGACATGAAGTTGGCGGCGCGCGCCGCGGACGTCCCGCTGGATGTGCCTTACCACAAGCTGAGCTCCGAGCATAAGGATTGGCTGATGGCGGGCGAGGGCAAGTTCCTAGGCATCCGGGGATTTTTCAAGTATCTCGAGCGCAAGAAATACAAGCTGCACGTGCGGGTTTTTCTCAGCCGGTTTCGCGGCTACGCGCTCTGCCCCGAATGCCACGGCGGCCGCCTGCGCCGCGAGGCATTGAACGTGCGCGTGAACGGCAAGACCATCGTCGATGTGGCGCGGATGTCCATCCAGGTGGCCTATCGATTCGTCAATGAGCTGCGGCTCACCCCGGCCGAGGAAACGGTGGCGGACAAGGTACTGGAGGAAGTCCGCTCCCGCCTCAAGTTTCTCTACAAAGTCGGCCTGGAATATTTGACGCTCGACCGGCTCGCCTCCACGCTCTCGGGAGGCGAGTCGCAGCGCATTCAGTTGGCCACCGCGCTGGGTTCGAACCTGGTGGGCGCGCTCTATGTTCTCGACGAGCCCTCCATCGGCCTTCACTCCCGCGACACCAACCGGCTGATCGAAATCCTGAAGAACCTTCGCGATATTGGGAACACGATTCTGGTGGTCGAGCACGATCCGGAAATGATGCGCCAGGCCGACCGCATCCTTGACCTGGGGCCGGGGGCGGGCGAGCACGGCGGACGTGTGATTTATGCGGGCGGCTGGAATGGCCTGCTCGCTGATGCGCAATCGCTCACCGGCCGCTACCTGTCGGGCGATTTGGAAATTACGATTCCGCCGGAGCGGCGGCATCCGGGCACGCCCTGGCTGAAAATCCGCGGGGCGCGCCAGCATAATCTGAAGTCGATTGACGTGGAGATCCCGCTGAGGATGATGGTGTGCGTGAGCGGCGTTTCCGGCTCGGGGAAATCCACTCTGGTGCACGACGTGCTTTACAACGCACTGATGGCGCAGCGCGGCCAGGCAGCACCGCACGCCGAGTTCGATCGCATCGAAGGCGACTTGGCGGTGGGCGACCTGGTTCTGGTGGACCAATCGCCGCTGGGACGAACGCCGCGCTCCAATCCCGTCACCTACATCAAAGCCTTTGATGCGGTGCGCGAAGTGTTCGCCGCTACGCCCGAAGCTCGAAAGAAAGGGGCGGGCGCTGGACATTTTTCCTTCAACATTCCCGGCGGGCGCTGTGAGACTTGCCAGGGCGACGGCACGGTGACCGTGGAAATGCAGTTTTTGGCCGACGTCGAGCTGATCTGCGAGGAGTGCCGCGGGCGGCGCTTCAAGCCCGGAATCCTCGACATCCGCTTCAAGGGAAAAAATATTTACGACGTGCTGCAGATGACCGTGAAGGAAGCGCTCACGTTTTTTTCCAGCACGCCGAAAGTGACCAGCAAAATACGGGTGCTCGATGAAGTAGGACTGGGCTACTTGCGACTGGGCCAATCGGCCACCACGCTCTCGGGCGGCGAGGCCCAGCGCGTGCGCCTAGCTGCCCACCTCGCGCATCCCACCAGCCCCAACACCCTTTTTATTTTCGACGAGCCCACCACCGGCCTGCACTTTGACGACATCAACAAATTGCTGGCGGCGTTTCGCAAGCTGATTGAGGCGGGCGGCAGCGTGCTGATCATCGAGCACAACATGGAAGTCCTGAAAATGGCCGACTGGATCATTGACCTCGGTCCGGAGGGTGGCGACGCGGGCGGGTTCCTGGTGGCGGCGGGCACTCCGGAAGATTTGGCGAAGAACCCGCGCTCGCACACCGGAAAATATCTCGCTCCTTATCTGGCGAAAAATGCTTGAAGGCTCCAAAAGTGGACAAAGCGGGCACGCGTGCAGAAGGTGGGCGCGCGCAACAATCCTCGCGATGTCTAGCGCGGCGCTGCTTGGGATTTCCCTCCAAGCCGCAGCACAGACCAAACCCAAAGCCAAGCCGCAGCCCGAATCGACCGACGATCAAGCGTCCGCGAAAATCGATCCCCTCCTGAAAGAAGCCGAGAACGCGCTGAACCGGCAAGATTTTCCCGCCGCCGTGAAATCGCTGAAGGAGGTCGTTGACCTTCAGCCAGACATGGCGCCCGCGTGGTTCTCCCTCGGCTACGCCTACACGGGCTTGCGCCAGAATGACGAGGCCGTGGCTGCCTACCACAAAACGATTGAGCTTCAGCCCGATTTGTTTGAGGCGCGATTGAATCTGGGAATCCTACTGGTGGAGATGAACCGGCCGCAGGCGGCGCTGGAGCACCTCGAGAAGGCAGCCACGTTGAAGCCCTACAACGCGCGGGCCCATCTCTATTACGGCCGCGTCCTGGCGGCAGGCGGGCAGGACGATGCCGCGAAAAAACAGTTCCAGGAAACGCTGCGCCTGCAGCCTGAGCTGGCCATCGCGCACTTTGATTTGGCGCAAATCTCTCTGAACCAAAAACAATTTGAGGACGCTTGGGCGGAATTTGAAAAAGCCGCGCGCCTGGACGCCAAGCTTCCGCAGGCCCAATTGGGCATGGCGTTGGCGCTCGAAGGATTGAATCGGCCGGCGGATGCGGCGGGCGCCTTTGAAAAATACCTGGCCATGAAGCCCGACGACCTGGAGACGCGATTCCATCTGGCACGCCTGAATCTTCAAGCCGGACAAAATGAGGCGGCGTTGGAAAATCTTCAAAAGGTTTACCAGGTGAAGCCGGGATTGGCCGGGCTGGCGGCGGCGCTGGGCGACGTCAGCGCGCTGCTCAAGAAATTGTCCGAGTCGGAAAAATTCTACCGCGAAGCGCTGACCCAAACTCCCGGGGATGCCGACCTGCACCGCGCGCTGGGTAAAACTCTGCTCGACGAAGAAATACTGGAAGAAGCCGAAGCCCAGTTTCGTACCGCCTTGAAAATCGATCCGCGAAACCAGGAGGCGTTGCACGGGCTGGCCGCCACGCTGTACCTCGAGAAGCGTTACCCGGAGGCCATCCCGTTGCTTGAAGCGCAGGCGAAGGCGCCCAACGCGCCCGCCGCTGTTTACTTTTTGCTCGCCACTTGCTACGACCATCTCCGGGACAATCGCCACGCCCTCGCGGCCTACGAGCGCTATCTCGAGCTTGAGAAAGACGAAAAGTCGGACCAGGTTTGGCAGGCGCAGCAGCGGGCGAAACTCATTCGCCGCATGCTGCGGAAATAGTTATAATGATTTTGTCATGGCACTCAGCCCCAGGATCGTGGCCGTGTCCGCCTGCCTCGTGGCTTTGTGGGGCGCCGCCGTACCCACGAACGCTTTTCGCAACGACACTGAGCAAGATTTGCTTCCCCGCATCGAGCGCGAACAGGACCCGGTAAAAAAAGCCAAATTGGAGGTTCGTCTCGCGCATCTCAAACTGACGCGCGGGGAGGAAGCGTGCCAGAAAGACGATCACGATGCGTGCCATCAATTGCTGGACGCTTACCTCGAAGCCGCGCGGAGCTCGTGGAAGCATCTTCAATCTTCAGGGAAAAACGCTGTCAAGAGCCCTTCGGGCTTCCGGGAGTTGGACATTGCCTTAAGGGAAGATGAGCACGATTTGGAGGACTTAAAGAGGCGAATGCCTATCGAAGACCGCGACGTGCTGGATCCGGTAATTCAGGAAACGGAAAAGCTTCACAACGAAGTTTTTGGCGCTCTATTTCCCAGTGGCGCCGGTCGCTCCAAAGAGAAAAAATCCGCGCCTCCCACGGGACCGCACTTCGGGCCGCCTCAGGGGAGAGGGAAACCGGAATGAAACGGCCGCGCACCATCGCTCTGCTTCTAGGCGCCGTGTTGTTGGCTGCGGGCTGCCCGGCACTTCGGGCACAGGACAAGGGCGATTTCCTGACCGAAGAAGAGCAAGACAAAGTGCGCGAGGCGCAGGACCCTTCCGACCGCATCAAGCTCTATCTCGAAATTGACCAGGCTCGCCTGGACCGCTTTGAAACTTTTCGTGCCAACCCTGCGGAATCGAAATACGACAATGGAGGTTTTCTGGACCACCTGCTGGGACAGTACGTGAGCGTGACAGATGAAATGAAAAACTGGATTGAGGATCAGTATAATCGCAATGGGGACATGCGCGCCGGATTGCACGCCCTGCTCGACGCCGGGCCGAAACAGCTGGAACAATTGCGGCGAATCCAGCAAACACCGGATCCGTACACGGCCGATTATAAGAGCAGCCTGAAAGATGCCATCGACGATTTGACCGACACACTCGATGGGGGCACCAAAGCCCTGGCTGACCAGGAGAAGAAATTTGGGGCCATGAAGCGTGAACAGAAAGCGGAGGCTCAAGCCAACAAATTGCGCGAGAAGGAAGAGAAGAAGCGGACGAAGGAAGAAAACAAATTAAAAAAGAAAGAGAAGAAGTCCGGCGTTCCGACTGACGCCGACCAGAATTAATTTCATCAAGCCGTTTAATACAACATGGAACAGCTTGTCTTACCTCTGGCGCCCACGGTCAACCCGGCACTCCCCCTTACAAATCCCGAGGAAACTTTCAAGCGCGCCTATCTGCGAATGAGGATGAAGCGGGCCGTCCCGGAATTTCAGGTGGAGTTTCGCTCCTACGCAGGGTTGCGCAGCACGATTCGCCTGCAAGAAAATCGCGCCGAGGTGCGCGTTTCCGACATTCTGGCGGAGGCGCCGCCGCTGGTGCTGGAGGCGCTGGCGGAAATTCTGCTGGCGCAGCTTTTTCGCCGCCGGCCCTCGCGCGAGGCGCGCGAATGTTACCTGGCCCACGTGTTCAAGCCCGCGGTGCGGCACCGCATTGACGAGGCGCGCCGGCAGCGGGGCAAAAAGCAGCTTCTCCCGGCGCGCGGCCGGCATTTCGATCTGGACGAAATCTTTAGCCAGTTGAACCGGAAGTTTTTCGGCAACGCGCTGCCCGCGGCGCGCCTGGGCTGGAGCCGGAAGCGCTCGCGCAGGACGCTGGGAAATTATGACGACGCCCACCGCACCATCTCCATCACGCGCTGGTTTGACTCACCGTCAGTGCCGCGCGAGTTGGTGGAATACGTGGTCTATCACGAAATGCTCCACATGCGCATTCCCACCGCGCGCAACGGCCACCGGCGCGTGGTGCATTCCGCCGAATTTCGCAAAGCCGAAAAGCAGTTTCCCAAATACGAAACGGCTATTCGCCAGTTGAAACGGCTTACCGCCGGCCGCGGCGCGGGGCTGGATTAGTTTGGATCGTATGGTTGCGGGCCATTAGGCTCGACGGTGCAAGCATTATGAAGAGATGCAAAGCAGTCGCAACACTTCTCATTCTCGCCGTCGCGGCCGTCCTTAAGCCATCCATGCGAGGGCAGGGGCCGCCGACCTCCTCGACGCGTGAAAAGAAGCCGCTCAACCAGGTGCAGGTCATCGCGCTGCTCGCCGGCCAGGTACCGAGCCATCGAGTGGCCATGCTGGTGGAAGAGCGTGGGATCGATTTCGTTTCGCAGGCAGACTATCTTGACGAGGTCCGCCTCGGTGGAGGCAGCGATGAACTGATTGGCGCGCTCAAGAACGCTCATGTGACAAAACCTGCGACCATGGACCAGGCTGCTGTGGCCCGACAACCCGAACTCCGGCAGCACGCCGCACGGGGAGCGGAATTCTTTAAGAGCGAACGCTATTCCCAGGCCGAAGGTGAGTACCGCGAAGCGGTCCGTCTGCAGCCGCTGGACGCCGACTTGCACGTGGCTCTGGCGCGCGCCCTGAACGGTCAGAAGAAAAGCGATGAAGCGCTGGCCGAGGCGCATGAGGCATTGCGACTGAATCCCAAGAGCGATATGGCGCATTTTGCCATGGGCACGGCCCTGAACGACAAAGGTGACTTGGACGGCGCGCTGGCGGAACTTCGCGAGGCGCTGCGCCTGAACCCCAATAATGATATGGCGCACGTCAACCTCGGGATCGCCCTCGAAAGAAAAGCTGACTTTGAAAGCGCCATGGCGGAATACCGGCAGGCGTTGCAACTTAATCCGGACAATGTTCCCGCGCACATCGACCTCGGCACGGCACTCGGACGAAAGGGTGACTTGGACGGCGCCATGGCGCAGTTCCGGCAGGCGCTGCGCCTGAATCCCGAAAACGGGGGGGTGCATTATGATCTCGGTCTGGCCCTCCAAAAAAAGGAAGACGTGGACGGCGCGATCGCCGAATATCGCGAGTCCATTCGGTTGAACCCCAATATGGGCCAGGCGCACAACAACCTCGGCAGTTTGTTATTCAAAGAAAATGACCTGGATGGCGCGATGGTGGAGTTTCGTGAGGCGCTGCGCCTGAATCCAAAGAGCGACCAGGCGCACTATAATCTTGGGGTCGCGCTCGAGCAAAAGGGAAAGCTCTCAGAAGCTCTGGCCGAGTACCGTCAGGCCCACGAGCTCAACCCCAAGAACGCCGACTTTAAGGATGCCTACGAGCGCCTGCTGGAGCAGCTCAACAAGTGAAGCGCTACCTTACCTCCGCCCACACCACGGGATTGAACTGCCCCCGAACTTGACATCATGATGCCTCCCGGGTAGCATCAAGATGTGCGAACCACACTCACCCTCGACCCCGACGTTGACGCCAAACTCCGGGCGGAAGCTCGCCGCTCCGGCAAGCCCCTCAAGCAGGTGGTGAATGCATACCTGCGCGCCGGACTGAATGCCCGGAGGCAGAAGCTCCCTGCGAAACCCTACGTGGTGAAGGCACGCGCCTTGGGTCTGAAACCGGGCTACAGTTACGACAACGTTTGGGGACTTATCGAGGAGATCGAGCAACACGAGCGGAGTCGCAATACTTGATCCTCATTGACGCCAATATCCTGCTTTACGCCCACGATTCTACTTCGCCTCATCATGGTTCCGCTCGTATGTGGATCGAAAGGACCCTTTCCGGGTCCGAACCGGTCGGGCTCGGGTGGATCACGATCCTGGCGTTTCTGCGCATCAGTACAACCCGCGGAATTCTCAAGAATCCTCTCTCGCCATCTGAAGCTGTGATCATCGTTTCAGAATGGTTGCACCGGCCGGCGGTTACCCTCCTCCATCCCGGCGAGCGCCATTGGGAAATTTTGCGAAATCTTATCGTCGAGGGACAGGCGCCCGGCCCGCTGGTGATGGATGCCCACGAGGCAGCGCTGGCCATCGAGCACGGCGCCACGCTGTGCACCACCGACCGGGATTTTACTCGCTTCCCCGGCCTCCGTGCCCTGAATCCACTCAAAACTCACTACCGTAAGCGCTGAAAGCGTGCAGTCAGGTCGGTCCTGAAGCATTTAGTCCCGCGCGGTTTTGCCCCGCCCGTAGAGCACACGGCCGGGGCGCGCGCCGGTGTGCAGGCCGTGGTCGATTACCACCACTCCATTCACGATGACGTATGGGATGCCCACGGGATATTGCATGGGATTTTCAAACGTGGCTTTGTCCTGGACGGTGGCGGGGTCGAAGAGGGTGATGTCCGCGGCGAGGCCGGGGCGAAGAAGTCCGCGGTCGGTGAATCCCAAGATTTGCGCGGCCAGCGAAGTCATTTTGCGGATAGCGTCGGGCAAAGTAAGCACGTGTTTCTCGCGCACGTACACGCCAAGCACGCGCGGGAAGGTTCCATAAAAACGGGGGTGCGGCCGGCCCATGAAGGCCATGGAAGGGTTCACGGCCACGCCGTCCGAGCCGAAGCCCACCCAGGGTTGCTGCATCGCCAAGTCGACATCCGGATCGCTCATGGCGAAATAGATGGCATAAGGCGCGGCATGTTCTGCGATCAGCAAATCGCACAGGGCGTCGACGGGCTCCTTGCCCATGGCGCGCGCGATTTCATCCATGCGCTGGCCTTCGTACTTCTTGTTTTCCGGTTGTTGCACCGACGCCAGCATCACGCCGTGCCACCCGCCCACGTCCTTCACTTCGTTGTTGTCCCAGCCGGGAACGCCCTGGGCGATGTCGCGCCGGATTTCATCGCGTGCCTTCGAGTCTTTCAAGCGCGTAACAATTTCGTCGGAAGTGCCTTCCAGGAATTTCGGTGGCAGGCATTGCTTCAATCCGGTCATGCCGGCAAGGTAGGGATACTGGTCGGCGGTAATATCTACTCCACGATCGCGCGCCGCTTGGATCAGTTGGATCTGCGCCGCCATGTGTCCCCAGTTTTCCTTGCCGTTCATTTTGAAATGGAGGATGTGCACCGGGAGCCCGGCTGCCTCGGAAATTTCAATGGCCTCCTGAATGGCGCGGACGCCGTTCGAGCCTTCGCCTCGGATGTGGCTGGTGTAAATGCCGCCGTAGCGCGCGGAAACTTTGGCGAGCTCCGCCAGATCGTCCGTGGTCTCAAACATGTTGGGAGCGTAGATGAGCCCGGAGGTGAGGCCGATAGCGCCGTCGCGCATTGCCTGGTCCACCAGGGCTTTCATCTTCTCCATCTCTTCATGCGTAGGGCGGCGATTGACATTGCCCAGGACGCACTCCCACACTTGCCCGCTACCCACGTAGGAAGCAATGTTAACGGAAATGCGGTCGCGCTCCAGACGGGCGAAATATTCTCCGAGCGTGGTCCAGTCGCGCTTGATGCCGCCCTTCTGGCTGAGTGGGGCGGAGCTTTGGTTAAACGCCTCGATGGCGGGGCCCAGAATCGGTCCGGCGGAGTTGGCTTCGCCCAGAATTTCTGTGGTCACGCCCTGGCGGATTTTGCTTTCCGCGTTGGCGTCCACCAGCAAGGTGTAATCCGAGTGAGTGTGCAGATCGATGAAGCCCGGAGCGACCATCAGCCCTGTGGCGTCGATAGTTTCGCGGGCGGTGGCGCCTTCCAGTCGGCCGATGTCGGCAATCACTCCATCTTGGATGGCCACCGAGCCCGCGTACCACGGGCTGCCGCTGCCGTCGAGGATGTGCCCACCTACAATCAGCAAATCGTATTGCGGCTGCTGTGCCGAGTTTCGGATCGCGAGCGTGGCCAACAGTCCCACGGCGACTCCCAATGCCAGAATGCGCACCTTGGTGCGCCGGTTCGATCGTTGGTAAAGTCCGAGTGCCACGCAGCCCTCCGTTCTATTTAAGTTGCGCTGCATTATATCGCCACCTTGGGCGCGGGTGGATTTTATCGCGCGACTGAACCCGAGCACCCAAAGAGGTTTATACTGAGGGATGGAGGCGCAAAGCCAACATGCCCTATTGTCCCGAGTGTTTGATTGAATATGTGGAAGGCACGAAGGAGTGCAGCGATTGTCGTGTGCCCCTCGAAGCGGGCCCTCCGCCGGCGCCGGCGCGCTTGCTGGAAATTGCGCCCGACGCCGAGCTGGTCAGGGTGCGCACGTTTAGCGGGGCCACGGCTTCGATGGATGCCGAGCTCGCGCAAAATATCCTTCAAACGCAGGGAATTGCCTGCGCCCTCCCTGGCGAGGGCCACGCGGAGATGCTTCCCGGGATTGACGTGGTTCAGTTGCTGGTTCGTAAAGAGGACGCCGAACGCGCCGCGGAAATTCTGGATGGGTTTCTGGATCACCCTGAAGCCTTCGCTCCGGACGCAGAGCCGGACTCCAGCGAAACCCCTTCGGATGAGGCTGAGCCGGAGACTGACAAGTAAACTATTGGGGCGGGGAATCCTCCGGAGTGTGTGCGGCCCGGGAATTGTGATGGGAGCCTTGCGCCTTGATTTCCCGTTCCAGGCGGGCCACCTCGCGCTGCACATTTTTGGCTTCAAGCGCGTCCTTTTCAGAAGGCAGAGCGTCCAGATATTTTCTGTAATTATCCAATGCCTTTTGCTTCAGCCCCATATGCTCGTAAACCTTACCTAGCCCGAGATAGGCGGGCGCGTAGGATGAATTCTCCTGCACCGCTTCCTGAAAGCGGCTGAGCGCGCCGTTGTATTTTTTCCTTCTGAGATAGTAATTGCCGATCTCCACGGATTTCACCGCGCCGGGCGGCAGGTACTTTTTCTCGGTGTTGTATTTGTCGGCGTCCGGATCGACTTCAACCGCGGGAGCTTTCTTGGGGGCGTCTTGAGTGTTCTGGCTGTGGGCGGGCAATAGCGCTGCCGCTGTAAGCATGGAGATCGCTAAAAAGGCCCGGGTTGGAGCGCGTCTCATGTTCACAATTTTGGCTGGTGGGGCAATGACTGTCAAGGCCGGGCGCGCAGAGGAATTCAACGAGGCTTGCGGTGCAGATTGGGTTCCCCCCGATAAATGGAAATTCCGGATTTAATGTTGGCGGCGAGAGTGGAGACCGAATCGAAGGAGGTTCCTTATGCCGCGAAGAAATTCGGCAGGGGTCGGGATGTAAAATTTCCGGTGGGCGGGTCTCACTGGCTCGGTACTTCGGAGAATGCGGAGGATTTCCGCCGCAGGAACGCGCATGGATACGGTGTCCAGCGACACGTAGCGCACGGTGAGGTCGCTACCAATGATGAAAACTGCGGGTTTGGCGATTCCCCCCTTTTCGCGCCGGTTATAGACATCCCAGTCTTGAACGATACGTCGTTCCGAATCGCACAAAATGCTGAACGGCAAACCTAGTTGGCGGCGCAAGGCTTCGGATGCTTCCGGCGGATCCACCGAGATGGCGGCAAGGGTCGCGCTGGCCGCACGGATTTTTTCATAATGCTCGCGATAATCCGCCAACTGGCGGAGGCAGAAAGGTCACCAAGAGCCGCGATAGAAGAGGAGTACTAGGGGGTCCGGCGTAACTAAAGCGGACAATCGTCGCGGTACTGCCATCGAGTCCGGGAGCTCGAAATCCGGTACGGCCTCTCCCACCACTGGAAGTTTGCCAAGAGTCATAGCCACATCCAAACTAGAGTTGGCCATCCTGTTCATCGCCCGGCGCATGCCGGGTCGCCGGAAAAAACTTCGTTAACATCACCTACATAGAAACACTACAGGTGTGAGGCCTTTGATCACCATGAAAATCTATAGTACGTTCCAGCTTTCCGATTCCTCTTCCCTCTGATAATCAAGAGGTTAACCGGAATTAACTCTTTGGCCTTTCGGCGGTTAACACTATATACCTACTTACTGGTCTGCCGGAAGTAGAACTCCCACCGCTGTTCTTCGCTCCCTTCGAGTGCCTTGGCGACACCGTATATGCCTCTTTATTCCGCGGCCTTCATTACTTATGGCAGGTAGTCCTTTGTGTTGCCGTTTCTGCCGTTGGTCACGGTGAATTCAGCGTTGGGCTTGGCCGAAACCTTAATCCAGTTTCCATCCTCGTTGCGATTGGCGATGTGCTGTTCCGCGGTATTGTTGGCGTCGCCGCCCTTCTCGGCGTAGTGCAGTTGCCAGAGATCCTCAAGATGCGGAGAGTGGTTGATGGTCTGCCAGGCCTCGGGCGAGCCGCCTTTGGTGGCGCCGTTGTTCATGATGGCGACGCGCGGCTGGAGGGCGTTCACGATGACAGGCGACCCGGACTGGTCCAGCCCGTGGTGGGTGCTCAAGTAAAGGTCGACCGTGCCCACGCGGTTGTTGGGGCAGACGAGGTCGTGCTCCTTGTTCCAGGTCAAATCGCCCAGGTCGATCATTTTGAATTCACCGAATCGTACAAGAATCCCCACCGATTGCGCGTTCTCGGATGGATCCTTTTCTTTAAGCGCCGCCGCCGAACACGCCGGGTTGGGAGCGCCCGCACCAGGCAAGGGTTTCGAGATTTCGTTGCCCGCCGCCGTCAGGATGGTGACGTCAAGCCCGCGCATCGGAATTTTCTCACCGGGCTTAGCCAGAATATGCTTTCCCTTGGCACGCATGCGCTCGTAGGCGTGGAACAAATCATCCGCGTCCTTGCCCGTTTCGACGCTCGGGCCGTGGTCGATGAAATTAAGAATGGGGATGCGCTCGGCCAGTTGCGGGACGCCACCCACGTGGTCGGTGTGGTAGTGCGTCACCAGCAGGTAGTCGATCTGTTTCACCCCAGCCAACTTGGCGGCGGCCAAAATGCGGTCGGCGTCGCGGCCGTTATAATCCGGCCAGCCCGTGTCCACCAGCAACGATTGGCCGGAGGGCGAAACAATCAGGGTGGCCTGCCCGCCTTCCACGTCGATAAAATAAATGTCCAGCGTTTTCGCGGCCCGAGCGGGGAGGGTGACGAGCAGTAGCAAAATTCCCAGAAGAGTTGATCGCATGGCGAGAATCGTATCAAGAAATGCTGAGAGCCGAAAGTCAAGAGTTGAAAAGGCGGGGCCGAAATTCCGGCTCTTGACTGTTATTTTGATAACGCCCAGTCATGGGCGATAATCAGGAAGAGTAGGAAAGCACTCGATGAACGAAACGTGCCGTCAAAAAGCCGAGGGATTGCCCGACCAGCCGGGCGTCTACATCTTTAAAGATGACGCCGGGCGGCCGATCTATGTGGGCAAGGCGAAATCTCTCCGCTCCCGCGTCCGCTCTTATTTCCAGGACTCGCACTCCGTGGACGAAAAGCGCGACCAAATGCTCGACCTTGCCGCCGACCTTGAAACCATCTTGGTGGAAAATGAACAAGAAGCTCTGGCGCTGGAGAGCAATCTCATCAAGCAATACAAGCCGCGCTACAATATCATTCTCCGCGACGACAAATCCTATCCCCACATCAAGCTCACCCTGGGCGAGCGCTTTCCCCGCGTCTATGTGACCCGCCGGCTGAAGAAAGACGGGTCGCGCTACTTCGGACCCTATTTTCCGGCGCGCCTAGCCTATCGAATCGTTGACTTGATTCACCGCCGCTTTCTGGTGCCCTCGTGCAATGTGGACTTGACGCGTTACCACCCGCGCCCCTGCCTGCAGTTTTATATCAAGCGGTGCCTCGGCCCCTGCGTCGAAGACCTGACCACTCCGGAACGATACGCGGAAGCGGTGCGCGACGTCCGTTTGTTGCTGGAAGGCCGCGAAAGCGACTTGGTGCGCGGGCTCCACGAGCGCCTGACGGCGGCTTCGGAAAAGCAGGAGTACGAGGAGGCGGCGCGCTACCGCGACCAGATTTCCACGGTGGAACAAATTCGCGAGCGCCAGACCATGGCTCGCACCGGCGGGGAGGATATCGACATCCTCGGCTTTCATCAGGAAGGCCCGCTGGTGGCTGTCAACCTGTTCCACCTGCGCGGCGGCCGTGCCGTCGATCGCCGCGAATTCTTCTGGGAGGATTTGGATGATTTCTCCGCGCCCGAATTCTTCTCGGCATTGCTCAAGCAACTTTATTTGGACCAACAATACTTACCCGATGAGATTCAGTTGCCCACCGACTTTGATGACCGGGAGATTCTGGAAGAAATGCTTTCCGCCAAACGGTCCCGGCAACTCAGCATCATGACGCCCCAACGCGGGCGCAAGCGCGCCCTGCTGGAACTGGCAGCCAAGAACGCGCGCCATTCCTTCGAGCGAAGGTTCAGAATTCTTCAGCCTCGAACCCGCGAGGTGCTTGACAACCTGGCCGAAGCGCTCGACCTGCCCAAGCCGCCCAACCGCATTGAGGCGTTTGACATCTCGCACATTCAAGGTACCGATATCGTCGCCTCCATGGTGGTGTGGGAAGACGGACAAATGAAGAAGTCGGACTACCGCAAGTTCATTATTAAGTCCGTGCCCAGTAACGATGACTTTGCCAGCATGCGTGAAGTGGTTGGAAGGCGCTACCGCCGGTTGCAGGAAGAAAAGAAGCCGTTGCCGGAATTGATCCTCATTGATGGAGGGATCGGCCAACTGCATGCGGCGGCTGGCGCGCTTGAAGAGTTGCAAATCATCAATCAACCTATAGCCAGTATTGCCAAGAGGGAAGAGATCCTTTATGTCCTGGGGCGCGAGCAGGAGCCGGTGGCCCTCGACCACCATTCGCCCGCGCTGCACCTGATCCAGCAGATTCGGGATGAGGCCCACCGGTTTGCTGTCACCTTCCACCGGGCCCGTCGATCCAAGCGGGAGCTGACCACCGACCTCCTGAAGATT
Organism: Terriglobia bacterium; assembly: GCA_041481635.1. Lineage (GTDB taxonomy): Bacteria > Acidobacteriota > Terriglobia > UBA7540 > UBA7540 > DASYXZ01. Next base: position 74,425 of record JBGPCF010000009.1, on the reverse strand, counting down.
CCCGGTATAGGCGCCAAGACGGCTAAAAAGCTTCTGGCCCACTATGGCAGCTTTGGCGCCCTCAAAACCCTTTCGGCAGAGGAGTTGGGGCAAATTGTCCGGCCTCACCAAGCCAAGAAAATACACGATTTCCTTGCAGCCTCGAAATAAATAACTAGTCCAGACGGTTTATTAATAATTTCAACTATTGCAGTGGTTTATTCTTGACACGGCCACAGCCTCCTGTTAATCTCTAGGTTGGACAAGGAGGATTCATATGAGCGATAACAACGGTTCAACTAATCTAGTGTTTTTCCTGGCAGGCGCGGCAGTCGGCGCCGCCGTGGCTCTGCTTTATGCCCCGCAGTCGGGTAAGAAAACCCGAGAGTACATCGGCCGTCGGGCAGAAGAGGGGAAGGACTATTTGGTGGACAGAAGCAAGGAATTGCGCGATCAGGCTGGAGAGTATGTTGAAAAAGGCAAGGATCTGGTCTCGGAGCAATTGGAGCGAGGTAAAGAGTTGGTGGCCAAGCAGAAGGAACAGCTTTCGGCGGCTCTGGAAGCAGTGAAGGATGGTTACAGAGAGGCCAAGAAATCTCACTGAAGCGGCTGGGGCGGCCGGCCCGGGACAATAAAAAATGGCCAATGATGGTGTGTTAATTGTATTTGTAATTGTCGTCACCGTGGCGGTAGTGATGCAGGGTTGGGCGATGTTCGGCATGTTTCTTGCCGTGCGCAAAATCCCGGGCCAAATCGAGCAGATTCGGACGGACGTGAAGCAGCGGCTCGATCCTTTGACTCAATCGGCCACGGACATCCTGACCGGTGCGCGCGATCCCCTGAAGACCATCACCGCCAACCTCGCCGAAATCAGCCAAACGATGCGCGATCGGTCCACTCAGGTTGACACGGTGATGGAAGACCTGGTGGAGAAGACGCGGGTGCAGGTGATCCGTGCCGACGAATTGATGACCAGCCTGGCGGACAAAGTGGAGACGACCACCGACAAGGTGCAGGAAACGATTATCAAGCCTCTTAACGAAATCTCCGCGGTCATCAAGGGGATTCAATCGGGCCTGGAATTTCTTTTCTCCCGCCGCCGGCCCGCGGGGGCAAGCGATGCCACGCCGGATGAACAGATGTTCATCTGAATTCCCGGCCCCCCCTACCCGGCCTGGCTACAGCGTTGAATTGGGTGCTGTAACCCGGCCAAACACCTTTTATTCCTTTCTCCATCTTTCAGGACATCCTCTTGTCGATGATCTCATGTAACAGTTTTCGAAGTCGGGTAGCGCACCCGTCCGCGAAATTGGACGGCGTGGCGGAGCATGAGGTAGGGGGTTTTACAGCTTGATAGACGAGAGACCAACACGATGAACTCACTCACTCGACTGTCCGCAGCCGAAATGGCGGAGCAGGTCAGCCAGAAAAAAATCTCCCCCGTAGAATTAGTGGAAGCACACCTGGACGCGATTCATCGCCTTAATCCCAAGCTCAACGCGTTTGTGTCCGTGGACGAAGAGAGCTCCTTGCAAGCCGCGCGGGTGGCGGAAGAAGCCGTGCTCCGCAGCGAAAAGCTGGGTTCGCTGCACGGCGTGCCGGTGACCATCAAAAGCGCCATCGACGTCGCGGGCCTGCCCTGCGAGACCGGTTCGCGTCTGCGTGCCGGCAATGTCGCCACGGTTGACGCGCCCCTGGTGGAGCGCCTGAAAAAAGCAGGCGCCATCGTGCTGGGGAACACCAACGTTCCCGAATTGCTAATGGCCTATGAGACCGACAATCTTCTTTACGGGCGCACCAACAGTCCCTGGGACCTGGAGCGCACGCCCGGCGGTTCGAGCGGGGGAGAGTCGGCGGCGATTGCCGCGTGCTGCTCGGCGGGCGGAGTGGGCAGCGACGGTGGCGGGTCGATTCGGGTGCCGGCGCACTACACCGGAATTTGCGGGCTGAAGCCCACTCCCGGGCGCGTCCCGGCCACCGGGCACTTTCCCGCTTCCGCAGGACCTTTCGCGCAACTCGGAGTGGTAGGGCCGATGGCAAGGACGGTGCGCGATGTCCGGTTGTTATTTGACGCGATGGCCGGGCCGGATTCGGGAGACCCTTCGGCGGCGCCGGCTCCGCTTCGGCATCCCACGAACCAGGAAGTTCGTTCTCTCCATGTAGGCTACTTTGAGGACGACGGTCAAAACCCGGTCACGCCTGAAACTCGCGCCGCCGTCCGTGTGGCCGCTGACCAATTAAAGGATGCGGGCTTTCGAGTTTCACCTTTCCGGCCCGATGGGCTCAAGCGCGCCCGGGAATTGTGGTGGCAACTATTCGGCCTGGCGGGCGGGTTCGTATTGGGGCCAATGACCAAAGGGCGCGAGTCTGAGCTGAGCCCCATCCTGAGTGAATTTATCGACATTGTGAAGGCTGACCCGCCGCTGACTTTGGAAAGTTTTATGACCACGCTTCTGGACCGCGACGGATTGCGCGCCCAGTTTCTGCGTCAGATGGAAGACTTCCCGGTCCTTGTGTGCCCCGTATGTTGTGTTCCCGCGTTCCGGCACGGTGAGCGCCAATGGACGGTCGAAGGGAAAACCGTCAAATACCTCGACGCGATGACTTACACGCAGTGGTTCAATCTGCTGGGGAATCCTGCCATAGTGGTTCCGGTGGGACGCTCGCCAGAGGGATTGCCCATCGGCGTCCAGGTGGTGGGCAGGCCTTACGGCGAAGAAGAAATCCTGGCTGTGGCCGCAGAAATCGAGCGTGGCCGCCCGTGGCAAGCTCCTCCCCAGATTGCTTAGTTCGCTGATATAATGCAACCGAAAGAGGCCCTCGTGATCCTCCCTCGTCCTTGCAAGGTTAGTTGTAAATTCGTTTTCGTAACTGCCTTGGTGTTTTGTCTGGCGCCTGCCGTGGGCGGCCAACACTTCGCGCAGTCCCAGCAAACGTCCACGCCCGACCCGTGGGACCAATCCCAATTGATGATGCCGGCAGATCTGGCAAGGCTCCTGGCCAAGCAGGAAGGAAAGAGGCCTTTTGTGGTTTGCGTCGGCTTTGATTTTCTTTACAAGGGGGCGCACATCCCCATGTCGGAATATGCGGGGCCGGGCAGGGAAGCAATGGGCATTGAAGCGCTCAAGGATTGGGCGAGCGGAATTCCACACAATAAAATAGTGGTGATTTATTGCGGCTGTTGCCCGATGAAACAATGCCCGAATATTCGCCCGGCATTTCTGGCGCTGCGCCGGATGGGCTTTAAGCATCTCAAGGTGCTAGACCTGGAAAACGACTTGGCCAAGGATTGGGTGGACAAGAGCTTCGCCACCGAGAAGGGTTCACCGAAATAAGCGTGAGTGTTCGTGAGCGTTAGAGAATACTCGCGATCCAGCCGCCGCCAATTACCTCGAGTTCCTCATCATTCGAATAGAAGACCGCGGCCTGCCCGGGCGTAATGGCTCGCTGGGGCTCGACGAATTCCACCAAGGCCTGGCCATTTGCACGAGCCTCCACGCGCGCCTGCGCTGGAACATGCCTGTTGCGAATCTTCACGCGCACCGCAACGGAGTCGCCTGGCGCAACCTCGCAGATCCAGTTCATGTCGCGGACCGTAAGTCGGCGGTGAAATAGTTCCTCATTCGGCCCCACCACCACGCGATTACGCGCGGGATCGATTTGAATGACGTAAAGGGGTGAGCCCGAAGCAAATCCCAAACCCTTGCGCTGGCCGATGGTGAAGTTGTGCACCCCCTGGTGCTCGGCAAGAACCTGGCCGTCGGTGGACACCACTTCGCCGGCCTGTCCCTCCAACTTCTTGCCCTGCTCCGCGAGATATGCGTCGATAAAATCGCGGTAGCTGCCCGAGGGAACAAAGCAGATTTCCTGGCTGTCGGGCTTCTCTGCCACAGGCAAGTGGTGGGCCCGCGCAATAGTGCGCACCTCGTCTTTGCGCAAATCACCCAGGGGAAACAGTGACCGAGAAAGCTGTTCCTGAGTCAGCCCAAAAAGAAAATACGACTGGTCCTTGGTGTGATCGCGGGCGGCGAACATTCGGTAACGGCCCGTCTGCTCGTCCTGGCAGAGGCGCGCGTAGTGCCCGGTGGCCACGCGCTCAGCGCCAATCTGCATGGCGGTTTCGATGAACTGGGCAAACTTGATTTCCGTGTTGCAAAGGCTGCACGGGATGGGCGTCTCGCCCGCCAGGTAGCGCTCGACGAATGGGCGGACCACGTTATCTTCGAAACGCGATTCAAAATTCACCACATAGAAAGGGATGCCCAGAAAATTGGCGACACGGCGCGCATCATAGGCGTCGTCCAGCGAACAGCAGCGTCCGCTGGCGTGTCCGGGGGTACCTGCTCCCTCGGCCAAACCCTGCACACCCGGCAGGCGGCGCTGGTTCCAGAGCTGCATGGTGAGCCCGATCAGGCGGGGTGAGCCTTCGGTCTGGACATTCGAATTGTTCTTGGCGAGGAGGGCGGCGACGGTCGAGCTGTCAACCCCACCACTCATCGCGACGGCGGTGGTCATAGAAAAAGGTCTTCAGTATTTCAGTTTTCAGTTAGTCAGTAAGAAACTTCTGAGAAGCCATTTCGCAGGCTTTATGGCCGACTGACGGCGGACAACGGACTACTGACAGCTTCCTTTTTGTAATTCGGCGATAGCGAGCGTAACTGCTCGACGACACGGGGCAAAACTTCGAGCGCGTAGTCAATATCTTCCGCCGTGCTCAACCGGCCCAGGCTGAACCGAATGCTCGACCGCGCTTGCGCTTTGCTCAAGCCGATGGCGGACAGGACGTGCGAAGGCTCCACCGATCCCGAGGAGCACGCCGCGCCCGTCGAGCACGCAATACCTTTCAGGTCCATGGCAATCACAAAGCCTTCTCCCTCCACATGCTCGAACCGGATATTGGAGGTTGTGGGCAATCGCCGCTCGCGGTCTCCATTGCGAATCGCCAGCGGAATGCTGCCGAGAATCGAATCCTCCAGGCGGTCGCGCAAAGCGGCCATGCGAACAGCGCTCGATTCAAGATTCAACGCCGCAAGTTCCGCCGCTTTTCCGGCGCCCACCGCACCGGCCACATTTTCTGTGCCAGCGCGGCGGTCACGCTCGTGATGCCCACCATAGAGCAGCGGCGCCAGATTGGTTCCCCTGCGAATGTAAAGCGCGCCCGTGCCCTTGGGCCCGTGAAATTTGTGCGCGGAGATGGAAAGCAAATCGACGCCCAATTTCTCGACGTCCACGGGAATCTTGCCTACAGCCTGCACCGCGTCGGTGTGGAAGTACACGTCGTGTTCGAGCGCCACTCGTCCGATTTCCTCGATGGGCTGCACGGTCCCCAATTCGTTGTTGGCGTGCATGATGGAAATCAAAACGGTCTCAGGACGGATCGCCGCCTCAATATCCTTGGGGTCCACAATGCCGTCCGGCCCCACGCGGACGTAGGTCACCCGCGTGCCGCGCTTCTCCAAAGCCTGGGCAGCATTCAACACCGCGTGGTGCTCAATGGAAGAAACGATCACGTGTTTGCCCTCGTATCGTCCGTGGGGCGGCGCCGCTTCCACGATTCCAAAAATACTCGCGTTATCGGACTCCGTCCCCCCGCTGGTAAAAACCACGTCGTTCGGCCGGGCATGGATGAGCTTCGCCATCTGCTCCCGCGCGTTCTCCACCGCCGATTTGGCCTGCTGGCCGAACCAGTGAATGGACGAAGCATTGCCGTATTGTTCGGTAAGGTACGGCCTCATTGCCTCCAGCACCTCGGGCGCGAGCGGCGTGGTCGCATTGTTGTCGAGATACACTCTGCGCATCGATTCGTCCGAAACCAGGGGGCGTTCGTCCTCCTTGGGCGCATTTCTCTATAAGCAGAAGGGAGTGGCGTCAGCCCGTTTTAACCCAAATTCCGCCTGATTAATCAGACTATCCGACGGACGCAGGGTTGTCAAACTAGGGGCTGGCTGCTATTTGTTGAATCAAGGGGGAGGGAGATTCCCAGTTGGCGGCGGGCATCAACGACCCATGGTCGCGCAGAGTCTCCTGGACCAGCCGGCTAAAATCATTCACAAACCTTTCTCGACTGAACCGGAGGACAGATTCGCGAAGTTCGTCCGGATCGAATCGGGTCCTCTCCAGCTTGAATAGGCCGTCGAGAAGGGAATCCACCGTCTGCTCCTCAAACAGGATTCCCGTGCGCGTGTCTTGAACAATTTCCGCCGCCCCTCCACGCCCGAGAGCGAGGACGGGGGTTCCGCAGGCCAAAGCTTCCGCCATCACAATTCCAAAATCTTCTTCGCCGGCAAAGACAAAGCCCCGGCACGATTGGAGGTGGCGTCGAATGGCTTCGCGTGGCTGCGGGCCGAGGATTTGGACGTTGGGCTTTGCGAGGCGTTCGAGGTTTCGCCGCTCGCTCCCCTCGCCAATCACAAGCAGGCGGCGTCCCGAACGGTTGAAGGCGTCGACCACCAGGTCCGCGCGCTTGTAGGGGACGAGTTGGGAGACCAGCACGTAGTAATCCCCTGACCGGTGAGCCTGGTAGTCGGGCACGAAATATTCCGTATCCACGGGCGGGTAGATGACGGTGCTTTCGCGCCCATAATACGTGCGGATGCGGCCTGCGACCGCGTGGGAATTGGCCACGAGGCGCGTGACGCGCTGGGCGGCGTCAAAATCCCAACGCCGCAGCCGCTCCGCAACCCACGGAAAAAGAACACGGCCCGCGGGCCCGAGTTGGCTCGCGTAATCATCGTACCCGCTCCAAACGTAACGCATTGGTGTATGGCAATAGCAAATGTGAAGAGCACCCGGCGCCGTCCGAATCCCTTTCATGGTCGCCGCATCCGAACTGATCACAAGCTGCAATCCGGAGAGATCCAGGCGCTCCGTCGCCCAGGGGAACAGAGGCAGATAGTAGGGATACCAGTGATGAGCGCGAGGGAATTTTTGCAGGATCGAAGTACGAACTGACCGCTCTCGAAGCGCTGATGAAGATCGGCTTTTATCGTAAACCAAAGTGAAGACTGGAGCGTCGGGAAACAATTTCAACAAGGCATCCAGGACCGATTCTCCGCCTCGTTGAGTGACGAGCCAATGATGGACCAGCGCCGTTCGTAGCTCCGCGCCGCCAGCCATTTTCATTTGCCGACCTCGGCGCCCTGGTGGAGGATCTGAGTTGTACGTGCAGGAGGGCAGAGCTCGAGTGCGAAGCTTTTCATCGCCAGCGAAAATAATTCCAGAGAAAATCTGCCATCAAGGGTGACGCGGGCGCCCGCGCTCAGTCGCTGGTACAAAATGGGACTGCTCAGCATCCTGCTCAGGGCGCCGGTCATTTCCCCCGCGTTTCCGGGGGGGACCACCAACCCATTCACTTCATGCTCGACAATTTCGGAGATGCCGCCCGTGTTGGTGGCGATCACGGGGATCCCTCTTTGCATGGCTTCCAGCACGACGAGCGGAAGCCCCTCTGTCCCGACGGAAGGAACCACCAATACGTCCATCGATTGGTAATAGGGCTGCATGTCATCCTGATAGCCAGCCCAGAAAATCTGCTCTTCAATTCCCAGAGTCTTCGCATGCGCTTTTAACCGCGCGAAGTATGAGTCGTCTTCAGGGGACTTTGGGGCAGGGGCGCCGATGATCACCAGCCGGCACGACTTCCTTATTTTGGGGTCCAGTTTAGAAACAGCATCAATCAAAACGTGGTGGCCCTTGCCCTCCGTAATGCGGCCCACTATGCCGATCGTCAAGTGGGCGTGAGGTCTCTCGGGGAAAGGGACTATCTCTTGGGGCGCCTTGGGAGCGGGATTGTACAAGACCTTCGTTTTTGATCGGAGGCTGGGACGTGCTTTGAGCAGGGAACCCGCGGCTGCATTTGAGCAAGCGACCACCTTGGAGGCGAGGCGTGCAAACCACGCGACAAGCAAAATGTCAGCGCTGCGCGTAAGAATAATATGGAGGTGGAATAAGGCTGGCCGTCGGGCAAGGCACGCCGCCAGCACCCCGGAAGGAAGGCACCGGGGCCCGTTGATGTAAACCATGCAAACGTTTCGCGCGAGGATAATCCGGGTGAGCTTCACTGTGCACATGAGTGAGCGCCAGGCAAAGGAAAATATTTCTCCCCACGACTTCTTGCCCGGGCGATACGCGCCGAGGGGATAAGTGAGGGTTTCAATCCCACGGTCCTGCAATTGAGATCGAAACGCTCCGTCATCCGGGAAGGCGACGATGGGGCGAAAGCCTTCTCGCAGGGCGTCGAGTATACTGAGCAAGACCTGCTGCGCTCCGCCCTTCCAACTCTGTTGTTCCAGAAAGAGTATGGATTGCTTCATCGTTCTCGCCTCAGCGAACACCGCCATGGGTCAGATTTCCGCCGACTTGGCGTGTCCCTAATTCTTCCCGCTCCGCCCAGTTCATCACCAACCCCATTAAGGACACATAAACCACCATGTTGCGCCAATAGGTGTATGCGTCCGCGGCGAGCAATTGGACCGATTGCCCGCACCAAAACGCGAAGAGTATCGTTGCCCAGAATGAGATCAGCGGGTTGGACGAACTCGACAATTTCCAAAAGGATCTCAGGGTTGAAATCAGGAAAATCAGGAATCCTCCCAGCCCCAGAATTCCGGTCTCGAGCAAAAGGTTCAGGAAGCCGTTGTCCGTGATGATTTCCTGCCCAAAGAGCCTGGTGAATGGCAAGGTTTTGTAGCCGACGCCCATCAGGAAGTAATGCGGGAATTTGTAGAGAATTGAAATGATCTGAGTCCAAACGTTATAGCGGCCGCTGGAAGCGGAGTTCGGATCGGAAAACAGTAGAGAAAGGCTTCCGAGGCGGTAACCCAGGAAATAATTCCAGACTTCAGGAAAGTAGACGGCCAGGAGAACCAGGGGACTGGCAAACGCCGCGAGAAGAACCAAAGTCCTTCTCCAGCGGGTGCGGCGGGTGAGCACGCCGAAAACCATGAGGGTCACAATTGTGTTCGCCCACGAGCTTCTCGAAAAAGCGACAACCGTCGCGCCCGTAAGAATCAGGATGAAGGGAGGCAGCCATTTGATGGAAACAACGAGAGCATTTTCTCTTCGAACCATGAAACCTGCGGCCGTAATGGCCAGGAAGAAACCGCACAAATTTCCGAAACTCGAGGACTCGTAGAGAACCCCTTGGGCGCGCCTGAGCAATCCGTTGGGCAAATAAAGAAACTGCGGAGCGGACGGGTGGGGGATGGGTACCGGCCAGATGAAATCATAGATCCCATACGCTGCTCCCAGCACCGCGGCGATGATGAGGATGGGAATCAGCCATCTTTCGGCGCGTCCGGGACGAGCGCGCATCCCTCCACGAACCAGCACGTAGAGCAATAATGTTTGGGCCAGCAGCAGCCAGCGCAGCAGCGACGAAGTTGCAATCGCGGAGCCGGAAAACCACCAGGCGAATGGTAACGAAACCCCGGTGCCGAACAGAAACAAGAACAGCCCTTTGGCTATGGGATCGAGGTTGAACTGGAAATCGGACCAGCGCGCGACCACAATGGCAAACGCTACGGGGAGAAGAAAGGACGAAATATAAATGGGCGTCTCGCCGGTCTGCCTGAAAAAGAAAGGGGGAATGGCGATCAGGACGGTTAGAAAGACCAGAACGAAGATGATGGGCTCGCGGACGGAAACGACGGCGAACATCGCGTACAAAATCCCGGCACAAACAAGCGCCAGATAAATTCCGTGTGAGGACACCTCAGCGCTGAGGCATCCGGTGGCGATGGCCAGCGCGGCCAGCCCCAGTCCGAATGAAAGGTTATTCCCGGCGCGGATGGAGGGGGAGAATCTCATAAGTCTTCTTTCGCCAGCACGACGAGTTGTTCCCGCCGTGGCGTCCCTGCGAGGAGGAGTATCCCTCCCAGCATCGTCACACTCCACATCACAGCCCAGACCTGAGAGTTTCCACTCACACCGAGCAGGAGAAACGTTGCTAAAGCTACCAAGGCGGTGCCGGGGACAATTTTCAAGAGGGCAGGGCCGAGAGAAGGAACCCGGGACTTGCGATGAAGGAGGTAGAGGTATATTACAGACGCCAGGCCTTCACGAATCAAATCCGCCATAGCCACGCCGGCGCCTCCCATGCGCGGCGCAAGAACAAATGCCAACACCACGCTTAGGCCAATGGTGAAAGCGAGAGTTGCAAGGTACTCGCGACGATGGTCCGTCGCGAGGAATATATAGAACATCGAAGTGTTGACAAATATAAACGGCAGCACCGGCGCCAGGATGCGGAGGAAACGGGATGCCGGAATAAACGACTGACCAAAGACTCCCGGCACCAGGACGGGCGCAGCCAACCAGACCACAATGGACGCACAGGTGGCGAGCAGCACGCCATTTTTCAAGATACTCTCCAGGTAAGCGGTCCCCGTTGACGTTGGACTCCGCAGAAGCCGCACGAGCTTTGGGAATAGGACGGTCATCAGAAGTGAGGTGGCTAGGAAGCTCGCCACCACCATTAATGCGGCGGCCTGGAATTGACCCAACTCTTTATTGGAAGAAAACACGCCCAGGATCAAGACGTCGACCCGTATGCCAAACGCCTGAAGGATTGCAGCAATTCCAATCGGAACGGCCGCAATAAACATCGACGACATTCGGCCGCTGTCCCACGCGCGGATCGGCCCTGGACTAAAGTGCCGGCGGATGAACCACCATCCCAGGAGCAGCTCAACCAGTTGCCCCGCGAGAAGCGCGGATACCGTGGTGTACAGGCCGGCCCCTAGGAAAATGCACACGATGAGCCCTGATACGGTGACCGCTCCATTGGCCAGTTGCTGAAGGGCCACAAAATGCATCCGCTCCATCGCTTTGAAGAAAGACATTGAGGCAAGGGAGAATGTCTGCAGTAAAGCGCGGATGGCCAGGATGTAAAACAATCCACGGCGGCCTGCGTCGTGTAAGGCCAAAGCACCAAAGATCAGGCCACCCACCACGAGGAATCCCACCAGGATCATCTTTAACCAATGGAGGTCCCAGAACGCGCGAGGGAGCGACAGCGGCTCCCCGGCGACCTCGCGCGTCACCAGCAGATGAAGGCCCATGTCAGGGAGCAGCACAAAGACGCTGGCCAGCGCCACGGCGTACCCGTACTGCCCGAGGGCCTCCGCGGAATAGCGGCGGGCGACAATCAATGCCACGAAGAACGTGGTGAGCCGGCAGAGACCTTCTCCAGCATAAATGGCAACCGCGTTAATAAAGATTCGACTCTTCAGAAGTTGCATTTTCCGGGTTGTATTTGCCTCTTATGCGTCAGCGATTGTTGGCCAGCAATTCTTCTGCCTGCTCGACGCTGTTCGCCCGTCTCCATTGCATGGCGTGAAGGCTCTCCCACGTAAGGGCGGCCAGGCTGAAAAGTGCGCAGCTCAACGCTCCGGCGAGCACCACGTTCAAAATGATGTTGGGGCTCACGGGCCGCTCCGGAGGCACGGCGGGGGCCAGTTGCTTGAGTTCCTGCGACTGCGCCGTGACTGCCACCGAGGCGTTCTGGTAGCTGCGATTGGCAGTCTCAAAATCGTCTTTGGCGATTTTATAATCCCGGTCAACTCTTTCGATAGCGCTCCGGCACACGGCGTTATGTTCCAATAAGCGGCCAATCTTCGAGTCGATGCCCGCCATGGCGATCTCGCTCGCATGAGCCCCAGCCTCGCTCGATCGAGCCATGGACAGGGCGTCGGCGTATTGCTGCTGGAGGTGCTCGTGCACGGCGTTTATGGACTCTTCCGAGACTGCCAATGAGCCGTCCGTGCTTCCCCGTGTCTGCTGCAAGGCATGTTGAACGTAGGGGTCGGAAGTTACGGTTTTCTTGAGCGATAAGATTTGGGGTTCTTTGGAAAGCTGCTCGCCCAGAGATTTCACTTCGGCTTCTTTCTGAGCCCCGACCAACTTGAACTGCTCGAGTTGATTTGAGGCCCCCGATTTCTGCTGCAACAAAGTGCTGACCTCTTTCTCTCTGTCCTCGAGCCCCGCTCCCTTATTGATGGTGAGACGCTCCGCCTCAATTTCCGCCAGGTGCTTGGCGGCCTGGTCCATTCGCAGTTTAAGAAACGCCTGTGTGGTTTGAGTCTCTCTCATGGTGAGCTGGTTGTTGAAATCCGCGGCGTTTTGGGCCAGATAATTGGCCAGCTCGGCGGCCAGGTGGGCGTCAGGAAACTCCACATCAATTTCCAACAGTCGCGTCCCTTTCGGAACATCCACGTCAAGGTAGCGGTGGCGGCGGAAACTGCCGACCGTCAGACCGTAAGGAGGCTGATCGAGGCGCAGATCGTGAATCGCCCGGCCGATCAGCGCGTCGCTGTCCACGAATGGGACGTAGGTGCGGATGAGCGAGTATTGCCACATGGCGTTCTGGGAGCTGGCTTCCATCTTGGGTTCTGAAACCAGGACATATGTGGTGGCCCGGTAAATCTTGGCCAGAAAGAGGCTGACCACCAGGGCCGTCAAACAAGAAAGAGCGGTGCCGGCGATAATCCATCGCCGGTGCCGGTGGAGAGCTTCAATCCGGCGAGAGAAATTGTAGTCCGCGTCGTGATCCATCATAAGCAACCTCGGGCCTCCATCAGGCCAGCGCTCCCCTAATAAGCGTTCCGGTGAAAAAAAGAACGAGTCAGAGTGAGCAGAATAATTTTCAGGTCAAACACAAAAGCCCAGTTCCGGATGTAGTACAGGTCGTGGGTGACTCGCTGCTCGATCGAGGTGTCGCCGCGCCATCCATTGACCTGAGCCCATCCGGTGATTCCGCATTTGGCATAATGCCGGCGCATGTAGCCAGGAACTTCCTTCTGAAAGAGGCTGATAAAGTGGGGCCGCTCGGGACGCGGGCCTACGATGCTCATGTCGCCGATCAGGACATTGAAGAACTGCGGCAACTCATCGAGATTGCTCCGGCGGAGCCATCGGCCGAGCGGGGTAATGTTCGGGTCGCCCGGTGTGGTCCAGTGAGTCGCCGGCTCCAACGAGCGCCTGCCGTACATGGTGCGAAACTTGAACATCTTGAACTTGCGGGCGTTCAAACCCACCCTCTCTTGAACGACAAACATTGGACCTTGAGAGGTGAGTTTCACCAGGATGGCAATGAGGAAATAAAAGGGCGACAAAAGGATGATTGCGACCAGCGAGAAGATCATGTCGAAGACTCGCTTTCCCAGAATGTAGCGAAGGTCCTCGGTGCGGTAGGGCTCAACACTGATTAGGGGAATTCCGTCGAGATTGAAGAACTGTGAATTCGCATGAATCATGGGAAGCAGGTCGGGCACGATGCGCACATTGATGGCAAATTGTTCGCACTCTTCGATGCACTCCATTTCAAGCTGCCGCTCGCTTCCGGGCAAAGCCAGAATGACATCGTCAATCCGGTGGGTCCCGAGTTGGGCGCGAAATTCCTCTAGGAAGGAGTTCGGCCCCGGCCCGTTGGCGCAGGAATAATTCAACCTCTGGACGATCCGATAACCGTAATCCCCGTGCTGGGCGATAGTTTTGGCGATGCGATCGCCCGAGTCTCGGGTCGCCACTACCAAAAGAGTTCTTGCATTGAATCCCATCTCGCGCAGTCTTCTAAAGATGAGGCGAAGCGAGGACCGTGCCACGACCAGCGCGGCCAGAGTAGTGACAAAAAAGCGTAGCAGGAAATAATTTGAGGAGAAGGGCGCAGGGAGCCAGCGGGCAAGCGCCTCTGCAATGAATAGCCCGGCGGAACTTGCCTTGAATAAGATTGGCGCGTCGGAGAAAACCCAGCCGACTCTCCGTGATTGGTACAGCCCCCAAAATCCCAGCAGGCAAAACCATCCTGCGAATAAAACAAAAACCGACAAAAGGCCCGCGGGCCTCACCAGCAAATCCCAGTCGTTGCCGCTGCCTTGTCCAGTGGACAAGCGAGATACTTCCATGAGGCACCCGGCCGTCAGAGTGAGGTCGAAGGCGGCCAGACATGCGTTTATGATGTGATATCGAAGTCGAAGCATGTTTTGCCAAATCACCCGCAAGTCACAAAAAGCTTTTGTAAAAAGGCTCTATTTGCCGCTCGATGGCTCCGGCGCCAGCGCGGTTCCGCCTGCACGTCTAGAGCTCATGCCTCGAAACTCAGGCTTGCAGTGGAGCCGCCATTCCGGCAAACCCCACACATATCCCAAGGCTGATGCACCATGGAACCAGCATCGCCGCAACACGTGGACGTACTGCTTGGAGTGAGCCCTCAACCGTGAGACCATGTCCCCATCAGAGGCTCGGGCAACCGTTGCCGGTTTCTTGACAGGGAAGAGCCGCCGCTGCCGGATTTCCCGCCAATCGCTTTCAGAGTCCACAAATAAACTGTGCAGATACAAACTCGTCTTGGAAGCGGTGAAATTGGAAAGCGCGGAATGAAATCCGTACCGGCGGATCCAAAATGTCGAAGCTGCAGTGAGCCGGTCGATAGTGAATGTCCGCGCCTCGTTGGGGACCGTGACCTGGAAAAGGCTTGCGGCAAGCACAAAAACAATTCCGGAAGCTTCCATCAGCTGATCATCTTCTTGAATCACACTCTGAAAGGCCGGCCAGATGGGATTCTCTCCAGCATGTTGGTTTAGGAACAAGGCTAATTCGAACAGATGGGAGAGCCGGCACTGGTTATTCAAAATGTGGCGGAGAATGTGAAGGACTTGCAAAACCAGCGCTTCTTCAGGCGCGAGCGAAAAGAAGGCTACGCCATTCCATGTTTTCAATACAGCCCGATTCAAACTTTCTTCGGGCAAGGTAAAGCGAATTTTGTCGGCGTTCGACTCCCACAAACACGTGTGAATCTCCACTGTCCGGTGCAACCCGGGCGAAAAGATTCTGTCCAAATTCTTCGGCATCACCGGCCGCCGCAGTGAATGGAAATACGCCATTGGGCCGCAGCGCGATCGCCGAGGCTTCTGGACGAAGCCCGCTCGTCGAAGAGCCGCGTCGATTCTTGGGACCGAGCCTGCATCTACCAGAAAATCGAAATCGTACTGGCACCGAAGCGCAGGGTCAGGACAGTATTCCGGGGTTAGGGCGAATCCCTTCAAGACGACGTAAGGTATTCCCGCATCCTCGATGAGCGTGAGGAGTGTTCGGAATTCTTCCGCCATGGCGTGCAGCCTCGCGCAGTTCTCCTGGAGGTCATCATTGAGGCGCCTGCGAATGGTTTCAGGAATGGCCATTTCCCATTGCCCCGCCTTGATTCGGGACCACCAATAAAGGGCGAGCCCGCTCCGGCGCAGCCAACTTATAGCGCCCTCCCATTGGCTGGGGCGAATTTCAGACAATCGTTCCCGGCAGTCCAAAGGGATCACCCCCATCTGCAGCGCATTTACAATTTCCTGTGCAACCTTGAGGCTCATGGCACGGCCTTCAAAATGTCCTGCGCGGTCAAAAGGGATCGGCAAAACATCGCCGCCTCGGCAGAATCATTTCCATAGATCAATTTGTATGCCGGAATCTTGGCAACCTTCGTCAGAAGTTCTTCCTGATGCGTCTTGAACGAGCCCTGCTCCTCATGGGGTGGGCTGGCCTGGAGGGCGTCCCAATATTCACGCGAAGAGAGCCGTGTCATGCGCGGGCTTTCATTGGTCCCGCGTTCGAGAACCACCGCCACCGCGAGTGTGACCGGGCGCGCCGGCTGGCGACACAAAAGGCTTTTGTCGAGGGCAATAAAAGTTTCACTCTCATGTTCCATGCGTCGTCCAAGGAATTCCAATTCGGGGTATGTGCGTGCAGTTTCCTCGCGGAATAACGCCGGCCAGAACTCTCCCCAGGCGCGCACGCCGTCATCCTGCGATTCCAGGAAACTGGCCATGTCGGCGTGAATTTCGAGGCCCAACTTGCTGGACGCATAGGCGCAAGAAGTCTTCCCGCTTTTTGGCGGACCCAACAACAACAGCCCTCTGCCGTCTTTGGACACGCATCCCGCTTTCAAAGGCGTAAGCCCCAGGATGGGGGCGGTTAAATAGAACAGCGTCGAAAGGAAAATCGTGGCGAAGCCAGGCTCATCCCGGGCAAGGCTTTCCGAAATGAAACCGACGGCCTCCCCGGATTCGAGATTGATCGCGACAAAACTACGCTGTCCGATGTTGACGAAGCGCAATGCTCCGAAGGAGAAGGCCGCAAACGATGGCCAGGGGGGCGACCCATTCCCATCCATTTCACTCACTATTCTCCATGTGAATTTCGAAGTAGTGTCGCCGGGTGCTTCTTGTGGAGGAAACAACTTGCGCGCCGACTCAAGGATTGACAAAGAATTAGTCGCAAGGCTCCCGAACTTTCCCATGACGCTGATCGCCAGCGTGTGTTTAAGCCGCGTCGCGCGGCGAAGCGGATCGCCGGTGGACGGCCCCGCAGGAGGGATATGCGGCGACGAAGGAATGGTCCAGGGCAGGGCCCCGCTAACGGGCTTGTCGAGAATATCGAGAAGAACCTTTGAGCCTTCCTGCGGTGTGCCTTGATTGCGGAGGGTATAGCAGGGCAATTTAGCCAGACCTTGAATAACTTCCCTCTGGAACTCTGGGTCATCCGCCTCATACTTCAGATGCCTCTCCAGGCGGGCAAAAACTTCGGCGGGATCAGCTTGACGTATTTCGGGAGTGGCGCCAGACCCGCGCTCGAGGAAGACCATGCTGTGGGGTTCGCAGCACTTAATGCGCTTGAATCCCAGGTCGTCCTCGGGGTCAAGTTCAAGAATGCTCTCACCCTTGGAGCTAAGGCTTGGCTCTTTCCCTCCGGCCATGGGAATATCGACGGAAGCATCGGCCCGAAGTTTCAAGAACCCGCCCACGCTCCACGCGAACAGCCGGCCGTTTCGCAGGGAGAGATATGTCCGATCATCAGCAAGATATCCGAACCCAAGGCGGCCCAAGGCCAAAGCGAGAGTGGACTTACCGCTGCCTGAAGGTCCCGCCAACAGCAAACCGCGTCCCTTGTGCTCAATACATGCCCCATGAAGAATTGAAATGGGAATCGACGGACCCAGGAAAGCTGGAATAATGGGGAATACGATTTTCTTCCATATGACCTCATTTTCCACGAAGGCGCGCGTGAATCGCCCGATCACCCGGCGTTGATTGAGGTCGACGAGAAGTGAGTTGAGCCCGTCAAAGCCCGCAAAAACAAATCGGCCCAGCCCTCTGAAGTAAGGCTTGGGCCAGGGCTGCGAAGTGGCGGGTGAGATAGGATCCACCCAAAAATGGAAATCCAATTCCGTACTACCCCCGTGAGCGGGCAAACTCGCAAAGAGCTTGCGCGCACAAACAAGAATGGCCTCGGAGTTGGTAGAGAGCCGGCAGCGCGTTCCGGCCATCAGGAAGTTCTCCCGTAGCGGCATTAGCGCCCGCGTTCGGAAAAAATCTCGTGAATCCGATCTCCAACCCCGTTCCAAGTCCATGAGTGGAAGGCCACGCCCGCTGACCATCGTCACCTCAACGCAAAAAACAAAAACCCGAATCGAGCCATTCGAATGTTAGAGAATCGTGTGGGTGCTTGTGTCAATCTGCTGTAGTCAGTTTGTAAAGTTTTTGAGGAAAATGGTGATATCACGAAGGGAAGGGGAAGGATTCTTTCAGTTCTTGGTGGACGGTTCGAGGGGATGGCCAATGGGGAGCGTTAGTATGAACACCGTTCCCTCGCGGCCGGTGCGCTCCACACAGATGTTGCCGCCATGATCTTGAACCATTTTTCTGGCGACCGCCAAACCCAGGCCTGTGCCATTTTCCTTTCCGTAGCTGACGAAGGGCGCGAATATCGTTTCGACGATAGGCTGGGGAATTCCGGGCCCATTGTCCGCGATCTTGACCTCGATGCCTTCAGGGGTTTGGCGGATTCGAATCTCAATCATTCCGGTCTCAGGCGGAACGGCTTCACAGGCGTTCATCAAGAGATTGTGGAAAACGCGCTCAAGCTTGGCGGGGTCAAACCAACCTTCACAGTGTCCCTCGTGCCATGTCGTAATGGCGATGCGGCGGAATTCCGCCTTGGCCTGCACGGACTGAATGGCGCGGCGGATGGACTCCTCGATGCTGCAGAAAACCGGATTCAGGTTTTGCCGGGTCTTGGCGAATTCGAGCATCGAACCAATCAAGTCGGCCATACGATTGACCGCCTGGCGGATCTCTTCATAGAAGTCCTTGCGCTGCTGCTCCGGAAGTTTGGTTTCCGACAGGAACTCGGCATACGCCAGGATGGCGGTGAGGGGATGGCGAAGGTCATGAGAAATCGCGCTGGCCATCTGCCCCATGGTAGCCAATCGTTCGGCGTGCAAGAGCTCGTTTTGTGACTTCTGAAGGCTGTCCCTCATTCTGTCAAAGGCCATGGTGAGCTCGCCCACCTCGTCGCCGCTTTGAGCCAGCAACGGGTAGCCATAATCGCCCTTTTGCAGGGCGTGCACGCCGGAAAGGAGATTATCGAGAGGCCGAGTAAAAGTGTGCGAAAGGAGAAAAGCAAGACCGATTCCAAGCAGAATCGCAGCCAGACCAATTCCGAACATCCAACGATTCAAGTTTCGAAGGAAGACCGTCGCCCGGTCGTAGGACTTGAGCACGGTTAGAGTAACCACCGGGCCCCCGGTGGGCGACAATTTCACGGATGTCGCCAGGAATTGTTCTCCGGCGAGTTTGATGACTCGCGGAGTTTGGCTATTGTTCCCGGAAAGTACGTCGCGCTGGGCGATAAATTGGCCCTGCTGGCCGGGCTCCAAAGTGGTGACGACCACATTCTCGTCATATCGAAATGCGACTTCGCTCGAGGCAATCTGACTTACCTCTTCGGCGACACTGGAATTAACTTCGTATCCCACTCCCAGGACGCCCAGGGTTGATCCTCCCACCGAAGGACCAAAGTAGACTGGTTTTAGAAACACCCGGTATAAGTGTCCTTTGCCGAACCACCAATCACTGTCCGCTGAACTCTGCAAAGAACGTTGGAGCGCTTCCTGGCCTGCCTCCCGTGAGAACCCTTCGGCTGAAGTGTGCAAGGCCACCACCCGCCCCTCGCGGTCGGCCAGTAAGAACAAATCGCTCTTGGCCAATTGCCAGAGGTCGGTCGAGCCATCCTGGATGGTGGCGGCGTGCTCGGTGGTCATCAACGCCCGCAGGATTGGAAGATCCGCAAGAAGTCCGGCGGAACGTGTGAGCGTCGCTTCTCTCTCGCGCTGGAAATTCTGAAAGGTGACCACCGAATTGCGCAGTGCCTCGTCGATGTCGGCTTGCGCACTCTTCTGCACCTCATGTCGGACAATCAGGACAGTCGCGGTGGCCAGCCCACTAGAAATGAGAATGAGCGAGAGAATCAGTTTTGTGCGAAGTCGAACTATGGCCATTTTTGTAGGTCGAGGGAAGTCTGGATATCGAAGCCCGCGCCGGCCGATCAAATCCGCGCGGGACGGGTCCATTAAGAGTATTTAAGGAACAAACTTATAGCCCACTCCGTGGACCGTCCGAAAATGGGTAGGGTGCTCGGGATTTTCTTCAAGTTTTTGCCGCAGCTTCAAGATGTGGTTGTCGACGGTGCGGGTGGTGGGGTAGCAATCATATCCCCATACTTCGTTCAACAGTTGATCCCGCGAAATCACACGCTCGGGGTTTTGCGCAAAATATTTAAGAATCTTGAATTCCTGTGGCGTCATTTCCACTAACTTTCCGGAGCGCTTCAATTCCATCTTGGAAAAATCAATCGAGACCTCGTCAAAGGCATATTGGTCCAGAGCCACGGCTCTTTGAGAACGCCGTAGCGTGGCGCGCACCCGTGCCAGAAGCTCCTTGGGGCTGAACGGCTTGGTGACATAATCGTCAGCGCCCAGTTCTAGGAGCAAAACCTTGTCCAACTCCTCTGTTGCGGCACTCAGAATAATAATGGGAAGGGAAGGAGCAACCTTCCGAATCTCCTTGCAGACCTCGCGGCCAGGCACCTGCGGCAACCTTAAGTCCAAAAGCACGAGGGAAGGCGGGCTAGCTTTAAACGCAGCCAGACCGGCGGCGCCATCCGTGGCAAACTCCAGGGTGTAGCCCTCCGCCTCAAATAATTGTTTGAGGGCCTTATGAATTGCACGGTCATCCTCAATAATCAGTAATTTTTCCATTGCAGTGTGAGATGCCACGCACTCAATAAGGTTGCTAATCCCATTCGTCCACCGTTACCCCCGTTCATGCGTTTTTGTTTTCCGGCAACTAATCTTCATAAGCCTATACCTTCTTTTCGACAATGGGTAGGCCCACACAAAACCTTTACAAAATGAATACAGACTGCGGATGACATTCAAACAGGCGCTGTCGTTTCATAGATTCTGCACACAGGGTGAGAACCAATGTGCGCTGGAAATCATATTGTGAATGGGAGAGTCACTAAATGCACCGGATTGACAGAATGATTAAGAAAATGAATTGCGTCGCTGCCGCGGGATCAGTGGCACTGATCCTGGCTTGGGTCGTTGCCATCCCCCTGGCGCGCGCGGAAGATTCCAACCTTCCGCCTGCGAGCACCCGCGCTCAACCCACTCCGGCCGCGCCCGGAGTCCCTCCGGAATCTCTCGGGATTTCGTTTGTGGAAGGGTCGACCACCACCATGAGGGTGGAGCGCGAGGGCAAAAAATACCTGGTTGATCTCACTTCGCATAGCGTCAAGGAAGTGGATGAAGCACCCGCCGATCCACAAATCGCCCAGGATACGAGCAAGAGTCAGGGGGAGAAAATCAAAGCATTAACCCAGGAGAAGCAGGACGAGGCGAAGAAAAACAAGATCTATGATGCCGGCGATGATTATGTCTTCAACCTGCCCACCGGCCGGCGGCTTGATCGGCACGGTGTCTACGTCAATTTCAACCACCGTTTTGCATTCGGTCCTGCCTTCAGCGGACAAGCCCTCGGGCATACTCTGGGCGGCCTGGATAATTTCTCCTTATCATCTCTTGGAATCCGCTATGGGGTGACGCGGGATTTTTCAGTCGGCATTTACCGCTCGCCCAGCGTGATTGGCCGGCCCATCCAACTGATGGCGGCGTACAATTTTATTGATGAGCACGATGGACACCCCCTCAATGGCGCCGTGAGATTTTCGGTCGATGGTGAAAATGATTTCTCCAAGAACTTTACCGCCAACATCGAAGGAATATTCTCTCGAAGCCTCGGCAATAAGGCCCAGCTCTATGTAGTGCCCACCTTATCGTTTCAGAATCGCCGCTTGGTCCCGCCACAAAACAATTTAGCTGACCCTGTCCCCGATTTGCCTGGAGTCAATACGTTCTCGGTGGGATTTGGTGGCGCATTTGATATTCGTCCCACGGTGGCCATCGTCGCTGAGGTCATTCCCACCTTCGTTGGCGGCCGGGAAATGGAAATTCACCGTCCAGCCTATTCCATTGGAATTCAGAAGAGGCTCTGGCGGCACGCCTTCACATTTG
Source organism: Terriglobia bacterium (assembly GCA_041481635.1). Classification (GTDB taxonomy): domain Bacteria; phylum Acidobacteriota; class Terriglobia; order UBA7540; family UBA7540; genus DASYXZ01. Next base: position 53,049 of record JBGPCF010000009.1, on the reverse strand, counting down.
GGTTCACCACCGGTCCCGGTACAACTGTCAATCAGCGCGCAGGGACACGCGCCTCGCTGCTGAATGACCCCACTGCCGATAAGCCGAGCGGGTTGTTCATCGGATTTGATCTGACGCGTCAGATTTACTAGGGCGATATGAGCCGCGCTTTGGTTCAGGCTGAGGAATCGATGCTATCCGGGGTTCGGGCGAACTCGGATTGGTCTTTGAAAACTGTTTTGCGAGGCCGGCCAATCGAGAGTTGGGCCCTGGGGCTGGCATTCTGTGCCGTTCCGATTTCCATCGTAGTCTGCGAGTCATTTCTATTCCTGGCACTCGCAGCCCGCATCATTCGCTGTGTGCGGGGGCAAGCTCGAATCTGGTTTCCTCGCGCCTTCTTTTATTGGCTGGCCTGGGCTGGGTTAGAAATCCTTTCCTGGGCCATTTCTCCAGAGCGCAGGGCCGGGTGGAGTGAAATCCGTCACTTGCTTCTCATCGCGGCCGTTTTCTTCGTGCTGCCCGCCTTAAGCAGAGATTCGGATCGCCTATTCGTCTGGCGTGGGATTTTCCTCACCTCGACCTTGGGATCGCTCTTCCTGTTGGGCGATTTTGCCGCTCGGGTTTTCAGTTACCGCGCCGTTTTGGGCACAGGCGACGAATTGAGCCTCTACTTGCGCAGCGGCGGCCTGCTGAATAATTGGATGGTATTTGGAACAGTGGAAATCCTGGTGGTCGCCGGGTTTTTAAGTTTCTGGTCCCTTTATGCGGACGAACGCCGGCGCTGGTGGCCCGTCGCCATCATCCAAGGGCTGGCCATTTTATTCAGCTTGACGCGGATGGTGTGGATTACCTGTTTCATTCTATTGGGAGTTGAGCTTGTCCGGCGACGCTCAAAATGGTTTTGGATTCTTCCCTTCGTTCCTCTGGGATTTTATCTGATCGCGCCCATCCCGATCCGCGTCAGGGTGAATGAGTCTCTCCGTCCTGACTTTTATTCGAACGCGGAGCGCGTGCAAATGTGGCGCGTGGGTTGGAAGATGATTAAGGAGAGCCCGCTCACGGGAGTGGGGCCGGGCCGCGTTGAGGCACTGTATCGAAGTTATCTGAAAGCCGGCGAACCCGTGCCTGCTTACCATGGACACCTTCACAACAACGCAATCCAATTGGCGGCGGAATTCGGAGTTCCTGTTGCACTTGCGGCAGTGGTGACATTTGTGGTGCTGTTTCTCGACCTCGTGCAAGCATCCCGTGCCGCCATAAGCAGGGAGGCCAAGTTCGCATGTCGAGCTGGGCTGCTCGGCCTGTTCGGGTTCGTGCTGTCTGGTTTATTCGACTATACGTACGGACACTCGCTGGGTCTTATTCTGCTGGTCTTCGTTGTTCTCTCCCCGTTATTGCCCACGGCCGGGTTGGACTCGAGCGCAGACAGCAGGTCTCGCGTCCGAGCCGAGGAGAATTCCAGCAGTGTCGGATGAACCTTTGAGTAGAAATCAGGAGATAGATCATGATGGTCCGATTCTTTGAACGCATGTCAACTAGATTCAGCCGCGAGCTGGCAGTCCTTTTGGTCGGAGCAGTGAGCGTTGCTCTGATCGTTCAAGTGGCGGGGGCTGAAAAAGCCGCAAATGATTTTCAACCGGCCATCCCCCGCGTATGGGACGACCAAAAGTTGGCCACGCTGATGGTGCCGCTCGCCGTCCCGGAGGCCTCCCCGAAGTTTGTATCCTCCGATTGGTACTACAAAATCCCGGTGCGGCCCATTTACAAAAGCTATCCCATCTACCGCCCTGACAAGGAACCACCAGGGTACATGGAATGGCTGAAGCAACAGGATCCGAAGGTATCCTTTGATAGCTCCAAATTGAAAACCAAGGAAGATTGGATCAAGGCGGGAGAGCTAGTCTACGACTCTCCCATCGGGTTTGATACGCCCCTCTTCATGACCAAGGATGATGTGCGGAATCTCGACTGGTACAAGAAACTCGATGTGCCCGTGGCCAAAGACGGCACGCTGCCATTTGGCCGCTGGGAAATCCGCGAGAAGGGGAAGTTGGAACTGGGAGAGGGGTCCTGCAATACTTGCCACACTCGTGTGATGCCCGACGGGACAGTGCTCAAAGGCGTTCAAGGCAACATGCCTTATGACCGGATTGTGGGCTTCGCGCTGCGCAGTCGGGTGGCGGAGGCCAAAGACCCTGCCGCCTTCACCAAACGTTTTACGCACGAATGGCACATGGCGCTTGGAGTGCCTTGGCTGCACCCAGACCCCTTTGGCGATGCAGAACAAATGTCCATTCCGCAAATTGCGGCCTTGCACGAAGCGATTCCCCCTGGGGTGGCCATCCGCGTGAATACCAGCCTTCGGTATCCCCCCCTGGTTCCCAGTCTGATCGGCGTGCAAGACCGGCGGTACCTGGATCACACCGGACTGATTCAACAGCGGTCAATTGGCGACCTGATGCGTTACGCGGCGTTGGTCCAAGTGGGTGTCCGCTTCGAGACTTTTGCAGATTTCAAGATCCTCGCGCAGTTGCCGGATCCTTCAGCCGAGCTGCGCTATGGTGACGACCAGCTCTACGCACTTGCCTTGTATATTTACTCCCTCAAATTGCCGCCCAACCCGAACCCATTGGACGCACTCGCCAAGCGCGGCCAGAAAGTTTTTCAGCGGGAGGGCTGCGTCGCGTGTCACACACCACCGCTGTATACGAATAACGAGCTGACTCCTGTGGAAGGGTTTCAACCGCCTGAGGCCGATCTGAAGCGGTTTGCCATTCTGCCCGTTACCGTGGGAACGGACCCCGGCCTGGCCCTCAAGACCCGCGTGGGCACGGGCTATTACCGGGTCCCTTCGCTGCGCGGCGTGTGGCTCCGAGGGCCATTCGAGCATGATGGATCAGTCGCCACGCTTGAAGATTGGTTCGACCACCGGCGATTGCGCGACGATTATGTTCCTACCGCGTTTCGCGGGGTGGGAGTCAAGACCCGCGCCGTTCCGGGGCATCCTTATGGCCTCGAATTATCCATGGACGATAAGAAAGCTTTAATCGCATTCCTGAAAACTCTCTGAGGGTGAAGCTCTTCTTTTGCCCGACAATCACGGTTCAGCAAGAAACTCCATTAGCGTCTTATTGAATTCCACCGGCTTCTCGATTTGAGGGACGTGGCCACACTGGTCAATCACCACAAGCTTGGACCCAGGGATGACTTTCTGAAAGTGTTCTCCAAACTCCAGGGGTGTGGCCACATCATTGCGCCCCCATATCAAAAGCGTCGGCGCCCGTATCGACCCGACCTTGGAATCTTCGAATTCACTTCCGGCCACCAATCCGGAAACCAGGCGCTGGATTGTGTTACGGTCGCCATCCTTCTCGCGATGTTTCCAGGAATTCCGCACCATCGCGTCAGTCGCGAGCTTCTTGTTGTAGAAGAGGAACTCCCAGACCTTGCGGCTTCCCTCCATCGAAGAGGGATTCATATCCACCGGCACGTTGTGGTGGACGGGGGTGTCCAAGCCCAGAGCGTCAACCAGGACCAGACGGTCGACCAAATCCGGATGAGTCGCGGCAAAATCCACAGCAATCCATCCGCCGACCGAGTTGCCCACTATCGTGGCTTTGGGGATGTGCTGAACCCGCATGAACTCCTGCAGGAAATCTCCAAAAGTCGAAATCTTGTACTCGATCTTCGGCTTGTCGGAATGGCCGAAACCGATCTGGTCAAGAGCGTAGACATGATACTTTCTCGAAACAGGTCCGAGGGTGAGCCCCCAGTCGGTTGCGGTTCCCACCATGCCGTGAAGAAAAATGATATTGGGGCCAGTGCCCGCTTCGAAGTAGTGAATCTCCTCGTCGTAAACCATAGCCGTTTTTTCCGGAGGCATCGGCGGTGGCCAGACTCGTGCCGCGACAAGGTGCGGGAAGACGGCGAACCCTGCAAATAGGGTCAGAAGTAGCCAGGTCCAGGTTTGCCATGAAGGTTTCAAATTTCCGTTTCGTCTGCTCACATCCACCCGCACTCTTCCGCCCTGTGGCGAGTATAAACCATTCGGCCTCGGGGACGGCGCCGCCTCCAACATTCTTTGTCCATTTCCGGTGACAACTTTTTTGCACAAGACGGATTAGACCGTGACACCTGCCCAATTAGGGTTTGTTAGTCTTCAAGTGCTTCAACGGTGGCAGGGATTTGAGGGTACTGGCGTGATGGCTTCGAAAAAAATCGTCTTCTTCTTCCCGGCATTCTCGAGCGTTGAGGGAACCGCACCCCTGGGAATCCTGGCGATCTCAACCCCGCTTTTGCGCGCGGGCTACACCGTCACCCTCATCGACTCCACTATCACGCCCAATTTCAAGCAACGTGTTCTGGAGGAAGTGAAAGATGCTCTTTGCCTGGGAATCTCTCTGGTGACCGGGCCTATGATTCGGGAGACTGTTGAGATTTCAAAAGCTGTCAAAGCGTGGAACAAGGATTTTCCCATTGTTCTCGGAGGGTGGCATCCCTCACTTCTGCCCGATCAAACACTCCAGGCTGATTACGTGGATATGGTCGTCGTGGGCCAGGGCGAATCAGCCATGTTGGAAATCGCCGAGCGGCTGCGGAGCGGAAGCACGGTTGATGGAATTCCCGGTGTGGGCTTCAAGCGCGATGGCCGGCTGGTGTTCAATCCCCCTCGTGCCCTCAAACCTCTTGTTGAAATGCCCCCCAAGGCATATCACCTCGCCGATTTCGATGCTTACGAAAAACTCTGCGGCCGGCGGTGGGCCATGTACACCTCCAGTCTCGCCTGCCCCTACAACTGTTCCTATTGCACAAACGCCGGCGTTTACGGACGTCAATGGAATGCCCTGCCCGCGGAGCAAGTGGTCGAGGAAACTCTCGATTTGACCACGCGCTATCGTCTCCAATTGCTCTGGGTGATTGATGACAACTTCCTGGTCGACATCGACCGGGCGCTGAAGATCGCAGAGGGCCTGGTACGGGTGGGCGCGCAATTTCGCTGGAGCATTCAGACCACGACCAACCTCACGTCCCGGTTGGGCGTTGACGAATTGCGCCTGCTGCACCGCGCCGGGCTGGACCAGATTTGCCACGGAGTTGAGTCCGCTTCCCCCAAAGTTCTCAAGCTCATGAACAAGGGTTTTCAGGACCTCGAGTCCCTTCCCGGCCTTTGCGAGCGGTGTCTGGCATCCGGCATCCGGCCGTCATTCAACATCATCTTCGGCTATCCCGGTGAAGGGCCGCAGGAACAGCATGAGACGATCCAGTTCGTGATGGATATTTGCCGCCGGTTCCCGGGTGCGGAATTCTGGACAAATATTTTCACGCCGTATCCCGGTGCTCCCGTGATGCGTCAGGCCAAGGAATTGGGCATTGAAGTGCCCAAATCGTTGGAGGGGTGGGCTGACTTTTTTCCGCGGTACACAGTTCTGCCGTGGCTCAAGGGAAGAGACCACGCCCGTTTGCAGACCATGCGCGATTACCTGCGCATTGCCTTCGACCGGAAGCCCATCGCAAAGCGCGATCCCAACCGGATTGTGAAAACTCTCCAGCAGGCCCTCAGTTATCCGGCCCAGTGGAGATTGAATCGCAACTATTACGGCCTTCCCGTTGAACTTTGGCTGAATCACAAACTCAAAAAGATGACGCCGGTCGCCAAGCCCGCCGTGGACGCCAAACGTCTTGAGCCCGCGGTCGCGCAAAGCGCCGTTTGAGAGGTGTTGCGTGGTTGACGTTCTTTTGACCCATTCCTATCACTTATATTACGACCGGAAACAGGCCCGCAAGATGCAACCGTATCCGCCCCTGGGAACACTCTACGCGGCGGCGCTGTTGAGACAGCAGGGGTATTCCGTGGCCGTCTTTGACCCCATGCTGGAAGACCCGGTGACCGGATTTCCCGAAGCGCTGAGGCGGGTCCGGCCCCGCGTGGTGGCGCTCTGCGAAGACAACTTCAACTTCCTTTCCAAAATGTGCCTGAGCCGCATGCGTGAAGTGGCGATGGACATGATTGGTTTGTCGCGCGCGACGGGAGCTCAGGTGGTGGTGAATGGCTCTGACTCCACCGATCACCTTGTTCAGTATCTGGAGGGCGGAGCAAATTTCATAATGATCGGTGAAGTGGAGCGGACACTGGTGGAGCTCACAGATTCCTTGATCGGCAATTCAGGCCAGGAGCCTATTGAAATTCCCGGCTTGGCATTTATCAAATCACAAAGCGGGCGACTCTACAAAACTCCTCCACGCTCATTGATCAAAGACCTTGATGAGCTGCCACCTCCAGCCCGCGATTTGGTGGATCTCGACCGCTATCGCGGCGCCTGGAAATCCGCTCACCGTTTCTTCTCGCTTAATCTCGTGGCGAGCCGTGGCTGCCCTTACCGCTGCAATTGGTGCGCCAAGCCCATATATGGAGACCGTTTCCATTCCAGAAGCGCTGAGAACGTGGCTCGCGAGATGGCCCTGCTCAAGAACGAATACGGGCCGGAGCATCTCTGGTTTGCCGACGACATTTTTGGGATCAAGAACAGTTGGGTGATGGAGTTGGCTGACCACGTGGAGCGGCTCGACGCCGCGGTGCCGTTCAAGATGCAGACCCGAGCCGACCTGATGAAGGAAGATGTGGCCCATGCCTTCCGGCGCGCGGGATGCGCAGAAGCGTGGCTCGGCGTAGAATCCGGATCGCAAAAGATCCTGGACGCGATGGATAAGGGTCTGAAAGTTGACCACGTGGTGAAAGCTCGCGAGCATTTGCGCCACGCCGGTATTCGAACATGTTTCTTTCTTCAATTCGGGTACGCGGGTGAAACGTGGCAGGACATCCGTAAAACTATCGAATTGGTGCGTGCGACGAAGCCTGATGACATCGGTGTTTCCGTTTCCTATCCGCTTCCCGGCACGGCGTTTCACGCCCAGGTGCGTGAGCAGTTCGGGTCCAAGACCAATTGGATCGACAGCGAGGACCTCTCCATGATGTTCAAGGGAGCCTACACCACCGAGTTCTACCGTGTTCTTCGCGATGCCATTCATGCGGAGGTGGAAACCTGGAGCGCACCGTCCGCAGGCTCGACGAACTCCGGCGCATTGGGGCATGAGAAAGGCAATGCTGGCGTGCAGAGCGTCGCTCAACTTTGGTCTCGAGTCGAAGAAATGGAAAGAACCTGCAGGAACGAAGCCCCGACGGTTCTGCCCGTGCTGACATGCGCGACGGAGGCCGCGGCCTGCTGAAGCCCGGTCGCGGCTTCTTTTCTGCGCCGAGTGTGTCATAGAAGCCAAGAAATGAAATCATCCGACTTGCTCTTAACTCACGGCTACTTTCTCTATGGAGATCCCAAAGAGCTCCAGATTATGAAGCCGTACCCTCCGCTGGGAATCCTCTATCTGACTTCGCACCTGCGCTCCAAGGGAATGAACGTCGAGGTTTTCGATTCAACCTTTTCTTCCAAGGAAGATCTGTTCCATCACCTTCGCTCCACCCCTCCTTCGGTTCTGGGCGTATACGCAAATCTGATGACCCGCCACAACGTGATTGAAATTCTTGGTGTGGCCAAAGAGGCGGGCTGGAAAACCATGGTGGGCGGTCCTGAGCCTGCGGCCTATATCCATGAATACCTCGCTGCCGGAGCCGACGTGGTGGTGATGGGTGAAAGCGAATTGACCTTGGAGGAATTGCTCCCGGTTCTCAAGGCCGGCAACCAACCAGATTTAAGGCATATCCACGGCATTGCATTTCACGATGTGGATGGCACAGTCTGTCAGACGCCGCCACGCTTGCAGATTGCGGACCTCGATGGACAGCCCTGGCCGAGCCGAGAATCGATCTCTGTCGAAAAGTATTTGGAAACGTGGCGGACTCATCATGGCGCGGGATCGGTCTCAATGATCACGGCGCGCGGATGCCCTTATCACTGCCGGTGGTGCAGCCACGCGGTCTACGGCAAGACCCACCGGCGGCGCAAGCCCGTCAGCGTGGTCGATGAGCTGGAATGGATTCTCAAGCGTTATTCGCCGGATATGCTCTGGATGGCGGACGATGTGTTCACCATCCACCACGGTTGGATATTTGAGTATGCAAGGGAAATGAAACGGCGCAGCCTCAAGATTCCCTTCGAGTGCATCTCGCGCGCCGACCGGCTCAACCCGCAGGTCGCCGATGCGCTCGCGGAGCTTGGTTGCTTCAGAGTTTGGATTGGATCGGAAAGCGGCTCGCAACGAATCCTCGACGCGATGCAGCGGGGCGTAAAGGTGGAGGAAGTTCAATCCGCGGTTCGCCTCTGCAAAGTGCGGAACATCCAAACTGGAATGTTCCTAATGTGGGGCTATGAGGGTGAGGAGTTGGAGGACATTGAGGCGACGGTGGAGCATGTGAAGAAGTCCGACCCCGACGTTTTCCTCACAACTGTGGCCTATCCCATCAAGGGAACGCCTTACTTTAACGAAGTGGCCTCGCGCGTGGTGAGCGGTGGTGCATGGGCCCAGAGCTCAGATCGCGAATTCCGGATCGAGGGCCGGCACTCGAGGGAGTTCTATCAAAACGCGGACCAGCTTCTTCGCTCGGAAGTGGAGTTACACCGTCTCTTGAGCGCCCCTGAGAATCCCGGGAATTCGCCGGTGGCCTCTGAGCTGCGCGAGCGCATTGCCCAAGCCCGGCAGGGTATGCAGTCGAAGTTCGCGGCGCAAGAGGTATGAACTCTCATGCCAGTCTCCCCGGCACAGGCCCAAACGGATTTTGCCGCCTTTGACGTGCTCGCTGAGACCTATGACGAGGTCTTTACTCACACGATTGTCGGACGGGCACAGCGGGAAGCGGTGTGGCGTGATATGGACCCATGTTTCCGAGCGGGCCAGCGCGTTTTGGAAATCAATTGCGGAACGGGCGCCGACGCGATTCACCTGGCCCAGCGCGGAGTGGAGGTAGTCGCCTGCGACGCCTCCCCGGAGATGATTCGGGTGGCGCGCCGGCACGCTGAGGAGGCGGGCGTGCAACAGCGGGTCGAGTTTGTTGCGCTCAAGACGGAGAACATTTTCATACTGGGAAAAAACTTCCATTTTGACGGTCTGGTTTCGAATTTCGGCGGACTGAACTGCAGCCTGGATATTTCCTACATTGCTTATGAGCTCGCCACTTTGATCAGGCCGGGCGCCAGGGCGCTCATCTGTGTCTTCAGCCCTTTCTGCGCCTGGGAAACACTTTGGTATTTGCTGCACGGAAAGCCGGGAAAGGCTTTTCGGCGATTTCGGGCTGTCGCCCCGGCCAACCTCGGAGAAGGGAAAACGATTCCAGTTTATCGCCATTCAGTTCGGAGCTTGAAGAGCGCCTTCGCTCCTTATTTCCATTTCCGGGGGCGGAAGGGAGTGGGAATTTCAGTTCCCCCCTCTTACGTGGAAAACATCGCAAACCGGTTTCCCCGCGGGATGGCTGGGGCGAGGGCATTGGATCGGTTGATTTCCGCGTGGCCGTTTTTCCGAAGCGTCGCGGACCACAATTTAATGATGTTTGAGCGCTCAGACATATGTCCACTATAGCCTACGAAGCTGTACGACTGCCCATAACCCACAAATCGGCGGACGCTGCCCCAGCGCAGCCGCTCTCCGTAAGCTGCCCTGTCTGCCGCGCGGATGTTGGCTCCCTTCGGCCAATCGAAACTACGACGGATTTGACCTGCGCGGCCTGCGGATTTGTCCTCAGGCGCAAGCGGGGTATTTGGCGTGCCTTGGCGCCTTCGCGTGAGAACAGGTTTCGACAATTCGTCGAAGAGTATCAAACAGTGCGCCTTCAGGAGGCACGCGGGACGGGCGGGGTGCACTATTTTCTTTCCTTGCCATACAAAGACGTCACGGGCAGGAATTCCTGGCAGTGGAATATTCGCGGGCGCAGCTTCCACTATTTGGAACGAACGATTCTTCCACGGCTTGAGAAGGATTACCCACGGGCCATGGATATTCTGGACGTTGGGGCAGGGAACTGTTGGATGAGTTATCGACTGGCGCGACGCGGGCACCGGCCGGTGGCGGTGGACCTGGTGGACAATGACCAAGATGGATTGAGCGCCGCGCGCCACTACCTGGCGTTTGTCCGCCCGCGGTTTCAGCGATTCCAGGCGGAAATGAATTGCCTCCCTTTTGCCCCCGCGCAGTTCGACCTGGTCGTCTTCAATGCCTCCCTTCACTACTCGGAGGATTACAACCAAACGCTCCAGGAGATTCTCCGCTGCCTCCGCCGGCCTGGGCACGTGCTGATTATCGATTCACCGTTTTACAGCAATGAGAACAGCGGACGCCTCATGGTGGAGGAAAAACACGCGCAATTCCAAAAGAGGTTTGGTTTCCGGTCGGACAGTATCGCGAGCCGGGAATTTTTGACGCGAGGTGTTTTGGAGAACCTGGGGAATCTGCACGGCATTCGCTGGGACCTCCGTGAACCTTGGTACGGACTAGGTTGGGCGATGCGGCCGTGGCGCGCCAGGATGCTGGGCCGTCGCGAACCCGCGAAATTTCTTATTGCCTGGGGGATGGTGACCTAGCCGTGATCATCCTTTTCCATCCCAAATCGACCAAGCCGCGCAGCCGGCGGTTTCCGCTCGCGGTTCTTTCGCTGGCGGCCCTGCTCGAGGGCCGGGAAGAGTACACGATAGTCGATGGGAATGTGGACCCCAACCCGGCGAAGTCGATTGCCGGCCTGATCGCGGCACATCCCGTCGAACTCCTCGCCGTCTCGGTGATGCCCGGGCCGCAAATGGTGGCCGCGATGGAGACCTGCCGGGAAATTCGGAATCGTTTCCCCAGCGTGCCGATCGTCTGGGGCGGTTATTTCCCATCTATCTACACCGCGGCCACGCTCAATGCACCTTACGTCGACTTCGCGGTTCGCGGGCAAGGCGAAGATACTTTTATTGAACTTCTGGAAGGCCTGCGAGGGCAGCGGGCCTTGGAGACCATTCGCGGCCTCTCCTATAAGGATGAGAAGGGGACTCACCGAAGCAATCCCGAGCGAATGATGAAGAGCCCGGACGCTTTCCCGACCTTGCCCTATCACCGGTTGCAGGCTGAGAAGTACATATTGCCCACTTTCTTGGGGCTCCGGACGGCAGTACATCAAGCGAGCATCGGTTGCCCTTACGCATGCAACTTCTGCGGGGTCATCACGGCCTATGGCAGCCGTGAAAAGATGGAATCACCCTCCCGCACTGAATCGGTTCTGCGACATCTGGTGGACAACTACCATGTTGATGCGATTCAGTTTTACGACAACAATTTCTTTCTTCGCGAAGACCATGCGGTCGAGCTGGCCGAGCGAATCACCCCTCTCCACCTGCGTTGGTGGTGCGAGGCGCGGATAGACATCCTGCTCAGCTATTCGGACAAGGCCTTGGCGGCCATTAAGGAGTCGGGCTGCACGATGATCTTCTTTGGCGCCGAGTCCGGATCCGATTGGGTACTGCGCGAAATGAACAAAGGACTCAAGACCGAGCAAACCCTGGAGCTGGCGCATCGGATTCGGAGCTTTGGAATCATTCCGGAATTTTCCTTTGTGGTTGGCAACCCTCACGACCCAGAGCGCGATACGCGGGAGTGTTTGCGGTTTATACGCAAAATCAAAAAGATCAATCCCGACTCGGAAATTATCCTCCAGCACTACATTCCAGTGCCCCAGCGAACTGGCATGTACGGTGACATCGAAGGCCAGGTCCAATTCCCCGAGACGGTTGAAGAATGGGCCACCGACCACTGGTACCACTTCACGACCCGCCAGAATCCGGTTTCGCCCTGGATGCGAACCTCTACCAAGCGGCTCATCGATAACTTCGAACTCATCGTGGCGTCGCGCTGGCCCACCGTGCAGGATATCCGCTTGCCGGAATGGGGGCGTTACCTGCTGAAGAGTTTGAGCGCGTGGCGCTATGGTCTGGAGTTTTATGGCTGGCCCTTGGAATTGGAATGGGCGCAGCGATTTATCAACTTGCGTAAGCCCAAGGTGGAGAGTTTATGAATTCGGGCTTGGAACTCGAGAGGTCCGCTGCCGGCCCATTGCCGGTGATGCAGGCCCACGCACTTTGGGCGGACACCTACGATGACGGGACCAATCCATTGTTGGCACTCGAAGAACGTGGCATGGAGGCGCTCCTCCCAGAGCTCAAGGACAAGTATGTTCTGGATGTGGCTTGTGGAACTGGGCGCTGGCTGGAGCGGCTTCGCCCCCGCGGGGCTCGTCATGTTTTCGGTGTCGATCTTTCCAGGGAAATGCTTCAAGTCGCCTCCACAAAGCCAGCCCTGGCCGGCGCCTTGGTGCGCGCCGATTGTCTTGCCCTCCCGTTTCGCGGCGATTCCACCCACTTGAGCATTTGTTCCTTCGCGGTCAGTTACATATCTGAGCTTCCAGCTTTCGCGAATGAGCTTGCCAGAATTTCGCGGACAGGCGCCCACGTTTTCATTTCAGATCTTCATCCGGAAGGGCATAGCCGGGGCTGGAAGCGTTCTTTCCATTGGGGAGGCCGGGCCATACAAATTGCCAGCTTCGCCTACTCCATTCAAAACATTTGTGAAGTATTTGAGAAGTCGGGCTTCGTTCTGGCGCGAGAAGTGGAATTCGCTTTTGACGAACCGGAGCGCCCAATCTTTGCCCGGGCGGGAAAGCTTTCCACATTCGATTCCATCCGAGGATTGCCGGCCGTTTTCATTCTGGAATTTCAATTCACAGGCAAACGCGGCAATCCCAGTATAAAAAGATGAGCGAGTCCACCTTTGCGGAAAATCCGGTCGAGCCCACAGGTTCGCGGCAGTTGACGTCGTGCAGGCTGGTCGGCGCCAGCGTGGCTCTTGATGCCGACTCGGCCGTCAAGGCTGACGTTGAGATTTGCAATGGGCGCATCGAGGCGATCAAGACGGCGCGCGCCGGCGCCGGGAATTCTCCATCCGACCGGTCGCCTGAGGTTTCGTGCACCATCGACTTGTCCGGCTATTTGCTGCTTCCGGGATTGATTAACGCGCACGATCATTTGGAGTTCAATCTCTTCCCCAGGCTTGGCCGGGGGCCTTACCTCAATTTCGAGGACTGGGCGAATGACGTGTACCATCCGCAACAATCACCGGTGCGCGAGCACTTGCTCGTGCCCAAGCCAATCCGCTACTTGTGGGGAGCCCTCAAGAATTTGCTTTCCGGTGTCACGACCGTTTGCCATCATAATGCGGCCATCCCGCGATCGCTCGCCAAGTCGCTCCCCATTCGTGTTGTGGAGCGGTACGGCTGGGCGCACTCGCTCGCCTTCGGTGGGGACATCCGAAAGGCCTTTCTTTCCGCGCCGCACGGCAGCCCCTTCGTGATTCACCTGGCCGAGGGAACTGATGAACGGAGCCAGGAAGAGATCTTTCGACTGGATCAGATGCAGGCTCTCCGCTCAAACACTGTGGTCGTGCATGGAGTCGGTTTGGGCTGGGAGGGGCATTCGCTGCTCGAGCAACGTGGAGCAGGGCTAATTTGGTGCCCGACCTCCAATGTATTTACGCTCGGGGTAACTCTGGACGGGAAAGAAATTGAGCAACACAAGAGGGTGGCCCTGGGGAGCGATTCTGCTTTGACGGGACAAGGCGATCTCTTGGACGAGATTCGTTTTGCCCGTGAGCACGCGCGCCTTAACCCGAGAAAAATATATTCTCTGGTTACGGATTCCGCCGCACGAGTGCTGCGATTGAGGAAAGGCAAGGGAGCCATTCAAGTAGGAAGTCCGGCTGACATGCTGGTTGTCTCGGACACAGGCGGCCGGCCCTGCAATAAACTTTCCCAAATGACCACGAGAGATCTGGAGGTGGTGATGGTGGGGGGCAGGCCAAAACTTATCTCCGCCGCCGCTGCCGGCCGGTGGCCACAGGCCACGCTCAACGCATTCGAGGTCATTCGCGTGGGAAATATCGAAAGATTGGTTCACGCTCCTTTCCGAGAGCTGCTGAAAAGCACAAAGAAGTTCCTGGGTGAAGAAATATTTCTGGCGGGGAAGAGGGTCACGGCATGATCGACACGCAGCGACAAAGGCCGGCAGCCGCCCTCACCCCATTAACTCCACAGGACCATGAGATCCGTGAACTTCCTGTCCTCGTGCTTCTTCCTCACAACCGATGTAACTGCCGCTGCCTGATGTGCGACATTTGGAGAATCCGCCAGGTTCGCGAGATAACACGCGAAGATCTGGAACCACACCTCGATTCCCTGCGTCAACTGAAGGTCCAATGGTTGGTGCTGTCGGGCGGCGAACCCCTGCTTCATTCCACGCTGCCCGCTTTGTGCCAGGCGGTTCGGGGCGAGGGCATTCGCATCACTCTCCTGACCTCCGGCCTTTTATTGGGGCCCCGGGCTACGATGATCGCACGGCATTTTGACGACATTATTGTGTCGCTCGATGGTCCCGCCGAGGTCCACAACCGCATTCGCGGGATCCCGCAAGCATTCCAAAATATGGGTGACGGGATCAAGGCCGTGCGCGCTCTCCGCCCGGATATATCCATCCAAGGGCGTTGCACGGTCCAGCTTGAGAATTGCACGTCGTTACGCGAAACGGTGAGCGCGGCGCGCGATCTCACACTGAACTCCATTTCATTCTTGGCAGTCGATGTTACCTCGCATGCGTTCAACCGGCCGGAAGGTTGGCCTTCGGATCGCCAGGCCAACATGAGGCTGGAGCCCAGCGACATTGAAGATCTGGAACACGAAATTGACTCCATCATCCACGAAATGGGGCACGATATTCCCGCGGGGTTTATCGCTGAAACTCCGGAAAAGCTTCGCCGAATCCCCCGGCATTTCCGTGCCCTACTGGGCCACATCCAGCCGATGGCTCCCCTATGCAATGCGCCCTGGGTATCCGCCGTCATCGATTCGGACGGCTCTGTCCAGCCATGCTTTTTCCATCCCCCCATCGGCAACCTTCGGGAACAGCCACTCATCCGTATCTTAAACGGCCGGAAAGCGACGGAATTTCGGCAACGTTTGGATATTCCGAATGATCCAACTTGCCAACGGTGCGTATGCTCACTGTTTATTCCACCGGCGGAAATGGCCCGGCGCTGAAAGAGCCTTCGACCGATCACGGGTTTTATTCTTGAGGCATTTCGAGATCGCCACACGCGGGCTCACCGCCGGTGTATATTGTTGACCCGCGATGCGAGGTGATTCTCCGATGCCGGCTACGTTTTCAAATCGCATCAATCTGTAAATTTTGTTCCTATTCAACCCGACGCTGGGGGAAAAGTCTCGAAAGGAAACGGGGTGTCCGGTGATTTCCATTGCAAGAGCCAGTTTTTTAGAGTTATGGGAGGCAGTCATGCGGCAAATACACCGAGTCCATTCTCTTGGGAGCCTGGTCTTCATTGGCGCCGTCTTTCTGATGGGTGGGGCAATGTGCTCGGGCCAGAACACTCCCGGCGGTCCCGATGTCGAGCCCACCCCAGTGAGTCAGGGTATGGTTCGAGAGCTGGAGAGCGAAGTGAAAGAGCTTCGTGCTGCCATGGCTCGAATACAGGGGCAGATGGACCAATTGCAAGGCGAGACCACGAAGCTCAAGGCAGAACTTCGCGACACGCGGTCCCGTTTGACTAGCCCAGTACTCGATTCCTTGGCGTCCTTAACTCCCTCGCCCCGCAATTCCAATCAGCCGTCAGATCGTCCGCAGGATTCGAATGCCGATGATACAAGCGGGCAAAACCAGGAGGAAGACAGCCTCTCAAAACTGGAGGAAAACCAGGAGCTCTTGAAAGCCAAGGTGAACGACCAGTACCAGACCAAAGTAGAGAGCGCGTCGAAGTACCGCGTGCGGCTTTCCGGCATCGCCCTGTTCAACGCCTACACTAACCGCGGAGGCGTGGAGAATCAAGATGTGCCGACTTGGGCGACGAACCGAAGCCCTTCCGCCTCTAACGGAGCATTTGGGGCTACGGTTCGCCAGTCGGAAATCGGACTGGAGGCATTTGGACCCGAGGTCGCCGGGGCCAAAACCAGTGGCGAAATTCAGGTGGATTTTTTTGGTGGCTTTCCGCTCGCTTCCAATGGCATTACCCAGGGCGAATTGCGCATGCGGACCGCCACCGTGCGCATGGATTGGAAAAACACTTCCATCATCGCCGGTCAGGATTCTTTGTTCTTCTCCCCGCTCTCACCTACCTCGTACGCTTCGCTCGCCGAACCGGCGCTGTCTTATGCGGGAAACCTGTGGTCCTGGGAGCCCCAGATCCGTGTGGAGCATGAAATTCGTGTCTCGGACACGTCGGGAGTGATTTTGCAGGCGGGCATACTGGACCCACTCACGGGCGAATTGCCCAGGTTTCAATCTTTCCGGGTGCCCCAGGCGGGAGAAAATTCAGGACAACCCGCATTTGCAACTCGCATGGGCTGGACCCAAAACGCATTTGGAAGGCCCCTCACTGTCGGCGTGGGTGGCTATTACAGCAAGCAGAACTGGGGGTTCGCCCGCAAGGTCGACGGTTGGGCCGGAACTGCGGATGTGGATCTGCCTCTCGGGAAGTGGTTCACCTTCTCGGGCGAATTTTATCGCGGGCGCGCCATCGGAGGGCTAGGCGGTGGACTGGGAAGAAGCGTATTATACAACGGTGCGCTCACCAGCGCCGCTACCGACGTTCAGGGCCTGGATACCATTGGCGGATGGGGCCAGATTGCATTTCGACCCACCGAGCGGCTTGAGTTCAATGCAGCTTTCGGTGAAGACAATCCGCTGGCGGAAAATTTTAACTATTTCGATGCACCGCAAAGCTATATCGCTTCGAGCCTCACCCGAAATCGCGGCGCATTTACCAATGTCATTTATCACCCGCGATCAAACCTCGTTGTGTCCCTGGAATACCGCCGCCTTTGGAGCTATTTCGTTAATGAGGCGAATCAAAAGGCGAATCAGGTCAATTTGGGGATTGGGGTGCTTTTCTAATTTGAACCTCCATGCAAGGGCAGGGCAGATGTGGAATGGGCTTTCCCTGTCCATGTTGGCCATACTGCACCTCGCGTTGATCTCAGGCGCAAAGGCGGCGACCGTCACCGCACAAGTCGCTTTTTCTCCTCCTGCGCAGCAACACGCGAAAGCGCTCGATTATTCCAACATCGTTTTTTGGCTCACACCATTGTCGAGTGAGCTCGCCGGGGAGGCTGACACTAAACTCAGCGGACTTTCCCATCGTTTCAAATTAGTCCAGGCGCACAAGCGCTTTGAGCCCCACCTTTTGGTGGTTCCTGTGGGTTCGACGGTGGAGTTCCCCAACCGGGATCCGTTCTTTCACAATGTTTTTTCGCTTTTCGATGGAAAGCGTTTTGACTTGGGCCTGTACGAAGCGGGGACAACCCGGTCCATCAAGTTCGATCGCCCCGGCGTTTCCTTTATTTTTTGCAATATCCATCCTCAAATGAGCGCCGTCATTATCGCGATGAAGACTCCCTATTACGGTGTGTCGGGCAAATCAGGGCGAGTGGAAATCCGCGACGTGCCGGCAGGGCGATATCGCCTGGGAGTTTGGTCGGAACTCGCTCTTCCCGATAACCTCAAGAGCCTGGACCGCGAAGTGGACGTCACCGAGGATTCAAGCTCCCTCGGGACGATCCCAATCAGGGCGACCGGAAATCTCTTGGCCGGTCACAAAAACAAATACGGCGTGGACTATGACAAGACAGAGCCCTCCAACCCCGCCTACAAACAACCGCAGTAACAATCATGGAATTTGAACCGAATCGAGCCACATCATGCAGTGGCCGAAACCTGGCCGGGCGGAATGAAGTCGGACGCGCCACGCGCGTTTTGTTGTATACTGATTGCGTAGGCGCTACGGAAATCTCATTATTCCTGGTTAATGCCAGGGTGTTTCGACCGCGGGGGTAATTCAGCGGTAGAATGCCAGCTTCCCAAGCTGGACGTCGCGGGTTCGATCCCCGTCCCCCGCTCCATCCTTCTCAAAAAGCAAGTAGAGTGTTCCCACGATTCTGGGGTCCGCGGCCCTCAGGTTTAAATCCTCGCGTTCTCATTGCCGGGCCGTCGCGTGACCATGCCGTACGGGAAATATGCAGAGCAACGCCGGAGGAAACTGGTGCCATGTTCAAACGATAGAAATTCACAGATAGCATAAAACTTCCCGGTGCTTTAATATCAGGGAAACGCTCTCGTACGGAGAGTGGGCCGATGCCATTTAAAGGGTGGAACTTGGACCCTAATTCAATGCCTCCAATTGCCGAGCTTTCATCACGACGAGCGTCTTCTGTTAGAGCGCATCTTGCCTGCCACACCGCGGGGTTCTCGGAATTCACGAAGGGGGAAATAGAGCAATCGATCGCGGACCGATTCGAGAAACAAGTGGAAAAATATCCTGACAAAATTGCTGTGGAGTGTGACCAAAAAAAGCTTACCTACACAGAGCTGAACCAGTCCGCGAATCGCATCGCGCGAGCCATCCTGGCACGGATGGGGAGAGGCGCGGAAGCGGTCGCTTTGTTTCTTGACAGTCGAGTCCTCTCCATTGCCGCCATTCTGGGAGTATTGAAGTCGGGTAAGTTCTACTTGCCGCTTGAACCCTCCTACCCTCCCTTGAGGAATCGCGCTTTGTTAGGAGATTCGCGGAGCCGCTGCATTCTGACCGAAAGTAGTGTCGAAGCCCTGGCTCAGGAATTGACGGATCATGATCGAGATTTGATGCCACTGGATAAAGGGCAAGCCGGCCTTGAATCGGATAACTTGGGACTGCGGATTTCTCCCGATGACTACGCCTACATTCTCTACACTTCCGGCTCAACCGGGGAGCCCAAGGGGGTCATCCAGAATCATCGGAACGTGCTCCATTTCATGATGAATTACACCAATGGACTCCAGGTCTCACCGGAGGATCGACTCTCCCTGCTCTACTCCTGGGGGAACAGCGCCGCCATGATGGACACCTTCGCGGCTCTCCTGAACGGCGCCTCAATCCATCCCTTCCGCCTGAGAGAGGAGGGGACGGGCCGCTTGGCGAAATGGCTCGTCGACAGCCGGATCACTGTCTATCACTCCGTGGCGTCCGTATTCCGGTCATTCATCAGCAGTCTGGGCGGGCAGGAAAAATTCCCCGCTCTCCGCCTCATCGATTTTGGGGGTGAAGCAGTCATCCAATCCGATGTCGAAAGTTACCGAAGACATTTTTCACGGGATTGCGCTCTGGTCAACGGATTCGGAACCACGGAGATTAACGTCGTGCGGCAGTATTTCATCGACCAAAACACCGAAATTACCGGGGCCCTTGTACCCGTCGGATATCCCGTCGAGGATACGGGAGTATTGTTGCTGAACGAATCCGGAGCGGAAGTCGAGGCCGGCAGCGTAGGCGAAATCTGCATCGAAAGTCCATATCTCGCGCTCGGCTACCTTGGCAAGCCCGAGGTGACGAGCGCTGCCTTCTCAACGAGTCCCAAGGGCGGTGGACGAAGGGTCTACCGCACCGGCGATCTTGGGCGAATGGAAAGCGACGGGTGCCTCACCCACCTGGGGCGGAAAGACTTTCAGGTGAAGATTCGCGGGCACCGCGTCGAAACCGCCGAGGTCGAGGTCGTGCTGCGGCGCACGTTTGGATTGGAGGATGCGGTTGTTACGGGCTCGGACTTTGGCGGGGGCGACCTACGACTCGTGGCGTACCTTGTAACCGGAGACCAGCCGGAGCCGAGCCAAAGGGGTCTACGCGATGAACTCGCCAGGGTACTCCCTGAATTCATGATTCCCTCTGCTTTTGTGATGCTGGAGGCGCTGCCGAAGACCCCCAATGGCAAGGTAGATCGTCGTGCCTTGCCAGCGCCGGCAGGGTCCAGACCCAAACTGGAGACTGTCTTCGTGGCTCCTCGGTCGTCCTTCGAAGAGTTGCTCGCTGGCGTATGGAAGGAGGTGCTCAAGGTCGACGAAATAGGAATCCACGACAATTTTTTTGAATTGGGAGGAAATTCTTTGACGGCAGCGCAAGTCATATCCAGGCTTCGCAGCGCAATCGACCTGGAATTGCCCTTGCGCGACTTTTTTGCGGCTCCCACCCTGCAAGGATTGGCATTAATGGTGGTTCAAGCGCGAGCAGAACAGGTAGGGCTGTCAGAGGCGTCCCTCCTGCTGGACGAATTAGAAGAGTCATCGCGTCACAATACGCAGGGCAGGCCTGCGCAAGAGAGTGAGCAAGCATGATGAGGACATGATGGCGAGTGAATGGAGCGAGCGCATCGCAAGACTCTCCCCCGAACAACTGGCGCGCCTGCAACAGCGTCTGGCACAGAAATCGTCGGTCCATCCCCTGGAGCGCTCAATCCCACACAGGGGAACCCAGGGACCCTGCTCGCTTTCTTTCGCCCAAGAGAGATTGTGGTTCTTTGATCAACTCGAGCCGCAGAGCCCGGTGTACAACATCTGTAGGGCTGTGCACTTAGTGGGCCCGCTGGACCGGAGTGCTTTACTGAAGGCTCTTAGCGAAGTATTAGCTCGGCACGAATCACTGCGAACCGTTTTCCGCAACGTGCAGGGAACGCCAGTCCAGGAAGTTACTTCCGGCCGCGTCCTCAGTCTCAACCTCATCGACCTGAACGACTCTCAGGGGACCGCTCAAGAGGAAGAGGTCCAGCGTTTGCTCGGGCTGGAAGCCCGGCGCCCCTTTGACCTGTCCAGGGATTTGATGCTGCGGGCCACCTTGCTACGGCTTCACGAGGAAGAGCACCGGTTGCTCATAGTGATGCATCACATTGCCTCCGATGGGTGGTCCCTGGGGGTGTTGTTCCGGGATCTGGCAGCCCTTTATGATGCCTTCTGCAAAGGGGAATCCTCTCCGCTACCCGAATTGGCCATCCAATACGCGGACTTCGCCGTGTGGCAGCGAAAGTGGCTACAGGGAGAAGTTCTCCAAACGCAATTGGACTACTGGAAAGAAAAGTTGAGTGGCAGCCTGCCGGTTCTGGAACTGCCGGCGGACCGTCCGCGTCCGGGCCGCCAGACCTACAATGGGTCGACAGTTTCCTTGGTGGTCACCAAAGAGCTGACCGAGGGGCTGAAAACTTTGAGTCGGCGGGAGGGGGTCACCCTCTTCGTTACTTTGCTGGCGGCCTTCCAGGTTCTGCTGCTGCGCTACACAGGGCAAGAAGACCTCTTGGTGGGGACGCCGATTGCCAACCGGAGTCGAGCCGAGATCGAGGGGCTGATTGGATTTTTCGTGAACACGCTGGTGATGCGGAGCGACTTATCGGGCAATCTGAGTTTTCGGGAGTTATTGGGGCGAGTCCAGGAGACGGCGCTTGGCGCTTATGCACACCAGGACTTGCCGTTTGAGAAACTGGTGGAAGAGCTGAATCCGCAACGAGATTTGAGTCAAAGTCTGATTTTCCAGGTGATGTTTGCATTGCAAAACATGCCGATGCAACCCTTGGATTTGCCCGGACTCGAGTCCCGCCGGATGAAGGCGGACAGCGGCACATCGAAGTTTGATCTGACTTTCTTCACCAACGAAATACCCGAAGGACTTTCCTGCCTCGTTGAGTACAACACGGACCTGTTCAATGCCGACCGGATTGAGCGGATGCTGGGCCATTTCGAGACACTGCTACAGGGGATCGCGTCCAATCCTGAGCAGCGACTGCATGAACTTCCGCTGCTGACTCATCGCGAACGAGAACAACTTCTCGTGGACTGGAATAACACCGCAGCGGAGTATCCCGGCAAGGATCTTTGCTTGCACCAGTTGATCGAAGCGCAGGCGAAACGGACACCGGAGGCGGTGGCAGTGGAGTTCGAGGGGAGCCAGTTGTGTTATCGCGAGTTGAACGAGCGGGCGAACCGGTTGGCTCATTATCTGCGAGGGATGGGGGTAGGGCCGGACACTTTGGTCGGCGTCGCGATGGAGCGTTCCTTCGAAATGGTGGTAGCACTGTATGGAGTGTTGAAGGCCGGAGGCGCCTATGTGCCGATCGATCCGGAATACCCGCGGGAGCGCGTGGCGTTTATGCTCCAGGACGCCAACGTTGCGTTGCTCCTGACGCAGGAGCGGCTGGCGAAGAATCTGCCGGACCATGTGGCGCGGGTGGTCTGCTTGGATGCGGAGTGGCCAACCATCTCCCAGCAAAGCGACCGGAATCCAGTTTGCCTCGCTACTCCCGACAACCTAGCCTACATGATCTACACGTCCGGATCCACGGGCCAACCCAAGGGAGCCATGATCCCACACCGGGCGATTGTGAATCACATGCAATGGATGCTGTCCGCGTACCCGTTGACCGAAGCCGACTGCGTCCTCCAGAAAACGCCCTTTAGTTTTGACGCCTCCGTTTGGGAGTTCTACGCTTCCTTGCTTTCGGGAGGCAGGCTGGTCGTGACCCGTCCTCGCGGTCACCTGGATATGAGTTACATGATCGAAGCCATCGTGCGGCATCAGGTCACTATCCTGCAGCTTGTCCCGGCGCTCTTGCGCATGTTGTTGGAGACACCGGAGTTTAAGAACTGTCGGAGCCTGCGACGGGTCTTTTGTGGTGGAGAAGCCCTGCCGGCTGAACTCGTCAACAAATTGCATGAGACGCTGGATGCTGAGTTGGTCAATCTCTATGGCCCGACTGAAGTCACCATTGACTCCGTCGTTTATCCAGTTCCGCGGGGCGAAGTTCGGGAAATTGTTCTCATTGGACGGCCTGTGGCCAACACCCAGGCCTATATTTTGGACCGATATCTGCAGCCTGTGCCCATTGGTGTGACGGGGCAGTTGTATCTGGGCGGGGTGCAGGTGGGACACGGCTACAACAACCGAGCAGAGATGACCGCGGAGAAGTTCATCCCTGACCCATTCAGCCACGCGACCGGAGCTCGCCTTTACAAAACGGGCGATTTGGCGCGTTATTTGCTGGATGGCAACATCGAGTTTCTTGGGCGCGCGGACGACCAGGTAAAGATTCGGGGATTCCGGATTGAACTAGGTGAGGTTGAAAACACCCTCCGGCAACACCCAGCCGTCCACGAAGCCGTGGTTACAGCTCGTGAAGACACACCCGGGGACAAGCGACTCGTGGCGTATGTGGTGTTGGCGGGAGAGGCGGCATTCACGACTGCGGAGTTACGCGATTACCTCAAACAAAAACTACCCGACTACATGGTGCCGGCGGCGTACGTGCGACTGCAGGCGCTGCCGCTTACGCCCAACGGGAAGCTGGACCGCAAAGCATTGCCGGCGCCGGAAGGAGACGCCTACGCGGTGCGTGGCTATGAAGCGCCGCAGGGAGAGGTCGAAACGACCCTCGCGGGTATGTGGGCAGATCTACTCAAAGTGGAACAGGTAGGCCGGCACGATAACTTCTTCGAACTGGGCGGGCATTCCCTTTCGGTGGTGAGTCTGATCGAGCGCATGCGTCAGAAGGGGCTGCATGCGGACGTACTGGCGCTGTTTATCACACCGACGCTGGCCGAGCTTGCTGCCGACGTGGGCCGTCAGGGCGGCCTTGTCGAGGTCCCGCCCAACCTGATTCCGCTCCAGTGCAATGCGATCACGCCCGAGATGCTACCGCTGGTGAAGCTTTCGGCAACGGAAATCGAGCGCATCGTCAGCAGCGTACCTGGCGGAGCGGCCAATGTGCAGGATATTTACCCGCTGGCGCCGTTGCAGGAGGGTATTCTCTACCACCATCTGACGGCGACCCATAGAGATCCATATCTGTTTTTCAGCCTATATAGCATGGATAGCCGGGCACGACTGGACGGTTATTTGGGCGCGCTCCAGGCGTTGATAGACCGGCACGACATTCTTCGTACAGCGGTGATGTGGGAAGGTTTGCGCGACCCGGTGCAAGTGGTGTGGCGGAAAGCGCCCATGCCGGTGGAAGAAGTCCAATTAGACCCCGCGGGTGGCGACGTGGCCGAGCAGCTGCGCATGCGTTTCGACCCACGGCATTACCGGATCAACTTGTCCAATGCGCCGTTGATTCACGGCTGCATTACCCATGACGCAGCCAATGAGCGTTGGCTGCTTCTGCTATTTCACCATCACCTCTCCTCCGATCACAACACGTTGGACGCGATGCGGGAAGAGATCCAGGCGCATCTGCTGGGACAGGCCGATCGGCTGCCCGCACCGCTGCCATTCCGCAGCCTTGTGGCGCAGGCCCGGCTGGGCATGAGGCAGGAGGAACATGAGGAGTTCTTCCGGAGGATGTTGGGGGATGTGGACGAACCCACAGCGCCGTTCGGATTACTGGACGTGCAAGGGGATGGGTCAGGGATTGAGGAGGCCCGGCTCGAAGTCGATGCGGGTCTGGCGCGGCGGCTTCGGCAACGTGCACGCAAGCTTGGGGTGAGTGCAACGAGTCTCTGTCACCTGGCGTGGGCGCAAGTGCTGGGTCGGGTGTCGGGGCGTGAGGACGTCGTGTTCGGCACCGTTTTGTTTGGACGCATGCAAGGGGGCGAAGGCGCCAACCGGGTGCTGGGGCCATTTATCAACACGCTTCCGGTGCGCATCCGGTTGGGGGAAGAGGGTGTGGAGGCGAGCGTGCGTGCCACGCATACCCAGCTGGCGGATCTTCTGCGGCACGAAAACGCCTCGCTGGCGCTGGCCCAGCGCTGCAGCGCGGTTCCCGCACCCACCCCGCTTTTCTCCGCGTTGCTCAATTACCGCCACAGCCCGAGTATCGTCCAAGCCCCCTCGGCTGAAGCAACGAAGGCGCGGGAAGGCATCGAGCGGCTTTACGCTGAAGAACGAACCAACTACCCGTTCTTGCTCTCCGTGGACGACCTGGGCGAAGGATTCGCACTAACGGCGCAGGTCCCGGCTCTGACCGGGCCGATGCGGGTGTGCAAGTTCATGCACAAGGCGCTTGAGGGGTTGGTTGAAGCGCTGGAGAGGGCGCCGGCTACAGTGGCAGGAAGTATCGACGTTCTGCCGGAGTCGGAACGTCGTCAAGTTCTGGAGGAATGGAACGACACGAAAGCGGAATTTCCGAGCGAGAAGTGCGTCCACGAATTATTTGAAGAGCAGGCGGAGCGCGCTCCCGGCTCGGTGGCGGTTGTCTTTGAAAAGCAACACCTCTCCTACGGGGAGCTGAACTCACGAGCAAATAAGCTGGCCGATTATCTTCGCGGACTCGGAGTCGCGCCCGGCATCCCCGTCGGGATCTGCGCGGAGCGCTCGATCGAAATAATGGTTGGAATGTTGGGAATTCTCAAGGCGGGGGGAGCGTATGTGCCCCTGGAGCCCGGGTATCCGGCAGAGCGGTTGAGCTTCATGATCCGAAATGCAGGAGTGAAAGTCGTGTTGGCGCAGAAGCGCGTTGCCAGCCGGCTGCCCTCCGGCCTGGCCCAAGTTGTATTCTTGGAAGGGGCGGATGAATTGACCCCGGGGGCCAGTTTGGCCGGCCCGCGTGCTCAACCCAATCCTGATAGCCTCGCTTACGTGATGTACACGTCGGGTTCGACGGGAGAACCCAAAGGGGTTGAAACCACTCATCGAAGCATTGTTCGCCTCTTGTTCGGGGTGGACTATGCCCGCTTCGGGAGTGATGAAGTCTTCCTGCAAGCGGCGCCAATTTCATTCGACGCCTCGACCCTGGAAATCTGGGGGGCGCTGTTGCACGGGGCGAAACTTGTCCTCTATCCGGGAGTCGTCCCAACTCCCCACGAACTCAGGGAGTTGCTGCTGGCGAATAGCGTAACCACACTGTGGCTCACGAGCTCACTTTTCAATATGGTCATCGATGAGGCGCCCGACGTTTTATCATCCGTGCGCCAACTTCTGGTGGGAGGCGAAGCCCTCTCGCCGAAGCATATTCAGCGCGCTTTGGAGTTGCTCCCCAACACGCAATTGATCAACGGTTATGGTCCAACCGAGACGACGACCTTCGCCACTTGTTATCGCATCCCCAAGAACATGGGCCAGTCCGTTTCCCCGATCCCGATTGGCCGCCCCATCGCCAACACCACCGTGTACGTTCTGGACCGGAAACTGCAACCCGTTCCGATAGGAGTTCCCGGCGAGCTCTTTATTGGAGGGGACGGGGTGGCGCGGGGATACTTAAAGCAACCCGAGCTGACCGCCCAAAAGTTTATTCCCAACCCCTTCCGTCCCGGCACGACCGACCGCCTGTATAGGACGGGTGACCTGGTCCGCTATCTCCCGGACGGCAACCTGGAATTTTTGGGGCGCATGGACGAGCAAGTGAAGATCCGCGGCTTCCGAGTCGAACCCGGAGAGATTGAAGCAGTGTTGTCGGACCATCACGGCGTCAAGGTTTCCGCTGTAACAGTTCAGGAAGACAGTTTTGGTGAAAAACGCCTCAATGCTTATGTAGTCCGCCACGAAGACATAACCATCACCCCAAACGACCTCAAGACCTTCCTGGAGCAAAAACTTCCGAACTATATGGTTCCCTCCGAATTCCACTTCCTCGGGGCACTGCCTCTGACACCCAGCGGCAAGATCGATCGCAAATCACTTTCTTCATCCCAATCCCTTCATTTGAAGACAGACAGCTCCTATGTCGAACCGGGAACGGTGCTGGAAAATCAAATCGTGGAGATATGGGAAGAGCTTCTTGAGACACGCCCCATCGGAATTCATCACGACTTTTTCGAGTTAGGGGGACATTCGCTCCTCGCCGTCCGCATGATGAGCAGGATCGAAGAGGCTTGCGGCGTCAGACTTCCATTGGCCGCCTTGTTCGCGGGAGCAACCATCGAACACCTGGCAAGAGCAGTCCAGAATGCGGAGCCTGAAAAGGCCAACTCGCCCGTGGTGGCCGTTCAGCCCGAGGGCTCGAAACCACCTTTCTTCTTCTTTCATGGGGATTGGACGGGCGGTGGTTTGTATTGTCAAAAGCTGGCGCGAAGTTTGGGGAAGGAACAACCTTTCTTCGCGATTGGGCCGCACGGGTTGGCGGGAGAGCGAATTCCACTGACCATCGAGGAGATGGCGGCGGATCATCTGCGGACTCTGCTCAAAATTCGTCCCAGCGGGCCGTACCTCATTGGAGGTTTTTGTAATGGCGGGCTGGTGGCCTTCGAAATCGCGCGACAAATGCTGAAACTGGGTCTTAAAGTTGACTTGCTTGTGGTCGTCGATGCTTCGGCAATGAATATCCGCTTTCGTTGGCTCCGAAGATTAGTAGGTTTTTGGGGCTTCGTCTTTCGACTCCAAAACGACTCGCAGTTTATCTGGTTTCTCCGCTGGCGGAGTTTGATCGTCAGTATGGGGGATCGGTCTGCACAAGGAAAACGCGCGCAACTGGCCTTTTTCCTGGGCAGAGTGAAAGGATATATCAAGAGAGTCCTATCAAGAGCGGCAAAAGAACCTCCGGTGGAACCTGCCGTGACTCATGGTCACTACACCGATGAACACATGTTGTCCGTATTTCGGGAAGCCATTCAAGGGTACGTTCCGGGGGCATATTCAGGCCGCCTGGTCCTTTTCCGGCCGAGTTCGAAGCCGTTAGCTCCTCACTCGGACCCAACTTTCGGGTGGAGAAGTGTAGCCAGGCAAGTTGAAGTGCACGCGCTCACTGGCGACCACAGTGCCTTCTGGGGAGGGCAGGTGGAAAGCTTCGCCAAAGATCTTAACGACTGCCTCCGCACGACCTGGCCGCCTCGTGCCCCAGCGGACTTGGCTTCAGCCGGTAGCGCGTAGTTTCGCTTTGTGAAACTCTGCGGCACTCCTATCATGGGCGGTGATGCGGCGTTATGATCCGACCCATGTCGCGCCTGCGACGATTGGTCTTGCCGGGCTGGTTCTTCTTTATCCCGTGAAGGCGGGGATCGTGCTCCGGCCCGAGGATTGGCGAGGGTCGAGCGTGCACGATTACACGGGAACCGTGAACGCGCCAAGCGGAAAGGGGAGCCCGATTTCCATTGACCGCATCATGATGCCGATCGAGGAACGGAGACGGATCTGATGAAGAAGATCAATGCCGGAAATCAAAGAGTCGCATAGTTTCAAAAACTGAAACTATGCGCTGAAACCAATCCGGGGATGTGTGAGCATCCTTTCTCTCTCACTCCTTCCCCTAACCCCAGCACCCCACACCCTAATTACTTTCTGCAGACGGACCCGGCCACCATCATCCTTCTCATTGGGGCCCGCCCTGCTTTGAAGTGCAATGGGAGGTAGGGATTGAGAATCCCATATGGCGGCGAGTGAAGGCAAAGATCCCGGTGGAGAAGGGGTTATTGCCATTTCCAGGGAAATAGGAGATTTCCACAAGGTATTGGGGTAGCTTGTGATAATACCACCAGTACTTGTACTTTCCACTTGCCAAGTGGTTATCAGGGGCGTAAATTCGACTTGGCTCAATCGTATCGGACTTTGAGCGCCAGCTCTCCGTTAGGAACTCTCATTCTTAGTTGTTTGTTGAAGGTCTGCGCGGGACGTGAGGGGACGTTCCGGGCAGGCTGACCTCGGCAAATGAGGAAAGGGAAGGTGTGGAGAATAGCAGGGTAAGGAGCACTGCAAGCCATTCAAGACGCGCCCAGCGAACCTCTATGCAGGTGCCCTTGCATTATCGGGAGGCTGGCACCAAGGATTGGCATGAGGGGCGCATGGAGAACATCAGCACTTCAGGCGTCCTTTTCCGGGCTCCGAAAGTTTTCGACCCTCACACCCCCATGGAGTTCACGTATGTCCTTCCGGTCGAGGTTGGAGGCGGGAAGGGAGCTACAGTAGATTGCGGCGGACAGATTGTTCGAACGATTCTCCCAACTGCCACAGACGAAACGTCCTCAATGGCTGTCAAGATTTTGTATTACCATTTGAACCGCGAAAGACAAGCAATGTAAGCCCAGACTTTCTCTACATCCGGGCACTCGTGCAAGATATCCGCGATGGGCCCTC
The DNA here is from genome assembly GCA_041481635.1 of Terriglobia bacterium. GTDB lineage: Bacteria > Acidobacteriota > Terriglobia > UBA7540 > UBA7540 > DASYXZ01. Next base: position 24,255 of record JBGPCF010000009.1, on the reverse strand, counting down.
GACAGGGGCGTTGGGGTAAGGCGCGTGCCCGCCTAAGTATCGATTCCCAACCACCGCGATGCTTCGGCGAGGGTATCGAATAGTTGCAGGTCAACGCCGTCTTCTTCGGTTAAGGTTTGAAACATTCTGCCGATTCCAACCAACACCGGACGGGGCACAACGAGGGCTCGGCGGGAGCCACTCCGAAATGGACTCCCCTGTGCCAAGCGTCGTATATCGTCTACAGTAACTTGGACATCGGTAGTTGCAGAGAAATCGGCGAGCTGCCAAAAATCCGGTTGAAACTGCGGGTCACTGCGCAAACGCTTCTGATGCTCCTCCAAATCGGCGGCAGTCACGACTCCGGTTCCCTTACTAATGACCAGTTTGTGACGCACGTCGATAACATAGGTCGCGGGCATAACGATTATGCAAAATATTTACATAGAACGGCGTCAATCGCAATAGATTTGATGTACGGCCTTGCGGCTTCAAATTTTGTTGACGCCCCTATGCCGGGCGAATCATCTAAGCTGTACGATGAAGGAAATCTCCTATGCGCACAAGACACGCCACTCAAGAAGATATTCGATCCCCAGAGTCCACATCACAGCATTCGATCCATGGAGAGCGAAGGTGAAAATGCTCGGGCATCAAGACATAGCCAATAATCTTGAATCCTAATTCACTTCGCAGTTCATCCAGGGCTCGAACCCAGCGGCGCTTGAACCGCTCTGAATCAAACAGGCGGGCGCGCCGGTACGTGCTGCGGGTCAAGTAATGAAGATGGTTCAGTCCGTAGTAATGTCTCTGCCGGAGCACAGGGTTATATTACTATCATTAAAGGCCGCCCCGATGCATCGGGGCGCCACCCGCGAGTAAGCAATCGGCCACAATGTCGCACCAACGTGTAGCCCAATAGTCTATGGCGCTTTAACGTTAGGATTTGGTGGAAGAAAACCAGAACCAATAGCTTGCGCCCAGCGGACAGCACAATTACACGCCTGTTGCAATCTCTTCGGGCGCGCCGCGCGTCGATTCATCCGAGTCGATCACGATGCACAACCACAGAAGCGCTCCGACAATTGCCAGCAGCGCGGCCAGGGAGAGTGCCGTTTCCCAGCCCACACGCGCCGCCAGCCAAGGCGTGATGGCGGGGGAGATCAGCCCGCCCAGATTGCCTCCAAAATTCATGACGCCCCCTCCGGTTCCGCTTTGGGGGCCGGAGATTTGGGTCATCGACGCCCAATACGGCCCTTCCGTAATCAGGACGAGGGCCGTGGAAACCGTCAGGCTTGCCGCAGCCAGCCAGGCTGAGTGCGTGCGAGCACCCAGCAGGAGCGAGCCTGCGGCCAACGCCAGAGCGGGGATGGGCACGCTCCTTCGGCCCCAGGTGGAACCCCAACGTTTCACAGCCCAGTCGGAGACGACTCCACCCAGAGGAATAGCGAACAAAGTCAGAATCCATGGAAGGGCGGCAATCCAAGCGGCTTGCAGCAATACAAATCGGCGAACCTGAACGAGGTAAAGGAAAAACCAGAAGACGAAAACATAGCCCACGTAGCTTTGCAGCGTGTAGCTGGCCGTCAAGAACCAGAAGCTGCGGTTGCGGAGAGGTGAACGGCGGGCGCTGTCCGCCGCGCGCGCTGGTTGCGGGCTCGAAGCCCGGAGGGTTTGCGGAGAGGGGACTGCCAACCACCAAATCACAGCACCGAGGCCTGCCAGGAGTGCTGCCACTTCGAGCGCCGATCGCCATCCCCAGTGCACCGTAATAAACCCCAGGAGTGGTGGCGTGACGGCCGAGCCAATTCCGACGCTGGCCAGCACCATGCCGTTCGCCCTCCCCTGCATCTGAGGAATGACGGCGAGCGAAATCGCGCGGCCCGACGCAGGGTAGGTGGGCGCGGCCAGGATTCCGTGCAGAAAACGCAGGACCAGAAGCGACGGCAGCGCGCCCAGCGCCAAACCGAAGTACGGCCGTCCGACGAGGACATTGCTAACGGTGAGGGCCGACCAGCCGAGCGTTAATCCAATAAATAGGGCCTGGGTAGTGATTCGTCCAGCGAGCCAGCCTGAGGGAATTTGGAAGAGCGTGTAACCCAGCAGGAAGGCGCTGAATACCTTTCCCATTTCAGTCTGAGAGAGGTGAAACTCTGCCATCAGCTGCGGGGCAACCACCGTTACATCCACCCGGCACAAGTATCCAACCGAAGCGACCATGGACAGCAGGAACACCAGGCGCCGGGCGGCACTGTTCGTCGTGGTCAAACCCGGAATTATGGTGGCGGCGTCACGGTTGCTCATGAAAGCTTTTTGCAGAGCACTAGCTCGGAGTGGCCTTCAACAACGTAGTTGGGAATCTCACCCACCCGTGCGTATCCATGGCGGCGATAAAACTCCTGCGCGCGGTGGTTGAAGGAAGAGACACATAGAAAAATAAAGCGCCTGTCCACCACGTGCTGTTCAGTAAAGGCGAGCAATTGCGCTCCAATGCCTTTGCCACGCGCGTCCGCCGCAACGCCAATGGAAGTGATGTAAGGGGAGCCGGCGAAGCCGTAGGGATGGATCTGGATAAACCCCACGGGCTGGAAGCCCGTGCCACTAACAGTGACATGGTCAACCTGACCATGGATTTCGCTCACGGGCTGGCCGCCTTCGCGGGCCACAAATAATTCGCCTCCGGGACGGCGAAGAGACATGCGGCTCTGTTCGAGGTCGAGGCGCAGAGTGATCCAGGGCTCGCTTCCCGCCATCAGCTGCGCGCACCAGTCGAAGTCGGGTTCTTGCGCGGGTTCGATGGTGATGGTGGGCGGGATGTGCTCGGAACTCATGGGAGGAGATTATAAGCCTTGCAGCCTACACACCTCGCGCGAGGTTCTCAAGGATTTTTTCCGGGTATTGAGGCAGGATGCTGAGACGGGTTAGAGACGTTGCGCCTCGCCTGTCATCCCGAGAGTAACGAGGGATCTCGCTCTGCTGCCTCGCGTGGCGCCGGCTCCGCAGGCCCCAGTCCCGCACTGCCTTGGTGTTTTTTTCTTCTGACTCCTGACTTCTGGCTCCTGAATCCTAACTTTCCCCCCCTGCCTACAGTCTACTGTCCACTTTCTTCCTGCCCAGCCGCTTGTCCCTCCTCCCAACTACAACCCACCAACTTCTGACTTTCGCCTAGTCCGTGTCTTCCACGTCCCTGGCGCCTGATTCCCTCCCGATAATAAGAATCAACACTATTTTCGTTTTACCGTCTTTACGAAAATAGAGGTTCATGCTATTTTCGTAATGGGAAACAAGACCGAATGCCAAAACCCGCAAACATTCCGGGCAAAAAGGTGCAGCGAGGCGGTTTTTCCACTTTCGTGCCATCTCCCTTGCCGCCGCCCCTCGTTTGGACGCCCCGGCTCGTCCGGATGCTGTCCGACGCCGACCGGCTGATTGGCAAGTTGGCAGGTGAAGGCGGACGGCTGCCCAACCCTCACGTGCTGATGCGGCCATTTGTCCGGCGTGAAGCCGTCCTATCCAGCAGAATTGAGGGCACGCAAGCCTCTCTGGGCGAGCTGTTGGCCGCGGAAGCAGGCGTTGCGGTGGATCGCAGCTCCGTTGACTTGCGCGAGGTTGGCAATTACGTGGTGGCCTTGGAGCACGGCATGGCGCGGCTCAAAAAATTGCCGCTGTGCGTTCGCCTCATCAGGGAACTGCACGCCAAGCTCATGACGGGCGTCAGAGGACACCATGCCACCCTGGGAGAATTCCGCAAAACTCAAAACTGGATTGGCCCGCCGGGTTGCACTCCCGCCACGGCGTCCTACATTCCACCCCCGCCGGGTGAGGTCGGGCAGTGCCTTGCGGCTTGGGAGAAATTCCTACACCACTCCGAATTGCCGCCGTTAGTCACCATCGCCCTGGCTCATTACCAGTTTGAAGCCATCCACCCGTTTCTCGACGGCAACGGGCGGGTGGGGCGCCTGATCATCTCTCTATTCCTGATTGAACGGCGGATTCTGCCCTCGCCCTTGCTCTACCTCTCCGCCTTTTTTGAAGCCTCCCGCCGTGATTATTATGACGGCCTGCGCGGAATTAGTGAGCGTGGGGCATGGGCGGATTGGATGGAATATTTTTTGTTGGGCGTGGCTCGAATGTCAGAGGATGCGCTGAGCCGCGCCGCCCGCATCAACTCCAAGCTGGCCGATTGGCAGGAAAGCGTGGGGGGCGAATCGACTAAAACCCCCTTGCGCTTGGTCGAGTTAATTGCCGCCAATCCCTTCATGACCGCCGCAGGCAGCGCTGAGAAACTGGGGATCGCCTTCACCACTGCACAGCGCGCCATCGAACGGTTGGAACGCCGCGGAATTGTGCAGCAAGTGGGCAAAGCGAAACGCGATCGAGTTTATTGCGCCAAGGCGTTGCTCGATATTCTGGAGGAGCCGGCTCGGTTGATTTCGGGTGCCGTTTAAACTCCGCAGTCTTTCCGCACCCAGCAACTAGTCCCTATCTCTCCCTCCGTTTGATTTCGGTGCATTAGAGCGCATCCTATCCCCCGGCGCACAAACCCCATTCGATTAACCCAGGGGGTCATCATTATGGCACTCCGCAGCCTCATCGCCGTCAGTTTAGGTGTCTTCGTATTCGCCGCGTGCCAAAGCAAGCCCCCGACCGTCGGTGAACCGATGGATTTCAAGGCGGTTTGTAACGGGGGTAACGAGGGTAAGCGCGTCGCCGCGGAGGGCTATCTGCGCCTCCCCAATGTGATAGACAACAAGGTGTACACGCAACTGGACCTCTATAAAACGAAGGACTTCAACACCCTGCCCATCGGCGTTGCGATTGATTTCGGTACTCAGCCCAACCAACTGGAATTGGCACCCCCAAAATATACCGACAAGGACCTGAAAGTACATCTGGCGAACGGCCAGGTGGCAGGATTCGGGACGAAGGTGAAAGTGTCGGGCGACGTCTTTGTTCCCTCGATGGCGCCGGGGGGGAACGTGCGCGCTTAAGAATCCATTGGTGGAAGTAGCCGAATGACGAAAACTGACAGCAGCCTCAGACGGGCCGTTGCACTATGCGCGGTGCTTGCCGCTTGGCTAGTCGGAGCCGCCGCCCGCTCCACCGAGGCGGCATTGTCCCGTGCCGCTTAGGGATATTTGTTGTGGCGGAGCGTGCCTTCGCGTCGCTCGTCCGTCATTCCCCTGCCAACGGGAATCCAGAGGTGTAGCGGCGGACGGAGTTTACCCCGGAAAAAACGGGGACCGCCGGAGGTGCACTATGGCGAAGTGAAGTCGCCGCTGCCGTGTATAATACGCACGCGGTGAGGAGTATTGCGGGTGCGCCTGAATGACGTGATCTGGAACGAGAATTTCGTTGTCAAGATTTCAGAGAAACACACCGTAACCATCATTGAGGTTGAGGAAGTCCTTTTCACGCACCCACACGTCCGCAGGTTGGAGAAAGGAAAGGTGAAAGGCGAGCACTTATATGTGGCGTATGGCCAGACAACCGAGGGGCGATATTTGGTGGTATTCTTTATCCGCAAGCCGCATAATGCGGCTCTACCGATTTCGGCGCGAGAGATGACGCGCGCCGAACGGAGATATTTCCATGAGCAGAAAAAAGAAGGTTGATCCCATTCCCGAAGGATTTTCGAGCTACGAGGCAGCCGCGGACTTTTGGGACAATCATGATACTTCGGATTACGCCCACGAATTTCGGACCATCAAGGTGGTGAGCGAGTTCCGCAACCGCCACTACGAGATCCCTATTGACGGCGATGTTGTCATCCGACTCTAGCAAAGAGCGCGACGCGCGCGCGTGCCGCTTGGCCGCCTGGCCAGCCAGCTTCTGCGCAAGGAACTTCGCGCGGCTGGATGAAAACCCGCGACGAGTCCCCGGAAACCCAGTTTTCCTTTTCCTCCTTGCTCCCGACACGCTACACCCGATTCCCGATGCTTCCGCCCCTACTCCCTTTATCCAACGCCATTGCTTTTGGCCTTATTGAAGCGCATGCTATCCTCCGGCGCGGAAACCAAAGGAAATTCTTGGTCTGTGGGTTTGGATCGGGCGAATTTAAAACAAAGAGCGCCCCGTTCAATCGAGCCGCCAGCCGGCCAGCGGATGCGAATTTCAATGAAAGTGCCGCAGAGCCTCAGAGACAGAGACTCCGCGCTCGCGATTGCCTTCAGAGGCGGTCGGGTGTAAGGTGTTGGTCGGGTCAAGGCCCGAAATCGAAGATCTGGTCTAAGTAGACCTCACCTCCGACGGGTGGCCGGATTACAGCCGCCGCGGGCGATCTTTCATGGCAACAAAATGGACGCAATACTCAGAGACTTAGAAGAACAATCCCTCAATGAGAATGATAGTCCAGACGTCCCGCCGTCGGACATTGTAGCCTACAACGAACTGCGTTCCTGCGCGGACCTCTTTAGGATGCGCGACCAGGGAATCATCAGGATTCAGCCAGAATTTCAGCGCGATTTCGTCTGGAAGGGGCCGCCTGATGGAGGTTTTGAGTGATCAGCCTTCAGTTTTCAGTCAGACGCTTTGCCGCCTTTATTGTAGACTGATAACTTTTCTTGATCGCACTCTCGCCTCCGTTCTTCAGACCAACATCGACCCACACCCAAGCGGAAAAGCGTGCCGCAAGACGGAGCACGCGTCGGCCAAATGTGAGAAAGGCCCACGGACAGAAAGGCACTGTCCGTGGTTACCACTGGAACGCGATAATTGGACGGTGTGGGCTTGTTATGGACCCGACTAGAAAAGAGCCGATAGCGCCGAGTTTCGTCTCCCGGAAACACTGCGGCCTTTCGGTGGTTTCGAAGCGAAGAACCTCGATATTTCGCGACGCGGGGTCGCCTTGTCCGTCGCCTCAGCCTTCGGTTTGGATTTCCACGCGGAAGAGTTGTTCGCCCAGGAAGAATTCCTCAGTATCCTTTAATTCGATTTCATCGCGGATGCGGCGGTAGACGCCGTTGCGGCTCTTGAGGTCTTGCAGGACGAAGCGCCCCGGCTGCACCACCACGCGCGCATGCGCACCGGACATGTACGGGTCGTCTTTGAAGGTCAAGTCGCCGGTGGTCCGGCCGATGGTGGTCTCGGGTTTGTCGAGGCTGTACTCCTTGATCAGTTCCCCGGACAGCTGGATGTGTTCGAGCTTGGCGGTAATCGGTCCGGGCTGGAGAGAGGGCGCGCCAGACATCTTTAACGTGCCATCCAAGGAAGCCGGATTATCGTCCATGCGTTGAGTGGTGAAGCGGAAGATTTCGCGACCGAGCAGGAAGATGTCACCGGCTGAAAGTTCGGTGTCCTGGCGCAGCTTTACAAACGTCCCATTCGGCGTGCCCAAGTCATTCAGGAAGAGTTTCCCCTCGCGTATCCGCAGTGAAGCGTGGCGCGGGGCCAGAAGGACGTCCTCGGGGTAACTGGCGTCACAGTTGCCGCGCCCGATAAATGTTTCTTTCAGGATGCGCAGACTTTTGCCCGTCGAACCATCCTGCTTGACTTCGATAATCTTGGCTTCAATCTTGGGCACGTGAAGGCCCAGGAAAACTTGTGTGCCGCCACCCTCGGACGGCTTCGGGACGGCGGGCGGAGTGGTCCGAGGCGGAGTGGAAACGCGAGGCGTGGTCTGCACTCGCCCTGGGGGAACGATCGCCGAAGTGGGTGCATTTTGTTCGGGCGTGGGCGGGGTGGCCTTTCGCGAAGGGACGGGAGTTGTGGCGACCTTCGGAGGGGGCGTAGTGCGCCCTTGCTGCGGTCTCACCGTAGGCGGAGGCGGCGGAGGAGGGGTGGCCGGCAAAGCCGAGCCACAAAATCCGCAGAATTTGCTCCCCGGGGGGAGTTCTTTGCGGCAATTTGAGCACACCACTGGGCCGGTCGCCTTGGGAACCGGGGGCCGCGGGGGTGAGAACTTGGGTTCATGCAAAGGTTTGCCGCAACGCGTACACAATCCATTCGGCACTTCCGGGTTGGGTGTTCCGCACGACGGACAACGGACGTAACGGACTGTCCCCTCTTCGCCTGGTTGTTCACTCATGGCGTGCTATCCTCATGCAGCTTGCCGAGCTGCCGTGTCAGGGGCCTGTAATTCGAATCCAAATGGGATTAGTATAGCAGCGAAATTCTTCTCCTGCACCATTCAGCGTCCTCGTTTCCAGGCGGATGTAACCCCATCCCTCGCCCAGTTTCCCGAGGTACGAACGCAAGTCTAGCGGATATAGGCCGTCGCTGGCTAGTCCCTTTTGTGCGGGCACACTCAGCTCGACGGGCGGGGATTCCTCCGACGCCGAGCCCACGATCAAGCGCAACGTTTTCACCGGGCCGAACTCCGCGCTCGAGGCCCACTCGACTTGGAACGGAGGGAGCGCTTGGGCGGCGGATGAAATCTGCTGGCCCAATCCAATATCCCCGGGATCGTCGAGCGAGCCATTGGCGTTTACGTCGAACCCGGCGATCAGGAGCGGGCCGTTGCTCATCACACTGTGCCCCTCGTGAAGCGCCCGCAGGACATTCTCGCCGCGCGGCCCCATTCCCGAAGGGCAATAGGCCACGGTGGAGAGTTTACCCATCGCATTGTCCTCGGCGTAACCGGAAAGTCCGCGCATGGGCTTGGAAAGAAAATCGAGCACATCCATCGAAGCCTCAAAGTTGAAGTCCCCGTGCGCATCCGACCCCGCGGCAAGAAACACTTTGAAGGGTGGAGCATCGCCGGTTGTTCCTTGGGACTTAAGCCCGTTGAGGAGCAGGGGCCGCCATCCCAACTCGATCCCTTTTTCCAGGCGTGCATACTGATCGGCGTCCTTGTCAGGCTGAAAACATGCGGTGGGGTCGGCGTCCATTCGAACGCAGTAGGGATCGCGCGCCTCGTCTGCGGTGGCAGTGGTGGCGCGATTCCACGCTTCAAGGCCCACCAGCCCGGCTTGGAGTTGCTTTCCTCCTGCCGCCAGAAAATCGAGTGCGAGGTCCCAGGATCCTCCTCGCAGGAGGGGACTGATGGGATCAAATGGATGTGCGGCGTAGGCAAACCCGCCCGACGCCGCGACGCGCGCCAGGGCATCTCTTAGTGGCGTGGCCTCCGAGCCGGGCGAACCGTCACCGGTAACGATCGTCACGCCTGAAGTCCCTGACGGTCCGGGAAATCCAATGTCCGGGTCGTCGGGGGAGGGCAGGGCAACCATGTGCACCGTGGAAACGCCGTCTTGTTTGCCTGAGGTCAGAGTCAATTCCTGGCCGCGAATAAAGACGAATCGTCCGTCCCGCAGCGCCCGAATTTCCTGGAGTTCGCGCGCATAGCCCGCCTCGTCCAAATCGGTGGAGTGGTCGGTGATCACCATCCAGTTGAACCCTGCGTCGAGCGCCGCTTGCTTGGTCATGCTCAGCGGGTTGCCGCGCTCGGCGGCATTGTCTGTATAAGCGGAGTGATAGTGCACGTCGCCGCGGTACCAGTGGGGGATTTGCGGCATGGGCGGTTGATTCAAGCGAACCCTTAGGAAAAAGTTCTGGTCCGGCCAGCCCACCACGTGGAAGTTGGCCTCCAGGTCGATGCGGTCATAGGGTCCGGTGACGTAATGGCTTTTGAGATATGCTTCGATCGCAGAGAGGGGAATTTCCAAAGTCTTCTTCATCCGGTCAGGAATGGCGGTGGGCTTTTGGTTGGCGCGCGCGTCGAATGAAAAATCTTTGCTGGCGCCGAGGAGCAGAGGATCGCTGGCAAAGCGGCGTTTGAGCCCGGAAGGTTTCACGTAAAAGTTAATGCCCTCCAGTTGGATGGAGTCGCGCGTGAATAATTCGGTAAGGCGGTGCGCCGTGGAATGTCCGGCTTTTTCCACGCCGTTGATGATCTCGAGATAGACGGGGAGAAATCTGTCGTCGGAGTTGCGCAGCACGTAAGGCGCGTCGGCGCGAAAATAAATTCCCGTGCGTGACAACTTTTCCTTTAGGGCTTGCTCGGTGCTTTGCTGCGGGGCGCCCCCGGCTGGCGAGATGGCCGCAATCCACGCTGCAAGAACAATTGCGAATCGAAAGGGCCGGGTGTGGAACAGTCGTGCTCTCACTGGAGTAGGTTGCGGACAGCCGTCACCGGAATGCACTCATTGGTGCCCCCGGCAAAGGCCAGGACTTTGCCCTCCGCAGTCAGGAGTGGCGCGCCCGACTCCCCGGTATTTAACGGCTGATCGAGCGTCATGAATGAGCCGGAAACCGTCGCCTTGACGAACGTGAGTTTGGGCACCGCCAACGGCTGGCTGAGCCCATAAGGAAATGAGAGGAGAGCGGTTTTCGCGTCCGGGGAGAGTTGGGTTCCCGCGTCGGCAAAGGCCAGCGGCACAAAGCTGCCCCCGGAGAGTTGCAGGATGGCGGCGTCACCTTCACCCGGGGCATTCAGGCTGAGCTTTTCCTCGGCGCCTGTTTCCGGGTCCTTGTAATCCTGCTCCTTCATTTGGTCGGGAGGCGTGGAGAGCACCTTCAGGTTCTGCTGGTCCGTGCTGCGCGCCGTCTGGAAATTGAGTTGGCCATTGAGGGTCAGCACGGGCGCCCCGGCGGGCCACGCCGAGAGCCGGTAATTCTTCTCATCGAGTGCCAGGTGAAAATGCTTCATCAGGAAGGCCACCTGGGGGTCAAATTTCCAGGGTTGAATCACCCGTTTCGCGGTCAGTAGTTTTCCGTCCGCGCTCACCACAAACCCGGTCCCGGATTGGACAAATTTTTCTTCCGCCTTGGTTTCCGGATTGCGCAGGGCATATTCACAATAGACCAGGTAGAGCGAGCTGTTTCCGAGGGAAGACAAGCTTCGCTCCGCTGTGAGCCTGGCCAGGTGCTCTTTGGCCACATTGATCGCGGCAGTGGCTGTGGGATCGGAGAGGGCTTGGAGCAGTGTTTTCGCCGCCGCCTGCAATAACGGGCTGTCCGGCAGGAACGTGATGGGAATCTGGTCATTCAATTTGACCGGCAAGACAACCTGCTTGCCTCCCATCGCCAGCTTTTGCAGTGGGTTGAGTTTCACTTCAATAAAGCTGTCGCCGGTGATTTGAATCTCACTCTTGTCCAGCAATTGGGCCAGGGGATCCAGCGATTCCAGGTCGGCGAAAATAAGCGTGCACTTGAGCGGCGCGGGAAAGTCCACCACGTCTTTTTTCGAGACTTTGAATTCCTTCTTAAACGTCTCGATCGTTACCGGCAATCCGTTCACGCGCACATTCTGAAAATATATTTTGTGAATGGTGGCGGCGCGGTCCACCGGCCTGATGCTGAGTGACAAATTCAGCAGGAGCCGGTCTGACTGAATGTCGTTGTACGCCAGGTTTTTGTAAATGACGGGATTCTCAACCGGCTTTCCCGGTTCCGTCTTGTCGGGGAATTTGTAAATCTTGGCGCCCTTGATTTCCGGCGGAAGTTGGACCGCGGGCGGCGTGTCCTGTTGCGTGGCCGGCGGGGTGTTTTTTTGAACCGCAGGGGGCGTATCTTTCTGGTCGGCGGGTGGCGTGTCCTTTTGTTGGGTGGCGTATCCCGCGGCCAGGCTAGCGAGCACGAGGAAGCAGACGGCCCAGACTCTCATTATCGAAGTTCGTCTCAGCGTCATGGGCGTAAGAGGATGTGGTGCGCCAAATGCGGCGTAGCTCAGGAGGAAACCTTGGCGCCGGAGGGGCTGGGCATTGTTTCAGCCCACTGGATCTCGTAAATTTCGATCGGAGTTTCCTTGCCCTTCACCTTGATGGGCTCCAGCCGTTTGGCGGCCATGCGGTCGTTCAACGAGCTATGCGTTGATTCGGAAATCAAAATCTGCCCGCCCGCCGCATTGGCGCAGAGGCGCGAGGCGATGTTTACCGCGTCTCCGATCACAGTATAGTCCATCCGCCGCGCCGAGCCAATGTTCCCCGCGGTCACCGGGCCGGTGTTGATGCCCAGGCCGATTTTCAACGAGTGTTGCCCGGCGGCCTCCCAATCGCGATTCAGCCGGTCCAGCGCTTTCTGCATTTCGACGGCGGTCTTCACCGCGCGAATGGCGTCGTCGGGTTTGGTGAGGGGCGCGCCAAAGACGGCCATCAAGCCGTCGCCCAGGTATTTATCCAGCGTGCCGCCGTTTTCAAATACCAGGTCGGTCATTTCGGTGAAGTATTCGTTCAGGAGTTCCACCACTTCCTGGGGCTCCATCTTTTCCGACATGCGCGTGAACCCACGCACGTCGGCGAAGAGGATGGTGACCGTCTGGTTTTCACCGCCCAGATGCACCTGGTCCGGGTTGGCCAGAATTTTCTCGACGATGGATGAACTCAAGAACCGTTCCAGCGCCTGGCGCTCGATGACGCGACGCGAGAGTTCTTCGTGCGAGCGCGCGTTGTCAAAGCTGATGGCCGCCTCGGCAGCCACGACGGAAAAGATGTTGAGCTCTTCCTTGGTAAAAGCCCATGGCTTGGTCAGGCAATCCACGTAGAAAAGCCCGAATACTCTGTCCTTGTAGATGAGCGGCGCGCACATCGCCGACCGGATGCCGGAAATCCGCAGGCTCTCGCTGGACGAAAACCGCTCGTCGCCCGCCACGTCGTGGATGAGCAGTGGCACGCGCTCGGTGGTGACGCGGTCGATGATAGTTTTGCTCAACACCACCGACTTGGCATCGGCCTTCATCTTCTCATCTTTGTAGAGCAGGACGGCGGCCTTGAAATTCGTTTTCTCGTCGAGGAGCATCACGAACCCGCGCTCCACGTTTTCCATCTGGAATACCAGTTCCATCACGCGCTGCATGATTTCTTCCGGAGTCAGAACGGAAGCGAGCGTCTTGCCCACCCCCAGGAGCAATTTGAGCAACTTGTTCTCCTGCTCCAGGGTCCTCAAACGTTCTTGTACAGCCTGTTGGGCCGGCACCCCCGCGTCCACCTGAACGCGCAAGGCGGCTTTCAGAGTGTCGGGGAGCAAGACGCGCGGGTCCGAGACCTGCTTGGACCCGGCCTCCACGTGCAAGGGTTGCTCGGCGGCCGTCTCGAATTTCAGATCGTACATGCCGATGCCCACCCGGTCCTGGTCCGCCAGCTTGAACTCCTGCACTGGCTGGCCATTCACGAAGAGGCCGTTCATGCTACCCAGGTCGATCAGCAGAGTGGTGTCGCCGGGAAGGATGGTGAGCCGGGCGTGGTGGCGGCTGACACTGGGATGGTTCAACACCAGGTCGTTGGAAGCCGCGCGGCCGATGTTAACGGTCGAGCCGCGAATCTCGAAGAGCTGAGTTTGCCCCGATGGATCGTTGATGGTGAGTCTGGCCATAATCCTGGGACAGCGCTAACGAAAACGGTTCATACCTGGAAAATATTGTTTGCCGCCGGCGCCCATGTTAGCAATTCATGGCCCCAATTTCCATATATTCTTATCTGGGAATGTTAAGACGGTAATGGCTGAGGCAAGGGGAAGAAAGCGGCACGATGACGGCGAGGGCGGCCAATTCTATTGGGAAAAATCACTCGGCACATCTTATGCGGTGGGTTCCGATCGATCCCGCTTTGACTGTGATGGGGCTTGTTGTGGTTTCCCCTCCCGGGCACGTATAGGTGAAAGTATGTTCTCCGGGAGCAAGCACCACGGTCACGGGGCTTTTGCCTTGTGACTTTCCATCAATCAAAATATCAAGCCCCGGGGGCGTGGTGACGATGACCAGGCCTGCTTGATCGCCCCCACCTGTGCTGCCAGTCGTGGTAGTGGGTTTAGTTGGCTCTGGAGTAGGCGGCGCGACCTCAGCCAGTTCAATTTTCCTGTCGATGGTGCGCCCACTTTCCACGGAGATGGAAACGGTTTCCGTTTTATATCCATCCTTGGAAAGAGAAATCTCGTGGTCACCCACGGGCAGATCCAGGGCGCGAGGAGTGACCCATCGAGTCGCATTACCATCCAACGATATCGCAGCGCCTCTCGGGCTCGAAGTGAGCACCACCTTGCCGCCACTTGCAGATTCCTTCGGAGGTGGGGGCGTGTGGGTTGCGGTCGTTGCAACTACGGGAGGCTTCGTGGGTTCGGTGGTTGTGGATCCCGTGGCGGGCGGTTGGGTGGCGGCGCCCGGTTCGGGTTGTGTTGCGGTCGAACCCGGTTGATCTTGGGGGTTAGTTGCCGGCTTGCCCGGTTCTGTGGTTGTGGTCGACCCACCCGCCGTTCCGGGCGGCTGAACGTTGGTGGTGCCCGAGACCTTCTGCTGTTGGGGCAGGTAGACGTTGTTGTAGTAATAGAATCCGCCCACACCCACTCCCGCCAGCAGAATGATGATGAGTAAAACCCACGCAACCGGCGAGCTGCTCCTCTGCGGCAGGACGGAAATCACCGGCGCCGGCGGCCTCGGCTCGCGGTGAGCCGGTGTTGGAGGAGGCGCCTCCACTCGATGCGGCTGGGGAGGTGGATGAATTTCCCGTTCCATGGGCGGTGGTGTGCTTCTTTGCACCAATCGGGGAGGAGGAGGCGGCGTCAGCGGGCGCGGCGGAGACGCGACCGGCTTGGTTGGGACCTGGGTTTGCGCGCCCGGCGAGCTGATGGGCGGAACCTTGATCACCAACGTGGCGCTCGGCGCACCCATGTTTCCAAGATTCTTAAAGTTCCTCAGGTCCTCGGCCAGCAGCCGGCAAGTTTGATAGCGCTCCGCGGGGTTCTTGGCCAGCGCCTTCGAAATCACGTAACTCAGCCCGGGATGGATGGTGGAGTCGAGTTGCCGGGGCGGAATCGGGTCTTCGTTAATGATCTTGTAGATGACGGTGGTGATGTTGTTCCCGCCAAACGGCTTTTCTCCCGTAACCAATTCGTAGAGAATCACGCCCAGTGAAAAAATATCCGAGCGGCCATCCACTTGGCGTCCTTTCACTTGCTCGGGCGACATGTAATTTGGTGTTCCCAGGATTTGTCCAGCCTGCGTCATCCCCATGGACATCACTTTGGCGATGCCAAAGTCGGTGACCTTCACCAAGCCGCTTTCCAGAATCATGATGTTGGCGGGCTTGACGTCGCGATGGACTATCTTGTGCTGGTGGGCGTGGTCGAGCGCGCTGCAGATCTGCTCATACATCGGGATGAGCGTCTCAATGGGCATCACGTTGTGTTGTTCCACGAGTTGCTGGATGGACTTGCCCTCCAGAAACTCCATGGCCAGGTACAAGATCCCGCCGTCCTCGCCAAAGTCGTACACCGTAACAATGTTGGGATGAGTTAGGACGCCAGCGGCCTGGGCTTCGCGTTGGAACCGTTGCTTGTATTCCTGAAATTCGGAGGGCGGAAGGCCCTCGATCAGCATCGTCTTGATGGCGACGGTGCGTCCGATGATCGGATCATAGCCCCGGTAAACTACCCCCATGGAGCCCCGACCCAATTCGGAGACAATTTCGTACCGGCCCGCTTTGGTGAGTGGTCCGGCCATAAACTCCACTCTCCTCGATCCGCGAAAGGACCGCTCAGGAGATCAAGATTGCATAGACCTTTTGTGATTCCGAGCCAGCCGAAGCACCGCCTCCTGGAAGCACACTTCAACCGCTCGATTCTCGACTCAATATCGCACGATAGATTTGGGAAGTCAATGCGCGTGCGCCTCTGGTAGTGTCCTGGTTTGAAGGCAGCGCACGGTTCAGGCAAGCTGTCATTCCGGGGAGCTGCAGGCGACGAGAAATCTCGCACCAGGAGTTAATCTGGGTCAATGCTTCAGTGCGAAAAGGCAGGGTGAAGATTGGGTGGCGCAGAGCTTGCAAGGCGCGGACTCTGCCCGCTCCTCGGCCCAAATTAAGAGGCGGGCGGCGTCATAATCCCATGGTAAATCCAGTAACCCAGAATGACAACCAGCAAGAGAATGGACAGCGTAAACAATGCGCGGATCGGCCAAGTCAACTTGTGCGTTTTCTTCTCAATCGCGATCTGAGCCTGGATGGCGCGATCCTCTTTCGCATCATCGGTTAATGGGATCCAGTCACTTTCATGGCTTGTGAGGCGGGAGCGGTAGACCAATAGAACTACCAAAGTAGCCGTGACAAGACCCCATGCGGAGAAGAGGCCCGTGTAAGGGTTCATGGTTCACCTCCGAGGTCACATCGGCTTTCGCTGGTTAGAATTCTAGGTCTTCACTCTTTCAAAAAGCAAGTCTTATCGTGGGGCATCTAACGGCAAGGCTGCAATTCGCGGCCCAGTCACCTGCATTGATACTTTGGGGTCGCTAATTGTCGTTGGCCGGCTGGCGCGGATTCTCGGTGCGCGGGTGGCGCATACGTCGCGTTTTTTGCGATGTATGCGCTTAACCTATCCTCATTAAAGCAAGCAACCCAGGCAGAGGCAGCCATCCCCCCCTTGATTTGAGCCAATGAAATCGCATACATTCCACAAGGCGGAACGTATGCGCCACCCGCGAGTTAGCGCAGAGGTTCTTTGCTTCGAAACCACCGAAGGGCCGCAGAGGCCCGATTTGATCGGGACTCTGCGCTACCGCTACTATCCGAAAGACCCAGCCGGAAACCCAACCAAAAGCAGGTAGCGCACAGTTGTTCTTTAACTGTGCGGTTCGTTCCTGAGAAGCAGTGGCGGGTGGCGAGCCACTGTCGAAAATCGAAACTCGCAAGCGTGTAGCCACACTCAGTGCCTTTCTGAGCGTGGGCCTTTTCCACATTTGGCCATAGCCTGCGCCGTCTTGTCAGATGTTGCAGCCGAAGAAGGGGGGCGAGGGCGGTCGCCAGGACTCGCCAGGAGTCAGTAGTCAGGATTCAGGTCCGATCTACGGACTCCGATGGAGTCCATCGGACTCCAGAAATCGGAGAGTCAGCAAAGGCGTCTGGCTGAATCTCTGAATGAAGACTGATTAATGAAAACCTACACCTGGCGGCGAGCGGCGGACTCATATTTCGGATCTCATTCCCGCCCAACCTCCGGCCGGTTCAGCCGCGGTGCGATTTTCGCGCCGTGGGTTGCGACGCGTTGTTAGGTGCTCGCCGGGCCGCGGAAAACTCGTGAAGTCTTTCAATGATCCAATGCCTAAGAACCGTGGTTTCCTTCACGCCCCGGGAGCGCGCGATTCTCTTGAGATGCCGAGCCTCGATGGGCGGCAGTTCGATGCTCACAGACGCACCTTTGGAGCGCACAAAGACGGGTTCGTTGACCTCTTGCAGTTCGTCTGCGAAGTCCGTGAGGTCATGCTTATCCCAGAACCCAGCCAACTCTTCGACGGAATCCGTATTCGGCAGTCTGTGCCTTTTTATTGTTTTTTCCATCTGTTGTATCGTTTTTGCTCTTTCCGGGTCATCGGCCGGGCCGTGACCGGGAATACTTTAGCATTGTGAAACTCAATGACCACTCAGAAAATATGCCGCCCCGCTGTAGTTTGGCCGAGGACGTAGTAGACGGGATTCTTTCCCGAGGACTTCGCCCGCTGGATCAATGCCTGCCCAAAACAAACTTCCTCGACTTCCTCCGGCCGAACTCCGTGACGCGCGATATGATCAACTCGATCTGCCGGCCAGATGAATTCGTGAATCTGCACGCAGCAATCCTAGACTAGCACGCAGCCTGCAATAATGCATTCAGCATCGGCTGACTGGGTTAAAACCTGTCCTGGGCAGCGTAACACGACCGAGGAAAGTCGTCAGTAGTCAGTTGATTCAGTAGTTGTCAGCCGGTAGCGCACAAATTGGGATTTCAAACTCTGATGCGGTTCTTGGAACCACCGAAAGGCCGCAGAGTCCCGATCTGATCGGGACTCTGCGCTACCCCCTTGGGCGAGCAGCAATGTGATGGCGCGCTATCTGTCACACGTGTATAATATGTAAGACGGTGGGACAATACTATGCTTTCTATCCGGCTTGACCCTGACATCGAGAGGCGGTTGTCCGAACTAGCGAAACGCACGGGAAGGACAAAAACCTACTACGCCCGCGAGCTCATCGAGGGAAACCTTGAAGACCTCGAAGACCGGTATCTCGCAGAGGCGCGCCTGGAAAAGCGCGGCTCAACTCTCACCAGCCGGCAAGTGCGGAAAGAACTTGGCTTGGACCATTGAATACGATCATCGAGCCTTGCAGGACCTTAAGAAGCTCGACCGCAAGGTCCAGCGCGAAATCCTCGATTACATGGATTCTCGGGTCGCGACGGCCGAGCACCCCCGTAAATTGGGCAAGCCTCTTCGGGCCAGCAAATTTGGACTGTGGCGGTATCGGCTGCGCGATTATCGCATCATCTGTGAGTTGCAGGAAAATCGGTTGATAGTGCTCGTGGTCGCCGTGGGACATAGAAGCACTATTTACAACGATTAAGTTCGGCTCCTCCTTGTATTCAATTCGTCATTCATCGTTCACAAATCATGATTTATGCCCGCCTTCGCCGCACTCGGGGGCTGGCGCAGACCTTTCCCAAGGTCTGCGCGCCTAAGGCGCAGTGAATACAAACACAGCAGGTCCGGAGGGCCTGCGCAAGCCGGAGACTAAGGAGGAAGCGATGGAGCGAAAGAACCGGTTGCCGCCCGTACATCCGGGCGAAATCATCCGGGAAGATGTTCTTCCCGAGGCCGGCCTGTCCGTAACGGCCGCCGCCAAGGCGCTGGACGTATCGCGCCAGATGCTCCACGACATTCTGGCCGAACGCAAGCCTCTCTCTGCCGTCATGTGCCTGAAGATTTCCCGCTTGCTGGGCAGCACTCCGGAATTCTGGATGCGCCTTCAGGCCGACTACGACCTGAAGAAAGCCGCGAAAAACAAGGATGTCAGGGCTCGGGTTGCGCGGATCGTGCCCGTGAAGCCACACGCAGAAGTCCACGCCTGACCGCTCGGGTGACAATGCCCACGGTCAACTCACACACGAGTTGAGTGTGCCGACCAGCTTGCTTCTTTTCTGTCTGCGTCAGGGGTTTCTCCCAGGTGTTTTTTGCTGAGGGTTTGGAGTACCCTATCTTGAGCGGCCGTCGCCAAAGGGGAGGAACACGGTATGCAAACCCCGGATGGAATCAAGATTGTAGATGTTCGTGTGCGAAACTTCCGGTGCCTTCGCCAAGTAAACGTGGAACTTGACAACATCACGATTCTCATCGGAGAGAACAACTCAGGGAAGACCAGCTTCCTCGAAGCCCTTTATGCCGCGATTGGTGCAGGCCGAAGAATTATCTCCGCTGATGACGTATTTCTATCTCCAGGGGAAAAGAAGCTTCCTAAGACTCGTACTGTAACTGTTGATTTACTCATCCGTCCCACCGACGACCAAACAAGTACAATTCCCACCTTTCCGCAAGGCAGCTATTGGCTCGCCTTGTGGGGTAATGCTGTCGCACAAGATGATGATGACAACGATTTTATCGCTATTCGGACCCAGACGAAATGGGATGATACGCGGGGTGAGTACATCACGGAACGCCGGTTCCTGAGCAACTGGCCCCTGAACCCGATCGATTGGAACGATGCCAAGGTAAATGAAATTCATCCCGCAGTGTCAACTGCAGACATCGAGCCGCTAGCCCTTCAGTTTATGGACGCCAAACGCGACATCCAGGACGATATGCAAAATCGTAATTCGTTTTGGAATAGAATGGTTTCAGACCCGGGCCTTACGGACGACCAAGTTGATAAGCTTGAGAAACGGCTCACGAAGCTCAACGAAGACATCATCCTCGCAAGCGATGTCCTGCGTCACGTCCAAGGGAATCTGGATGATATGCATCAAGCTGTGCGTGCACCCAAAGGGTCCGTTTCCATTACCCCTACGGCCCGGACGTTGCGAGACCTCAGCAGAGGAATGGACGTGAGCTTCAACACAGACGGAGCCCAGACATTTCCGGTGGCCCGGCATGGCATGGGCACAAGGAGTGTCGCGTCTTTACTTTCCTTTCGCGCTTACACTACTTGGCGACAACAGCAGGCAAAGAAAGATGCTGCACACCCGATGTTAGCGCTGGAAGAGCCAGAGGCCCACCTTCATCCGCAGGCACAACGTGCCTTGTTTCACCTCATCGAGAATATCCCCGGTCAACGCATTGTGAGCACACACTCGCCTTATATCGCTGCAGAAGCCCGATTGTCGGAATTCCGGGTCTTCAGAAAAGTTGGACCGGAAACCCTCGTAGCTCGCATGGACATGAGTCTTTTGACTGTCGACGAAATCAGAAAGATCGAACAGATGGTCATGACTACCCGAGGCGACTCGCTTTACGCGCGCGCCCTTGTCCTCTGCAGCGGTGAAACTGAGGAGTTCTCCCTTCCAGTATTTGCACGGAGTTATTGGAAAAGACACCCGAATGATTTAGGTATCACAATACAGGGTGTGGGCGGCGACGGGAGCTACCGCCCTTTCCTCCGCCTCGCGGAGGCATTTGGGATTCCCTGGTATATCTTTTCCGACGGCGAACCGAACGCAATCAAGCACGTAAATGATGCCCTCGCACCAATTAATGACACCAACAAACAGGACCGTGTGTTTGTTATACCGAATGGGAAGAGCTTCGAGGAATTTCTAGCGTCCAAAGAGTATAAAGATATGCTAATGAGGTTCATAGTTGCTCTGAGCGCGAAGAACCAACAACACGAAGCCGCATTGAAAAAGGAGTGGGCAAGCAAGGCTAACGTGTTGGGTGATATCGTTCAGTTTCTTCAGTCGAACAAGACCAAATGCGCGGAACGTCTGGCCGAGGCAATTACAAATCTAAAGGACAAGAAGCTGAGGTTCCCCGGCCCGATACGGAACCTTCTTGAAAAGATATCCAAAGATCATGGATTGAAAATGAGGACACTCAAGACCAAATGAATCTCCGCCTTTCGCAGACTCAAAGAAACATCGTTGAACACGGCGACGGCCCGCTCCTTGTCGTGGCCGGTCCCGGGTCCGGTAAAACGCGCGTACTTACGGAGCGTGTACGTCGCCTCCTAATTGAGGGAGCCGGGCACTTTCGAGTATTGGCCTTGACGTTCACGAACAAGGCTGCGAACGAAATGAAGGAGCGCCTGGCAGAATTTCCCAATATCAAGCGGCGTGCTTTCATTGGAACACTTCACAGCTTTTGCATGGAAGTTCTCGCCAATAGAGGGAAACATTTAGGAATCGAAAAGCTCCCAACAATCTTTGAGCTCTATCAAGACCGGAAGCAGGTTCTATTACAGGCAGTGATGAGAGATCCTGAACTTCAGAATGTGCTGACGAGTGCGGGCGACTCCAAGAAGCAGGACCGACTCATTGGCAACTGGCTCGAAATGATAGGAGATTTTAAGAACAACTTGATATTGCCCGAAATTGTAGAGGACGATGAGCACAAAAGCATCTACCAAGCGTATTCGGACGAACTTCGCGCATCTAGTGCCCTTGATTTTGACGATTTGCTTCTTCTTACATACCGTTTGTTTGTGGAGCGACCCAAAATAGCTGACTTTTACCGACGCCAGTACCCGTACATCTGCGTTGATGAAGCGCAAGATCTAAATGAAGCCCAATACCAAATCATTCGCGCGCTTTGCGGGCCAGAATATCGAAACGTCATGATGGTCGGAGATCCTCGCCAGGCGATTTTCGTATGGAACGGAGCAGATCCAAAGTATCTCGACCTTTTTGGGCGGGATTTTCATGCCAAGAAGGTCTACATGGATGAGAATTACCGTTCGGCCGAAGCTGTAGTCAAGGCCGCGCAAGCTCTAGATGGCAATTATCACGTTACTGGACAACTCCCAATCCGAGGGAGTGTTGAATTCATCGTGGCCAAGGACGAGAAGGAGGAGGCAACTAGGGTCTTGGATTACCTTCAAAGGCTCAGAGACCGAGGACACGAGGATATCGAAGGCGCCGTAACGCTGGACCGCTGCGCCCTACTAGGCCGAACACGATACGTCCTAACTGCTGTTGAACAAGAGCTTAAGGAGCGACGCTGGGCGTATTACCGACAGCTCTCATCTCAGCACGAGAGTGAGTCAGACTTACTGCGCCATTTTGAACTCTGCCTTCGTATCTTGGCAAATCCTCGGGATCGTCTGCATCTTGGGATTTTGCTCAAGAATTGGAAACTCGACCTCGGCAATGCTGAGCTCGCCAACTTTGATACTGGACTAGAGCTTCTAGCAAGATTGGCCTCTGCCATCCACAAGCCTGAACAACAGATAGTCATTACCGCTGCTCAAGAAATGGAGTGGTCGGAGCAGCATGTCAGACTGTTGGCTGGCCTAGAGTGCCTAGAGGATTTTGCTAAACTAAAGGTAAGTAGGGACGAAGAGCGAGCATTGATCCTTGAGGACATCAAAGTGTGGCGTCAGCATTGGGACGCATTCTTGCGTTCTCAAACAGGCGGAAATCAGAGCCTAGGTTCGTTTCTCAGCCAAGTTGCATTGGGGGAAACGCAGCAGCCTCGCCAGGAAGGACTCGCCCTTTTGACAGTGCACTCCGCAAAAGGCTTGGAATTCGATGTCGTCGCTCTGATGGGGATGGCCGAAGGGGTTTTTCCGGATTATCGCGCGCAGGGCACGGCTCTGGAAGAGGAAAAGCGTAACGCATTTGTAGCTGTGACCCGCTCCAAACGACTGCTCGCCCTGTCATTTGCCGAGACGAGAGTAATGCCCTGGGGAGATGTCTGGCAGCAGAAACCTTCCCGATACCTTAACACCTTGCAGTCCGCTATGGCTGTTGGCCAGCCTTGAATCACGGTGCCTGCGCGGCGGCCTTTTCCAGCAATTCGTGGATGAGGGTCTGATAGGGTTTGGACAGTCTGGCTGCGCGGCGGCGAAGCTGCGCGAGCAAGCGCGGCGAAATGCGAATGGCGATCAACTGTTTGGCTTGGCCGCTCTTCGGCCGGCCGACGCGCCGGGCGCGCTTGAGTTCCGCGTCTGTTGACTCCGGGATGTCGGAAAAATCAATCCGGCTATCCGGCATACGCCCTGCGTTCCTTACGGCTTGCCTGCCGCGCGCTGATGATGCGAATCGTTTCGGTGCCATTTTGAAGCTAGGGATCAGGCGTTAGGATTTAGCCGCAAGCTGACCCGCCGTGCCGGCAAAGGCTCAGAAAGATGAGCAAGAAACTCTATCATCTGCCCACCAGACTCCCAGTTTCTAACTCCTGTCTTTGCCCCTTCTGACTACTGACTCCTGGCTTCTGACTCCTCGTCAGTGGAACGCCGTGCTTCGCACTGTTCCTCAGGGCCTTTCGGGCATCCCAGAAGAACAGAATTTATGTATATACGCTTATTCCACGCACGGGCCAAGAGGAGTTAAAGAAAACGGAAAATCAAGAATCGGTGCGCGAATCTGGCACATGAAAACAGTGGTTAGTGGCATGGGGCAAGCGCGATCAAAAAAGGCCATCAGTGTGTCAGTATGTCAGTCATCAGTAAGGACCGCAGGCGAAACGTCTGACTGAAAGCTGAAGACTGATTACTGAAAACCCTCACCTAGCGGTGAGCCAGTCGTAAATCAATTTCCCGCTAGCGGGCCGGTTGAAGAGACACAACGGTTAGGCGCTCAATTTCTTCTTGGGAGTGACTTGAACGATCTTCCGTCGCGACCGGCGTTGGCTGAGTTTTGAAGGGCGATCCCGAATGATGTGACCGAGGGCGCGAAGAGCTTTATTCACCGATTGCGGATCGGGAAATACTTCGGCAACGTCTGGGTCAAGGACTACCATGATCGTGCCCTTCGCAAATCGAGGGGCATATTTTCCGCGAACGCCGCGGGAAAAGTCGTACTCCGGGAGCATCTCCTCGGATTCGCGCCTAGATCGTACCTTCTTCATAGTTTTTCCTTTCACAGGGGGTTGCGAGTCTCGCGCTGATGATGCGAATCGCATCCCCGAAATCCGAATGTACCACAACCAGGGTTCGACCGCGCTCCGACCGCCCCATGGTCACGAATCGATTCTCATCAATGGAATGTAGAGGGTCGCCCACAGTTACAGATAAAGTGTCTTGAAACGCCGATGCCGCCTCCTCAAAGGTGACGCCATGCTTCGCAAGGTTCGAGCGAGCCTTCTCCGGGTCCCACCGAAAAACCGACGTCATTCAGCCTGATCGGCTCCTTCCACATGCCACTCATAGATCGCAGTCTCAGTCTACCCTACCCAGGCGGAGAAACCA
Source organism: Terriglobia bacterium (assembly GCA_041481635.1). Taxonomy (GTDB): domain Bacteria; phylum Acidobacteriota; class Terriglobia; order UBA7540; family UBA7540; genus DASYXZ01. The sequence continues at coordinate 271 of JBGPCF010000009.1, read as the reverse complement.
AATAGCCGGAATCCCCCCCTCGCTGGCGGTCCCGCCTTGCGGGATCAGGCGCTTATCCGCTTTGATGCGAGTCGATGCTGTTTCCGAAGAACGGGGGCGAGGGCGATCAAAAAAGGTCGTCAGTGGTCAGTCATCACTACTGTCCGGTCATTGAATTCGAATTTCGTTCTAACTTACTTTGGGTCATAGACTTGATGTTACAACTAACTGTTTTCGATTTGAATTCCAGAGGTGTTTTTGGCCATCCTTTCCGGGCATTCGGGGAGGGTGT
>JBGPCF010000008.1:0-94547 GCA_041481635.1 Terriglobia bacterium | reverse complement strand
TGGCGATCTTGAAAAAGCAACTCCACTTGGACCTCAGCTTGTACAAAATCCTGCAAATTCTCAGTGTCACAATTTTCGAAAAAACGCCGATTTTATTGGCCTTTTCGCAATACAGCGACCGAACTATAGAACTAGACCCTTGTATCCAACTGGATCTGTTCAACTTATGATGGGACAGTACTGATTCATAATTCTTAATTCATTCATATCGCAGCGCCACCATCGGGTCCACTTTCAGCGCGCGGCGCGCCGGAATGTAAGCGGCGAGGGCAGCAACGCCCGCAAGCAATACTGTGAATCCAACCAGGACCACGATATCCATACGGACGAGTCCAAAGAGAAAACTTTCCATGGCCCGTGTCATCGCCAACGCTATGGGCACGCCGATGGCGAGACCCACCAATGCGAGCTTTACCGCATATCCTACGACGAGCCTGAGCACGTCGTTGCGCTGTGCGCCCAATGCCATGCGCACACCAATCTCGTGGGTACGCTGAGCGACGGAAAATGCCATCAGGGCATAGATCCCCGTGGCAGCGAGGATCAACGCGACAAAGCCGTCCACCAGCATCATGGTCGCCGAGGATTGCACTCCGCTGACGTTGTCCGAAACCATTTGCTCGACCGAACGAATGTCATAGGCAGGGAGCTGTGTATCAACGCTCTTCACTACGGCGCGCGCCGAGGCTGAGTATGCAAGCGGGTCGCCCACGGTCCGCATCACCAGCCCGGAGGAGGCTCGCGGCATTTGGTCGAGGGGCAAGTAAGCGGTTGCGTGCGGGTTAGAATCCCAGGACACCTGCTTGATATCTCCCACAACGCCCACCACGGTGCGCCACGGCTCGTTGCTGTCCGACCGGCCCATCTTGACTCGCTTTCCGATGGGATCTTTGTCTCCCCAGATCTGGCGAGCCAACCGTTGACTAACCACCACAACGGGCGGCGTGTCCGCCCCATCCTGAGCCGTTACGACTCTCCCCTTCAGGAGTGGTATGCGCAGGGTGCGAAAGAAGTCAGGAGAAATCGACTGCGAGATCGTCGCACGCATCTCACCGGGGCCCGCGGCGGGTTGGCCTTCCGCGGTATATTCCGAATAGTCCCAACTCCAACTGGAAGGCACGCTGGTTATGCCGGCAGCTGATTCAACCCCAGGCAACGTTTGCAGCTTTTGAATCACCTCCCTATAGAAGCTTCTGATGCGATCTTTGTCGCGGTATTGCGCGTCGGGCAACGTGACGCGGAACGCCAGCACATGGGTGCGATCGAAACCCTGATCGGTGTTAAGCAAGTTGCCAAATCCCTTCGCCATGACTCCCGCGCCCACCAGCAAAATCAGAGCAAGGGCGACCTCAGTCACCACCAACATCGCGCGAAGGCGGCGACGACCGGGGCTGGAAGTTCCTCCGCGCGCGCCTTCTTTCAGAGCCTCGCTCAGGTCCGGGTGTGAGGCATGAAACGCTGGAACCAGTCCGGCGATAATTCCCGTGGCCAGCGCCACCACGAGCGTGAATAGCAAGACGTATGAGTCAACCTCCAAATGCTTCAAACCGGCAACGTGTTGAACGATGAACGGAGGAATGGCCCGCCGCATCACGTCGAGTCCCCAGACGGAAAGCAATAACCCTGCACCACCCCCCAGCATGGCAACGCAAAGGCTTTCCACCAGCAATTGGCGGGCAATCTGCCAGCGCGTGGCGCCGAGCGCGCGCCGCACTGCGATTTCTTTTTCGCGCGATGTGGCGCGGGCCAACATCAGGTTCGCCACATTGGCGCAAGCCAGCAGCAAGACAAATCCCGCAGCTCCCATGAGCACGGTCACAAATTGCCGGGAGCCCCCTGTCAGGTCATCCACCACTCCGACAATTCTGGTGCCGTGACCTGCGTTGGTTTCCGGGTAGTCATGCGCCAGCCGGGCGGAGATCGCTTCCAAGTCTGCGTGTGCCTGGTCGGTGGAGATGCCTGATTTCAAGCGACCCATCACTTGAAGGTAATGATCTTTCCGGTTCGCGACTCCCGCAACACTCAGGTCCAGCGGAGCCCAGGCTTCAACGCCTACAGGATAATCACAGTCGCGCGGCATTACGCCAATAACGCTGTACTTTTCCCCATTCAGCTGGACGTCTCGGCCCACAATGCCGGGATCGGCGCCCAGATGGCGTTGCCAAAACCCGTAACTGAGAACGATCACAGTGGAATGACCGGGTTGATAGTCCTGGGGGCCAATCGCCCGGCCCAGCAGCGGAGGAAGTCCAATCATAGGGAAAAAGTGGGCAGTAACCTGATATGCCTCCACGCGCTCTGCTATGCCGGTGCCCGTCAGGTTCACGTCCCAGTTATGGCCGGCTGCGAGCAGTTCAAATCCCTTGGCCTGTTCACTCCAGTCGCGAAAGTTCGCGGGTGCAACGCCCATGTGGTCAAAATCCTGCTTGGGTATCGTCTCCCAAATTAAAACCGTACGATCGAGGTCCTGGATCGCAAATGGGCGGAGAAGCATGGCATTGACGGAGCTGAATATGGTCGAATTAGCGCCGATCCCGAGTGCGAGAGTCAGCACCGCGATGGCGGTAAAGCCGGGACTCTTTGCGAGCATCCTTAAGCCGTAGCGCACGTCTTGAAGTAAGGTTCCCATATGGTCCTCTATCTTTCTTTCGCGAATTGAGCCGTTGAGTGTTTCAGCGATTGTGCAATTGAAAACGAATTCTTCCTCAAATCATCCAAGGACCCGATCACCCAATCACTCAATGATTTTATTCGTATCTCAGCGCCACTATCGGATCGACTTTCGTAGCGCGCCATGCGGGAATGTAACTGGCTGTAAGCGCCACTCCGATCAGGGCTAATGAAACAGCGACTAGCGTGAAGGGATCGTTGGGCCGCACGCCATAAAGCATGCTCGCCATAAATCGAGTGAGCGCCACGGAGCCTAGAACGCCGAGCCCGACACCAATGACCGCCAGGATCATTCCCTGCCCCACCACAAGTTTCAGAACATCCGCAGTGCGGGCGCCGAGAGCCATACGAATCCCAATATCGTGAGTGCGCTGCTCCACGGAGTAAGACATCACGCCGTACAATCCCACCGCCGCCAGGAGCAGTGCCAGGCCGGCGAAAATCCCGAGCAGCACCATGTTGAACTGATTGCCGGCAATCGATTGCGACACCACCTGATCCATCGTGCGGATGTTGGCGAGCGGCTGGCTCCGGTCCACGGTGAGGACTTCACGCTGGATCGCAGGACTCATACCGGCCGGATTGCCGGCCGTGCGTACGATCCAGCGCGAGGGAATCTCGCGCACCATCAAGCCCACTAGGGAAGCGGGAATTTGGGTATAGGGGACAAACATTGTGGCCTGGGCGGGCTGGCCAAGCGACATGTCCCTGAAGTCGCCAACCACTCCCACCACTTGGCGGGGCGCCGAGTCCGCAAACGCCGGCCCCATGACCCTTCCAATCGTCATTCGTTGGCCGATGGGGTCCTGGTTTGGCCAGTATTGCCGGGCCATGGCATCATTGATGATTACAACACCCGCCGATTGTCCTGTATCGTTCTCAGTAAAGTACCGGCCATGAAGCAGAGGTGTGCCCAAGGCTTGGAAATAGGTCGGGCTGATGGTCCGATATTGGCTGTCGCCAATTGGCTCGCCAGGATTCTTGGGGACGCGTCCCTCGATATCAAACGGAAGATCCGGACCCATCTCGAGAGGAAGTGTGGTGACTGTTGCGGCGAATTGAACTCCGGGAATGGCCTCCATTCGTTGAAGCAATTGGTGAATCCCAAGCGAAAAAGTTTCAGGTTTGGAATACTTCGATTCCGGGAGCGACATCTGGAACGTCAGCACATTGCGGGGATCGAACCCCGGCTTGACGTCGCGCAGGCGCACGAAACTCTCGATCAACAAGCCTGCGCCCACCACCAAAACCAATGAAAGTGCAATCTCGCTGACCACCAGAACACTGCGTGTGCGCTGGCGGTGCCGCCCTTCGGTGGAGCCCCGGCTGCCTTCCTTTAACGTTTCGCTCAACGAGCCGCCCGAAAGGCGCAACGCTGGGCCCAAACCAAAGAGAATTCCCGTAAGCAGCGAAGCCCCCAATGTAAATCCCAGCACGTTGGCGTCGATGCCCACATCATGCAACAGGGGCAAGTCAGGCGGCGCGAGCGAAAGCAACCCGCCGATCCCCCAGTAAGCAGTGAAGAGGCCCAGTGTGCCGCCCATGAGTCCCAGCAAAACGCTCTCGGTAAGAAGTTGGCGCATCAGGCGGAAGCGGCCCGCGCCCATTGCGGTTCGAATCGCCACCTCTCTCTGGCGAGCCGCCGAACGCGCAAGCAATAGATTGGCCACGTTGACGCAGGCAATCAAAAGAACGAAGCACACCGCCGCGAGCAGCACCAAAAGGACGGGACGAATGTTCCCCACCAACTGCTCCTGCAAGGGCGAAACCGCGACGTCCGGGCCCGAGTCAAGGCCCGGATTGTCTTTACGGAACTGTTTGTAAAGTGTGCTTATGGCGGCTCCCGCGGTCTTCAACGTGACTCCGTCCTTCAGTCTTGCGATGCACGGGTAAAGATTCCCTGGGTCCTGGCTTGTGGCGGGCAGGCGAAGTGGGGCCCACAACTCCACGCGAGGCGGAAACTGGAAACCCTCCGGCATGATCCCAATCACCGTAGAAGTCTCGTTGGAGAGGGTGATGGTTTTCCCGATGATGTCGGGCGCGGCGCCAAAACGATTCCGCCAGAGATTGTTGCTGATAACCACCACGCCGGGACCACCCGGCTGGTCTTCTTCCGGAGAAAAAACCCGGCCGGCCACGGGTTTTATTCCGAGGACGGGAAAGAAACCGGCGGTGACGTGAATTCCGTTAATGCGCTCCGGTTGGTCGCCCTGGCTCAGGTTAAATCCCACGGGAAAAATCTGGAAAGCACCCAGAGCATCGAACACCTTGTTGTGATTCCGCCAGTCGAGAATCATCGGGACCGACACGGCAGGTTGATTGGAGCCATCCTGGAAATGCCGCATCACCAGGACGATCCGATCAGACTGGGGAAACGGAAGAGGGCGGATCAAAACGGCATTCACCACACTGAACATCGCAGTGTTGATGCCAATCCCGAGGGCCAGCGTCAGCACCGCGATCGCAGTAAACGCGGGATTTTTCGCCAGCATCCGGAAGGCGTATTTCAAGTCTTGGGTTAGTGTTCTCATGTATTGACTTACGCCTAATTCCGGACCAAGTTCCGCCATTTCTGAATTAAGTGACCGAGCGTTTGAGGGAAATGATGAAATTGGTAAATGGAAATTAGAAACTGGTCCAAAGATTCAACTTACCAATTTCAATTTTCCAATTTCCAGTTTCATGTTCGCGTCAATTGCTCAATATGCGCCGCCAAACCGAACTACACTTCCATGGTAGATAAGGCAAGCGGGATGCCAAGGCGGGATTGCGTGTAAGTAATTGAAAAGGGGCAAGAACACGTGGATTTTGCCAGGTGACTACCTGCGGCCGATGTCCGCTTGTGGTACGAGCCTTCCCGAAATCGGACACCCATTAGGCGCCAACGTACTTGGCGTAAAGGCTGCGCGCCACAGCGGGGTCCTGGGTACCGCGAATGATGGCACGGCCATCGGAGAAGATTGTCAGTTCATAAGGGTCGAGCGCGCACTTGAGCAGGAATTCGTTGCCACGCACCGCGCCAAACTTTTCCAGTCGCGATTTGAGGGCGGCGAGGTCCAAGCCTCGCGATTCTTGCTGACGAATTTGGACGGCGTCCCGTCCGCAGAGAGTAGTGTGTGTGGAGTCGCCACTCTTCAAATGAATAAAATCTCGTGCACCGCAAGCTCTGCACTGAGGATCAATCCTGGGTTGAACCTTTTGTAGTCGATTTTGCCAAATGTCGTAGGAGAGCAAGAATCCGTGAAGCTCGTCCTCATGGCCAGTCATGATCTTGATGGCCTCGGTCAGTTGGATTGCCGCTGCCCACGCGACTGCGGGAGAGATCACTCCGACCGTGTCACAGGTTTCATGCAGGCCCTTGGGCGCGGCAGGAAAAATGCAGGCGAGGCACGCGGTGCGACCAGGAAGAACCGTCAGCGTGGTCGCGTAACTTCCCACCACCGCGCCATAAATCCAGGAAATCCCTAGTTTCTCTGCGACGTCGTTCAGGAGATAGCGTGTTTCAAAATTGTCGGTGCCATCCAGTATGACGTCGAAGCCCCGAACCAATCCCTCGATGTTTCCACCGTCGGCGTCAGCGACCAAACCTTCAACTTGAACATCCGAGTTGATGGCTTTCAGCTTGCGTTGCGCTGCAATCGCTTTGGGCAGATTTTCGCGCGCGTCGGATTCGTCAAAAAGAATTTGGCGCTGCAAATTACTCTCTTCAACGTAATCGCGGTCCACGATGCGCAGTGAGCCGACACCCGCGCGGACCAGGGCGTTCGCCTGCATGGTACCCAACGCTCCGCAGCCGATGATGACGGCCTTCGCGTGTCCCAGCTTTTCCTGCCCGGCGGCTCCAATCGCCTGAAAGAGAATTTGACGTGAATATTTATCCTGATTCATAGTTTCGTCAGTGGTGGCCGGATATCAGTCCCCTTCCATTATAACCTCATGCGTTCTAAACTGTGGGTAGCGCGCCTCACCCGCTGAAAGCCCATGACCCAAGCCATTCTTTTTGAATCAGAGCGTCGAGGGATGATCGAACATCAACTCCGGCGGCGCGGCATCCATGACTCACGCGTCCTCGACGCGATGTTCAGCGTGCCCCGCCACGAATTCGTTTCGCCCAATCTGGTGAGCAAGGCTTACGATGACCGGCCGCTGCCTATCGGCGCCACGGAGACCATCTCGCAGCCCTACATTGTGGCTGTAATGACGGAGGCGGTGCGCGTGCTACCGGGCGACAAGGCATTGGAAGTGGGAGCGGGCAGCGGCTACCAAGTGGCCATCCTCGCTCACCTGGGCGCCAAAGTCTATGCCATCGAACGCAATCGCGACCTTGCAGAAGCCGCGCGCCTGCGTCTCGCGCGCCTGAGTTACGAAGGAGTGGAGATCATCAGCGGGGATGGCACGGAAGGCTACTCACCGGCGGCTCCATTTCAGGTAATCATGGTCACAGCGGGCTCGCCGCCCAAAATCCCCCAACCGCTGCTTGACCAGCTTGCCGACGGTGGCCGCCTGGTGATACCTGTGGGCGGGCGCGATTATCAAGAGCTCAACTTGATTTTCAAGCACGATGGTCAAATCGCCACGCGAACTATTGATCCCTGCCAATTTGTCCCTTTGATCGGTAAGTACGGCTGGCCGGAGAATGTGCCAAAGAACAGAATCGGTTTTAGTTTCAATGTTTGACTCTTTCTCAGCACTAACCATTAGTCCCGGCAACCCTGACCGACCATTTCTTGGGGAGCGCTTGCCGCAAGGGCCGGCAACTATTCGCGCAAGCTGCGCAACTGCTTTTCGGCGAGCTTGCGCCACTTGCGCATTTGTCCGTGCCGGTAATAAGGGTTGGTCTTTTCCGCTTCAACGCACTGGTCTAAGATTTCCCTCGCACGTTGAGTCTCGCCGAGTTTGGCCAGCGTCGCCCCAAAATAGTAGAGCCCCTCCGGGTCGTAAGGCCTGCGTTCGGCGTAGTGTTCAAGGGCGGCGCGCGCATCCTGATCCCTCGATGCTGCCGCTTGAACTGCTCCGATCTCCCGCCACACCTCACTCTGCGAAAACTCATGGTCTTGCGCTGCCACTGCATTGAAATGCTCCAGGGCTTCATCCCACTTTCCTCGCATCCGTGCCACGCGCCCCAGTTGATAACGCGCATCGAGTTCTCCAGGGTCAATTTCCACGGCGCGCTTGAAACGCGCTACGGCCTCTGTGTATTGACGTCGTTGCAGGTGAACTAAGCCCAGCTGGTAGTGGGCCTCAGCTTCATGAGGATTAATCGTTTAGGCTTCCAGATATCGGCGAAATCCCTGCCGCGTGCGAAAACTGGACAAGATGTCCCCAATATCCGTCCGAAAGTAGCTGTAGCCGAAGTAGATGATAAATGGTGAGGCGAGCCAGCCGAGAGAGGACTCGAAGAAAACGGAAACCCATGAAAGTGAGACTGTCGAAATCGCCGTGCCATAACTTACTCCGAAGATGGTTCGGAGGGCGCAAACCATCAACGCTCCAAAGGTAAATTTGGCGAGCAGCCAGAGCGCGAGGTCATCGATTGGGCTTGGTCTCAGCCGATCGAGGGCAAGCCCTGCCAGCGCGACGGGCAGGTGTGCCGCCGCCCACGCCATCAGAGTACACGCCAATAGCGCGCCATAATCCCGTTGCAAGATTACGCCGAAGCTGCCTTGGTGTTCGAACAGATTCACCACAAATAATGTGAGGGGGACATAGAGCAGGCCCAGCCCGACAATGCTCACAATAACCTAGGTGGAGGAAAATGAAATGAAGGGCCAGGCCAGATTGTCCACCACCGGCAGGGGCAATCGGCGACTGGAGAGTTCAGCGTCAGTGCTATCGTCAGCAATCTCGGACGGCGGATTTTTTGTGGCAGGCTGGGCGCGATGCTGGGGAACCACGACAGGCGCTGCTTCAAAAGTATTGTAGAGCCGTGCCGTCACACCGAACTGGAGCAGCGCCGAGACCAGAACCACAAGGGCGGCGCCATAAAGCCAGCTCCCCTTGTCGATGATCTCGCTCATGGCGGCGAGCGGCCGGTAATAAATTGTGAAGAAAAGCCTGGTGTTGTACGCAATCATTTTATACCCATGCAAATTATCATAGCTTGGCGGCAGCCATTAATGATGAGTCAACCGCAGTTGTCGAGTGCATTACCGTTCTTTGAGAGTAGATATAGTTTGCAGAAAATTCAAGTGAGACCGGCAAAGACTTCTTGCTGAGATCAGACGGCTTCCTTTTGACTACTTGCTCCCACCTCCCATATAGTCAGGTTCGATGCCCGACCCATTTCTGAGTATCGTGATTCCGGCCTATAACGAGGCCAAGCGGCTGGGGGCCAGCTTGGAAAAAATCAGGCGATATCTCGGCTCGAAATCATTTCCCGCCGAGGTCATCGTCATTGACGACGGCTCAACCGACGATCTCCAGGGGTTGCTGCACAAAGCGGATGCAAGATTCCCGGCGATCCAATTGATCCGTAACGAACGCAACCGTGGTAAGGGCTTCAGCGTGCGCCGCGGAGTGCTCGAAGCGCGCGGGCAGTATGTCATTTTTGCCGACGCCGACCTCTCGGCACCAATCGAAGAGACCGACAACTTGCTCGCCGCGCTCGAACGCTCGCAGGCCGACGCCGCGGTGGGGTCGCGGGCCTTGCAGAGGGAATTGATCGGAGTTCACCAGCCGGCTTTTCGCGAAATCGGTGGGCGAATGTTTAACTTGCTGGTGCGGCTCGCGACAGGACTTAAGATTCACGACACACAGTGCGGGTTAAAGCTCTTCCGCCGCGCCTCCACGCGCCGCGCCTTTGAGCTCCAACGTTCCGAGCGGTTCAGTTTCGATTTTGAGCTTCTTTTCCTGATCCAGCGCCTGGGCGGAAAAATTGTGGAAGTGCCCGTCCGTTGGGACAACGACCCGGCAACTAAAGTCCACGTCCTCCGGGACGCCATGCGTGCGTTCGTGGACCTTATTGCCCTCCGATGGCGCGCCGCCACCGGAAAATATTCTGCGCGGTGAGGCCCGATTTCGCTTGACTCAGCCAATCTCGAATTTTAATATCGGCTCAACGCTAGAAAGGAGGTGATCCATGTCAATTGGAAGTAAACCTAGCGAGGGTGCTGAGGCTTAGGCGTTCGCTAGCGCTGCTCATTGTGGGTGCCTTTCTTTCTTAGAAGGGCGTGGTCTAAAGGCGCTGTTCGGCGCCTGGGTCCCGCCGCGCGGGACAAGCCAATCCCATCAGCACCCTTAGCCCCTGGTTCCACCGTTGGTGGACCAGGGGTTTTCAATTTTCAGAGCTCCTTACGTCACATGCCACGATCCCCGTCGAAGCCGCCTGTTGTGGTCATGACCATCGGCCATTCCAACCGGCCACTCGAAATCTTCATTCGACTCCTGCAAGCCCACGGTGTGGAGCGACTCATCGATGTGCGCACGATTCCCCACTCAAAGCACAACCCTCAGTTCAACCGGGAAAAGCTACCCAAAGACTTGCGCGCCGCCAAAATCCAATATCGCCACACGCCGGAGTTGGGAGGATTGCGCCACGCGCGCCGCGACTCGCCCAACGGCGGCTGGAACAGTCCATCTTTCCGGGGTTTTGCGGACTATATGCAGACCAGGGAATTTGAGTCAGGCGTGAAACTGCTGATGAAGTTTGCACGGGAAAAACAAATTGCCGTGATGTGTGCGGAAGCTGTCCCCTGGCGGTGCCATCGCTTGCTGATCGCGGACGCGCTGACGGCGCGAGGCATCATGGTCGAGCACATCATCACCAAAACATTTCGTCGCACTCACCCACTCACTCCATTCGCGCGTGTCACAGGCAAGCAGATTACCTACCCGCCCGAAGAAGTCATTTCCGGCGAGAGCTCCACGGAACCATAGCATTTACAAACCTTTTGTTTTTTTCCAGGGAGCGAAGGGACGAAGGGCAATTCGCTGAGGTCTTATCCGTTTGCTAAAAAATCTGAAGGCTTCTTCAATCACCGCGGTGGCCATGCGGGTCAAGTGATACTGCTCAAGTTCTTCCCACCGCGCCCAGCGTGCGTCAGCCACATCGGAAGAAGGCTTGAGCCGTCCGCGCTTCCAACGGCAGGCGTAATCCACGATGACGAAGTGGTAGCGAACGCGCGATGCTGGTTGACCCTCGCGCATGATGCGGTCGAAGACGGCGATGATTTCCAGTGGCTCGACGTCGAGCCCGGTCTCTTCTTTCAATTCGCGCCGCGCAGCCTGCGACAATTCCTCGCCCAGCTCGATGAGGCCCCCGGGAAGCGACCACTCACCCTTCAGCGGCTCACGCTTACGGCGCACCAGTAGAACGCGATTGCGCCGCACCACCACGCCGCCTACGCCCACCAACGGATTCTTGGGGAATTCTCGCTTCATAGTTTAACCAGTGGCGTGAGATGAGAAAATTGAACAAATGATGAACGAAGATTGATGAACGATGAATTTTCTTCTAATTCTCCTCGCTCTCGTCTTTATTCATCATTCATCATTCTGCATTCATCATTTCTTCCTACTGATTCACCGCTCTTGCCACAACTTCGTAATAAACTCTCAGCCCTCGCCGAATCTGCTCCACCGGAATGCGCTCGTTGGCCGCGTGTTGGGTATCCTACACCTCAGTGGTGATCTCAACAGGAACGAAGCCATAGCAATTGATGCCCAGTTCGCGATACATCTGGCATTCGGTGTAGCCACCACCCAAAGCCGACGCAATTAGTGCCTGCGGGTTATGCTCGCGGATCGCTTCCTCGAACAATCGATAGAGCATGGTGTTAGTGGGAGAAGAATTGGGTTTGCGGTAGCGGCTAATAGGTTCTAGTTGGATCTGCTCGTCGGCGACCACTTTCCGAAGCTGGGCTAGAAACACCGCCGGATCTTCACCGGGCAGAAGTCGTATGTCAAATTCGCAGGACGTCGTGTCAGGAATTACATTGGTCTGCTCGCTGCCCTTCATGACGGTGAGCGAAATGGTGTCATGCAGCAGGTAATTGAAATCCTCATCCTCCATGATAGCTTTGGCAAAGGCGCGATCGGTGAGGGCTTTGCGGATGTCACGAAACTGGGTGGCACGCGGCTCCTTTTGCTGCGGTGCGATGCTGCGAAAATTTTCTTCCACGAAGGGCAAAACGCGAATCGGTGGCTCCCAGGCTATCACGCGATTCATCGCCTTCACCAGGCGGTCCGGCGCCGAATCCGCGATAGGACTTGACCCGTGCCCTCCGCGCCCGGTAGCCGTCATGCGAATCCAAAATGGGGCCTTTTCCGCCACATCAATTTCATAGAGAGTTTGGCTACCGGGGAGGAGAAGGTTCGCCCCTCCTTCGGTGATCAGATATTCCGCCTGGCGCACCTGTTCCGGATGGTGCTCAATTAACCACGCACTTCCCGTATCGCCCACCTCTTCATCCGCTGTGCCCAGAAAGATCAAATCGCGCTTGAGGGGCAGATGTTCGCGGGCTGCGATCAGCATCACCATCGCTTGCAGCAAGCCTTCGTCCTTCATGTCCTCCGCGCCTCGGCCGTACATTTCACCGTTCACGATCTCACCGGAGAAGGGCGGAACTTTCCAGTTCTTCGGGTCTGCTCTCACCACGTCCATGTGGTTCAATAAAACCAGCGGTCGAAGCGTGCCGTCCCCTTTCAGGACGGCATAAATGTTGGCCCGGCCCGGCGCGTAAGTGTAAATGGTGTTGGGAATGCCCGTCTGACTAAACAGGCGGTGAAAAAATTCAGCGGCTGCCAATTCGTTGCCGGGCGGATTGGATGTGTCGATGCGCAGATACTCCTGCATGAGTTTAACGGCTTCGTCCTGGTACAAAGCCCAACTGACCTTCTGCAGGTCCGCCTCAATGGGAGATTGCGCCATTGCCCATCGGGAAAATTCGAACGCAACTATGGCGGCAATGCTTAAAAGAATTGCACGATACTTCATTGGTGGCCTTTGCATTTAAAGGTCCGCGCCAGAATTTCACTGCGCAGCGGGCAAACCCCTGACACGCCGAATCCGGGGGGCAGCAGGCTCGCCCAGAGTGTCGCGAAAGAATTTGTCTGCGCCATGGGGACTCCAATATATCAGAATGCCCCGTGTTGGCATAATTTGGCGTATAGATATCGAAGGCCATACTTCAGACTATGCCAGCCGCGCGATCTTTACGTGCAATCCATTGTCATTAAATGGTTTATGCCCGTCGCATGATCTGCAGCGCCGCTCAACCACCACCCCCCGCCCCCTCAAAAAACTTGCCTTTGGAGTATTAAAAGCTTTACATTCGGAATCCAAGCATGACATCTCAGGCACCTAAGGACATGCATTGAGTAAGGCGCCCTCACCCCGGATTTTTGTCACACTGGCCGCCCCCAGTGTCAGCACTATGGAGGCGCTCGCGGTGCGCGTCAGTGGATCTCCTGTTGGATACGAATTGCGCCTGGACCATCTGAAAGAAACCGAGGGGCTGGAAGCGCACTTGCACCAAATGCTGGCACGGCTCCATTTCCCTCAAGCGATTGCCACTTGCCGCCGCGTGGAGGCCGGAGGTCTCTTTTCCGGCTCAGTGGAGCAGCAATCGGCTTTGTTGTGCGCCGCGATGCGCGCCGGATGCCAGTGGGTAGACATTGAAATCGAGTCGATCAATCACAATAGTTCCGTGTTCCTGCATCAGTTCCGGCCGGCCAAAGTGATAGTGTCTTTTCACCAATATCGTAAGACACCCGCGCTGGGGGCTATCTACAAGCGACTGTCTCGACTGCCCGCAAACGTCATCAAAATCGCCACACACGCCCGGGAGTTGCGAGACAACCTGAAGATTTCTCATCTCCTGCACTCCCACCAACACGAGAATCCAAAGCTCGTCGCGCTGGCGCTCGGCCCCTCCGGGATCCCGGCGCGGTTGCTAGGCCTGCGATGGGGGAGCTATTTCACCTACGCCGCGGCCGGCGACCACGTGCCGGTAGCCCCCGGACAGGTACCGGCTGAAGTCATGCGCACGACTTACCGGGTGGAGCACCTCGACAACCGTGTGCATCTCTACGGCGTGGTCGGCTCGCATGCTTCGTTCTCGCTTTCACCTCCCATGCAGAACGCGGCCTTCCAAGCCAAACACGTGAATGCCGTATACCTGCCGTGCGAAACGGAACGATTGCGTGATTTCCTGGCCTTCGCGCGCGAGCTGGGATTCCTGGGCTTCAGTGTGACCATGCCTTTCAAGCGCGCCATCATTCGCGACCTCGACTGGCTTGATCCGCTCTCCGCTCGGATTGGCGCGTGCAACACTGTGGCCGTCCAGCGCGGGAAGTGGATGGGATGGAACACTGACGCCGCTGCGGTGGTCGAAGTTCTCACCAAGCGTCTGCGACTGGCAGGAAGCCGTATTCTGGTCTTGGGTGCTGGCGGCGCGGGACGAGCGGCCGCCTTTGCCCTTCGTGCGGAAGGCGCCGAAGTTCTGCTGGCTGCCCGGCGCGAGTCTGCTGCGCGACGCCTGGCAAGGACAATCTCAGCCCAGGTGGTTCCGTGGGGAAACGGGGAAGGGTTGGACGTGGATGCGGTAATCAATGCCACTCCGGTGGGCATGATGCCACACATGGAATCGCTACCAATAGATCTCTCCCGCCTGCGGGTGCGAGTGGTTTTTGACATGGTTTACCGGCCGCTCGAAACGCGTCTGCTGGCCGAAGCGCGTAGTCGCGGCCTGACCACTATTTCCGGCCTCGAGATGCTGGTGGCCCAAGGCGCCCGGCAGTTTGAAATTTGGACGGGTAAATCTGCGCCGCGCGCCCTTATGGAGCAGGCGATCCGGCAAGCTCTGGATCACCCGGTGGCAACTTGAGGCGGTCTTGTCTGGCCAGCCCGACATATTCTTATGAGTCCCTGCCAACCCAATTTCGCTGAGTTCAAGCGCCTCGCGCAACATGGCAACGTTGTGCCCGTCTACCGCACCATAGTTGCCGACCTGTTGAGCCCCGTGGCCGCTTACATGAAACTTGCGCCGCACACCGCGCGCGAATCCGCAGCCCACCCATACAGCTTTTTGCTGGAAAGTGTGGAAGGCGGGGAGCGCGTGGGGCGCTACACCTTTTTCGGAGTTGATCCGTTCCAAGTAATTACTTGCCGTGGCAATCAAATCACGTTGGAGCGCGGCGCCAGCCGGACCCACATGACGGGCAACATTTTCGACTACCTGCGCCAAGTGGGCGAGCGATACCGATCGGTGAAGGTCCCTGGCCTGCCCCCATTCACCGCCGGCGCGGTCGGTTACCTCTCCTACGAAACGGTGCGGATGCTGGAGAATCTTCCTCCGCGCGTCGAGCCGGACGTGGAATTGGATGATGCGTCTTTCATGTATTTTTCAAGCCTCGTGGCGTTTGATCACGTCCAGCATCGTCTCTACCTGATCGCCAACGTGCTGACCGAAGAAGGTCCGGGGAGTCTGCGCGCCAAGTACGACATTGCGGTTCGCCATCTCGAACACATGGAACGCCAACTCCAACGGCCACTGCGCCTCCCCCGATTCCAAAGGCCGCGCGGAGCACTGCGCTCCCGGCCTAACATGCCGCGGGAAACCTATGAAGCGATGGTGGAGCGCGGCAAGGAATACATCCGGGCCGGCGACGTTTTCCAGGTGGTCTTGTCGATGAGGCTGAAGGTGCCGGTACGTGTGCCGGAGTTTGAGGTTTATCGTGCACTACGCGTGGTCAACCCATCGCCCTATATGTATTACCTGCGTATGGGCAAGTCTACAGTGCTGGGGTCTTCGCCAGAGATGCTGGTGAAGGTCTCAGGAAGGCAGGTTGAATACCGCCCCATTGCGGGCACGGCGCCGCGCGGCGAGACAGATGAAGAAGACCTGCGGAACGAACAGGCCTTGCGCGCCGACGAGAAGGAGAAGGCCGAACATATTATGCTCGTCGACCTTGGACGCAACGACATTGGGCGCGTCTGCGAGTTCTCCACTGTAAGCCCCAAAGAAATTATGTTCGTCGAGCGCTACTCTCACGTGATGCACCTGGTGTCGAGCCTGGAGGGAAAACTGCGGCCCGACGCGGACAGCTACGCGGCGCTGGCGGCGTGCTTCCCTGCCGGCACGCTCAGCGGGGCGCCGAAAGTGCGCGCCATGGAAATTATCGACGAGCTTGAGCCCACACGACGCGGTCTCTATGGCGGTGCGGTCCTCTATCTCGACTTCTCCGGCTACCTCAATTCGTGCATCGTCATCCGCACCGTCCTGGTGCGCGACCATTTCGCCTACCTTCAGGCCGGCGCCGGCATCGTTGCCGATTCCGTCCCCGCCCAGGAATACCGCGAGTCCATGAACAAAGCTCAGGCTATGCTCAAGGCATTTGAGTTGGCGGAAAAAGGGCTGTGAGGCGAAACGATTTGGGTTGGAAGCCGGTCGGATAAGATGAGGTACAATAAAGGACAGCGAGATGGTTTATGCCTTCACACAATTCCTTGGAAGCTGAGACTCGGAAACTGAAAACCCTCTTCACGGTGGGCCATTCCAACTGGGATTTCCCCGAATTCAGCAAACTCCTCAAGAATGCTCAAGTTGAACTCCTGGTGGATGTCCGCAGCAGCCCCCGCAGCAGCAGGTTTCCGCAATTCTGCCAGCCTGGACTCGACGCACTGCTCGAAGCCGAAGGAATCTCATATTTATTCCTTGGTGAGGAACTGGGAGGCCGACCGGACGACCCCGACGCGTATCGCTCGGATGGCCTGGTGGACTATAAGGCTCGCCGGAAATCTTACGCCTTCCGCGCCGGCATTGAGCGCCTACTTAGCGAACTCGAAAAGCGCAACACCGCGTTGATGTGCGCCGAGGAAGACCCACTCGAATGCCATCGGTTCTTAATGATCTGCCCTGAAATCGTTGCGCTAGGGATACAGCCCGTGCACATTCGCAAAGGCACTAAGCCAGAGACCCAGGAGGCCGCGGAGAATAGATTGCTTTCCTCAAATGGGTTTGACGCGGTGTCACGCGACTCCTTGTTTTCGGCGGCGCGCACGGAGGTCTTGGAGGACGCCTACTCTCTTCAGACTGAGAAAGCCGCGTTCCGCGTTGACCCTCTTACCGTAAACCGTTGGTAGTTCCTCCGATGACATCGACAATCTTCACGATTGGTTTTACCAAAAAGACCGCAGAAGAATTTTTTCGCCTTCTTCAGGATGCCGGCGTAGAAAAACTGATTGATGTTCGGGAAAATCGCGTTGGGCAGCTTGCAGGATTTGCCAAATATCCAGACATCGCTTTTTTTCTTGATCGCTTGTCAGGGATTAAATATCTTCATGAACCACTCCTCGCTCCGAGCCCCGAGATTCGCGAGGCTTATCGAAAAACCAAAGACTGGGCGCAATATGAGAAGTCCTTCTTAACTTTGATGGAGCAAAGAAAGATCCTTGAATATATACAACCCAACGAGTTGGAAGGAAAGGTCGCCCTACTTTGCTCGGAAAGTGGCCCAGAAAAGTGCCACCGACGGCTGGTCGCTGAACATCTAATGGACCACTGGAAGAAGCTGGGGCACTGTGTTGAGGTTCGGCACTTGGTTATCGCCAAACCGGTGGCTCGGCGGAAGAAACGAGTCAATAGAATTGAAGGAGCTAATCCTCTCTGATATCACGCTGATGGGCGCGGGTTACTGCGTCATTGGATTGGAACAGACTTCTCCAGATTCGTTTTGCTCAACTAGGCCGTTACCTCCGAAAGCCTTCGCTTGGCGGGAACCATTTCCTTTTAAGCGAGGCGATTCCATTTATTACGAACCTGTTCCAACTGTCGCAAAGCGGCCTCACATAGAGGACCAACAGTGCAACGGCCTTCAGCCAACTGACCGGTCCCTTGGCGAAGCCGAATTGGTCGAGTGCCTGCGCAAAGCTGAGTTCTCTTCGACCCTTGAATACCTTTTTGAGTGCCAGCCCCAAAGTAGTTCGGGCGGTGGCCGCGCCGTCTGGGTAAACCCGCAAGAAGCAAGACGGTCCATTTGCGGATGTGAATATGACAACATCCGGTTTCGTCTATTTCCGGAGCGGGACGGATTCAATCTTCGCGCCAAGCTCGCCCTGGCATCCGGTGAAAGGCTGGACAGCATCCCGATTGTGGATCGCGAGTGGTGTCGATTTGCGGGGAGTCTTGTTCAGCGGGTCAAAAGGTCCGATCCTCTTCCGTTGGCGGAACGGTTCATGAACCGCTCGGTGGCTAACAAACTATGTGCAACACTCAAGCGATTTGCAAGGATTGGCCTTCCCAGACCCAGGGGTGATCAGCAATGCTGGCTGATGCAGGACTCCCTGTTCCCTCAACCCAACAGCTTTTGGTTGGACGAGATCTGATGTCATGCTGACTTGGCACTAAAATTGAAAAGGAGCCCGCCATGGTTATGGCAGGTGATTGGGACCATTCACGTGCGGTTGATTTGGTCAATAAGTGTGTTTCCAGGGAAATGCGACCGGGCATCCCCCTCCCCGGCGACAGCGTAGATTTGGTTAACACGGGGCTTATCGATTCGATGGGATGGGTCGGCATTCTCACCGCGATCGAAGACGAAACGGGTATCCAAACCTTTGGAAACCTGTGGCCAGAGGGTCGATCCCAGAGTATAGGTTCGTTGGTGGCCGAAATTGTCCGGTTTAAGATTGCTCGCAAGTGTGAATTTGTGGGTGCAAGGACACCGGAGCCCGCTAATTCAAACATCGGCATTTCCCTTGTTGGCTGGGGACATGCCGTGGGCTCTCTCCGGATCGGTGCGACGGCCATCCAAGCTGAATGTAACCTGGCTGCTGGGACCATCAGCGAACGCGCGGGGATCGAATCCGTGGCCCGCGTTGATGGCAACGAAAGCGAATTGACGCTGGCACAGCACGCAACGGAAATCGCCCTACAAACCGCCAATTTGGATCCTGAAAAAGAGGATCTGCTGGTTGTGACGAGCGCCACTCATCTGGGGTTCCCGTCTCTCGCCGCGACACTCCACATTCGCCTTCTACTCCGAGAGCCCTGTTGCGCCCTCGACGTGGGGGGAGCTTGTGTAGGTGTCATTTATGCTCTTGCGACGGCCAAAGCCCTACTCTTAGCGACGCGGCAAAATGTTGCCTTGGTGGTGGCCTCGGAGGTGAACAGCCGCAGGTTCCTGTCACCAAGCGTTCCGGGAGAATTTCGTGGACTTTTTGGTGACGGAGCATGCGCGTTTGTGCTGGCGCGGTCGGATTCGGTCAAGGGAGATGAGAATTTACGATTAGGAGATTTCATCTGGGGGTGCGATGGGACATCCTCTGCCGCGCTCCGGCTAAGTCTTCATGAGACTGGGACTGTGGAAGTTCAGTTCAAGGGTGAGCAACTCGCTAAAGCGGCTGCATTGCATTTGGGCAGAATTCTAGAGGGGCTCGAGACATTGGCAGGGTCCCCTCGAACATCGGTCGATTATTTCGCCATTCATGAACCGAATCCGCGCCTGGTCCAAGTGATTTCCCAAAATTCCCAAATCCCAATGGACAAAATCGCCCAGGTATGCAAGTCGTTTGGGAATCTTGGGTCCGCCACTTGCGGAGTCGGTTTGAGCAAAGCCTTATCAAAGACACGCGCGAGTCGCACTGCCGAACACCGGCCTCTGATTTTCGTCGCGGCTGTGGGGCCGGGGCTGCTCTGGGGCGGGACCTACCTTCACTGAAGCGCACGAAATAAACTCACACAACTCAATTGGAAATCGCCGTTAAGCGCCGCGAGAAAGTTTTTCTTCAAGGCGGACCTTAACCTCAGGCCACTCCGAATCGATGATGCTGAAATAGACCGTGTCGCGGATGCGGCCGGTGTGGGTCATCATGTGTTTGCGGAAAGTGCCTTCTTCTTTGGCGCCGATGCGCAGGATGGCGGTGCGCGATTTCTCATTGAGGGCATCCGTCTTGAGCTCCACGCGCATGCAACCCAGGGTCTCAAAAGCGTGGCGAAGCATCAGGTATTTCGCTTCGGTATTGGCGGCGGTGCGCTGCCAGGCCGGGGCGAGCCAGGTGGAACCAATCTCCACGCGGCGGTTGGCACGGTCGATGTTCATGTAGCGCGTGCTGCCGATCGCTTTGCCCGTTTTCATTTCAATGGTGACAAAGGGCAACTCATGTCCCTCCGATTGTGCGCGCAGAGCATTCGCAATGTACTCGCACATTTCGTCGGGCGTTCGCACCGCGAAAGGAATCCAGCGCCAGAGTTCCTCAGACAAGCCCACCTCAGACAAGCCCGCGTGATGATCCATGCTCAGCGGCTCGAGGCGAACGTGCAGCCCTTCAAGCGTAACAGGTTGAATATTTAGGAGGGATGTAGTCACGTTAAATTCTCTCTGCGCAGTGTGATTCCTTCAAATTTCCGGAACGGTTAGGCCACGGCAGATTTTTTTGGCGAGTTGATTGGATATCTCGGTGTGCCGCGGAACAGCTTCAACCTGGCCGGTTTTCGGATTGCACCACAACGAGTGGGCGGAACCTTCGCGTTTGAGAAAGCAACCGTGCCTTCGCAAGTGTCTCAGCAGAGACTCCCGCTTCATGACACCACGACAACTTCTCTAACTGCATCGGTGGGAATTCCTTTCAATGCGTCCTGTCTGCGATCTTCAAGAATCAAAGCAATCGCGGCTGCGAGACTCTGCCGGCACTCGTCCATCGTGCGACCCTGCCCATTGGCGCCGGGAATCTCAGGGCAGTATCCTATATACCAATCGCCGTCTCGCTCAAAGACTGCAGTAAATTCGTTGTGCATCCCCCACCTCCGCCTATGACCAATGTACACGATTTCTCGCATGGTGTCATGCCGCATGGTACTCCCAAAGAGCTCGATAGTATCGCATCAGCCGCAAGGGCTCGCAACTGGCGGGGATTTCTGCGAAAGTGTAGCGGTCGTATCCGACGCCGCGAAACAGTGTGAAAAGCTCGTGCCACGGATAAGGTTTTTGCCATTCGGGGAATCCCGCCAAGGCCGTTTTGGGCTGCTGTGCCGCAACCGGTCCGCCCCAGGGTGGAAGCGTGCGCCAAAGCTCATTGATGTGGCAACTGCGCAGCCACTTTTTCAGAAGGTTGAAGCTGGATTGCACCGACCCGTCGACCACGTCCGTGTCGCTCGAATTCCAGCAAAGTCCCACGGCCGGATGATCGCAGACCTGCATGATCCGATGCATGTTTTGCGGCTCCTCCGTCTCACGCCCGTGAACCTCCACCCAGATCTCCACGCCATGGTCGCGAGCAATATCGCCACACTGCTTGAGCGCGTGGCCAATCTGATCGAGTGTTTTATCGTGCGGCACATCTTTGGGGAATCCGTTGGGCCGCACCTTAACGCCCATGCAGCCCAGGTCCTGAGCGAGATCGGCAAAGCGCCGGGTCTCCTCAATGTTACGCTGCACCACCGCCGGGTCCGGCGATTCGTATTCGCACGTCGAACCAAGGCTCACCAGGCGCACGCGGGAATCCTGAAAGCGCTTGCGCACTTCCGTCCGTTGGTCCTTTGAGAGGGAAGGCTCCACGCCGTGCTTGTGGGTGGTGCGCAACTCGACGCCTTCGAAGCCAGCAGCCTCACAATTTTTGATGATGGTCTCCGCGTCCCAGTCTTTGGCCAATTCGTAAGTAACCAGACCAAGTTTGAAGGCGGGGCGCGTTCCCGTTCCCGCCGCTTGGGATAAATTCGGGGACCCTGCCTTCGCCACATCCTGGGCGCGCAAGGCGCCCAGCGCCGGCAGAGCAAGAAATCCCCTCTTCAAAAAGGACCGTCTTCCCCGTTTTTTCATGATCTCCTCCAATTGAAATGACGCCTCTACAACGCTGCGAGCGGAGCGTCATTCTAACGTGTCTGGAGAAGAGCGCGTAGTAAAGTTTGCTGGATTCCCGATGCTTGGTGAGCTGATGAGATTCGGAAAGATGTGGCGGATGTATGCGGCGGATTCCCTCAACGCGCTTCGATTCGCAGCGAACCAAATCGAAGCGCGCTGCCTTATCGCGCGAAGTGCGGGAGAACAATCGCGGACAGAATCATCAAAATCGCTATTACCATCAGGACGTCAACCACCGAGATTTTGGATAAGATGCGCATGTTCGTCACCTCGATTATCGTATGAGCACGGGGGATGCCAAACTACGGCAAATCCAGGGGCGCCCTGTCCTCTATACATCTCTATGGAATATATGGATTTATTACGGAGCGCCACTGAACTCCAAAGTGCAAAGGGGTGCGTGGTTTGACAAAAAATGTCAATCAAGCTCAATAATTTCAAGTCGTTGAAATGGCACTGGAATTATCTCTTTTAGAATGAACTATTTGAGGTCTTAGGCCATGAGCATGTTCGCACTGACAAAGAAGGGCACCTTTCCACACTCCGCACATTCCATGGATGTTTGCCGGGTGACACACTGTGTCGAGAAGGCCGCGCCGGCCACCTTCGATTATTCCCAGAGCAACTATCGCCTCAAGATGGGTGGGCAATCCCGGCCCGTCGGTCGTATAATGAAAGTTCATGCGATTTCAGTACGGGCGATGGCACAAATCAACTGAGGCATTGTGTAAAACCTCCGGCGCGGGCGGATATCTAGTCTAACAGCTATGGTCTTGGTGATCGACAACTACGACTCCTTTACGTATAACCTGGTCCAATACCTGGGGGAACTGGGCGCCCAGGTCGAAGTGCGGCGGAACGATCAAATCACGGTGGAGGAAGTTGTGCGCATGGCTCCCGAGCGCATTGTGATTTCACCCGGACCCAAGACGCCCACCGAAGCTGGCATTTGTGTGGAACTGATTCAGAAGCTCTCGGGACGAATACCGATTCTGGGCGTCTGCCTGGGACACCAGGCGATTGGACAAGCGTTTGGCGGCAAGGTGATTCGCGCGCCGGAAATCATGCACGGGAAAACCAGCTCGATATCCCACGATAACAAAACGATATTTGCGGGGCTGCCCAATCCTTTTCCGGCCACGCGTTACCACTCGCTGATCGTGGAGCGCTGCAGCCTGCCAGCGTGCCTCGATGTCACCGCCACGTCACCCGACGGGCTCATCATGGGACTGCGCCACAAAAAAGAAAAAGTTGAGGGCGTGCAGTTCCATCCCGAATCCATTCTGACCGGGGCCGGCAAACAATTGCTCGCAAATTTCCTGCAGGTGTAGTCTCGATCCTTTCATTTCCCATCCAGCAGGATTCGATAGCTTTGATAGTGATGAATGGCCAAGCCTGCGTAACTTGAAAATGGGCTGAGCCACTCTTCAATGGAGCGCGTTTCCTCTTCAAACGTTTCCCGGCCCAGATCGTAAAAGGTGGTTTTCGCCGCCATGCGGTGGACGCACCGGAAGCCCTGGATAGTCCGCTGCGTCTCAGGGTCGGTCAATTCAAAAGTCTCAAATCCCTTCCATTCCGGATTCTGGGCGAGAGCGGCGCGGGCCTCCTCAAGGATTTCGCTGGCCGGATAATGGTCGGGATCCGACGCGGCACCCAAATGCCGGGCCAGGTGGACGAGCGCCTGATTAAACGACGCGCGCTCCGTGCCCTCAAGATTGGCGGGTGCCGCCAAACCCACGTGAACGTTGATGTCGTCGGAGATGGAAGACAAGCGCCACCCGCCCAAAGTGAGTTGGTCCCCGAGTGGGCTGGCCGCCAGCCGATTGCGGAATTCATCGCGAGGCAGACCGCACACGAAAAAGAACGTGCTCTCAGGCTCGACGGAAGTCTCAATTCCGACGCGAATCTTCTTCCCTTGAGAGGCGGCATAGCGCAACGCCGGGAGCGCGCTGGCTATCACGCCGCCGGCGCCGTCGGCCTCATGCTGGTAGTCCATGATTGTCACGTAATCGAGCAAGCTTGTGAGGTGTTCCCCCACCGTTTTATCTTTGCCATCAAACTTAACGAGGAGTCGTTGAAGTTCGACGCTTGAGCTGGGAAAGAAATAGGCCGGCACGTCGCTGGTGAAGCGCAATCCCGGCTGGGCGTGGATGCGCCGCGAACAGAGAGAAGTCATGACCAGGAAATTTCCCAGCAGCACGCGCGCGTGGGCGGCATCGCCATAGCCGAGGAGCGAATAAGGCTCGACGTCAAAGTGAACGCCGTCGAATCGCGCCGGGCGCGGAGAGGCGCGATTGAATCTGATGACAGCGCCGACAGCGGCCAGGGCGGTGGCATGATTCTCGCGGGCCGCCCACTCGGGAGTTCCGGTGAGCGCTTCGACCTCCACATTCTGCCGATGCGCGCGATCGAGAAAATGCCGGAACGCGTCCGGCTCTCGTAGGGCAAAGCGGATGCCGGATGGAGTCAGGGTTGTATCCAAATTAAGCGAGAGGTAAACCTGTTTCACGGCTGTGTTCGAACAAAAGTCGAAAAATCGATTTGATTCCTCTTCACTCGCCAGCAGGTCCGAAGTGTTCCATACCCACATCGCGCGATGGGGCTTGCGTAATGCAGTGTGGCGGAGCGAGGCCAAATTCGCCGGCGCTGGCAGCACCGCAGACCGATCGGCCTTGAAGCCCACATCGTCGATGAAAAAACGCGAGTCGCCGGGAGCAGTCAAATTCAAGGTGAGGCGCACCAGGCGTCGTAAATTCAGCCGGGGAAAATCCCGGAGGGGAATCATCACTTCTTGCCACTGGTCTGAGGTCCCATTGAGCAGGTAGGAGCGAAGCGCTACGGTAGACTTTTGCACCCAAGGGCGTTGCGCGGTGTCATCCTCCAGTGTAAGTTCAAAGCTTTCACCTGCAATTTTCCCCTGGATCCAAAAACTCAAGAACTGGTATGGGCTGGCGTCAAGAAACCGGCGATTCGACGCGGAGGGCGGAATAAACTCCAGCCAGACACCGCAGAATCCCGCGGGCTCGCGATGTGCCGTGATGCGAAGCGAGTGCGCGGCTCCCGGCCGATGGGTGGTGGAATCAAGATAGGTGCGCGCCGCGGAGGGTTCGAGCTCGAACACGTTATACATCCCACCCCACAGGTTGGCGATGCCCTGATCAAAATGCCAGACCAGTACCCCCTGCGGCGAGACTTGCGCGTTGGATCCCGAGAAAATCAGGCAAGCAAACAACAGGGCTGTCCCTGCCCTGCGCCCGCGGCAGAATTTCACTGGCCCCCCAGGTGTGGGATTGCGTATTCCATTTGGTTAATTTGATTCCATTCGAGCCTAGTAAGGATGCGCATGTCTTGAGCATTAGGCCACTCGGCGTTAACAGCCGGCGGACGGGAGTTTACATCGACGGAGAAAAGATGTACCTTTTCCGTCGACCCAGCGCTGAATGACATACCAATTTTCGAGAAATAGAAGTACGTGACCATTCAATGCACCTTAGCACGCGCGGCCGTTTGCACGCCCAGAGAGGCGAAGTGGGTTCAAAGCCCGTCTATGATGTGATTGTCGTGGGTTCCGGCGCTGCTGGAGGCATCGCGGCCTACGTGCTGGCGACCAAGGGGCTGACTGTCCTTTGCCTGGAAGCCGGGCGCATGCTCGATCCTGCCAAAGATTTTTACACTCACAAATTTCCTTATGAGTGGCCAAATCGAGGCGGGGGGAAACCGGGCGAGTACGGCAAACTGCCGCAAGGAATGGAGTGGAAAATCAAAGAGTGGACAGATCATCTCTACACCATCCCCGAAGAAGACCCATATGCGTTGGCCCCCGGCTCAAAATTTACATGGACTCGCCTGCGCGCGGTGGGCGGACGCACCAATCTTTGGGGCCGTGGGTGCGATCGTTTTGGCCCGCTCGATTTCAAACCCCGGAGCATGCAGGGAGGCTGGGGCGAAGACTGGCCCATCTGCTATGAGGATATTGCGCCTTATTACGAACGCGTGGAGCGCCTGATCGGCGTGTCGGGCGGCCCGCAGGATGTTTTCAACACGCCCACGGGGAAAAGCCTGCTGCCGCCATTCAATCCGCGTTGCGGCGAATTGCTGATTAAGAAAGGTGCGGAAAAGTTGGGCATCCCGGTGGTGCCCAAGCCGCTTGCAGTGCTCAGCCAGGCTTACGATGGCCGCCCGCCTTGCCACTTTTGCGGTGCCTGTAATTGGGGGTGCGATTCGAAGTCGCGTTACTGCTCGGCTGAAGTGCTGATTCCCAAACTGCAAACACTGCCGAATTTTACTCTCCGCACCAACGCCGCTGTGCACAAGGTTCTAATGGACGCGCAAACCGGGCGCGCCCGCGGCGTGACGTATATCGATTCGCAGAACAAACTCGAATACGAAGCCCGGGGGAAGGCAGTGGTGCTGGCGGCATCACTCGTGGAATCCATTCGAATCCTCTTTAATTCCAGGAACCGCGAAAATCCGCAGGGGCTCGCAAATTCCAGTGGAACCCTGGGGAAATATTTGAGTGAGCACGTTGCGTTCAACGATATTGAGGGCTTCTTCCCTCAACTCGCCGGACGGCCCACGACGAATGACGATGGACCTGGAGAGTCGTGCCTCTACATCCCGCGCTACAATTACAAACAAAATGGAGTGAAGAAATATGCAGGGGGCTGGCGCTTCGACTTCTACACGGGATGCGGCATGGGACCCGGACCAGGGGCCGGCTTGGCAGGCTTCGGCGCCGCCTACAAGAAAAAAATCAAGGAATTGTACCCCGCGGCAGTTTCCATTGGAGGCTACGGAGAGGGCATGGCCTTTGATCATAATTATGTCGAGATCGATCCCAATGGTCTGACCGACCGCCTGGGCATTCCGCAGGTGCGATTCCATACCAACGCCGAATATGAACACGCGTTTGCCATACGCGATGAGATGTACGGGTGGATGGAGGAAATTCTTCGCGCCTCGGGAGCTGAAATTTTCCCCTACGAAAAGAGGAACCCTTATCCCCTGGGCAGCGTGACGCACGAGGCGGGCGGTTGCCGCATGGGCACCGACCCGCGCACTTCTGTTTTGGATGAGTGGAACCGCTGTCATGACATCAAAAATGTGAGCGTGGTGGATGCCGCATGCTTCGTCACGCATCCAGAAAAACAGATCACCCACACCATCATGGCGCTCGCTTATCGCGCGAGCGATCGTTTGGCGGAACAAATTCGATTGGGAGAGGTGTAGCGGGTTGCGGAAAAAGTCCGGTGAATTTTGATTTCACGGAAAACTAGTTTTTCGGAAACACGTAAAGAGCCCAAGTGACTGACCAACTCATCAATCGCCGTCAAACTTTAAAGTATCTTGGCCTGCTGACCGCTTCCGCGGCCGGTCGTGAATTCCTTGTGGCATGGTTGCCGTGTGTACCCAAATCACTCGCTGAGACCGTGCCTAGTGCAATGGCAGGAATGCACCACGGCCCTTCGCCAATTCCTGAGGATGTAAAGCCTCATGCCTTGCAGTTTTTCAAAGCAGAAGAATTCGAGACGGTGGACATTTTGACGGAAATGATTATACCGGCCGACGACAAGCCTGGCGCCAAGGACGCCCAGGTGGGCATGTATATTGACTTCGTAGTTTTCTCCGCAGCCGAGTTAAAACCTGAATTGCAGCACCGTTGGACCGACGGCCTCGCATGGCTGGACAGGGAAAGCAGGAAGCAATTTGGCAAGCCGTTTCGCGAAATCACTTCCGCAGACCGCGAGCGCATGATGATGGAGATGAGTCTGCCGGAGCGCGACTCTGGCGTCAGTGAATCGCACCCCGGATTCAGCTTTTACGAGCTGGTTAAAGGAATGACCGTGGAAGGTTTTTACACTTCCCGCATTGGGCTCGTGGAGGTCTTGGAGTATCAAGGGCTGACATACTTGGCTGAGTTTCCGGGCTGCACTCACCCCGAGCATCAAAAATAGACTGGCGCCGCGTCACGGTGGAATCCCGGGGGAATCGAAATGAGCGCGAAAGCGAAACAACGGGCAACTGGAGAATCCTACTTGGAGGAATTTGATGCAGAAATGTAAATTAATTTGCCCAATCACATTCCTGCTTTCAGCCACCGTGGTGGCTGGAGCCCAGGATGCCGCCCAACTGGCCAGTCTGAAGCGCGAGGCGGGGAGCGATGTCGAAAACATGCATGTCCTCACGCAGCAGATGGTGGACCAGATTTTCAGCTACAGCGAGCTGGGATTTCAGGAATTCGAGACCTCCCAGTACGTCACGAATATTCTGGAGAAGAATGGGTTCAAAGTGGAGCGTGGCGTGGCAGGCATCCCCACGGCCTGGGTGGCCACCAATGGCTCGGGCAAGCCGGTGATCGCTTTCATCAGCGATCTCGATTGCATTCCGCGCGCCTCCCAAAAGCCCGGCGTGGCATATCACGATCCGATTGTTGAAGGCGCACCCGGGCATGGCGAAGGGCACAACGCCGGGCAGGCAGTGAATGTGACCGCCGCGCTGGTGCTCAGACAATTGATGGAGAAGCATAAGATTCCGGGCACTCTTAAGATTTTCCCCGGCGTGGCGGAAGAGCTACTGGGCACAAAAACTTTTCTGGTTCGCGCCGGACTGTTCAAAGATGTCGACGTGGTCCTGGGGGCGCACGTCGACGATTCCTTCGCCACGAACTATGGCCAGGAGTTTTCACCTCAGGGTTTGATATCGGTCCAATATGCCTTTCACGGCAAAGCCGCGCACGCCGCCTCCGCGCCATGGGACGGCCGAAGTGCCCTGGATGCAGTCGAGCTGATGGACACGGGGTGGAATTTCCGCCGCGAACACCTCCGCCTGGAACAGCGCTCGCACTACGTAATTATCAACGGCGGCGATCAGCCCAACGTGGTCCCATCGGACGCGGCGGTGTGGTATTACTTCCGCGAGCTGGACTTTCCGCACATCAAGGAACTTTACGAGCTGGGCAACACGATGGCCCAGGCCGCCACCATGATGACCGGCACTAGCGTGACGCGGCGGGTGGTCGGCTCGGCCTGGCCCGTGCACTTCAACAAAGCGATTGCGGAAGCGCAACAACAGAATATCGAGGCAGTCGGAATGCCGCAGTGGAGCGACGCGGACCAGACTCTGGCGAAGGCTCTGCAAAAGGAAATCGGCGCCAAGGTTGAAGGACTGAAGCTCAAAGTGAATCCTCTTGAACCTCCCAAACCCGCGGTGCTGCAGGAAGGCGGTTCTGATGATATTGGAGACATTTCCTGGGTCACGCCCACAGTCTACCTGCGGTATCCCGCCAACATTCCCAATCTTCCGGGCCATAGCTGGGCCAACGCGGTGTCCATGGCAACGCCGCTTGCCCACGCCGGCTCGACCGCGGGGGCCAAGGTCCAGGTGATGACGGCGCTGGACGTTCTCCTGAATCCGGAATTGGTGCAAAAGGCGTGGGCTTATTTCAACGATGTCCAGACCAAGGATTTGAAGTACACGCCGCTAATCGATCCGAGCGACCAGCCGGCCATTGAGCTGAACAAAGAGAAGATGGAGAAATTCATTCCTGCTTTGAAGAAATATTATTACGATCCCGCGAAGTATAGGACCTATCTGGAGCAACTCGGGATAAAGTATCCGACCGTTCATTAAGCCATGCACGGGGCAGTTGATGGAGTGATCGACTTGAAGTCAGCTTTCAGACTTTGCCGTGTCGGGCGATGCTCTTGTCCAGAGAAGAAAGGAATTCAACGGAGATCTAATTCCATGAAACTGACAAAGAGAATCACACCTTGCTTGTCGTTTGTTATTTTGCTTGCATCTGTTTGCGCCGCCCAGAGCCCGTTTTATTTGAAGGATGGAGACCGAGTCGTCTTTTACGGAGACAGCATCACCGCGCAGCGGCTTTATACGGCTTTCACGGAGACCTACGTTGTTACGCGATTTCCAAGTCTGAACGTCACTTTTGTCCACTCGGGTTGGGGGGGCGACCGCGTGACCGGCGGAGGTGGCGGCGACATTGACTTACGCCTGAAGCGGGACGTTTTCGCCTACAAACCCTCGGTGATGACCATCATGCTGGGCATGAACGACGGTGGATACAAACTTTATGACGCCGATCTATTTCGCACCTATTCCACCGGCTACCGCCACATTATTCAGGAGGCCAAAACCAATGTCCCTGGCGTGCGCATCACAGTGATTGAGCCCTCGCCTTTTGACGATGTTACCCGTGCGCCCAACTTCGAAGGCGGATACAACGCAGTATTGCGGCGCTATTCGAAGTTCGTGGCGGACCTTAGCAAAGAAAACGGACTCACCGTTGCTGACTTGAATGACCCCGTGGTGGCGGCTCTGGAAAAGGCTAAATCACTGGACGCGGAACTCTCCCAACGAATCATCCCAGACCGGGTGCACCCCGGACCCTCGGGCCATTGGCTGATGGCGGAGGCGCTGCTTAAGGCATGGAATGCCCCCGGCGTGGTGGCCAATGTTGATATCGATGCCGAAGGGAAGCGCGTGGCGCGCGCCGAGAACACTACGGTGTCAGATCTGAAGCACGAATCCAATTTGTCCTGGACGCAACTCGACAAAGCCCTTCCTTTGCCCGTTGATCTGGGAAACAAAGAGACGGCTCTCGCAGTCCGCTCCTCCGATATGATTCAAACGCTCAATCAAGAGCAACTCCGCGTTACTGGACTTAGGCCCGGCCGCTATACTTTGAAAATTGATGGGGAGGAAGTGGGCGCGTTTTCGAACGACGACCTTTCTGCAGGAATCAATCTCGCCATCCTCGTGACTCCGATGCTGAAACAATCGCAAGCCGTGCATGACCTGACCATCAAACACAATGATCTTCACGCCGCGCGCTGGCACAACCTGCAGGTCCCGTTTCAAGCCGATCCCTTGCCCCATCAGGGGGAGGGCCTGCAAATGCTGGACTCTCTCGAAGCGGAAATCATCCAGCGACAACACGCCACGGCCCAACCGAAACCGCACCATTACGAGCTTTCACAAACTACCATGGAGAATCGATAGAGGGAGCCCCCGTGGGTCGAGTCCAAATCCGGCCGTTGAAAACCATGGAAGAATTCCACGCCTGCGAGCGGATTCAAGAACGGGTGTGGGGCAACGTGGGCGTCTCTGGCGAGCTTTTGAGCGTGACGCACAAATACGGCGGTGCGGTGCTGGGTTCCATCATCAATGGAAGGGTGGTCGGTTTCATTTATGCCTTTCTCGCCCGGCGCAAAGAGAGACTGATCCATTGGTCGCACCTGATGGCCGTCGAAGCGAAATTTCGCGACCTCGGCCTGGGCTTCCGCATGAAACTCGTCCATCGCGAACACGCACTGGCCGCCGGGATTTCCTCCATCTGCTGGACCTACGACCCCTTACAGAGCCGCAATGCAGCGCTGAACATCGGCCGCTTGGGCGGCCGTGCTGAGGATTTTGTGCCCAACTGCTACGGGCGCTTTCCCAGCGCCATCGAGAGAGGGCTAGAAAGCGACAGGTTCGTAGTGAACTGGCGCATTCGCTCCGCAAGGGTTGCGCGGCGCCTGAGAGGATTCCGTCCGGAGGGGTGGGTTCTAAGATCGATGCTCAGGTCGGAGCGCATTAACGAGACGCGACTGACCGCTGCCGGATTTCCGGAGAATCACCGTCTCCACCTTGACCTGAACCAGCCTACCCTGCTGGCGGAGATTCCGAAAGAAACCGACCGGATGCGCGTAGTAGCCATGAGCCTGGCGCGCCGGTGGCGGCTGGAGTCCCGAAAACTTTTCGCTCATTATTTCAACCTGGGTTATCGGGTGGAGGATTTTATTTCGCCGGGTCCCGCGAGCGACGGCCGCTGCTTTTACGTGCTACGCCGGCGTGCGGCCTCCGCGTAATCCTGCAAGAGCGCATCATGCCCTCAACCCTCGTGAAAAAATACCACGCGACGCAAACGCTCTTCACGCGCTCCACTTCGGTGGGCGAAGCGATCGAACGAATGATTCGCGCCACCAAAACGTCTGTCGACGCCGCACTGTACCGCTTGAGCAATCCGCGACTGGCCCGGGCGATCCACGACGCCGCTCTGCGCGGGGTGCGAATCCGGGTAATTCTGGACCGTGAAAAATTCGCCATGACCACAGCGACCCGAGAACTCCTGTCGAAATTCCAGATTCCCTACCGGCTGATGTCCGGCCGGCGCGGGCGCTTTGCGAAAATGCACCACAAGTTCGCTATTCTGGATGGGCGCGTGGCGGTGACGGGAAGCTACAACTGGACGCTCGAGTCCGAAATGCAAAACTTCGAATGCCTGCTGATTCTCCCGGAACGTCGGCAGGTAAGAGATTTTGAGGAGGAATTCGAGGCGCTCTGGGCCATCGCCCAACGCCAGACCGAGCGCGCCGCTGCATCAACCTCAGGCGTTTGATAGAATGAGTTCGAGGGAAAGCCCATGCCATCCAAAGCAGCCGATGAGTCGCCTTATCTGGAGGGATACAATTTCTACATCATGCGTCACGGCCTGGCGTCGCCGCGGGGAGCAGCCGGAGTCTCTGACGATGCGAAACGCCCTTTGACCCCGGAAGGCAAAAAGAAAATGCAGGAAATCGCCCGAGGACTCATCCGGTTGGGTGTGGAGTTGGATTGGGTTGTCTCAAGTCCGATGGTCCGCGCTGTGGAAACTGCGGGGATTGTCGCGGACGCGCTCTCCGCCAAAGTTCCCATGGACATTACAGAAACTCTGAGTCCCGGCGGATCGCCCGAAGCGTTGATTGCGTTCCTAGCCAACCATCCGCACCGCAAGCGTGTCCTTGTGGTCGGACATGAGCCGGACTTAAGCGAATTGGCGGCGCGCTTGGTCGGCGCCGGACGACACGCTCATATCTCCTTCAAGAAGGGCGGCTGCTGCTGGATTTCTTTCGACGAATTTCCACCCAAGTCTCCCGGTGAACTTGTCTGGTGGCTGACGCCCCGAGTGATGCGCAAGCTGAGATAGGAAATTATTGACCCGCTTCCCCATCCTTCATGAAATCTCGTTCACCATCTCCGGATTATCTTCTTTCCGCTTAAGTGCAAGGCCTAGCAGGGCCCACAGGGCGAGTGCCGCATATTCATAAACCGTGAAGTGTCCGGGGACGTTGGGTAGGAGTTTCATCAGGACAAGCGTCGCGCCCACGGCGATCCCCACCAGGGCGATGGCGCGTTGGCGGCCCGACCGCTCCAACTGGAAATAGGCAGCGCAGGTGGCCAACCAACCTATGGCGGAAGCGAGCGAGCCCACTTCAGTAACGGGAATCAGGATGGCCTCACCCATAAAGACGGCGGCCACAGTGAGCAGGCCGATGGATATGACCGCCACGGAGGGGGTCCGGTTCACCACATGGATTCGCCCAAACCGGCGGTCGACCAATCCGCGCCGGCCCAGGGCAAAGAGCAGGCGGGTGGCGGCAATAAAATTTCCATTGAAGATTTTCACCAGCGAAAGCAGCGCCGCGAGCAGGATGATGTCCACGATCCACGAGCTTGCAAAGGCGTGCTGGAAAGCGACCGCCGTCGCGAATTTTTCCCTGACCAGCGTTGGCCAGGGCGCAACGTAGGCCACCACCGCGATCACTGCTGTATAAAACAGGGCGCCGACAAGCAGCGCGATCATGATCGCCCGGGAAAATCCCTGCGCGCGAAAATCGAGGCTGGATTCTTCCGAGCATTTCGAGACCGACTCAAAGCCCGTCATAAAGAACGGGACCACTTGAACCACCAGCACGATGGAAACGAGCCCGCCGAAACGCCCCGCCTGGCTGAACGCCGGGTGATAGTTGTGGACCGACCCGCGCGCCAAGCCGCAAAGCACGAAAATCGCGAAGAGAACAAACAAACCCAGGGTCGTCCAATTTTGCACGGTAGCGCTGTCCCGAATGCCGCGCAGATTCAAATAGATGATACCGGCGGTTAGGAGAAGGCCGAGAAGCAACTGGGGCAGGTAGACCGGCTTGTCCGCCACGCGATAGAGCTCCATCGAATTGAACGCCGGAAAAACATAGGAGACGATTTTGCCCACAGCAACCGCTTCCCAGGGACAGACAGGCAGGTAGGCCAGGACCATGATCCAACCCGTGGCGAAACTGACATGAGGGCCAAAAACCTCGCGCGTATAGGCAATCTCACTCGCCGCGTCCGGCATGGCCATAACCAGGCGGCCGTAGATATAACCAATCGGCACCAGCACCAGGCCGCCGATGGCAAAGCCCAACACTGCACCCAGGGGGCCGCCGCGACGCAGCCAATCGTCCATGACAATCAGCCACCCCGTCCCCACCATCGTTCCGAAGGCGAGGGCGAAATAATCGAACGTCCGTAATTTTCGAGCCAGTGAAGTCATCTTGAGGCCAGAGGTCCCGGCGCGGCCAACGGATTATGCACCAAATTGCCGCCTGCGGCTCCGCTAACTTGTACTTCAAATGGACTCGGAGTACACTGGAGCTTCAAAACAGAGCAGAGGATTGAGAGCACGTGCGAGATTGTGTCCCCTCCACCCATTGGAGGGGAAGGCCAAGCTATTTTGGAAAGCCGGATATGGACCATTCTAAAGAATCCGCCCACGCCACGGCCACCATTGTTCATATTCCAGCAGCGCCGGAGCCCGAGATCGATAAGCATCCCAGGAAAAAAATTACTCAGGTGGCTCCCGGTGAGGAATGGCACAAAGTGCGGAAGCTCGCGGTGCGCCAGCTCGACCGCTTTATGGCGCTGGAGCCCAAAGTGCTACGCGGGGACGACCCGGATGCGATTCACGACATGCGCGTGGCCAGCCGACGCCTCCAACAGGTACTCGATCTGATTTATCCTCCGCCGGCCGAGGGAGTGATGCGCAAGCTGCGCCGCGTCATCCGGCGCTCGCGGCGCACGCTTTCGGATGTCCGGAATTGTGATGTTTTGCTCGCCGGCGTCAGCGCCCGTCTCGGGCGCAAAAGAGCCTCGCGCCGCGATATCTGGACAGCCGTTGAGCATTACCTCCAACAGCGGCGCTCCAAGAATTTTGACAAGGCTTTGGGCAAAATCAGCAAAATGAATATGGCGGGCTTTTATGTCAACCTGAAAGACCACCTTGCCGTAAACGGGCAAAAGCCACATCCCGCTCCGCTCAAGCTCCTGGAAGTGGGCGCGCCCGAGCTGACGGCCGGGCACTTTTACGAG
The DNA here is from genome assembly GCA_041481635.1 of Terriglobia bacterium. Lineage (GTDB taxonomy): Bacteria > Acidobacteriota > Terriglobia > UBA7540 > UBA7540 > DASYXZ01. The sequence goes on along the minus strand of JBGPCF010000008.1, from coordinate 59,918 downwards.
CGCGTTGGCAAGGCCCTCGAACGCGTGGCGCAGGCATTCGAAAACCAGATTGTCCAATCACTCGCCGATCCTCGAGCCCCAGTCATTCACGGGGCCCGAATCGCCACCAAACGGCTCCGCTACCTCGTGGAAGTGATTCACGAATTTGGCGTGCCCGGCAGCGATGAACTCCTGGTGTGGCTGCGCGATCTCCAACGCCATCTCGGCGAATGGCATGACCTGGAAGTGCTGGAAGAAATGATGATTGAAATGGTGGCCCGGCCGGAATTCCTGCGCGAGCATTTGGATGTCGCACTGGGCGTGGAAAAACTGATCCAGCGGAATCGCGTTGCCAAAAAAGAATTGGAAGAGAAGTATTTCCTGGAAGCGCGGGGCTCGCCTGAGTTCCGCCGGATGAAAGAGTGGATCGCCTACCTGCTGGAGTCGCCCTCCGCAGCCTTTGCCAGGGCATGAGCGGCGGGCGTGGTTTCGTTGCTCTCGCCGGCTTCCTTTTCAGTGCTAACACGCGTTTCCTTGGCTGCGGGTAATTCGATCACTTCGGTGGATTTCGCGGCTTCTTCGGCGGATTTGGCGCGCGCCGCCGCAAATAAAGGTTCACGCACTTCACCGCTCAAGACGCGGGAAATTCCCGTGCGCAGGGCTTCAAAAACGGTCCGGATATTCGCCGAAGCATCGATCACTTCAAAATCGTACTCTTGCGCCAGCACGTCAAACTGCGCCAGAAGCGACGTCTGGTACTTGCGGAAACTCTCGTACATGTCCTCGCTGGGGTGGAGGTCCATCCCCGACTCCCAATAATCGAACCCGCGCAGGAAGACCACCCGCGGAATCAAATCATCCACACCGATACGCAGGTAAAAGACGGCATCGGGTTTCAGCGCGAGACTGTAGAGGTTGCGGATCCAGGCTGGATCAATACCCCGTACCAGGGCGCGAGCCATGAGGGAATAAATGTAGCGATCGGTCAGCACCACGAAGCCGGCGCGGAGCGCGGGGATAATTTGGTGCTCCAAGCGGTCGGCAAAGTCCGTGGCATAGAACAGGCTGAGCGTAATCTTGCCCAGGGTATGCCCTTCCTTGGCTTGCTTGATGCCCTTGCCGGCCAACTCGGAGCGGGTGATGCCTGTGTCGAGCACGGCGCGCCCTTGCTGCTCAAGCCAGGGCTTGATTAAATTAATCTGGGTGGAGCGGCCCACGCCGTCCGTCCCTTCGATCACAATCAATTTGCCTGTCAGGTCCTGCAGGTTCATCCCCGGCAGCAATACGTCATAGGTTTCCTTCACGGCGCCACCCTTAGTCGTTTGGCTTGTGCGAGCTTGGCTTTCACCAGTTGCCGCATTTGCGACTGCTGCTCTTCAATGGGCAGCGTGGCATCGATGGCGGTGACTTCAAACTCGGGAACAATTTTTTCGTACTCCTCGACGATACGTCCCTGGAACAGGCGAAAACTCTCGTCCGAATCTTCCGACAGCCCCAGGTCCATCCCGGCCTCGTAAAATTTGAAGCCGTTGCGACCATCATGGATTCGTTTGATGGCCACATCGAGGGGGACTCGGAAATAAAAAGCGATGGTGGGCTTCACGGCAAAGCTGTAAAGCTCGCGGACCCACTTGGGATCCATGCCCCGCGCCACGTCGCGTGCAAAGGCGGTGTAAATGTACCGGTCACAGAGAACCACTGCGCCCGCCTTGAGCAGAGGAATGATGTTGTGCTCCATCCGGTCGGCAAAGTCAGTGGCGTGAATCAGGCTGAATGTGGAAGGCGTGAGTGTGTGCTTCTTCTTGCCACGCTTGGTGGTGTCGCGAACCAGGGGGGAAGAATTCCACTCACTGAAGACGGTTCCGTACCCTTCGGCTTGCAGCCACTGGTGAAGCAGCATGAGCTGCGTGGATTTTCCCGAGCCATCGATCCCTTCAACGACAAATAGCTTGCCGGGAAAACGATGCTCACCATAACGCTTCATGGATTAACCCCGGAAGATCACAGAGGTAATTAGCGGAGAATCTTTAGCATATCACAGGGCTGGGGACAATAAAAGCGAATGTAGGGCGAAAGATGCTGTTCCCTCGGCCAAGGCCGGAACGGCATCGTACATCCAACCGGAATCACCTTTCCGGCTTAATGTTTTATTCTCGAACGCATCCTGGCCTTGAACAACTTCCTGAGAACAGCTTGAACCAACCACGTTTTGCAGGACTTTGCCTGCCGCTGCAATCCCACGCTGCAATCCCGCTTGCAAACCTTTCTCAACTGGCAAAGAATAGTCAACTTGGGTGAAAAGGTAGGTTAGCCCCAAAGAAACGCAGTGACTCGAGGTGTGGTGCCATGCGCAAAGTTGTTTGCTTATCTGTACTACTGCTTCTTGCATTGCCGGGTGTCGAGGTTTGCGGCCAAACTTCTCCACCTCGCTTGGTGGACGCGCACGTTCATTACAATGGCGACCCTGCATTTCTCGAAAAGTTGGTCGCCAAGCTTGATGCAGCCGATGGAATTGCGTTCATCCTCATCAAACCCAATGACCTTGAATCGGCCCAGGCCGAAATCGCCAAGCACCCAAATCGCCTGATCGGATTTGGCGACATCAGCCCGGACGATCCCCAGGCGCGCCAGTGGATCGAAAAAATTCATCAGGCAGGCTTTCGGGGCGTGGGCGAGATTACTTCGACATTGAAGAACTACGACGACCGGAGTTACTGGCCCTTTTACGATCGAGCCGAGAAATACCGGATGATCCTGCTCTTCCATACCGGCATCGTCAACCGGACCAACCCCTCGGTTCCCAGCGACATCAGCGTGGACCGTATGCGGCCGACCACCCTGGACGGAATCGCCCGACGGTTCCCCAACCTCACCGTTATTGGCGCGCACCTGGGCAATCCGGATTACGCCTGGGCGGCGGAAATTGCACGTTGGAATCCAAACCTCTTTTTCGATCTCTCCGGTTCATCGCTCCAGAAGAAGGAGAACGATTACACGTTTTTCAAATCCATATTCTGGTGGTCCGGGGTGGGGGGCCCCCACACACCCAAATCCGGCGGCAGTGCCTTCGAGAAGCTAGTGTTCGGTTCGGATGTTTTCAATGGCGAGCTGGAAGAGTTTGACCGCGAACTGGACCGCTACCACAAAATGCTGGACGCCTGCGGCGTGCCAGCCGAGGCTCAGGCCAATATCTTCTCCGGGACGATTTGGCGAATCCTCAACCAGAAGCCCTGATTCCGGCACGATTCTTCCTGATCCGCAGGATAGTTTCGAGTTCATTTTGTGGCTATCGATGGCTCTGTTTGGAAAAGTCTAGAAGGCAGGAATGACGCCTCCCAAGCGAAATCATTTAATAGCAGCCTGGAGGGCGGTGATTATTTTCTGAGTATCGGCGGGACGCAGAGCTGAAGAAATGAATTGGTACATCTTGCCGGATTTCAAGATGATGTGAAAAGTCCCGGAACTTACTCCGAAGACGATGTTCTCCTGAACTTCCTGGACATCTGACAGAGGAACAGAGAAAACGTCTTTACCACCTTCCTGGTACTTCAGTGTCTTTCCGGAAATGATCAGGCTCCCTTTGGTTTTTCCGGCGGTTTGAAAAATTGACATGGCGTTGGCCAGGCTAAAGACGCTGAACGTCTGGTCAGCCGCCGTTGTTGTTGTTGTGCCCGCGCCACCGCTGGTTGATGGTTGTTTAGGTGTGTCTCTCCCCGTGATGGTAGGGATTTTTCCGGGGGTGGCAGTAGTCACCTCAAACTGCGCTTCGGCTTCACGATCATCCGGATTCACCACAAACAGGCTCGCAGTGCCCGTCGCAGCATCCGCGGTAATCGTCAGGTTAACTGTTAGCTCGGTGCTCTTGGAGAATTCCGTATCCAGGACCTGAATTCCGGGGTTCGCGAAAGCCACTTTGACGCCCTGAACAAAACTCTTTCCCGTTATTTTCAGAGTGGCCCCTCCCCCGCGTCCGGCGCCGGGCGGGTCCACTTTGGAAACCTCGGGTGTACCTGCTGCGACGGGCAAATTCTCCGTGGTGGGCTGTGTCGGCTGCAAGTTTGTCGCCGGAGTGACTACTGGCGGTGGCGAAGAAGCACTGGTAATCGTGAATGAACTTTCCGCCACGGCACTCGCGGGATTGCTGACGTAGAGCGAGACTTTTCCCGGCGTGGCTTTCGGGCTGATCGTCAATTTGGCTTCCAACTGAGTTCGGCTGGTCCGCTGAGAGGAGACCACGTGGACGGACGGGTCCGAGAACGAGACATAGGCACCGGCTGAAAAACTGTTGCCCGTAATGACCACCGTCACGTCGCTGCCCACCGCCGCTTGAGCCGGAGTGACTTGCTGAATTTCGGGCGTGGCATCGGGAGTCACCTCGGCCTGGTCTTGAGCGAGACTCCCGGCCTCAGCGCGAAAACACAAGCTCCCCGGAAGCCATGGAAGGCTTAACACAAAGACAATGGCCCAAAACCGCAAAGGTAAGGTTGTCGCAATTTGGTCACGGCGCAGCATTGAGGATCAACTCATTCAAGAACGGGTGTTCGATTCACCAGAAGAATATACCATGCTCCAGAACGTCACTGGCCGAACTTCAGTGGCTGCCATTTCCCTTCGAAATGATCCCTTCACCTTCGCGGATGGTGAGAATCTGGTTGGGCTGAACATCAGTGAACTTCTCAATTTTTTGGGTGGTGGGCCACTTAACTTCGATCAGGTCGATAGTCTTGGCCTGACCCACGCCAAAATGTAATCGCAAATCGTTCTGAGACATCACGCTGGCCCCACTCCCCACTTCGTTCATTTGGGCGTGCTTACCCGTAACCACGCGGACCCGGGCCCCAATCGCCGTGCGATTGCATTTGGTTCCGAGCAACTTGATTTTGATCCAATTGTTTTTGTTCCCGCCCACATTATGCAGAAGCGAGGGCAGGTCATTCATGTTTAGAACCAGGACATCGATGCCACCGTCGTTGTCGTAATCCCCGAAAGCACAACCGCGGCTGGAATATTTCTCATTGATTCCAGGGCCCATCTGGGCGGAAACGTCCTTGAACCTGCCGTTGCCCAGGTTCTTGTAAACCACACGCGGTACCCTGAAGGTAGTTCCGAGATTGTATTTCTCTATTTCCGGATATACGTGGCCGTTCACTTGAATGATGTCAGGCCAGCCGTCATTGTCGTAATCCGCGAAACCTGTGCCCCAGCAAACGAACTGCGTGTTCACACCCACGCCGGCAATAAACGTGACGTCGGTAAAGGTCCCGTCGCCGTTGTTGCGATAAAGGTCGGGGGTATCGTCGGAGAAATTGGTTTTGAAAATGTCGAGCCAGCCGTCGCAATCGTAGTCCGCCACCCCCACGCCCATGCCCGCCTGTTCTTGTCCGTCTTCGTTGTACGCGCAGCCCGCCGCAACCGCGATGTCTGTGAAGGTTCCATCGTGCTTGTTCTGGAACAGCATGCTGGGCTCCGAATCCACCGCCACAAAAATGTCCGGATAACCGTCGTTATCAAAGTCGTTGGTGACGGCGGTAATGGAATAGCGTGGCCCGGGTTTCAGGATGCCCGATCTCTCCGAAACGTCGGTGAATGTTCCGTTTCCATTGTTATGGTAAAGGATGTTGTTCCCTCCCGGGAGCCCGCGAGGGCCGCACATCACCGGAATGCCCTTCCATTGGCAATTGCCGGTCTGCCCGGGCGCGGGGACTTTCTTAATGTCGAACTCCATGTAGTTACACACAAAGAGGTCCAGGAAGCCGTCACGGTCGTAGTCGATCCACGTGCATCCCGAGCCCCACCGGACGCGCTCCTCGTATAGCCCTGCTTGTTTGGTGACGTCGGTGAATGTCCCGTTGCCATTGTTGTGGAAGAGAATGTTGTGGCCCCAGAAAGTCAGGAACAGGTCGTCCCAACCATCGTTGTCGTAATCCCCCACGCAAACGCCGACGCCCCACCCGTCGCGCCCCACACCAGCCATTTCAGTAACGTCAGTGAACGTTCCATCGCGATTGTTCTTGAAGAGGTGGCTGGTGGGAGCATTGCCTGCGGGCCAATTGGCGTCCAGGCGGGAGCCGTTGGTCAGGTAAATGTCCAGCCAACCGTCGTGGTCATAGTCAAAAAAGGCCAGCCCGCTTCCCTTCGCTTCAACGATGTATTTCTTACTTTCCACGCCGCCCCAGACGTTGGGCACGTTCAGGCCAGCCTGAGCGGCAACATTGACGTAAGTGACGGGCGACACCTCTTCCGGGCCTGGTAGCGTGGCGGCGTCAAGGACGAGGGGTCTGGGCCATTTCCAAAGCGGAGTCGCCAGGGCTTCGAGAATCTGGTTTCCCAGAAGCACCGCCGACGAGCCCAATAGATTGCGCCGAGAGAATTTCATGAAAAAGGTTAGATGCGCTTGTCAGCGGGTACGTATATTGGGGCGCCCCCGACAGTTCGAATGGGCGGACAACGTTCTACCCCAGAACGCGAAATTCTATTATACAACAAGCGCGAGGGTAGCCGGACGCACGCCGCCATATTTTGCCTCCGATCGGAATGAAGGTGGGGTGAGAACCGAGCCAAAATTCGCCTCCTTGGGACGATTACGCCTTATAATTTCAGGTCTGAGGGTTGATGCCGCACTTTTCTGACGGGAGGGATAAAAATGCGTCGTAGTCTCTGGGTCGCCTGCGCGGTGATTTTGCTCACCACGGTGGTCTGTACTCCAAGTTTTGCGAAAACCGAAAATGTCAGCATCAAAAGCCGCGATGAGACCATCTCGGGTTTTCTCGCTTTGCCTGATTCACCGGGCCGCCATCCGGGCCTCGTGGTTATCCATGAATGGTGGGGGCTAAACGATTGGGTGAAAGAGCAGGCCCAAAAATTTGCCGACCAAGGGTATGTGGCGCTCGCCGTGGATCTGTATCGCGGGAAAGTCGCCACCGACCCGGGCACCGCGCATGAGTTGATGCGCGGATTGCCTCAGGACCGTGCCATTCGCGACATGAAGGCCGCCCTCGCGTACCTCGAGACCCGCCCCGAGGTCAATAAGAACAAAATTGGCTCGGTGGGATGGTGCATGGGTGGCGGGTTATCTCTCCAACTGGCCATCCATGAACCAAAGCTCGCCGCTTGCGTTTTGAATTATGGTTCCATGCCGACCGACGCCGCGGACATTGCCAAAATCAAGGCGCCCATCCTGGGGAATTTTGGCGCTGAGGATCAAGGCATTACTCCGGACGACGTCCACGCTTTCGAGAAAGCCATGAATGCTGCGCACAAATCAGTCGACATGAAAATTTACGATGGCGCGGGGCACGCTTTCGAGAATCCTAACAACAAAGGCGGTTATCGCCCCGAGGCCGCCGCCGATGCCTGGGCGCGCATGGTGGCGTTTTTTGGAAAGAACTTAAAATAACACGTCTCCGCACTTAATTAAGGACGTTCCACAAAAGTCGTCGGTTGCTATGATTTATTCAAATATCTGAGTGAGTGCGATAGACAGTCCCGGCAGTAATTCAGATTCTTCAAACGTGTGGCCTGCTTCCGCGCTGCGGACTTCAGGTTCGAGTTTGCTCTGAAGATAACGATAGGCCAGCCTGGTCTTGGGGTAGATGAGCCATACAGCTTGGGTTCCGGCGCTAAGGTATTGCGAAACCTTTAGATTCAGATCGTCGGCGGGGTCGTTCTTCGACACTATCTCGATTACAAGGCTCGGGGCAACTGCCAACGGAACCTTCTCAAGGTCGACACCACGCAAGCGCTCAGCAGTAATAAAGGCTACATCAGGCCGGCGAACGGTTTCGCCTACCAGCTTAAAATCCATTTCACTGATCACGCCACCAAGCTTTTGGCTCCTTACAAAAGAATTCAACAGCGCGTTGACCCGGTCCCGTATCTCGTTGTGATAGTAATTTGCGGAAGGCGTCACGATTAGTTCCCCCTCGCTTAGTTCGTGCCGCGTGCAGTCGGGTTCGTGAAGTTCGATATAGTTTTGGACCGTGAACACGGCCTTGGTACCCATTTTCAACCTCTAATTTGTTCAGATTATCATAAGCGCGGTGATTTTTGCAGTCCTCAGCCGCTTTTCATGCAGTCTTCTCTGCACCGCTTCACTCGTAAGTTCCCGTAGCGCGTCTGCGGCAATCCAGCGGGCGCTGCGTGAATTCATCAGGCGGATTTCCTTTGCCGTCTTGATGGCAGCCTTGTTCAACTTCAGGTTGCGTTTTCCGATCTGTCGCAGAGCCCAGTTCACCGCCTTCTTCACAAAATTCCGCTCGTCGGTGGATTGACGTCTGATGATGGGAAAAAATCTGGTGAACTTTCCATCGGCGGCTTCCTTATCGTGAACCGCCAACACCGCTATCATTGAAAACGCCGCCCGCTTTACGAACTCCTCTTTTCGGCCGCTCCATTCCACAGCTTTGCGATGAGCAAAAGGGGTGCGGTGAAATAGGTACAAACAGCAGCCATCGACGATGTCCCAGGAGTCGAATTCCCTGGCCCAGCGCTCCACCTGCCGCTCGGTCACTTTCTCCGGCTCGTCGATCAGCGCGGCCACGTGGCGCGCTTCATGGATGCCGGTTTTCCAGAGATCTTCCGCGAGATGGTGATTCCTGCCAATCTCGCGCGCCAACTTTTTCAGCACGGGCGTGGAGATACCGCCCAGGGCGTTGTCGACGGAAATACCGAACCGCTCCATGTCTCTTCGTGCCAGCGGCTGGGCCACGCCGCGAAGCCGTTTTACAATTTCCGTTGCGGTGATTTTGTCGGTCATCTCGGGAAGGTCCGCACGGCTACGGTTTAGAGCCGAATATCTGCTCCAGATGGTGTTCGGCGTGGCGAACGTAATCTTCCGCCAGCCACTTGAGCGTTACCGGTTGGTTGTTTCCGATGGTTATGGAATTACTGGAGCACTCTTCCGGAATGTGGCCAATAACGTGGGCCAGGTGGGTGTTATAAGTCGTCCAAAGCGCCACCAAAGTCTTCCACGGCTCACTTTGATAACCCTGGCGCTCGACCCAAAAGTTCTGCGCGTAGCCCGGGATGGTCAGGGACGGAGTGTCCTGCGCTCTCACGAATCGCTGGTGGTTGTTGGAGGCGGAATCGATTAGGTGCCCAATGATTTCTTTCTTCGACCATTTGCCGGACGCCGGACGCGCTTCGCCGTCCGCCTCCGTAATATCGAAGAGCCGGTGGGCGACGCGATCGATTAATGCCTCAAGAGTTATTGCGATTTCTTTCATTCTAACCTCACCATGCTGGGGAAAATGGATGGGGGAAAATGGATCGCGGGCGACTCCAGCAGAAGCCAATCTCTTAAGGTCCTATCCGGCACCCGCGGCCGTCGTCTCTTCGCGGAATATCCAGGAGGCCTTGAGGAAATCTCGATTCAGCCGCGCAATATTTTCCAGCTTGATCTTTTTCGGGCAGGCGGCCTCGCACTCGCCCAAGTTCGTGCAGGCGCCAAAAATTTCCGCTTGCATTTGGGCCACCATGTTGCGCACGCGGCGATGGCGCTCCGGCTGTCCCTGAGGCAGCAGAGCGAGATGCACTACTTTGGCGGAGGTAAATAGCATTGCGGAGGCGTTGGGACACGCCGCCACGCACGCCCCGCAGCCAATGCACTGCGCCGCGTCCATCGCCAGATCTGACTTCTGCTTTTCGATGGGCAGAGCGTTTCCGTCCGGCGCGCTGCCCGCGTTCACTGAAATATACCCGCCTGCAGCGATGATCCGGTCAAACGCCCTGCGGTCGACCATCAGGTCTTTGAGCACCGGAAAAGCTTTGGCGCGCCACGGCTCGAGCCACAACTCGTCGCCATCCTTAAAGTGCCGCATGTGCAACTGGCAAACCGTCGTACCGCGTTGCGGACCGTGGGCCACTCCATTGATCATGAATCCGCAGCAGCCACAGATGCCTTCGCGGCAGTCGTGCTCAAACGCCACCGGGTCTTCGCCCTTCAGCGTGAGCTCTTCGTTCAGCACGTCGAGCATTTCCAGGAACGACATATGCTCGCTCACGTTGTTCAGTTCGTAGCGAACCATTTTGCCCGGTGCCTGTCCGTTCTTCTGCCGCCAGATGTGCAGAACCAATTTCATCGTTTGCCCGCCCTCTATTTATAATTCCGCTGCGCCAGGTGCACGTACTCAAAGTCGAGCGGCTCCGTGTTCCGAATGGGAGGCGCATTTTCGCCCGCGTACTCCCACGCCGCCACGTGCGCGAACTGCGCGTCATTGCGCAAGGCCTCGCCCTCCGCCGTCTGGTATTCTTCGCGGAAGTGCCCGCCGCAGGACTCCTCGCGCTCCAGGGCATCCCGGCAAATCAGCTCGCCCAGCTCCAGAAAGTCCCCCACGCGCCCGGCCTTTTCAAGCGCCTGGTTCACTTCCATCGTGTCGCCGGTCACCGTGACGTTTTTCCAATATTCTTCGCGAATGGCGGGAATCTTGGTTAGTGCCGCCTCCAGCCCTTTCCGGTTACGCGCCATCCCGCAGTCTTCCCACAACACTTTGCCCAGCTCGCGATGGAATGAATCCACCGTTCGTTTGCCCTTGATGCCCAGGAAATGCTTAATCCGGTTATCCACTTCGCTGCGCGCGAACTGGAATTCCGGGTGGTCGGGGGTGATATTGTCACCGGCTTTCACGCCGGCCAGGAAATGGCCCAGGGTGTAAGGGATTACAAAGTAGCCGTCGGCCAGCCCCTGCATCAGCGCGCTGGCGCCGAGGCGATTCGCGCCGTGGTCGGAAAAATTCGCTTCTCCCAAAACAAAGAGGCCGGGGATGGTGCTCATCAAATGGTAATCCACCCACAGCCCGCCCATCGTGTAATGCACAGCGGGAAAAATGCGCATGGGCGATGTGTAAGGGTCTTCGCCGGTGATCCGCTCGTACATTTCGATCAAATTGCCGTAGCGCTCGGCGATCAGTGTTTTCCCCAATCGCCCGATCGCTTCCTTGAAATCCAAATACACACCGAGCCCGCCCGGCCCTACCCCGCGCCCCTCGTCGCACACACGCTTGGCGGCTCGCGACGCGATGTCACGTGGGCAGAGATTTCCATAACTCGGGTACATACGCTCCAGGTAATAGTCGCGCTCGCCCTCCGGGATCTGGCTGGGCGGGCGCTTGTCGCCTTGCTTCTTGGGCACCCAGATTCGGCCGTCGTTGCGCAGCGACTCGCTCATCAGGGTCAGTTTTGATTGGTAATCGCCGCTTACGGGAATGCAGGTGGGATGGATTTGCGTGTAGCAAGGGTTCGCGAACGCGGCGCCTTTTTTGTAGGCGCGCCAAATCGCCGTGGTATTGCACCCCTTCGCATTGGTGGAAAGGAAGAAAGTGTTTCCGTAGCCGCCCGTGGCCAGAATCACGGCGTCGGCCACGTGTGAGGTGATTTCCCCCGTCTCCATATTGCGCTCGACGATCCCGCGCGCGCGCCCGTCAACTACCACCAGTTCCAGCATTTCGTGGTGAGAGAAAACTTTGATTTTGCCGGCCTGCACTTGCCGCTCCATGGCTTGGTAGGCGCCCAGCAAAAGTTGTTGTCCGGTCTGGCCGCGGGCATAGAAGGTGCGCGAAACCTGTGCGCCTCCGAAACTGCGGTTGGCCAGCAGGCCGCCATATTCCCTCGCGAAGGGCACGCCTTGCGCCACACACTGGTCAATGATGTTGGCGCTGATCTCCGCCAGCCGGTAGACGTTGCCTTCGCGGGCGCGGAAGTCGCCGCCTTTCACTGTGTCGTAGAAAAGGCGGAACACCGAGTCGCCATCGTTCTGATAATTTTTTGCGGCGTTGATTCCACCCTGGGCCGCGATGGAGTGCGCGCGCCGCGGCGAATCCTGGTAACAGAAAGATTTGACGTTGTACCCCAGCTCGCCCAGCGTGGCCGCTGCCGACCCGCCCGCCAAGCCCGTCCCCACCACGATTATGTTGTACTTCCGCTTGTTGGCTGGATTCACCAGTCTCATTTCAAATTTGGCTTTTTGCCATTTTTGCTCGATGGGTCCCGCGGGAATGCGTGCGTCAAGTTTCATAATCGTCTCTCGATCACTTCACAATGCCGGTCAACACGGCCAGGGGCACCGAGCAGAATCCCACTCCGATCATAATGGCGAATACGGCTGAGGCTACTTTCAGGATTGGGGTATAGCGCGGATGAGATACGCCCAGCGTCTGGAACATGCTCCAGACCCCGTGGTAGAGGTGAAACGCCAGAAGGACGTTGGCCACTACATAAAAGATGGCCACCACCGGATTCTGAAATCCGGTCACCACGTTTTGGAAGACTTTGCCCGGATGGAAATCAGGGTGTACGGTGCCGAGCGTCATGTCCAGCAGGTGGTAAATGATGTAGAAAAAAATGATGGGCCCACTCCAGACCATGGTCCGGGAGGCATAGTTGGAAGCGACGGAAGCGTGCTTGATGTACCGCGAAGTGCGCGCTTCAAACTTATTCAGGAAGGTCAGTTGCCACGCCGCGACAATATGCAAAATGACCGAGCTCAACAGCACAACTCGCGCACCCCACAGCAGCGGAGGAATGTCCCGAAGATGCTCCGCGTACCGGTCAAGTGCCTGAACTCCGTCCGGGCCCACCGGAATAAAGACCTGCAGGTTGGCCAACATGTGGGCCAGGACAAACCCAAAAAGAATAAATCCCGTGACAGCCATCACCACTTTCTTGCCGATGACCGATTCATAGAAAGCGGCGGCGCGGCTTAGCCCGCCGTTCAAAGCTACTGTACTCATTCATCCGCTCCATCCCGCCACCACAAAGGCAAAGCGGCCGTATGCTGCTGGGTCACGAAATCCATCAGAAAGTTCCGATGCAGCGCGCGATCGCTTGCTCTGCTGGTGCGGTGAACCTGCATGAAATAACCATCCTATCGCAATTGCTCGGGGCGTTGCAACTTTCGATCAGTGAGAAAGAATATTTGATGGGAAATAAACGGCACAACGACTAAGGACCGGGTTGAGTATGAGACGAGCGCTTATGCGGGCAAACTCCAACCTTTGGCGCCCAGGTTGTCTGCGGAGAGGACGTAAGATTGTGCAGTAGTGCCGTTCTTCTGAAGGATCTGGCGAATGGCATCGCTGATCGCCGCGCCGCTTCCGCGCACAAATGCCAGGATGGAAGGCCCGGCGCCACTCAGGCACACCCCAAGCAAGTCTGCATGAGTGAGGGCCAGAACGTCTGACAATCCAGGGATCAGCGCGGCCCGGTACTTCTGGTGCCACCGATCGTCGAACAAAGTTCGAGGCAGGTCTGATTTGCCGGAAAATAACTGTGCGGCCAGCAAAGTGGCTCGCTGCAGGTTGTACACCGCGTCAGCGCGGGAATATTGGGCGGGCAAGACCTCGCGCGCTTTCTCCGTGGAAAGCGGATAGTCCGGGACCACCAGCACGAATTGGAGCGGGTCGGGAACAGGCGCCGAGTAGGCGGTCACGCGCGACTCTTCGACGGCCGCCACTGTAAATCCACCGTGCCAAGCCGCAGCCACGTTGTCGGGGTGCCCCTCAAGGCGGGTGGCGCGGCTCACCAATTCCTGGTCAAACAGCGTCATATCCGCGAGCCAGTGGCAGGCGGCCAGCGAACCCACGATGGCGGCGGCACTCGAACCCAGACCGACGCCCACGGGAATATGGTTATCGATTTCAACGTCAAAGCCGCGCGGCTTGCGCCAACCCTCCAGGGTTTCGCGCATGGTCCGCACAATGAGGTTGGTGTGATCCGTGGGAATTCGCTCGGGGGTCACCCCACGATAACAGACCGTCACCTCGTGGTCAATGCGCGGCATCACATGAATGTCCAAATACAATCTCAACGCGATGGCGGCGCAGTCAAACGCGCAGCCCAAATTCGCACTGGTGGCCGGCACTCGGACGGAGATTCGCTGAGGCATAATGAATCGGAATTATATCAGGATGAAGCGGTTCGCGACTATTTTGAAGTGCCGCCGGCAATGGCGGGAATCAGGAGAATTTCGTCGCCATCATTGAACGAATAATCGTTGCCGCCTAGAAAGCGAATGTCTTCCTCATTCACGTAGACATTGACGAATCGATGCGGTTTGCCCTCGGGCGTGCAGAGGTTTTTCTTGATGCCGGGAAATTTCTGCTCCAACCCGTCGAACAGTTCCAGAAGATTTCGCGCCGTAATTTCCACTGACTCCGTCCCGCCGGTGAATTTACGCAGCGGCGGGGGGATTCTAATTTGAATGGACAAATGAACCTCCTTATCAAAAAGCTGTCAGTTGTCAGTCGTAAGCCAATGCTACCCTGCTTCAACGAATGGATCCGTCCTGGACCACTGACTACTGGCAACGGACCACGAACGATCTTCTCTCTATGCTCCTGCCGGCGCAAGGTGGAGGTATTGCTCTTCAAAATCCACCAGCTTGGGCCGGATGACGACTGATTCCTCAAAGCACTGGGTCACCGCGCCAATTGTTTTCAGGCCATTGCCCGTGATGGCGAGGACGATGGACTCATTCGGATTCAAGCGGCCTTGCGCAATCAGCTTGCGCGCCACAGCCACCGTGACGCCGCCCGCGGTTTCCGTAAAGACGCCTTCCGTCTCGGCCAGCAGGCGAATGCCTTCCACAATCTCGTCATCCGAAACATCTTCGCCCGCGCCACCGCTTTCCAGAATCACCTTGACGGCATGGTACCCATCCGCCGGATTTCCGATGGCCAATGATTTGGCAATCGTCGAAGGCTTTTGCGGCGTGATCTCCGGGTTCCCATTCTTCGCTGCCGTGGTGATGGGCGAGCACCCAGTCGCTTGCGCGCCGAAAAACTTCGTCGCGGCCGGCTCCACCCAACCAATCTTTTGCAGCTCGTCAAACGACTTCTTTACCTTGGTGATCAGCGAGCCGCCAGCCATGGGTACGACAATATTTTGCGGCAACCGCCAGCCCAACTGCTCCGCCACCTCAAAGCCCAGGGTCTTCGAACCCTCGGAGTAATACGACCGCAGGTTCACATTGACGATGCCCCAGGGATATTTCTGCGCGATCTCAGAGCACAGCCGGTTCACGTGGTCGTAATTGCCGTTGATCTTTACCAGGGTCGCGCCATAAATTTTTGTGCCAATGATTTTTTCGGATTCGAGGTCGGCGGGAACAAAAATGAAGGTCTTGAAGCCACCCGCGGCCGCGTGGGCGGCGACCGCATTCGCCAGATTGCCCGTGGACGAACAGCCCACGGTGTCAAATCCAAATTCGTGCGCCTTGCTCAGCGCCACGGCCACCACGCGGTCTTTGAACGACAGCGTGGGGAAATTTACCGCATCATTTTTCAAGTACAGCTCACGCGCTCCCAGGGTTTTTGCCAGGCGTGGGGCGGGCAACAAGGGAGTAAACCCGGTGTGCACCCCGACCCAAGGCTCTTCCCGTAGGGGAAGAAGTTCCTTGTAACGCCACATCGTAGGTGGGCGGGTGGCGATATCTTCACGCCGCACGTCTGACCAGATTCGTCCATAGTCATAAATCACTTCCAATGGAGCCCAACAATCTTCGCAGGCAGCGATCGGTTCTGCGGGGTACGTCCGCCCACAGTCCCGACATTTCAAATGCACCAAATAACTCACGACTCCTCCTCATGCCTGAGTCTCATCTTCGTCTCCGGTCTTACCTTATCTGACGTGGGGGAGGTTTGGTCTTGGTGGAAACTAAAAAGCCCCCCCAACTACGTCGGGGAGGCTGGATGATGACCTGTTACGGCCCCATCTCATCTCCCCCTATTACCGGGTAGGAGTTGGCACCTGCCCTCCGACTTACGTCGGAGCGGTTGCCGTGGCGTCATAGGTCCCGTCCCTCGGCCACTCTTGATGAGATTCAGGGTTTCTGAATCAGTATTCAATTGTAGATTGCCATCCTAAAGGATGGCAGTCCGTCTGTCAACAAAAAAATGCCTTAAAATTGCCCTCTTCTCGCATCGTGAGGACAAATCAATTTCCCGCGCCACTCCATAATACCATCATTGCCCGGTACGCGCCGCAGCGGTTGTTGCCGGAGCCTTCATGATCGCCATGGGCACACGTGCAAACGCGACCCGGCCGGCCGAAGGATCGAGAACATTCACTTGCATCCAGTACCGCCCCGGAGGATATTTATCCAGCGGGATTTGGACAAAATAAGACGCCTTCCCTCCCTTCGCGCTCTGCCATTTTCCGGCAAAAGGTCCAGCCTCTGATATTTTGCGCGTTCCTCTAAAGAATACCAGCGCCACCGAAGGCGGCTGCGTTGGCCCGGAATTCGCGCTTCCCACTGGGGGACCGCCGGACGCGCCGTTCTTTGAACCTCCCGCCCCCGCAGTTTGGGTTGCGTAGGATTCGAGATAGACATAAAGATTCTGGTTCGTCCGAAACACCCTCGTCACGCTGGGGAGCAAGGAGCGGCTGCCCAATTGCAATGGGTTTGGAGTTTCTTCTCGTCCGCCACGACGCGTGCTTACAGCCGCGTCCGCCGAACTATCCTGGAGTTGGTTGGACAACACCACGGAACTTAGCGCGAAAGGAGAAGCAGTTGCATCAGGCAAATTAAGTTGTTGTTCGAATGTCCCAAGCTTCCCACTTTCGTTTTCACGCGCCACCACTTTCAACTTGTACTTGCCCGGAGCCAAAACAAATCCGCCTTCATAGAGAAAGTTACTGTTCACAACTTTCTCGTAGGTATCCGGAGCCAGCTTCACCGGCAAGGTATCCCTGAGGGCCGCCACCGTGTGCCCCGCGGAATCTGTGGCTTGCCATGCAAAATCGAATTCGGTTTGGTGGTTCACTGATTTTTTCAGGAATGAAACTGAGGAGCCGGGAATTTTTGCGGCCAGCACAACATAAAACTTCTTGTCGGCTTGGCGGAAATACGCGGTCTCAACGGCTATGGGCAACTCGACAAACGGCGTGTCGAGGTCCATGGCCTGCTCGAGCTGCATTTCTTTGTCATCGCGCGTGAATTGGCGAAAATCTTTGGGCGCAAAATAGCCAGGCCGCGCCTCAACTTTCACGCCCGGGCGGTCGACCTCCACGTGAATCCTGCGGAAGCGTCCATCCGAGCGCGTATTGGACGGCGAGTAGCCCAGGAGGTAATAAGTGGAATTTTCGGATTGAACAACCCGAAAGGCTTCGCCGAAATCGTTCAAGTCGTAAAAAGTCTTGCCGCCGGTATCGGTGGCCAGGGTCGCCAATGTTTCGCGGCTTCCATGGAGCGAATTAATCTGCGAATGTACAGCGGAGCCCGTGTAAATGCCCGTCCCCGAGGGGCTCGCTGTTGAGGCGTCTCCGCCCGGCGGTAAGGCCGTGAGGCCGCGCGCATCCACTGTGTAGAGCGAGACGTTGGCGCGGTTGGCGGCATCCGTGGTGGCACGCAACTGCGTGTCGTTGTCGACGCCCGTCTTTTGCACGCCGCTCGAGAAATGGATCACCGACTTCCGCCCCGGCACGCCTTGCAGCATTTTGGCCAGAGATTCGATGGCCGCGAGTTTCTGGTCTGTGTTGAAGATATTGAATTCGGTTTCATCGGGTGTGAATGCGGCGGAAACATCCTGGTTCACAATTTCTTCCCCGGAAACGTCGGGGGTGCCGGCATCTCCCGTTGTGCCCGACTGCGCCAGGGATGACGATTCGCCGACGCGCATGGCTTGCAGAACCTTGTCCAGGGCGTCGCGGTCGTTGGTGAAGTCCTGGCTGACATTCAGGACGGAGGTGTAAGTTACGATCGCAACCAGGTCTGCCGGGGTCATGCGCGAGTGGACAAAATCCGTGGCCGCCTTCAGCGCGCGCATCACGTCATCCACTTGCATGGACGTCATATCGAAAAAGAGCACCATCAAGCGATGGTCTTGGATCACTTGCGTCGGCGAGACGTTGGGTGGGAGTGTGGAAAGATTGATCACTGAAGGCGGGCCATTTTCACTACTGGCCGTCGCCAGGCGTACCACATTCTCCATGCTGAATGAAGTAATGGTTTGAGGTTTGCCGTCTTCAAGAACATGGAAACTTTCCTGCTTCAACCCTTCCACGGGGCGCCCACCTTTGTCCGTGACGCGCACGTCGACCAGCACGAGATTGGTTTGGGTGCGCAGGAGGTAACTTCGGGGCTGGTTCGTTTGGCCAGGAACGTCGGACCCCTGCACATTCTTGGGCGGCGTGGCCGGCACATTGTTCTGAGTTTGACCGGGCGCCAAGGCAGCCGCGGATTTGTTGGACAAATCCCCCATCCATATCAGGCATGCCACCAGGAGCAATCCCAGCGCGCGCATCCATTTCCTCGACGATGTGAAATCTAAGCACATATCAAAACATCAAGCGCATGGTCATGCTCAAGGTGCGCATATTGCCCACGCTGGTTACGCGGCCAAAGTTGATGGCATCCACGGTGGTGGCAAGCCCTGTGTAGTTCGGGTGATTGAAAATGTTATTGGCCTCGACGCGGAAATTCAGCCGAATACCTTTTTCCTGCGCCAGGGTCATGATCCTCATCAAGGACATATTGAAATTGACGGTGCCCGGGCCCGGTATCGTGTTCCGTCCGGCGTTGCCGAATTCCCCCGCGGGCGGGAGCGTAAATGCCGAGGTATTAAAATAATTCAAGGTGGTCCGGTCCGAAGACGAAAGACTGACGGGCAGTCCGGTGGCCTCGGCTCGTCCCGAAAAATAAGCCCCAATACCGCCACTTGCGCTCTGGTTCCCCAGGACGCGCGCGGTGAGCGGTGTACCGGATTGAATGGAAGTGGTCCCGATGACACGCCAGTCATCCACGAGTTTTGCGGCGAGACCGCCGTGATTCAAGTAGCGCTTGCGCTGTCCGAAGGGAAATTCGTAGGTCTCATTGATGAGGAGCCGGTGGCGAATGTCAAAAACGGAAAGGCCGCGCTCGGCGGCGAGGTCAAAAGTGTTTTGGGCCACCGTGCGCCCAGCGCCACCCACGCTGGAGGCGTCGTCAATCGATTTCGAAAAGGTGTAGTAGGCGCTGGCGGAGAAGCCGTTGTGAAACTGGCGGCGCAAAATCACCCGCAATCCATTGTAGATGGAAGTGGCGCCGCTGGTCTCGTAAGTGAATTGTTGGGCGTTCTTGAGGGTCAAATTGCCCTGGGCTCCGGAAGCGCGATTCGGTCCCAACAAAAGGTCCAACTGCGTACCCTTGGTGCCGACGTAGCCTACGGAGAGGATCAGGTCGCGGGCAATTTCATTCTCCATTGTAAAATTCCAGGTCTGGCCGTAGGGCGTGCGAAAGTTGGGATCGACGGCGTAAGTGTTGGTCAGGACAGAAGGGTTGATCGCCGGGAAGCCGTTCTCAAGAGTCAGCACTCGGGCGGGACTGGTGAGCAACGTGGACGCCGTCGCAAATGGCGGCTGATCGGCAAGGTTCCCAATGAACCGAGAATAAACCGAGCTATCGTAGAAAATTCCATAGCCCGCGCGCATTGTCAATTTGCGTCTGGTCCAGGGTCGATAGGCCAAGCCGATTCGGGGTGCGAGATTGTAAGGGTCGCCGCGAACCAGCGAATCGGGAAGCGACCCCGGAGATTGCGCGGTCACCACGCCGACGCTGGAGAAGCCGGGCCCGATCGCCAGATCCGAAAGGTGGCCGAATTTCTCGGTAAAGGGTCGGAAATATTCGTACCGTAAACCCACGTTGAGAGTCATGCGGGACGTGGCTCGCCAGTCGTCCTGGACGAACCCGGAATAGACCCACGAACGAAAATAATTGCTGGCGATTCCAAAGCGGTCGGAAGTCGCCTGGGGAATGCCGAGAAGAAAATCTGCGAAATCAAACCCCGTCCCCGCCGCCGGAAGTCCCTGAGCGGTGAAGTTGCTCGTCGTGTATCCGTTGAAAGTAAAAGTTCCGCGCGCATCCGGGTCGGTGAGGCTGTTTTGTTGCACCCGCCGAATTTCCCCGCCCATCCGAAGGTTGTGCTTGCCGCGGTTCCAGATGACAGTATCGACCATTCGAATCGTCTGCGGGCGGTTGAGCGAAGGGATCACATCGTTCAGTCCGGTGAAGTTGGTGAAGTTGATGATGGGCAAGCCGAAATTGAATGGGTCTTGCGACACACCATGGATGCCCAATTCCTGCGATATGTCTTGCTGGTTGGCGAATGGGTTCAGGTGCAATGTTCTCGACCGATTGAAATTGAAAAGGAAAGTGTTGACCAGATGCGGATTGAAAGTATGAGTTTCGCCCAGGTTCAGGTTTTGTTGGCGAGTCGATGTGGTGGACGTCAGCAACGGGAAGCTCGAGACCGACTGCGAATTTGACGAATTCAAGAAATACATCACGTTGGCGTTGTCTTTGTCCGAGATGCGGCGATTGACCATGGCCATCACGCGGTCGCTCCGGCTGGGGAGTGCCTCTTGAAGATGAAAGTTCTGGACCGCTCCGGGGAGGTTGGGGAGCGGGATGTATTTCAGCAGCCCAACCGCCGCCGGGTCAAACATCACTGGAGCAATTTGATTCCCCGGAAAAGGGGTTCGAGGCCCCAGTGAATTTGCCTGAGGCTCATAAATCGTGGGCTCTCCGGAAAAATCACCACCACGCTCGGACACAGTGGGAACGGTGGAGTAGTTGTCGAAAGCGTTCTTGCTGCGCATGAGTTGGTAGTTGAAAAAGAAATTCGTCTTGTCCTTGCCGTTATAGATTTTTGGAATGTATAGCGGACCGCCTAACCCGATTCCGAATTGCTCTCGATACGAGGAGATGAGAGGAGACTGGGCCACGTTCAAAGGATAAGGATGAGCATCCACGGCCGAATTGGTCAGCGACTCCATCAAATTGCCGCGAATGCGATTGATTTGCGGGCGCCGTCCATTCCCCCGGCCACCTGGATAAACCATTCCCGGGCCACCAAATCCTCCGCCACCGAATCCTCCTTCCCCTCCGCGGCCACCGCCAAAACCACCTCCACCGCCTCCGGGCGGGCCTTCGCCATTCCCCTGGTAATCCATCCTGCGCTGTTGGAAATCCCCGGGCCCACCGCCAGGCATGGAAGCGTCGCTGGTGCCACCTGAAAGCAGAAACGAATTGGACGCGCTGGCTCCCAAGTCGGCGCTGGAGGTGTTCGAATCCCCACCGTTGGCGCCGCCATTGATCGACTCGCCTGGGGCCGCTCCTCCCGTTGAGGCACCTTCTGAGAAACGAACAGACGACGGGTCGCCGCCTGTCTCTCCAGTCATTCCACCTTCCACGCCGAAAGCCTGAGTTCCATCACCCTGAGCCATGCGATTGCGAATCCGCTCACGGACATCGGGTGGAAGCGATTCCAGATTTGGCGGGCCACCCGGGGTGCGTTGTCGGGCGGAAGTCTCAGCGCACGCGGGAATCGCCATGACCAGAGCGATGTTGACATTGAGGGTCTTGCTTTCGCTCACCGGCACAGGATCCCGCACGTCATCACGAAACCCAACCAACGAAACAGTGAGTTTGTAAACCCTCGGGGCAAGGCCGGCAAAGATGTAATTGCCAACTTCGTCCGTCCAAGTTTCTTTTCTCTCGCCCGACTGCTTTTCTGTGAGAATTATGGTAGCCCCCGGAACTGAGACGCCGCCCGGGCCCCGCACGTGGCCGGTGACTACCGCTGCGCCAGGAGTTTCCTGGCTAACCAAGGTGGCGGGTAAAAACACGAGCACCAGGATGAGAGAGCAGGCCAGACTCGCGAGATGCCGGAGCTTGAACATAGGTGCCGACAAAAGAGCACAACTACGATTTCTTAAGTCCACCGTGGTTAGTTCCACTTTCTTAAGCTCCCAGCCTGCTACAGTATCGACGTTCCTCGAACATCAATGGTTGCGCCAGGCCTCGGTGGTACAGTAACCGTCGGAGACGCAGGGGCGTCAGAGTGAAAGAGGAGATCCTTATGCGAAGAGCGTTTAATTTGATTGTCATTGGCGTCATACTGTCCGCGAGCGCTTCACTTGCTCTGGCTATTCCACAACAGGACACTCAGCCGCCGCCACCCGAGCGAGGCCCGGGGCGCGGCCCCATGGCGCAGGGCGAAATGGAGATGGGCACGCTTGCTTCAGTAGGCGTTGACCGTATCGAGATCAAGAGGCAGGACGGCACGGCACAGGTGGTGATGGTGAATGACCAAACGCACTATCGCCAGGGCCAACAAGACATCCAGATGGAAGACCTGAAGGCGGGCGACCACGTCTTTGCGCGCGGCAAAACGAATGACAAGAAAGAATTCGTTGCAATGATGGTGCGCCGTGTGACCGATGAGGAGATGCAGCGGTTCCAGGGCGGAGGGGATCGTACGGGCGGCGAGATTGTGGCAATTGATGGAAATCAGATAAAGCTTCAAAATCCCCGGCAAGGCGAGACGATCGTGCTCGTCAATGATCAGACAACCTTTATGAAGGATGGCCAACCAATCACCTTGAAGGACCTCAAAGTGGGCGATAGGATTTTCGCCATGGGTAAGGTAACGGATGGTAAGTTTGTGGCCACCCGCGTAATGAGCGGCCCGTTTCAGCAAGGGGGCATGCGGCGCCGCAACCCAAATCTGGATCAGGAAAAGCAATAAGTTCTATCCAGCCGGTGGGGGGGAATAATAGCTGGCTGCCGGGGCTAGTGCATCGCCCCGGCGAATTGCGGGTTTGACAAACCGTAATTGCGGATATCCCCAAAAGTCCCCACGCCGATGTGAACAATGGAAACCCAGCGTTCCGCCCGATGATGTCCCTTCCGATGCAGCCAATAGCACAAGCCGATGGACACTGCGGTTCCGGCGATTTCAATGCCGGCGAACAGCGGCTTGTTATCCACAATTCCATTGGTGAGCAAGATTTCATTCACTCCCCGCACGCGGAAGTGTTGCGTTGAAGTGAAGTCTAACGCGCGCACGGCGGCCACTCCGGTGAAGACTGCCACATTTTCCCCATCCCAGAATTTGTGAGAGTTCGTTGCAACCTTTGTCGAAGCGCTATGCCTCAGTGTGACCTTGCCTTGTGACGCCTTCGCTTCAGTCGGCTCCTGAGCGAGACCCGTAGTCGTTGCGATGAGCATTACGACAGCTAACAGCGCGCTCAACTTGTGCGAGAGATTCATCATCACAATCAGGTCCGGACCCCTATGGAGTTGGCGCAAGTCTTCGTATCCAAAATTCATCAGATATTGCTGCGCGATGGAATTGTTTTTTCGACTTGAAGTCGTCAAAGCAAATACTTCTTATGCCAGTTTACCGTGCGTTCGATCACTTCACTCTCCCAGGCAAGCGAGGTGAAAGTGTGGTCGGAGCCGGGGATAATCACTTCCTCTTTAGCCTCACTTCCGGCTGCATGGAAGTAATCTCTCGGGTGCGACAGCGGGAGGTATTCGTCTTTTTCCGGATGGATAATCAGCGCCGGCCCTTTGAACTTTGCAATCGATTTGAGCGGATCCACCTTCTCGATGTTTTTGATGAAGGCCGGTGAAACCACGTGGGCGCTGTATTCCCGCAGGCCGCGGCTGCCGGGAATCGGTTTGGTGGTTCTTTCCGCGAGTTTTCGCAGGTGCGATGGGTGTGCCAACGCTGCCCAGAGGACAAGCGATTTTACGCACGCTCCCTCGGCTACGGTCGCGGCGATGGCTCCGCCCATGGACAATCCCACCAACCCCAGGCGCGCGCGGTCGATGCCTCTCTGTCTTCCAAAATATTCGATGGCGGCCCGCGCGTCCGCGACCTCACCTTGCAAGGTCACTTCTTGAAATCGCCCTTCGGATTCTCCTGACCCGTAAAAATCAAATCGGAGCGATGCCATTCCGGCAAGTGCGAGGGCGCGCGAGCATTTCACGAACAGCCAGTGCGACTCCATGCGATCTCCGGTGAACCCGTGGAAGAAGACGACTCCCGGAGCGCCGCGCCGCTTGGGGGATGAAGCGGGTTCGTGAATCATACCCCGCAACAACTTACCCGAGCGATTTTGAAATTCGACCAGCCATTCCTTTGGCATAATTCAGACCTTTCTGATTTTTCCACTCACGTGCAACGCGATTTCGGCCTGCCCTGGGCACGCTGATACTCAGGCGCCGGTCTTCATCCTTCACTCGTGGCGGGTGCGTCGCGTTTCCTGATAAGAGTCCATGGCATTGGAAAGATACTCGATGGAGGCGGGAGATGCCAACCGATAATGTACGCGCTTGGCGCTCTTGACCTGCGGGAGTGCGATGGTGTCGCAGAATATCAAGTCGGCGCCGCGCAAGGCACTTGCGCTTTCCAGAGGCAGGAGATATTGAGTGAGGATGTGCCGCCGCCCGATGGCCGGGGCCAGGAAGCCTTGTGCGGCCTGAAGGCAAAGTGCGCTCACCGAAACCACGGCAACCACGGACGGGTCGCGCAGCTTGCGAATCATGCCTACATAATCTTCGGCCGTACAGAAAGCGACGGGGACCGCGGGTCGGTCTTTGGGAACCAGCGGCTCCGTATCGCCGGTGGCATACTGCGGCGTGGCCACCAGAGCTCCGACGGCGAGCCCAGGCTCGGAGACGAGGTCGTGCCGCGAACATCCTGTGACGGGCCAGCGCATGGCCTCTCGGATTTCTGCCTGGAGCAACTCGCGCAAGCCACGCTCCTCTTCGACCACCAGGATGTGATCGGGCGGCTGGGTCAGCAAGCGGGCGCGGACCCGCTCACGAAGCGCCTGCAAGGTATAGCCCTGCTGGCGGGCCGACTCGATAGTCAGGTTAATCAAATCGTCCAAATCGCGCTTGGGCGCCGCGTGCATCAATGGGTCTTGCTCCCTGATGACGACCAAGTGACTTCCGCGTTTGCTGACCAGCCAGTGACGCTGCACCAGATCCTGGTAGGCGTGGCTGATGGTGTTGTGGTGGATCTTCAGCCGGCGCGCGAGCTCGCGCACGCTGGGCAGGGCTTCCCCTGGTTTTAATCTCTCCGTCACAATCTGAAAGATGATTTGCTCCGCCACTTGCTGGCGCAGCGGAACCTCGCTCTCCTTGCTGATGCGGATATCCATGCTCGCTTCATCCTTTGCGAATCCTGCTTAGGAATTGGGGGTAACCCTGTCGCGCTGGGGTGGATTCTACGCCTATTTTCTCGATTGTGACACTCTAGAAACTGACACCATCCTTGTGGCGAACTGACTTCCTGTGCCTGTAGTGTCATGCGCGGAGGTAAAAATCATGACCAATGGCACTCAGAGTCCAAAATATCTCGGCGCGGTTTTAATATTCATCGTTGGTATTGCCTTGCTTGCGCCAGGTAACTTGAAGTCAGCAACGACACCAGAGCAGAAGGAATGGGCGGTTCGGTACGACTCGGGAACAAAGGCCATGCGCAGTAGGGCGAAAATGAACCTGACCTTAGAGGAAGATAGGATCGTTCTTCGCTGCCAACATAAGGTTTTTGTTTCTATACCGGTTTCCCAAGTGATGGACCTCTCCTTTGAGGTCCGGACTCGCCATCCGTGGGATGATGCCCAACGCCGATACTCGGAAGCCGTTTACGACGCCGCGGCCGATGACATCGGAGGGATCATAAACTCGGGCCTCGATTACCACGCTAAAGCACTAGGCGTGACCACTGTTGCCGCAGGCATGCTGGTCGCTGAGGTTCCCGCCGCTCTGATGTCAGTTCCGATTAAAACCCAAGAGCACTTGGTAACCATTCATTGGCAAGTTGCCGACGAAGAATTCGTGGCGGTTCTCGGCATGGGAAATGACTATTCGGAGTTCATTTCCCAACTTCGCAGAGATTCGCAAATCCCCATCCACAACATTGTTAACGAGGTCAAGGAGTACAAGTCGGGTGGCTGGATACCAGCGGAATTGGGCGTTTCGGGCAACACTTCGGATGCCAGAAACCTGCCTGGTCCGCACGCCAAGCATTGGAAAATGACTTATGCAGAGGGATTGGACGAACTGAGCGGCGTGCGACTAAAAGTAAGTATGGACCCGGAAAGAATTTACCTTGAGCCTGAGCACTCAAGCCATCCATGGCGGGTAAGTATTTCCACGTCGGAGATCCTCGATGTCTGGTACATGCCAGTGATGTGGGCTCCTGTTCCACAATTCCGCCCTGGAGCCGGTGGACCATTTCAGATAGACCGTGGCCCCGGGAGCCAGTCTGCCTTTGATCCCGACATCAACTCGATTCATTTCGTCCGAATTAATTTGAAGTGTGGTCCCGAGGGCTCACGACAATTCCTTTTACGCGTGAGATTGCATGATCGCTCATCAATCTTGAAGGAACTCGCCGAAGTTACTGGCAAGCCCTGGAAGGATATGCGTTATGACCGGATTGAGGAAGAAAGCAGCGATGCGGGGCTATCTCGCCTTGAGGGGGCTGCCCAACAAAGCGATCCTAGCCCTCCTCGCCAAGTAGCGACGTCCAATTCCGTTTCTGCCACGCCTGATAAAGCAGCGGACTTACAGCAACGGTTTGAACGGGCTTGGCAGTCAAGCCTGGATAAATCAAGGCCAATTCCGGCGCGAACATTCCCGACTTCAGGTCTGAAACTCGCACGGGCGTACTTTTCGGCACCGATCGAACCATCGAAGCGATGCGAAGTGCTTGCCTCGAATTCTGCCGAATACCGGCAGAACTGTGCCAGTGCAGTAAGCCAGCGTTCTTCGTCTTTAAGTCCTCCTTGCCTGTCACATTGTGACACTCCAGAAACTGTCACCCCCTTTATGGCGAAATCCCGGCACGCCCGTTAACCTCGTGCGCAGAGGTGATGCTTATGTGGAACGAAACTTTTGGTTGGACCTCGGTACTCGCAGGGCTCGCGACAGGTTTGTACATGGGGATGAAATTCCAACGCGAAGACTGGCTGGGGGGCTACAACGCCTTTCCGCGCCGGATGGTCCGCCTGGCACACGTGGCGATGGTGGCGCTGGGGATGCTGAACATTCTTTACGCGCAGAGCGCAGCGCGCCAGCATTTGAATCCGACCCTTGCACAGATTGCCTCCATTGCGTTCATGGCGGCGGCCGTGTTGATGCCCGCCTGCTGCCTTTGGATTGCCGCGCGGCGCCGCCACTTCGAGTTTTTTGCAGCACCCATTGGATGTCTCGCCACCGGATTGATTCTGACCATAGGAGGTCTACTCCGATGAAAATTGGACTCATCGCCATGAGTGGTATTCGAGCTGAAAATCCCGAGCTCATGAAACTCGGCTTAAAGCTTCCGGGCTTTCTCGAACGCGCGCAGACGCTTTTCGCCATGCCTAGCCTGTCACTCTTGACGCTCGCCGGCATGGTGCCGGGTGACAACGAAATCGTTTACCGCGAGTATCGCGAGTTCCCGCCCGATTCTCCGCCCGAGTGCGACCTGGCGGCCATCACCTCCTTCACCGCCCAGATTGAAGACGCCTACAGGTTGGCAGACATCTACCGTGCGCGAGGCACCAAAGTTGTGATGGGCGGCCTGCATGCGTCCAAGCTGCCTGAAGAAACCGCGCAGCACGCGGACGCGGTGGCCATTGGCGAGGGCGAGTTGCTGTGGCCGCGCATCATGGAGGATTTCCGGCACAACCGCCTCGCGCCTCTATACGAGCGTGGGCCGGGTGAGGTCTATGATTTCTTAAACTCACCCATGCCTCGCTACGATTTGCTCGATCCCGACAAATACAATCGTTTTCCCGTGCAGACCAGCCGCGGGTGCCCGTTCAAATGCGAGTTCTGTGCCAGTTCCATCATGCTGACGCCGCGCTACATTCACAAACCCGTGGAGCGCGTGATGGCGGAAATCCGCGAAATCAAGAGCCGCTGGCCTCGCCCCTTTATTGAGTTTGCCGACGACAACACTTTTGCCGATCCGCGCTATGGCCGCGAGCTGGTGGAGGCGCTGGGCAACGAAAACGTGAAGTGGTTTGCCGAAACGGATATTTCCGTCGCTCAAGACGACGAGCTATTGAGCCTGATCGCCCAGAGTGGTTGCCGCCAGATTCTGGTGGGCTTGGAGACGCCCTCCGCCCAGGGGTTGGACGGCATTGAATTGCGTTCTAATTGGAAGTACCGCAAGCGGGCCTTCTATCGCGCCGCCATTGAGCGCATTCAGTCACACGGCATCACGCTGAACGGATGTTTTGTGCTTGGCCTCGACGGCGACACTGAAGAAGTGTTCGACCAGATTCCACGGTTTGTGGAGGAGATGGCTCTCTACGACGTGCAGGTAACGGTTCAGACGGCGTTCCCTGGCACGCCGCTTTACAACCGGTATATGGCCGCCGGCCGTCTGATCGAGCCGCATAACTGGCGCAAGTGTTCGCTGTTTGACGTCAACTTCCATCCCGCTCAAATGACCGCCGCGCGCCTGGAGCAAAAGTTCGCGCAATTGGTCACTGAGTTGTACAGTCCGGAAGCCGTGACCAAGCGCCATCGCCGGTTCATGAAAGTCTACGGCCCGAAATTCCGGCAGCCAACGTATGAGCCATGCCCGGTTTGAATGTGTTGATTTCAGGTTATGGTTTTGTGCGAGGGAGAACCAACGGCAAAAACTTCGGGGAGGGGCAAAGTGGGGGAAATGAAAAGAGGCGGCGTTTGGGGGTATAATCGACATCGGTCCGGAGACCGAAACGGAAATCCTGGGTTAAGAGGGGGAGCGAGCATCTTACCCGCCTATCAAGCTTCTCACCTTTCGAGGATAGCCGGCTGGAAGCCCGCGCTTTTGAATTGTTTATCAAAACCGGTGCACAATTAGGCCCGTATAAAATCCTTTCGCCTCTGGGTAGAGGCGGAATGGGAGAAGTCTATCGCGCAATAGATACACGATTAGGCCGCGAAGTTGCAATTAAGGTTTTGCCGGATCGTTTGATTGGTGACGCATCCGCACTAGCACGCTTCGAGCGCGAAGCGAAAGTGCTGGCAGCTCTTTCTCATCCGAACATACTAACCATTTTCGATGTGGGCTCGGAAGGCGGAGTTTCCTTTGTGGTGATGGAGCTGCTCCCAGGGGAAACGCTGCGCAGCCGGATTTTACAACGTCGCCCTCACTGGCCTCAAGCAGTCCAAATGGGAATCGAAATTGCGGAAGGTCTTTCTGCAGCGCACTCCAGAGGAGTCGTTCACCGCGATCTGAAGCCGGAAAACATTTTCCTGACTCGCGATGAACACATAAAGATTTTGGATTTTGGACTGGCGCGCTGGCATCACGATTTCAACACAGCGGAGGCTGAGTTTGAGACAACAGCAGGACCGGCCACGGCAACTGGAATTGTGATGGGGACCGCCCCCTACATGTCTCCCGAGCAACTGAGGGGAACGCAGGTAGACGGCAGAAGCGACATCTTTTCCTTTGGTTGCGTATTGCAGGAGATGATTACGGGGCAGAGCCCCTTTTCGCGGGCGGCGCGGGCGGAAACGATATCTGCCATTTTGAAAGAAGACCCTCCCTCTGTCATAGGGTTTGATGCCGGCATTCCGGCGGAGTTGGATCAGGCAGTAAAACGCTGCTTGAATAAGGAACGCGATCAAAGATTTCAATCTGCCGGAGATCTGGCATTTCACCTGCGTCAGATTCTAGGCGGTGTTTCACTTCCAAAACCGACATCGCAGGCGGCCGGAAGCGACGCCCGCCCTCCCGCAAAGAGCGTGAAAGCGGTTGCAGCTGTTATAGTCTTACTGTTGCTAAGCGCGTTCGCCTTCTATTGGACCGGCGTGAGGAAGGCTACAGTTGCCCGTCCCGAGTTCAAGTCGGTTGCTGTGCTTCCTCTGCAGAATTTCTCCGCCGATCCGGAGCAGGAATATTTTGCAGATGGAATGACCGAAGCCGTGATTGCAGACCTTGCGAAAATCAAAGCATTGAAAGTCATCTCACGGACCTCCGTGATGCCGTACAAGAACTCGAAAAAATCGATGCGTGAAATTGCGAGTGAATTGCAAGCGGATGCTGTGATTGAAGGCTCGGTGATGCGTTCCGCGGATCGCGTGCGTATTACAGTTCAGTTGATCGACGCATCGTCGGATCAGCACCTCTGGGCGGAGAGTTATGAGCGTGAGTTGAAGAATGTTTTTGCGCTGCAAGGCGAGGTGGCACAGGCTATTGCGCAACAAGTGCGGGTTGTCATCACGCCCCAAGAGCAGGCGCGCTTAGTCAAAAAACGTCCGGTTGATCCGGAGGTCTATGAACTCTACTTGAAGGGCCGCCACATCATGATGCGGGGTGGGTTGGAAGATGTGCAAAAGGCGATCGAATACTTCCAATCCGGCCTAGCGAAGGATCCGAGCAATGCTTTGATTTATACGGGTCTGGCTGATGCCTACATAGACAAAATGAGCGATGTGCACGAAAGTCCGGTGGAAGCTACCGCCAAAGCCAGAGCCGCAGCTATGAAAGCGTTGGAGTTGGACGAGTCGCTTGCGGAAGCTCACGATTCGCTGGCAAGCATCAAGTTGTACTACGACTGGGATTGGACTGGCGCAGAACTTGAGCTTAAGCGGGCGATGGAACTGGATCCGGGATATTCGCTGGCATATCATGATTACGGTGAGTATTTAACGATGGTTGGACGGCACACGGAGGCCGTCTCTTATTTCGAAAAGGCCAGGAGGCTGGATCCGCTTTACGAACAGGCGGGCTATTCGTATTTCATGGCGCACAAATATGATGAAGCGATCGAGCAATATCGGAAGGGTTTTGAAATTGAACCCGATCGTATGATGTATTTCGGTCTTGTGTTGGCCATCGCGCAAAAGGGAGATTACGCGACTGCCATTTCTGAAGCAGAAAAGGCTACGAAACTGAATGACAGCCCGCTCCTTCTAACCAGCCTGGCCAGTGCGTATGCACTGGCTGGCAGACGCGCTGATTCAAACCGCGTTCTCCGGCAACTAGAGGAAATTTCGAAGCACCAGGGCCTTGCGCCGGCCTGGCACGTCGGGGGGACGCTTAGCCGGTACGTTTGTCCCTACGAAGTCGCCGGCGTTTGTGCGCAACTGGGGGAGAAGGATCGGGCATTTGAGTGGCTGGACAAGGCGTATCAAAGCCGCAGTTGCTTGTACTGGCTCCGTCAGGATCCCAGATTCGATTCCATCCGCTCCGATCCCCGCTTCCTGGAACTCATGGCAAAAATAAAATTCCCGCAACAAGATGCTTTGGCAGCTCAAAAGTAACGCACGACATCAAGCATTACATCTCCCATCTCCGGTGGGCGGTCAATAGCAAATAACTCTTATTCATAATGACGCCCGTGAAACTGCTACCAGCCCGCGTGCAAGGCGTGCCCGGCGTAAATGAACTTGAGATAGCGCAACCGCCGGCTTTATGGCATGGAGCGTTGGAGGGCGGCGCGCGCGATGGCGATTTGGGGAAGGCTGGCGCGGGAGTTTTCGAAGTGGGAAAGGAATTCCTGGTATTCGTTCACGGCCTGGTCGCGCTTGCCCGTCGCCTCATAGACCTGTCCCAGATAGAAGTGCGCCAGCGCGGCAAGCAGCGGCGAGCGGGTGCGAACTATGTTGAAATTCGACAAGTTCTTCTCGTTAAAAATTGCATTTCGGAGGTCCTTCTCTGCCCGGCTGTAGTCCTTAACCTGAAAATAGGCCCAACCGCGTGGATAGCACAATGAAGAGTCAGCGAAGTTGGGCAAGCGACCCGCCGCAGCGATCACCCCTTGGGGGTCCTTGCGAACATAGGCGGCGTATAGGGCAGCGAAATTCCGGATCAACTCGATGCCTTGCGGGCCAAATTCCGGGCGAGCCGACGCATAGAGCTGGAGGCTGCGTTCGGAGGCCGCCGTGTCACCCTGCAATACCTGCAAGAATGCAATCGGCCCATTCTCCCGTCCGGAGAGTTTTTGCTGACGGGCAAAGGCGAGATCAGAAGCAGTTCCTTGAGCCGCCAGGAGCGAATCAGAGGCCAGCGACTGGAGAGCGTCTTCCGCAGCCTCGTTCTGCCCGGCACGGCCCAGGTCCCGCACGGCGCGCTGAAAACTCACGCGCGCACCCTCCAAATCTCCCCGCGTTTCCTGAAATTGCCCCTCAAACAACGAAACGTAGAATTTGCCCGCGCCTGCGGCTCGTTTGGCATATTCCTGAAGCGCAGGCTCAGCCAGCGCGAATTTCTTCTGGTCAGCGTAAACGACGGCCAGTTTGACATAGTCCTGATACCCTACGAAGTCCGCCTTTAGCTCTATGACTTTCCGATAGGCTTCCACCGCTTCATCGTCGTGATTCAATGAGTAAAGGATGTCTCCGCGCGTGTCCCAGGGGTTCGGGTCATTCGGGCGGATGGCCATGTATTGATCGTTGGCCTGGAGCGCGGCCGCCAGATTTCCGGAGAGCGCCTCCGCGTAGCCGAGCATGTTCAAGAACACGTCGTTCTTAGGATCGAGTTCAAGCCCATCCTTCAAGACGGAGATGGCGCGATCCGGCTCGCCTTCACCAGCAAACGCCGATGCCAACCTCAAACGAACCCGGTCCTCGCGGGGAAACTCCTTGAGAAGTGATTCTGTGGCCTGTCTCGCCCCCGCTATATCCCCTGCCCGAAAAGCTTTGGTCGCCTGAAACTGCAACAGGTCTTTGCGGGGCAGGCGCGATTGCTGTTGCTCGATCTTCGGCCAGAGGTCCTCGCTCTTTCGAAGATCGCCCTGGCCCGCGTAGGCGTCAGAAAGGTACAAATAAGCCATTGCGAATTGCGGATCCAGCCGGACCGCTTCCTCAAACTCTTTGGCCGCTTCGGCAAGCAGGAAGCGTCGCTGAAGATCAATCCCGAGCTGGTAGTGCCGGTATGCTTCGACGTTAGAGGTTGCCGCCTCTTCGATGCTGGGCGCATTGGCGGCCAGGTTGGCCGAAGGCACAAAGCGCTGCGCGATACGGCCCGTCACCGCGTCTACCATGCTGAAGATGCCTTGCACGTCCTCGGCCTCCACCTTGTCGGAAAATAGAATCTGCCCAGATTTGGTGTCTTGAACCTGCACGTCAAGCCGAAGTTGCTTGGGGCCCACGCGCATCAGCGTGCCGGTGACAAACGCGTCAGCATCCGTGTTGCGTGCTACTTCCACAGCCGAGGCCGGGTCGAGTTCCGTCGTTTGCTTCTTCCCCATCCGCTGAGTCGCTGCGAGAATGCGCTCCGTCGAAAGCACGTCTAATCCCTTCACCTGGGCCAGATTCGTGG
This sequence comes from Terriglobia bacterium, assembly GCA_041481635.1. Taxonomy (GTDB): domain Bacteria; phylum Acidobacteriota; class Terriglobia; order UBA7540; family UBA7540; genus DASYXZ01. The sequence goes on along the minus strand of JBGPCF010000008.1, from coordinate 26,916 downwards.
TGAGCATTTCCGTCAGGCCACGGTTTAGCCAGTCGAGCGATGGGTCCTGTGAGAGATTGGAAAAGTAAAGGACCGCCAGAGCCTTTTGGCCCCCCACAGCCCCAGGACTTGATGTGCGGTGGCGGGTGAGCCACCAACCCAGAGCCAACACACCAACCAGCAAAGCTGCAGCGGCGGGAATCAAGACCTTGGGACGGCGCGGTTGGGCGGATTTTGTACCCGACGAGATCACCGCGCCCGACGATTCGACTGAAAGCGGAGTAGGAGTCACCGCGCTCGGGCCGCTCGGAGGTGCGGGAGTCGGAGGTGTCATTTCGGGCTGTGCGTCCAACCGTGGGTGGCTGATCTGGGCAGGCATGGAACCGCTTTGCTCCGCCACCTGCATGCGGCTCGTAGAGCGCCCGGAATCTGTGTCACGCTTCAGCCGCTTGAGATCCGTCCGGATGTCGGAAGCGTTCTGGTAGCGCATCTCCTGGTCTTTTTCGAGAGCCTTGAAAATGATTTCTTCCAGCTTGGGCGGCAGATCGAGATTCAGCCGCAGGGGAGAAACCGGGGCGCGGTTGAGGATGGCTTCATGAATCACGCCAGAAGTGTTTCCACTAAAAGCAGGCACGCCGGTGGCCATCTCGTATAGCACCAGGCCGAAGGAAAAAATATCTGTGCGCGCGTCGAGATCTTCCCCGCGCACTTGCTCGGGAGACATGTAAGCCACCGTCCCCATGGTGACGCCCGGGCTGGTAAGGAATTCCTCGCGCGCCGGGGCGGTAACCATGGCGGACCCGCCTGCCACTTGCTGACTGGACGAAGTCGTGACCTTGGCCAAGCCAAAGTCCAGAATTTTGGCCTGGCCGCGCTGCGTGACGAAAATATTGGCGGGCTTGATGTCGCGATGCACGATGCCCTTGGCGTGCGCGGCGTCGAGCGCATCGGCAATCTGGATCGCCAAGTCAAGCATGGTATCGGTTTTGAGGGGCTTGGATTCAATGCGATGCTTGAGGGTTTGCCCCTCCAAGAGCTGCATCACGATGAAGGGCTGGCCTTCGTGCTCGGCGACTTCGAAAATGGTGCAGATGTTCGGGTGGTCGAGCGCCGACGCCGCGCGCGCCTCGCGTTGGAAGCGCTCGAGCGCCTGGTGGTCCTTGGCCAGATTTTCGGGCAGAAATTTGAGCGCCACAAAGCGGCCGAGCGTGGTGTCTTCGGCTTTATACACCACTCCCATCCCGCCGCCACCCAGCTTTTCCAGAATTCGATAATGTGAAACGGTCTTGCCGATCATCGTTGGGCGTCCATGTTACGCAGCCCGCGTGGACCTGTCAACGAAAGACAGCGCAATAAATTTCATCTGGCGACCGAATTTCTTGTTTTTTCATTCTGACTTCTGGCCCCTGTCTTCTGTCTCCTGACTCCTGCCTTTAAGTTATGACACTCGCGAAACTGTCACCCACCTTGTGGAGGGTGGCGTACCAATCCCTTTAAACTTGCACCGCAAGCTGGGAGGGATGGCATGGCAGATAGCACACTTGAATTTGAGCCCAATAAGATTTATGGTGGCAGGCAGTTTACCGGGCACGATTTCCATACACCTGATCGCGGCTCAGAACGAGCCCTGGAGCACGGGCGCGACGCCGGGCAAAACAGCACGCCCAGGGCGGTCGAGCGTTCGAAGGGAAACAATATGGCGGCCCAGGGATATTCGAAAGTCTTGAAGCGGCCAGGCTACGCATTCCTGCTCGCCGCGCAGGCGCTCGCCGTTTTTGACGACAACACCTTCAAGCAGCTTCTCTTCTTCTACGCCCTCTCCACCCTCGCGAATCCCGCCGCACGCTCCCAAGTGATTGGATTGGGCACGGCACTCTATGTTTTGCCTTACATTTTTCTTTCCTCCTACGCTGGGCAGGTTGCCGACCGCTTTTCCAAGCGCCACGTGATCATCACGCTGAAAGTCATCGAGGCGGTCATCCTCACCTTCGCCACTTATGCCATGTTTATCGGGCACCTGAACGCGATGCTGGCCGCACTTTTTCTGCTGGGCATTCACGCCGCGTTCCTGGACCCAGCGAAGGAAGGCATCCTGCCCCAGATTTTTCCCGACGAAGATCTGACGCGCGCCAACAGCCTGATGCAGCTCACGGTTTACAGCATGATCGTCCTGGGGCCGGTGGCCGCCGGGTTCCTGTTCGATTCCTACGCGAAGACACCTTTCATTCCTGTGGCCATGCTGGTGGGCGCGGCGCTCACGGGACTGCTACTGGCGCTGGGAGTAACCAAGGTAGCTCCCATTGGAGCCGGCGAAAAATTCCGCCTGAACCTGGCGGGAGAATTCTGGCGCGACTTCGCGGAAATCCGCGCCTCTCGCGCCCTCTTTCAGACCGTTCTGGCCATCGCCTATTTCTGGTTTCTGGGCGCGGTCTACCTGCAAAACGTGATTGGCTACGGCCGCGACCTGCTCCACCTGAACGCCACAGGCATCAGCTACTTGACCGCGTCGGTTTCAGTTGGAATTGCGCTGGGCGCTTTCATTGCCGGGAAACTCTCCGGCGACCGGGTGGAGTTGGGGCTCGTGCCTGTCGGCTCGGTGGGGCTGGGCGTTTTCGGTGTCTATCTCTATATCGCTCATTCATCATTCGCCCATGCTCTCGCGGGACATTTCTTGATTGGTTTTTCAGGCGGAATTTTCATTATTCCGCTACAGGCATTCCTGCAATCGCGCGCCGGCGAACATTCCAAGGGCCGCGTGATCGCCACCTCCAATGTTTTGACATTCACCGGTGTGGTGCTCGGCGCAGGACTCTTTAGTTTGCTCTCCGGACCGGCGCATCTGGCGCCGAACCAGGTCTTATTGGTGATGGCGGTGATTTCGTTCGCCGCCACGGCCTACATCCTCACCGTTTTGCCGGATTTCATGATCCGGCTCTCCCTTTGGCTGCTCACCAACACTTTCTATCGCGTCAAGGTGGCCGGGTTGGACAACTTGCCGCACAACGGGCCCGCGTTGCTGGTGTGCAACCATATCTCTTACGTTGACCCGTTCCTGATTGGTGCAACCACACAACGCTTTATCCGCTTCCTGATGTACCGCAAGTTTTACGAGACGCGCGGCGTGCACTGGCTGGCCAAGCTAATGGGCGCGATTCCCATCGCCGAAGACGACCCGCCGCGCAAGGTGGTGGAATCGCTGCGAGAGGCCCAAGCGGGGTTAAAGGCAGGAGATTTGGTTTGCATATTCGCCGAGGGCGCCATCAGCCGCACGGGCAACCTGCTGCGCTTCCGCCGGGGATTCGAGCGCATTACGCGCGGGATAGATGTCCCCATCATCCCCATTCACCTGGACCGCGTGTGGGGAAGCATCTTCAGCTACGAGCGCGGGAAATTCTTCTTTAAGTGGCCACGACAGATTCCCTACCCCGTCACCATCAGCATTGGCCAGGCGCTCAAGGGCGACTCCACTGCCTTTCAGGTACGCCAGGCGGTGATGAAGCTGAGCGCCGAAGCCTTCGCGCGTCGCGACGCCACCCAGCGCCCGCTCCCCGAACTGTTTCTGGATTCGGCTCGCCGTAATTGGGGGCGCTTCGCCATGGCCGATTCCTTTGGGCGCGAATTGAATTTTGGCCGCACCCTGGTCGGCGCCATGCTTTTTCGCCGCGTGATCCTCAAACGGTGCGCCCACGAGAAGATGGTGGGTGTGCTGTTGCCGCCTTCCGTGCCCACCGCGCTATTGAACCTGGGCATCAGCATGGCGGGCCGCGTGCCGGTGAATTTGAATTACACCTCATCCCCGGAGGCCATCGCAACCGCCATTGAAAAGTGCGACATCAAAACCATTTTCACCACGGAGAAACTGCTGGAGCGGCTTTCCATTCCCCGCACGCCGGGGATGGTGATGATTGAGGACGCGGCCAAAAGCTTTTCCTCAGCGAGCAAATTCGCCAACACCGTCGCTGCGCGATTGCTGCCGCGCTTTGCCCTGCACGCCTGGCTCCTGCCGCGGGACCGCAAACTCGACTCACTGGCCACGGTGATTTTCTCCAGCGGCAGCACGGGCATTCCCAAGGGTGTGATGCTGAGCCATCGCAACATCGTTTCCAACGTTGAAGGCGTTCAGCAGGCCATCGCGGTGAGTCGCACCGACTGCCTGCTCGGGATTCTTCCCTTCTTCCATTCGTTCGGATTCACTGATGGGCTTTGGCTGCCTATGCTCTCGGGTTTCGGCGTGGTGTATCACGCCAACCCGCTCGAGGCGCGCAAAATCGGCGAGCTTTGCCGCAAATATCACGTGACGATCCTGATCTGCACGCCGACTTTCTCGTGGAAGTACGTTCAGATCTGTACGCCGGAGGATTTTGCCTCGCTCCGCCTGGCCGTGGTGGGCGCGGAAAAAATGAAGCCGGAGCTTGCCCAGGCCTTCAAGGAAAAATTCGGCGCCAGTATGTTCGAGGGCTACGGGTGCACCGAGCTTTCCCCTGTAGTGGCGGCGGGCGCGCCGGGCTATTCCGGTCCGGATCACCAACAGCCGGGCCACAAACCGGGCACGGTGGGGCACCCGATTCCCGGCGTCACGGTGCGAGTGGTCGATCCCGAAACTCGCGCCGACCTTCCCCCGGAGAAAGAAGGCATGCTTCTCGTCAAGGGTCCGAGCGTGATGATGGGTTACCTCGGCCAGCCGGAAAAAACCAGCCAGGTGATGGTGGAAGACGGGTGGTACGTCACCGGAGACATCGCGCGTCTCGATGAAGACGGATTCATTACCATCACGGACCGCCTGTCGCGCTTCTCTAAGATTGCCGGCGAGATGGTGCCGCACATCCAGGTGGAAGATGCGCTGCAAAAAGCGCTGAGCTCCAGCGAGCCCAAACTCGTAGTGACCTCGCTCCCCGACGACCAGAAGGGCGAGAAGTTGGTGGTGCTGCACACCGACATGGGAGTTCCCGCCGACGAACTTCTGAAACGCCTTCGCGATGGTAACTTGCCCAAACTGTGGCTCCCCCGCAAAGAGAATTTCTTTCCTGTCCCCGCCCTGCCTATGCTGGGCAGCGGCAAACTCGATCTACACCAGATCAAGGAAATCGCGAGGAAGTTGGCCGCCGCCCAAGCTGCCACTGCTGCGGGGGAGACTTTGGGATAACACCGATGTCCCACCGCGCAAGTCACCTTTCAGTTGATTGCGCGTACACCAGCTGTGGCTATTGCTATTTATTCCCGGCCAGTCATAATAGAGCCATGAGCAAGGCAAAGAAGGCGTACGCTTACCAGATCAATTTGATCCCTGAAAAAGAGGGGGGGTACACCGTTCTTGTTCCTTCGCTGCCTGGCTGCGTTACCTATGGGGAGACCATCAAGGAAGCAACCAAGAATGCCGCCGAAACCATCGAGTTGCATCTGGAAAATCTTGCTGCTCATCAACTACGGATTCCCAAAGCATAACCCGCAAGCCCGCTGCGCGTGATCTGCGGTAGGCCTGCACTCAAATCTCCACACCTAGCGCGCGCAGGTCAGTTTCCAACTGGCGGACATTCTGAAACTGGATGGTGTGCATGCCGTGCCATCGGGCGCACTCGAGGTTGAGCGCGCGGTCGTCGATGAACACACATTCTTCCGGAGGGCGCTGGATCAACTCCAAAGCCAGAACATAAATCGCCTCGTCCGGCTTCATCACTCCCAGGTAGCAAGAGCTGAAAAAAGCGCTGAAGTAATTCCGCAAGTCGAACTGATTGATTCGATATTGGTTTAATTCCGTGGACTCGTTGTTGAGGGAAGCAATCAGATATTTCTTCGTTTGGGCCAGGCGGGCTATAAACTCCAGCGAATCCGGAAACGGTTGCGACTCCGCAAACATGAACGCTTTCACCTCGTCCCGTCCAAACGTCCGCGGCTTGTAGAAAACCGTGCGATCCAGGTAATGGTCCATATCGAGCTTGCCCGTCTCAAACGCCGTCGACACGAGCTCGTGGCGATCGCCAAATTCCCCCATGTCGATCTTGAACTTCTCCACCAGCCTGTGGCGCGAGTTGCGGTCCCAGCCATTGGTGAGGAGCACTCCACCCACATCGGAAAAGATGGTTGTAATTTTCGCCATTACGAAACTCCGGAGTTTGGATTAGGGCAAAAAGCAGACGTGCCCCTTCGCCCGGCGAAGGATGACGTCTGTGCAAGTTGGTCCTACGGGACGCCCGTCTTTACCCCAGCCACTGGGGGTTGTGGACGGTGCCGTCAAACGCGTTGGTATTTTTAAACGGCTCGAACTGGCCTTTCGCCGCCACCACGGCGGTTTTGGCGAGCAGGGTCGAAACCTCCACCTCGCTCATAGGCCGGAAAGTCCGCGCCGCTTCCAGAGCTTGGTGCACGCGCTCCACGCTATCGCAGCCATTGATCACCACGGAAGTGGGCAGGTTCATGGCGTAGTGCAGGCACTCAATGGGCGTCACCACCTTGCTTTCCAAGACCACGCCCGCGCCCATGGGCTTCATGCCCAGCACGCCAATGCCGTGTTCCACCAGCACGGGCAAAACCTTCTTGCCAAAACTTTTGTAGTGCGCGTCCATCACGTTAAGCGGCATCTGGACCGAATCAAATGTGAATTCGTGGGCGAACGCGGTCTTCAACATTTTTAAGTGGATGTCCGGGTCTTTGTGGCCGGTAAATCCGATGTAGCGGATTTTGCCCGCCTTCTTCGCCGCCAGCGCCGCCTCAATGGCCCCGCCAGGTCCAAAAATACGGTCGGGATCGCCCTCGCGAATCACTTCGTGAAACTGAACGAGGTCGATCATATCGGTCTGAAGCCGCTTTAGCGATTCTTCGAGCTGTTTGTTATAGACGTCTTTCACCTGCCCGTCCGTCTTGGTCATGAGAAAAACTTTCTGGCGATAGCCGTCGCGCAGCGCCTTGCCCATGCGGACTTCGCTCAAGCCATCATGGTAGTCCCAGCAGTTGTCCATGAAGTTGATGCCGTTGTCGACGGCGGTGCGCACGATGCGAATGCTTTCCTCTTCGTCCTTGGGGACAGCCATGTGAAAGCCGCCCAGGCCGATCAGGGAAACTTTCTCGCCGGAGCGACCCAGGGTGCGGTAAGGCATCGCACCTCCTGCCGGCCCCACGAGTGCGCCCCTCGAACCTTCGACCTCAGGTTTCTTGTTCGCGCTTTGTGCCGGTTCAGCGCCATGTGCCACTCCGCCCAGCACTCCGGCCGTGCCCGCTATCCCCGTCGCCATTTTTCCCAGAAAGCCTCTGCGAGATGTTTTGTCGTCACTCATGACCATACCTCCACGATCGACTGTTTGGAATCCTGGAATGATAGCACGAAGCCGGCCCTTCTTGAATCGGCGGGCGTGAAATTTGAATTACATTCCGCGCTGGGCCCGCTCGAGGGCGGGCAGGACGTCGCGCAGGCGCTGGTTGAGCGCGCGCACCACCGAAATCGCCGCCGAATTGTAGGTGGAAAGCAGGCCCTGGAAATCGTCTTTATCGATTCGCAGAAGCAGGCAATCGGTCTGCGCGACGGCGGAGGCGGATCGCGCTTCACCGTCAATAATGCTCATCTCGCCGAAGAAATCCCGGGGGCGCAGCGTTTTCACCGGAGTATCGCCGCGCTGGATGAGCACCTCACCCTCGACGATGAGAAACATATGGTCGCCGTGATCACCCTGCTGAATGATCCGGCAGCCTGAGGGAAACGTGACTTCGCGCGCCATGGTGGCCACCTGGGTGAGCTCGCTCGTCGCCATATTGGCGAAGAGTGGAACGTAGCGGAGAAAAAGCATTTTTTCCACGACGATCATGCTGGTTCCTCCTTGCTGCCGAATTGGCTGAGGTCGGATATCACCGACTGCGCCAGGCGGCGGACAGACTCATTCGTGTCAGATAGGAATTTGGCGCATACCGGGGCAAGTTTTTCGGGCGCCTCAATCTTGGCGAGAGCAAAGAGCGCGGTTTCCCTCACCGCAGCGCTGGGGTGGGACAAAAGTTGTTGAATCATGGGCAAAGCGTTCTTGGAGTTGTTAAGGGCTGCAGTGTAGATGGCACCGAGAAGCACAGGCTCTGAACTCTCCGATTCCATCGCGTCGCGCAGCAACTCGACCGCGTTGGCTGAGTCGCTCGCCGCCAGTCGAGTGTCCACCAACGCCATCACTTCACCTCTCCACTGGACGGGCAGGACGTGTTCCAGAATTTCCTGCGCGCGGGCGCGCTGTTCTTCATCTTTGTCCTGAAGATGCAAGCGGATCGCCTCCATCTTCACCGAGGTGGCCTGAACTCCGAGGAGGGCAAAGACATTGCTTACATGCATGTCGTATTCCTCCAAAAGCACGCCGAGAAGGAATTGGCTTCCGGCCACGGACGATGCGCGGGCCATGAAACGTTTGCGCTTTTGGGTGGCGTTTATTTGGCGGCGCAGTACGGACTCCCAGTGCTGTTGAAGAGGCTCGAAGGCAGGCTGGCGTTGGAGGATCCGGCAGTAAGCATGAATGCTGGCGGCGGTTGCATTTTCGCCCGCAAAATCGAGGACTCGCTTTAGTGATTGCAGAGCGTGCGCGCTGCCGATTTTCTCCAGGATGTAGGGCAATGAAACGGATTGCCGGAAGAGGCCTGCGAGCTCTTCCGTGTTGTCATAGTTCGCCAGGAAGTTCGCCGTGAGTGGCCCGAGTGCGATGAGAGCCTCAGCGGCTGCGCCGGTGGTTCGAGTATTCCAGAGGTGCGCGATCACCTTGGGGACCAACCCCGCCTCGGGGGTGTTGGCGCAGGCTCGCAGGGCGGCCAGGCGAACCTCCGGCTCAGGGTCGTTGAGAAGGCGCAAGAGAGACTCGGTGCGCCCGTGGACTCTGAGACGACTGACCGGGCTCGCCACCGCGATGCGATAGGACTTGTCCTCCGACTCCAACATGCCTTTAACGGCCGTGACGCCCTGGAGCAACCCCCCGAAGTGCCCCATATCGATCAAGACCGAGGCGGCTTCCGCGCGCACGCCCGGGTCGGAGTCCTCAAGCGATTCGCGGATGGGGTCCATCACCATTTCCCCGCGAAGCCCGGCCACGCGGATGGCGGCCCGGCGAACTTCGGCCACGGGGTGCCGCGCCAGGGCGATGATCTCCGTGAAGTCGCGCGGCTTGCCCCAGCTAATGAGGTATTCAAGCGCGGCGATTTTCACTTCGGGCTCGGGCCGCTGGAGCAGGCTGCGAATTTCCGCCGACCAGTCCACATCATCCAGTTGTTGGGCCACACTCAAGAGATAAGGCAGTTCTTCCAGTTTAGCGGCTGGCAAAGCCTGCCGTGTGTATTCCTCCACATCCTTGTCTCGCAATTCGTGGGGGCCTTCGGTAATATCGAGCATGCGGGCGCTTAACGATTCCACCAGGCCTGAGAGATAAAGCCGGTAATTTTGGCGGGCCAGGAAGAACCAGATGACGCAGAGAACCACGCCTGGGATGCTGAGCAGATAAACTTTGACGGTGCCCGAAATCAAAACGAGAGCGGCGCCGGTGATTCCAATCGCGGCGGGCCGGCAAATGCCATCCACCAGCGCGCGCACCTGGGTGCGTGTTTGTTTTTTGATGCCCAAATAGAGAATTTGGAAGGCGCCGCTGTCAATGGTAAACAGCGTGGTTTGGGCCACTAGCTTGGTGACCACCACCGCCGCAAAACCCCCTGTGATGATGGTCGCTGAGCCGCCCAGCAGCATGCCCGCGGGAAGAATACACAGCGAGACGAGAAGGCCTTTGCCTTGAAAAAACAGGTGCAGGGCAAAGAGTTGGATCAACAGCACCAGAACGTTGGCGAGGGCGTAAAAGTCGCCGAAGAAGGCGGCCAGTTGTTGTCCGTGAAAGTGCGCCTGGGCGAGCGATTTGAACTGGTAGTCCACGAGAATGACGACTATCGTCCCGATCATCGCTTGGGTAGCCAGAGTGAGGATGCGTGGCGACTTCAGCAAACGGAAATAATAGGGCAGGTCCGGAAGATTGATTTCGGTGCGAGTGGTGCGAGCCGAGGGCCCGTCAATTTGCGCTTGAGAGCGCAGGGTGAGAAAAAAAATTGCGGCGGACATGCCCGCCATCAGCACCGCGACAACCACCAAAAGGTTTTGGGTTCCATAGGCGTGCGCAAATGGTCTGATCAAGAACCCGGCAGCGATGCAAGCGAGCGTCCCGCCGGCACCTACCCACCCCAAAAGCTTTTTGGCGCGGCGAAAACTGAACGCCTGGCCGAAAAAGCTCCAAAAAAGAAGCATGGATCCGTTCACCGTTAGGTCGCCCCAAAAATAAGCCGCCACTCGAAACCCGTTCCAGGGATAAAAAAAAATGGCGAACCGGAGCGCCAGAGCTGCCAAGCCGAGCAACCCACAGGACAGGATCAACAATCGGCTAAGGGAAACGCGCGGGACATAACGCCCGAACGTATAAGCCACCGTACCCACAAGGATGCTGGTGCCGATATACATCAGGGGAAGAAACTTGGAACCGTATTGATCAAGGAAGAGCGTATCTGCGGCGGCGCGTGCGGTAAGAGCTCCCGCGCCGGCGCACGCCGAGGCGACAGCGGTACAAATGAAGGGAATGCGCTCCTGGGGCTCGAGAGACGGTATCACCACTGCCACTTTCCCGGGTATCCAAAAACGAGGGCGTGCACCGCAAACCCCTCTGCGAGGCTTCCTAAGATATCTGAACTAAGCCGATGAAGCAACCGCTCATTGGGCGGCTTGCCGATTGGGAGGGAGTGCGGCCAAACCGCCCTTCCCGTCGAGGGCGTTAGTGTTGGTAGGTGATGGCTACGCCCAGGTTCTTGTTGATCTGACTAGCTTGCCGGTTAAACTCCTGTTCAAACGCCGGGTAATAAGCGAAAACCTCGTAAAAAAGCCTGGCCGTTTCCCGGTCGATGAAGAGGTTGCTCTGCTGCAACTCCTCCTGGGTTGGGAAAATGATTTGACGGCCAATGTGAAATTCCTTCAAGGTAAGGGGCATAGTCTCATTCAACTGGAGAAGGTGCTTCAAAACCAAAACACCCTGAAGGAACTCCAGAGGCGACCTCCTGATCCCGCAGGCGCTGGGGTTCGAGTCGCATTTAGCAGTGAGAAGGACCATCCAGTCCTTGGGGGTTCCGTCGGCATTGCGATCGTTGCCATTGGCCAGCATTTGCGAATAGCTCTGGACGGTAACATCCGGATTGCTTAGAGCGGCTTTGGGCAGCACAAATGGGCGGTCTTCCGTTCCCATCGGCTTGGCCTCAAAACTGATCGCCAAGTCGTTGATTTCCTTACTCTTCCTCGTCCCCAGCTTGTCCTTTAGAAAAACAAACTTGTTTCCGCCCGGCGCGGAAGGATCGTTTTCAATGAACACGATCTTGTCCAAGTTAACGTAGCGAGCATAATGCTCCTTGTCAATAATCTCCCAGAGCATGCGCCGCACAAAGATGTCCTCGCCGGGCACCCCATCATTCATGATTGACTTGTAGGTGTCGGATTTTTTCAAGTCCGGGTTGGCCGCAACGGCAGCGGCGACATGTTTTTTCAAGTCTTTGTATACGTTGCTTTCGTAAACGAAACTAAGGTCATAGAGATCGCGTCCGCGAACCCGATAGGCATTGCGGAATAGTCCGTAATTTTTCCTGTCAAACTGGTCGGAGTCCTTGGGGAGCACATAGCTGAAGTACTTTTGTTCCAGGGGAATCACGTGGGGTGTAACAACAACGATGACCTCTTGCTTTTGTTTTGTCGTGACTGAGTTACGAAACAAGGCCCCAAAAAAGGGAATTTGGGATAGCAACGGAATGCCGTTCATTTGCGTCGTGTTATTCGTAGAGATTAGCCCACCGATAATAAAAGGCGTGTTGTCGGCCACTCGCACAATCGATTGAACCTCGCGATTGTCAATGACGGGCGCGACAAGCGTACTGGTACCCAGCGCCTTTTGGGAAACCTGGTCAATGGAGCTAATGATGGTTTCTGTCTGCATCGTGACATCATTTCCATCCTGGCTGATTCGAGGTCGCAGGTTCAGCACAATGCCGACCGGAAAATAATCCACAGACTGTTGGCTGATGAGCCCATTTAGAAGTTGTTTGGTAACCGGCACTTGCTGGCCGATTTGTATTCGAGCTTGCCGGTCGTCCAGAACGAGAACTGAGGGGTTGGAAAGGATCTCCGCCGCGTGTGTCGCCAGTAACGCATTTAACTGTGCTTTAAACGTGGTGAGGCTGGGGGCGTTGTTGAAAGTGAAAGTAAAGGGCGTGGCGGCGCCGGTTGTTGAATCCGTGTCCACGGATGTGGTGCCGAACTTGCTCTGCCCTTCTGAGAAGGTAATGCCGAGATCCGTTTCTTTGGAGTTGTTTAACTCGATCACCAAGGTGTCAATGAGGACTTGCCGGGACGGGACGTCAATGGTCTGCTGCAGCAAGTCCAGCAACGCTTGGAGATCCTGGGGGTTATTCTTATCGTAAAGAATCAGAAGCCTTTCCTGAGGTTCGCCCGAGGTCATCTGGTGCAGGTAAGTCCCTCCAATGGGAGGGACGCCCGAGTACCCGGCGCCAGCTCCGCCCTGTTGTTGCTGGACCTGCATCGGTTGACCCTGCATCACTTGTCCGGGGGTTGGAGGAGGGTTGTCCATCAGGCTGGTTTTGGAGGCGTCGATCATTTTGACGATAATCGGCGGCTTGCCGGTGCCAAGCTGAATTTTGTTATAAATATTTTGGACGTTGCTCTCTCCCGGCTGGGCACTGTACTCCACCGTGGTATAATTGAGCGTTTTCAGAATTGCCAAAGCGTGGTCCGCCACCACATAGCTAAGGTAATACGTCACGTAAGCCAGATTCTGCACGTCCGGAAGTGGCTGAGTCTGCGACATCTTCGCCACTTCCTCGTTGATCATCTGCTGGATGGCCGGAAAGTCCGGATTCGGACCTTCTGCAGCTTGATTCTTTTGCACACCAAATACAGCCAAATCAAAGCCGCCTTGAGCCGAGGGCGAGAGACCCAGTTCAAGGGTTTGGTAATTGCTCGGCGCAATAGGTTTAATGAAAACCTGGCTGGCCTCCACTCCTGGGGCCGATTGGGTCTTCCACGCCGCATCGTTTGGCCCTCCCTTCTTATAGTTGAAGGACATAACGATTCTCAGGCCCAGGCTATCCAATAATTTCTCGCTTTGGGTCAACGTGTTGAAGGGCAGCTTCTGGAAAAAAGCAGTATGAGGCGGAGGCAGGGTCTGTACTGAAGTCGTTTGAACTGGAGTCGTCTGAACTGGCTGGGGTGTAACCGGAATTGGGTTGCCTTGGGCAGGTGAGGCCAAAGTCGGCTGGGCAACTGGTCCTACTGGTGTCCCGACAGTTTGATTTGAGGACGCATTGGTTGCGGACTGCGTTGCACCCCACGCTTTGAACGTTACACGGATCCCCCCGGCAATGGGATGGACCTCATACGCTGGGTTCCCTTTCAGGTCGGCCACCACGCGTACGATGGCTGGCGGTTCTTCCTGGAATTGGCTTAGACGCACACGCATAAGGAATTGCGAGTTAGCGGAATATGAAGTCCGGGAGGTAGTCTTGAGAGCCCCCTCTATGTCCAATACGAGTCGTGGGGGATCCTTTAGTTCCAACACGTGGTAAGTGACCGCACTGGATGTCGAGATATCGACATCTGTTTCTTTAGCATTGTGTGTCTTTATCTTCACGCCGGAAACTATTGCCGGGGATTGGTTGGTTTGGGGCGTGGTTGTCGGCGACCCTTGAGGCGGGTTCTGGGCCAAGGGAGATCCCGTGGAGGGTACACGGAAACATACCCCCAAAAGGAGTCCAACCGCCAGGGTTCCGACGCACGTCCGACTGGCCGTGAGTGGGCAGCGAGATACCAAGTCTTTGTTCTCCTTAGATGAACACCAAGGAACTTCAAGGGCACAACCGCCTACTTTTCTCATAAACTGGACACATTGTCAAGGTTTTTCTTGCCTGACGTGACACGTTATCGCCTGAAAACAAAGAAGTTACATTTGCTGGAGCAAATTTTGGGGTGGTTTTCTGCCTATTTTCGTCTGATTTCAGACTACTTATTCCCTCTCTTACCCGAGCCGATGCCCAGAACTTGGGTGTTATTTTCTGAGTTCTCTGTTCGCTAGTTCAGGCGAAAGTGACAACAATGCTACCGCTGTTTTCGAGGGAGGCGAGCGTCACTCCCTACCTTACCAACCATTCCTGTGGGGATTTGTTTGACCATTCTGCGCCCCACGCCTCATAATCTCCGGAGGTGAGCATCGTCTGGCTACTCAGTCTCAGTCTTTGCACTGGTTCCTTGGGAAGAGTAAGTTATTGCGTTTGGTGAAGGAGAATGAGCAATGCGCGCGGTAATCACGGGTGGAGCGGGATTTCTGGGTTCACACCTTTCGGACCGGCTGACCGGTGAGGGGTGGGAAGTCGTGTGCATGGACAATCTGGTGACTGGGCGCGAGGAGAACGTTGCCCATCTGATGTCCCATTCACATTTCCAGTTCGTGCGTCATGATGTGACCCGCCACATCGACGTGGCAGGCGCAGTGAATTACGTTTTGCACCTGGCCTCTCCCGCGAGCCCCGTGGATTATCTCAAGCTGCCCATCGAGACGTTGAAAGTGGGCTCGATAGGGACGCACAACGCCCTGGGGCTGGCGCGCGCGAAGCAGGCAAAATTTCTAATGGCTTCGACCTCGGAGTGTTACGGCGATCCCAGTGTGAGCCCGCAGCCGGAGTCGTACTGGGGAAACGTGAATTCCATCGGGCCTCGAAGCGTCTACGACGAGGCCAAGCGCTTTGCGGAAGCAATCACCATGGCCTATCACCGCACCCACGGTTTGGACACGCGTATCGTCAGAATCTTCAACACCTATGGACCTCGCATGCGGCTCAACGACGGTCGCGCCCTGCCCAACTTCGTATTCCAGGCGCTAAGCGGTCAACCCATCACCGTCTACGGAGACGGCAGGCAGACTCGCAGCTTTTGTTATGTCTCAGATTTGATCGAGGGGATTTACCGGCTGATATTATCCAACGAACACGAGCCGGTGAATATCGGCAACCCGCAAGAAATCACCATCCGTGAATTCGCGGAACGTGTTCGGGCCCTGACTGCGCCGGACCTGCCCATCGTTGATCATCCGCTTCCCGCGGATGATCCCAAACGCCGGTGCCCTGATATCACCAAGGCACGCCGCCTGCTGAATTGGGAGCCCAAGGTTACGTTGGACGAAGGTCTTCGCCTGACGATCGATTACTTCAGGAAGCAATTTTCCCAGGCCTCGCGCCCGCTGACCTCGACCAACCCACAATGAAGCCGGGGCTCACTGATTGCCGCGCCGATGATTGGAATTTACTGGAAGGTGTACGCCAGATTATCGAAAACAAGGCCGGCGCCGTTCTTCAGGTCAAAAGAAACAGTGGAGGTGGCCTTGCTCCATCCGGTGCGGATGCGGCGGAGCTTGCCTGGTTCAAAGATGAAAGAGAGTTCCCCCGTTTCGGGCGAGCGAAGTGTCAGGGTGGCCGGCAACGATCCCGCATTGCATACATCGATGCCGGTGAAAACGCGTGGCGCGTAGAATTGAAATTCGGCGTGGCTGGATTCAGGTTGGGTTAAGGCAAGGTTGAACGTTCCGAACCGGCATCCCGGGGTCGCAATGCGCCAACTCTCCCGGCCCCAATTGATGACGCAGGAGGGATACTCCCCATTGAGGATTGTTCCCGCCGCTCCTCACTATCGTGTTTGGCAGCGGCGATTTCTTCCCATTAATATAAGCCCGAAATTCCAGGGGATGTGAGCCTTCCCCATGCTAATATGGACTGGGCAGGGCATCCAACACACCAACCTGTTCGGGGAGGCCATCCGGCCTCGGGGGCCTGGAACGACCTATGGGTGACGACCTGCGCGACATCATTGAGCAGTTGAAGTTGGAACGGAGCATTCTCCGTGATGGCGGCTACGGTCGCTCGGTGCAGACCCCGGCGAAAGTAGAGCAGTTGTTCCGCGACTCAACCACCTGCCTCAACACGGGCGAGACAGTTCGCCGCCATCCGTGCAGCGATTGTCTGCTATGGGAGTTTGTTCCCAATGAGCATTTGGAAGAGGACATCCCCTGCCATCACATCCCTCTCAACGAGCGCCGCGATACTATTGCCGTGCTGGAAGAGAAGGGCGACCGTGACTCCACCGAGCAAGCCCTCCTCGCTTGGCTCGACCGCACCATCCTCCAACTGGAAGATGAACTCTCCCGCCGCAACGTGCGGCCTTCTGCCTGACGCCCACGATAGCGCGCCCTCCTGACTGCGATGACAAATTCTAAAGCGCGTTGTGGGTAGCGACGACACGTTTTTTGTGTCGTGGGCTTTTCGGTCATCCTCGGTACGATTCCGGCAGGTGAACATAATCGATCTGCACGGGGCAACGTTTGATTATTTCCTTGTCTAGCCCGTAGTTATTGTAGCTTGACCACGGCCAGTCTTGTGGCTGCCGGACCAACCCTTTCCGCAGCCGCCGCCACCTGCGTATATTCCGATTCCTAAAGGCGTGCGAGGGCGCGACGGAGATTGACGCTAACAAAAAAGATTCGGTCCGACACCAGCAGTCGATGGACGTGCGACACCCCTGCATCTTACCACCCCAATCGATCCCGAAGAACCCACGACACAAAAGTCGTGTCGTGGCTTGTATCTACCCACTCGACCAACCCACGATGAAGCCAAGCCTCGTTGATCGCCGCGCCGATGATTGGAATCTACTGGAGGGTATACCCCAGATTATCGAAAACAAGTCCGGCGCCATTCTTCAGGTCGAAGGTAACCCCTGACCTCGCGGCGCTCCATCCGGTGCGGATGCGGCGGAGCTTGCCCGGCTCAATGGTGTAAGAAATCTCGGGGGCATCGGGCGCGCGAAGCGTGAGAGTAGCAGGCGACGATCCTGTGTTGCAAACGTCAATGCCCACAAAAACGCGCGGCGCGTAGAATTGAAATTCTGCGTGGCTGGAGTCGGGTTTAGTCAAGGCGAGATTAAAGGTGCCGAACCGGCATCCCGGCGTCGCTATGCGCCAATTTTGCGCGCCCCAATTGATGACGCTGGAAGGATACTCCCCATTGAGGATTGTTCCCGCCGCTTGATGAGGCGCGTCAAATGTGACGACCATGGGCGGCGCATTTCCGCCCTGGCCTTGAACATCAATGTCCCTGGACGTGACGTGCCGGATGCGCAGCACCCGGGTGGACTCGTCAAAGGTGTAGCCCTCCTGCGTGAGGTCCGCACGACGGGCGACCACGTGCCCATCCGCGGTCACAGACTCAGGAGAAAAATCCAAGCGCAGGACGTAGGTGGATTCCGCATCGAAAGTGGAATAGGTCACCGAGCTTTTACCGTAGGCCATGCGCGTAACCACGGAACTCGAGCCGAGCAAGTGCGACTCATCCGCGGGCGCCCATTCCGGCACGGCCCAGAACGCGTCCATCAAGCGGCGCGGGCCGTCGGTGTATTGGTCGGTGAACCACCACTGGGTTCCAAATGGAGTGTGCGCGCCGGCCGAGAGCCCCTGGAAATAGGTCACCCAGTTATAAGACCGATACGCCGCCTCCTTGTATTCCTCATCCCCGGTACGCATGTAGTAGAGCGCCTCCACGGCCGCCAGCCGGGAAGTGTGACTATCACAGCACTGGTTGGGTTCGTTGCAGCAGAAGTTCACGCCATTGCCCTGCTCGGTGGTCACCGTGGCTCCATGCACAATGTACTTGGGCCATTTGGGTGTGGTCTTCACCCATTCGATAAGTTTGCGGGCGTGCTCGCGCCAATCGGGGTCGAGTTCGGGATGGAGCAGGACGTAGCGCGCGTATTCCAGTGGGATCACCTGATTCATGTTGCCCATACTCGGCGTGACGTCTTCAAAATAGCCCACCCACACGTTGTTGCGCATGGGGTACTTTTGCAGCCAGTCCCAGGCGCCGCTGCGGACGCGCTGGTAATCCTTCACATCACCCTGGTTGAGCCGGATGAGTTCATCAAAGAGCATGATGGGTTCCACCACGTTGGCGGAGTATGGCCCCATGTGCTCGCCCTCCACACGCCCGTCGCGCGCGAAACATCGCACCGGCCACGGCGAGTTGTGCTCATCGCCCGGCTTGAAATTTTTCGCCAAGGCATTGGCGCATCGCAGTGCGGCACGGAGATACTTTGTGTTTCCCGTCATCTCGTAAAGCCGCAGATAGGCGTAGCCGTCTTCGCCAATAATGGGCGGCTCCACATAGTCTTCGCCATGAAACTTCCATCCGCTGTAGCGTTTCTCGCCCGGATTTGCGGAGGCATAAGGCACTTGCGCCCAAACGTAGTCGGCGGGCGTCAAGCCATTTTCGAGCTCATAGTCCACGAAGTCCTGAAGAAATTGGAGAGTATGAGGATCGCCGGTGTAAGGATACAACCGCTCCACAAAACCTTCGAGCATAGCCCGCAAGTAGGCGGTGGAGTTGGCCCAGTTTTTGTCGGGCACAAGCTCAAAGTTGGCCCGGTCAAAATCAAAACAGCAGTAATAATAGGGCAAACGCTGGCGGTTGTATTGGTCCCACAAGATGGTCCATTGCGTGAGGAAATGGGATGAATAGGAAAATCCGGTGTTGTCGGGCATGGGCCACGGCAGAAGCTTTCCGGAAGCATCAAGCTCAACAGGCCGGCCGGCAATGCTGGGAGCGTCGACGCGCGAGGCAACCTCAAAAGGGTTTTGAGCTCGCGCAAGAATCGCCGCGAGCGTCACTGAGACCAACGACATCACGGTAATCTTTAAAACCGGAACTCGCATCGGGGCTCACATCCCTGGCATTGAAGTTGGCGGAGATTCTTCATTCGTGCCGGCCGAAGCAGTGGTACTCAAACCCGAGGGCCTTCATCGCCGCTGGGTCCAGCAGATTCCGGCCGTCCAGAATCATGGGGCGGGCCATGGAGGCGTGAATGCGGGGCCAATCCAAAGCGCCAAACTCGGGCCATTCGGTACAGATCAAGATCGCGTCCGCGCCATGGGCGACAGAGTAAGGGTCGGCCTCGTAGCGAACCGTCGGATAGATGGCCCGGGTTTTTTCCATGGCCTGCGGATCGTAAGCACTCACCTGGGCGCCCTCGCCCAGCAATTGCCTGATCAACTCGAGTGGGGGTGAGAAACGAACGTCATCCGTATTCGGCTTGAACGCCAGCCCCAGAATTCCGATTTGTTTCCCTTTCAAAACCCACAACGCATGCCGGGCCTTATCCATGAAGCGTGCGATGCGCTCGCGATTGATTTGCTCCGCTTCCTTGAGCAGGCTGAAATCCATACCCGCACGTTCCGCCAAGCGGATGAACGCCTGGACATCCTTGGGCAGACAAAAGCCGCCAAAGCCCAGGCCCGCGCGCAAAAAGTTGGGGCCGATGCGCGGGTCGAGTCCCACCGCGTGGGTTACCTCTTCCACATCCGCCCCGAGGCGCTCGCACAAATCCGCCAATGCGTTGGCGTAGGAAATCTTGAGAGCCAAGAATGAATTCGAGGCGTGCTTGATCAGCTCCGCACTGTTGATGGTGGTGACGATGATGGGCGGGAGCGCGGTGGGCGGACACTTCGGCGCATGGAGGGGGCAATTGAAATTTCTCTCCAGCACGGGCTGGTAGATTTCACGAAGCTGCTGTTCGGAACCCGCCTCGTCGACACCCACCACAATGCGGTCCGGATGCAGGAAGTCCTGAACGGCTGTCCCCTCGCGTAAGAACTCGGGATTGGAGGCAACTCTAAAACTGATCTTGGTGCCGCGACTATACGCCGACAAGGCGCGCTTCAATTGCTGGCCCGTTTGCACCGGTACCGTGCTTTTCTCCACCACCAGTTTGGAGGATTGTGACTCGGTGGCAATCATCCGCGCCACGCCGTCGATCGCGCTGAGATCTGCGTCGCCGGTCTCCAGCGGCGGAGTGCCCACGCAGATGAAGATGGCTTCGCCGGCGCGCATGGCGTCGCCCGCATTCCCGGTGAAGGCAAGCCGCCCGTCCTGGCGGGCGCGGGCCACGATGGCCTCCAGATGGGGCTCGTAAATAGGCAGCTTGCCTGAGTTCAGCATCTGGATTTTCGAATCGTCGTTGTCCGTGCACACCACTTCGTGCCCAATCTCTGCAAGGCAACTGCCCGTCACCAATCCAACATATCCACAACCAACTACGGAAATGCGCATGCGACTCCTTAGCGGATCAGAATGGATTCTGACTTCAAATTGTCGTGATTCGGCCGGATTTCGTTTTGCATCACCATCGACTTCAAAAAGAACAGTCTAATCCAGAAAAGAAAATTCCGGGCGTAGAAACATTAGGGACCATCCTCAAGAATTGCAAAAAAAGGTGGTGGATGAAACCTCTCCAAATGTAGGAGGTAATAAGGAATGTGCGTGCGAATCTGTCCGAAGACTCGTTCAGAGAGAATCGTATTCCTTCGCACCTGAGTGGCGCGGCAGGACAAACTCCTCCCGAGCCCGGCAGTAATCAAAGGTCGGGCTATTCTGAGCTTCCGACTAACTGCCCGGTGATACGGTGCGCTGGACTTCGCGCGTTGCCAGCGCGCACAGGAAAAGAACTCCGGCGAAATCCAAAATCCCGTGAGGGGTAGTGCTGAGCTTGTCAGACCAATGGGGCATGGCTTTCAAAACCACACTGGCCAACATACTCCCCATGCCCAGGCCCCACATAATTCGACTCATCCTCATGTATATTTGCGCCATCATCACGGCCTCCGTCTTGGTTGGAGATTCCTCCGAGTTCAGGATTGCCGCGTATTTTACCTTGAAATGGATGAGAAGCTTGGTCTTTTTCGTGGCTGCTTACTCGCATTGGGCACCATGCCCGGAATGATCGAAGACGGGGCAGTCCGTGGAAGGCAAAAGGTGAAATGAATGGCCGAGGATGAGTGCGACACTTTTCCTCAGTAGGCTGAAGGATGCGGCTGCCGGTTCCCTCGGGGTAGCGCCGACTCGTGTAGCAGGAAAACGCAGGAAAACGACCCCAGGACACGGTGGCGTCTGATAAATTGATGGAGCAGCCGGCGACTGCAGGCCTCCAGGACTAGGGGAAGGCATCAGAGAGATGTTCGGACAACTCTCCCGATTGAAGCGGCCCGAGAGATACTCCTTCATCTCGAACAGCAGGGCTTTGTGGGCGCAAACCGCGAGTAGGGCCCGCGCCTGCCGAAAGCAGATAATGCAGGGACCTCGCGTGATGAGTTAATCTTAAAGGGTGGGCCGGTAGGTGGCAGTTTGTCGATGACGAATACATCGGAAATTCTTGACAGAATACACAAGGCATTACGCGCCGCGGCCGGAGCGCTCTCCTCGTTCGTCCCGGGAACAATCCGGGTTGAACACAAATCAGGAGGCCGAGGGCCGATTACCGACGCCGACCGCGTTTCGAACCGCGTCCTCCACGAAGCGTTGGTTCGGAACGGGGAGGGTTGGCTCTCAGAAGAAACTGTCGACGACCTGGCGCGATTGAAGAAAGAGCGGGTGTGGGTTGTCGACCCGTTGGACGGAACGGCAGAATTTGTCGCGGGCATTCCGGAGTGGTGCGTGTCCGTCGCCATGGTGGAAAACGGACGGCCCGTGGCGGGCGGAATCTGCAATCCAGCCACCGGTGAAATTTTCCTGGGCGCGCCGGGAATTGGTCTGACTTACAACGGCCAGCCAGCCACGGCGAGCACGAAAACTGGATTGGATCGCGCCATTGTGCTGGCCAGCCGAAGTGAGTTGCGCCGGGGAGAGTGGGAACGCTTTCGCAACGGCGTTCTTGAGATCCGCCCGATGGGATCCGTGGCTTACAAACTGGCTTTGGTGGCCGCCGGCCTGGCCGATGCTACATGGACTCTGACCCCCAAGAACGAGTGGGACGTCGCTGCGGGGGTCGCGTTGATCGAGGCTTCTGGAGGGATCGCGCGCAGCTCGAATAACTCCTCATTGCAGTTTAATAAGAAATCCCCGAACCTGCCCGGCCTTCTCGCCAGCGGGCCAAATCTGTCTCAAGAAATCGCCGCGTTTCTGCACATGCACGCCGGCCAGCGGTTGGGCTGAATGGGAATCGAACAGTGGGCCGTAAACTTCCTGGGAACGAATGCGCAGGGAATTAGGGCGAAGTTTTCTTGGCGGGCCGATGCGGGTGAGGTTTTGCGCGTTTTTCGTCGGCCCGGCGGCAGACTTCGTCGTTGAAACGGTCAACCGCCTCGAGCAGTGGGGCGCCGCCGACCGTTTTGGCCGCTTGGATAATGGCCGCCATGTCCTTGGGCAGACACCGGCCACGGTACCCGCGCTCCTCGGTGACGATCGAGTGGGACCTTCCAATGCGATCATCGGCCAGCCAGATTTCTCTCAGTTCGTTGTAGTTCACACCGAAAGCGTTTGCCAAATCATAGAACTGGTTTACAAACGCGACCTTGGTGGCGAGGAAGGTGTTCTCCATGTACTTGCACAGCTCGGCCGTTTTCGCGTCGGTGATGTAGTATTGGACAAGCGGGCCGAGGTACTCCTGGTAGACGCGGACCGCCAGATCACAAACCGATTTTTCGCCGCCCACAATCAAAAACCCGTGGGTCTCAATAACCTTCCAGGGGTGCCACTTGGTCTCCCCTACGTATTCAGGACTGAAACAGATTCTCTTGCCGGTGGAGGCGGTCAGGCGATCAACGGTACCCGGAGGGATGGTGGACTTCAGGCACATGGGCGGCTTCACCCATGATACGACTTCCTCAATCGCGGAAAGGTCGCACGCCCCGTCGGGTCCTTCCGGCGTGGGCACGGCCACAAAGACTAGATCACAAGTCTGGATCGCTGCCTTGTTCTTGGCGCTGCTAAATCCTCCCAACCCTTTGTCGTAAATCCAAATATTTTGGTCTGAGCTCTGATACCCAAAGAGTTTGGCCAGCGCCTTACCCACAACGCCGTAGCCCACGATTCCGATGGTCATAATTCAGCATTTGTCTTGAAAAGGAATTTCCACATCTATCTTTCCGTTGGGCCAAGAGTATACGACCGCCATCCAATTGATTCAAGCTAAAATCGCAGTGGACACTTTTTATTGGTATCGCCGCCCCTTCTTTTTCGTTAGCTACTGACGGACTTTCAAGTTATTTGGTCAGGTATCTTCGGAGCGAGGGGCCGATCAGGCGAGTCATGGACAAGGGCACCGCGGTTCGCCAAATCGCCGACATGGCGGCCATGCTCTTTGAAGAGGTCTGCACGGTCTGGCTTTTCAAACCGGAACGGGCGTCGGGGGGAGCAATCAAATAGAAGCCGTAGTCGTATAGGGACACACCCCATTTCTTCTTGAATTGAATTTGGCCGCCGTAACGGGCGGACCCGAAATCAAACACCCGCAGGCCTTGATTGTACGCCCAACAAATCAGCTCCCAATGCGCAAGATCACTGGGCCGTCGAGGCCAGGCCTCGGGGTCCGAGGCAATGACAAAAATGTGGATGCGCTGCGCGCTGGTGGCGCCGAGCAGGATGGCCGCAGGCTCACTTCCGCTCATAACCCAACAGGCCACCAATCGTTCGCCAATCCCCGCCGCCAAGTGCTCAAAGAATTGCTTGGAGTGAGGCGGAACGCCAAGCCGCTTCATGGAGACCAGGTAAAGTTGATAGAAGGGATCATGCACGGCGCTCGCCCCCCGCCGGACTTCCGCAGTGAGGCCTGATTTCCTGGCTTTATTAACGCCCTTCCGCGCCTCGTGCGTCACGGTCTTTTTCCAGAGTTTCTCTGGGTCGTCCAATTCCAGCACTGCGTATGAATGCAGCAACTGCCTGATCCATCCGCCCGCCTGTGCGGCCGCGTCGCAGCCCATTCCTCCCCGGACCTCGATGGAGCGGCACTTTTCCTCCCCTGCGGAGGCAAGCATCAATTCGGTGAGCTCCCGGTATTGGTCCTCGGTGAGATTCCCAGTGAGAGGCCCCCCATACTCTGTGAAGGGTTGGGAAATCAACCAACCATTGTTACGCGGATGTTTGATGTACGGGAACACCCCGCACAGTTGGCCTTCGGAAAAGAACTGAAGTTGGACGCACCGATAGCCGTACGCCTTCTCAAGTGCCTCGCGATATCCCCAAAGGTGAGAGTAGCGACCTTCCGGATGAGCATTGACAAATTGGTCCCAGGCTGCGGCATCCTCTGAAGAGGCTCGCCTTACGGTCAGAGGGGCGGCACGCATTGGAGACCTAAGGCTGGGTTCTGCGGTGCTCATAGGAAACGGTGGCGGACGCGTTCAGCGGCAGCACAACCTCAGGTGCAGCATTGATCCGCGCCAAAAGCGCAATCCTTCTACCTCATGAATGTGCACGGGCCTCTGCATCGGACCTGGTCAAGACAGCAGCGATTTTATCACCAGTTTCGCCCAAACCATCTCGCGGTATTCCACTGACACCTGAAGGATCCAAAAGAAGATCAGAAATTCGCGAACGTAATGCATGCCCGGATTATTTTCGAAGAAGGCGGGAATCTTGGAAGTCAGCTTAGCTTCGAGCAGATACCGCGCCGCCGCATAGCCGGCCAGCGCCAGGAGGACGCCGACAACAACGTCGGTCAGGTAATGTCCTCCAACATACATTCGAGGAAGCGCCACAAGCACCGCCACCATGACCCACAACACCCAGCCGGAGGCTTTGTGGATGGAATAAATTCCAGCGGCAACGGAGCCGTAAAGAGCGGTCGACTGGCTGGGAAAGCTGTTGGAACTGAAGCTGGGGTCAAAGTAATTGGGAAACAGATTCTGAAACGGAGGATAAAGCGAGGGAGGAGGCCAGGAAATCAATGCCGCTCCCAGGAGCGTAAGCAGGACCGTCAGCGTTGACCCTATCAAAATTGTCCAGATGCGAAGTTGAATCTTAGATTCGCCCCTCCTGGTGCATTGAATCCAGCAGATAAAAAGCGCTGCTCCAAACCAGAGCCCTCCCAGAATGTTGTGCCGAATCATGCTCTGCACGGCGATGTCAAACAGAGGGTGTTGTTTAAGGAAGCCTAACAACTCTTTCGCAACCCAGAGGTCTAGTCCAGTGGGAGATAGGATCATGCCTCGCGGATTATATCAGAATCGCCGGCGGCGCCCGCTGCATTGCTTTGGACCGCGCAGGCCCAGCACGACCGGCGCTCCGCCATCGCATTAAGGTGCATGCACCCAATCTCAGCCAAAATTCTACTCCCGCAAAGATGCCTGCATTCTTTGGAAACCGAAATGCTATGTACAATGCGAAATCATGCGAAATCATGGTGCGCAAACAGGAAAATTGTTTTAAAATGTCGCCATCTAAATCTTCTGCTGATTGACAAAGGACTGGTAAGTCTGACTTGATTGCGGGCGGGCCCAGAAAAGCACCGCGCAATCCTGGGCTTGACAAGGTGTTCCGTGAGTGGACGAATTATTTTCAGGCTCGCCCTGCTGGGGGGTCTGTCCGGCGTGATGGGATCGCTCTCCTGCGGGAATATTTCCGCCCCGAACCCTCCGAGCGTCTCCACCCCACAAATCCAACCGCTCTTAAGCGATGGCTTTGAGTCTGGCGATCTGGCCAAGTGGAATTTTGCCACGGGCCGTGCCACCACAGACACTGATGTAGTTTATGCGGGGAAATACTCCCTCCAGGTTCATTACCCTCAAGGGACCGATGACGCGAACCAGTTTTTGATCTATCAATTCTCACCGCAATTGGACCATGTTTTCGTGCGTGGATACGTCTATTTTCCCACTCCTGTGAGCGGACAGTGCGGGCAGCGGAAGTTGTATTATTTCAAGACCAGCGACGTCAATAACATTTCGAACGGCGCGGAATATGCGGCTTCTGCAATCCTCACCAGCGATCAGACCGCCACCATCGGGAATGGGCATCAACTCGAATTGCGCGTCGCCACAGGGGATTTCATTAACGGCGAAAATCGAGACCCCCACTCCACCACCCTGCTCAACCAGAATACGTGGTACTGCCTTGAATTCGAAGTCCAACTAAACACGCCGGGGCAATTTGACGGCTACTACAACGTTTGGATCAACGGCGTTCAGGAAAAGAGCCTGAACGGGAGGAATGTGAGAATTCGCGACGCCAGCATTACCGATATATGGAACAAAGTAGAAATCGGCCGCCAACTCGACCCGTACACATGCGACACTCTCATCCCGGTCAACGCGAGCGAGGAATATCGATATTGGGATAATATCGCCATTAGCATGCAAGGACCGATTGGGCCCTGAGTGCCATGCTATGGGGCGTGGATGATACAAGCCTGCCCATAGCAAACGCAAGAGCGTTCAATTCCCGCGAGTCTCAGCTGAAGTTTTCGATTGTCCTACTGATTCTTCAGGCCTGTCACCGTGCGAACCCAGGGTGATTTCCGCTGGAGTGTCCATGGGATAAACCATCTCAGTCCCGCGCGATAAAGCGATTGTAAACTCCATACCCCAAGCCATATTGCCCTATGCCCACCGCTTTCCTGAGGAGTAATGTGAAAAGAAACGGGCCAGCGGAAAGATAAATGGTTGAATAACATGCCCACCCGGTCACCTAATTAGAGGGCCTTCAAGCGATTAGCGGTTAGCTCAGAAGGCAGGGCAATTGAGTTCCCAACAGTCCTAAATGTTTTCACTTTTTTCGATTCCATAAGTGGACCTTCCAGCCGAATCAGCGAATCAAGTAGGCATGTTATTGTAAATGAATTACTTAACATGGATGAGGTCGTTCCGTTAAATGCGCTGGTTTTGGCACTCGGTGTGCACGAACTCAGGGCAGTTCGAAGTGTTGAAGCTCTTTCATACGGCCGTATTCTGCGTGGCGAAGTGTGCCAAGGACAGAGGGTGAAGGTTTGTCCGAGAGGAAACATTAGCATCGAGGGTGGGCAAAGGATGCTTATAATGGGCCGGGCCTCTGCTATAATTTGCGCCATCAATAATATTAAGTTTTCCCTGGAGGAGCCATGTCTAG
>JBGPCF010000007.1:0-98724 GCA_041481635.1 Terriglobia bacterium | reverse complement strand
CTGCTCCACCACTAACTGGCTGAAGTGGACCATCAACTCCGCGAGGGCGTCCAGATCGATTGGTTTCCGTCCACGCACGCCTCGCAGCGCGGTGAAGATTTTGGTTTGCTCCATCATGCGCCGCGCCAACGTGGTGTTGAGGGGCGGCAGGGCCAGCGCGCGATCCTTGTAAACCTCCACCAACTGTCCACCGGACCCGAAGAGCAGGACGGGGCCGAACTGCGGATCGAAGCTGCTGCCCAGAATAATTTCGTAACCCGAAACCTTGACCATCGACTGCACGCTTACGCCGAGAAAATGGCCCGGCCCGGCTTTTTCGTTTACCGAGGTTTGGATCGAGCGGAAGGCGCGGCGCACCGCCTGCTCGTCGCCCAGATTCAATTGCACACCACCCACATCGGTTTTGTGCAAGATGGTTTCAGAGTGGAGTTTGACGGCCACCGGGTAGCCCATCTCGCGGGCCAGCTCAACCGCCTGATCTTCCGTCTTGGCCGCGCGTGTGGGAACAGTGGGAATGTTGTAAGCGGATAGGAGGCGCTTGGACTCGACTTCGGTGAGATTCACCCGCCCGGTCTTTCGAGCTCCGGAAAGGATTTGTTCGGCGCACTCGCGGTTGGGAGCAAGGTCCTCGGGCGCCGCCACCTGGGCCGGCGTCTCATAAATGCCGCGCAGGTTGTAGCTGTACTGCCACATATATTGGAAGGCGCGCGCCGCGGCGTCAGGGTGAGCGAAGACAGGAATGTTGGCGCGGTTCAGGATGGCCTCGCCCGCAGCCACATCCGGCCCGCCCATCCAACTGGCGAGGAGCGGCTTGCCATCCAGCTTCGCGTAGGGCCGAAGTTTCTCAGCGGTCTGAGTGGGATCGGTCATGCCTTGCGGAGTGAGCACCACCAGCAGGCCATCGCTGTTCGGATCCTTCGCCACAATCTCCACCGCTTTGGCGTAACGATCGGGTCCGGCGTCGCCGAGGATGTCGATGGGATTGTTGTGGCTCCAGTGGGGCGGAAGCAGTTTATTGAGCTCCTCCATGGTTTCTTTGGACATCTCCGCCAGCTCGCCTCCGCTCAGGATGAGCGCGTCGGCGGCCAGCACGCCGGGCCCGCCGGCATTAGTCAGAACGGTCAAGCGCGGTCCCTTGGGACGAGGTTGCTTGGCCAGAATGTCCGCCATATGGAACAAGTCGCTGATGGAGTTCACGCGCAGGACGCCACACCGGCGGAAAGCAGCGTTCAACACATCATCGCTGCCCGAGAGCGCTCCGGTATGCGAGGCAGCAGCTTTGGCGGCGGCCTCCGTGCGGCCTGCCTTGAGAACAATGATGGGCTTGGTGAGCGCCACTTCACGCGCGGCCGAGAGGAACGAGCGCGCGTCGCCAATCGACTCCATGTAAATGACGATACTTCGCGTGTAAGGATCGTCGCCGAGATAATCGATGAGGTCGCCCCAATCCACATCGAGCATCGAGCCGATGGAGACAAACGCACTGAAACCCACATTCTCACCCAGGCTCCAATCGAGGACGGCGGTGCACAAAGCGCCACTCTGGCTGATAAAGCCCACATCGCCGGGGCGCGCCATGGCGCTGGCGAAAGTGGCGTTCAGTCCGGAGCGCGGCGCCATCACACCCAGGCAGTTCGGGCCGATAATCCGCATGCCGCTCCGGTGCGCTTCCACCATCACTTGCCTCTCGAGCTCAACGCCGGCCGCGCCGCTTTCCTTGAATCCTGCGGAAATGATGATGGCGCTGGTCACGCCCTCGTCCGAGCACTCCCGAATGACCGCCGGAACGGCAGGTGCGGGAACCACCACGACCGCGAGGTCGACTCTTTCCGGAACGCTCGAAACGTTCGGATAAGCTTTAATGCCCAGAACACTGTTCCGCTTCGGATTCACGGGATACACCGTGCCGCCAAAGGGAGTGCGAATAAGGTTCCAGAGAAGCGAGCGGCCGACGCTGCCCATGGTTTCTGTGGCGCCAATTACCGCGACCGAACGGGGAGTGAAGAAAACATCCAGCGGCCTCACCCGGGGGCGGTGGGCTTCCTTGGCTCTTTCTTTTTCCGTGGTCGTTTCCATCGTCTCATCTCCTCGCCGGCTGGCGGTTTCTAGTTGGAAAAATCCTTCCGTTCGGGCACATCGCTATCGCCCAACTTTCCCAGCTCTTGCAATTGGACTAACTCTACTATCTTTCGCACGGCTTCGGGAATAGCCCGCCGCACGGGGTCGGACAAATCATCGGCAAACTCGAACGAGCCACCCCCCACGGTCAGAAGCAAGGCCCGCGCTGGCGCCTTCCGGTATAAAGCGCGCGAAAGCGCGAGGAGTGAGGAAGGGGTAAGGATGTGGGTCCACGTGGCAGAATCCGACGGGGCCGCATCCAGACTTTCCAGCGAAATATGTCCGGGAAGAGCGCCCGCCACCGCATCCAGGAAAATTACCGCTTCCGCCTTGCTGACCGTTTCGGCAAGCTCAGGGGTCAGTTGGTGGAGGATGACAATCTCCGTGGACGGGTCGTGGAGAGTCTTTCCCAGCGCCTGGGCAATGTGCCTCGCCACTCCATCGTCGCCGCGAAGCGGGTTACCGTACGCCAGAACGAGCAGTCGCCTCATTGATTGCTCCCCTCTTTTCCCCAACAGTAAAGTTTCCCACCGTTGAAGATTTGTCGCTGTGAGAGAAATCACACCCCACAGTGCGTTCCATCACAGGCAAGCGCATACGCTTATTGGATTCGCGGCCGGGCACTTCGGTTGTGAAGAACTTATTTCTTATAAACTTCCGGCCCCTCAGGAGCGAAGAGTGTCCAGCAGAGCATCGCCTGCCGCGACCAAGTGAATCTCCAAGGGAACCTGTCCCATGGCGTGTGTGGAGCAGCTCAGGCAGAGGTCGGCTGGCGAAGGCCTTCTCAGGCCCGCGTATGGCATTGGACAGAAAACCTGAGACCGAGGTATGGGCTGCGCCCACACGCGATTGACAATGCGTCTCGTTTCAACTAGTCTCAGACTAGAAGAAAGGAGCGGCTATGGACACCGTAGGCCTGTTCGAAGCCAAGACCCATCTGTCAGCCTTGGTGGAGCGCGTCGCCCAGGGGGAAGAGATTACCATCACGAAGCACGGCACGCCGGTGGCGCTGGTGGTTCCGGCTGGGAATCGCCGCAAACGCGATCCCAGGAAGGTTGCGGAGCGGATTCGCGCCTTGCGCAAAGGGGCGAAACTTAAAGGCCTGAGCGTCCGTCAGTTGATCGAGGAAGGACGCCGCTATTGAGCCGATTTGTCCTCGACGCCTCCGTGACTCTTTGCTGGTGCTTCGAAAACCAGGCGACTGCCTACACGGAAGACCTCCTCGATAGGATGGCGGCCGGGGACGAAGCCAGCGTGCCTTTCGTTTGGCCGCTCGAGGTGGCCAACGCTCTGGTGAGAGCCGAGAGAAGGAAAACCCTGAAGGTTGCGCAAGTGACGGGGTTCCTCGACGAACTCAGCGCGTGGCCCATTCAAGTGGACACCGGGGGTGTGGGCCGTACTTTCCAGGAGATTCTCAGCGTCGCCCGCCTGCAGAATCTCTCTGCTTACGATGCCGCTTATCTGGAGCTTGCCATCCGCGAAGGATTGCCCCTGGCCACGCTTGACGATGAATTGAGAAAGGCGGCCCGAGCCGTGGGCGTCAAAATCAAAGCGGCAAAATGAGCGCGGCGCCCTCCCAGTCAGGAGCGCAGAGTGTCCAGCAGTGCTCCGTCCGCCGCTACCAGCCGAATTTCCAGCGGAACCTGTCCCATGGCATGCGTGGAGCAGCTCAGGCAGGGGTCGTAGGCACGCACCACCGCCGAGACCCGGTTGAGCATGCCTTCCTTCAAGTGATTGCCGTCAATAAAGTGGCGGCTCACCTGCTCGATGCTGCGGTTGATGGCCAGGTTGTTGTGGCCCGTGGCGATGATCAGGTTGGCCCATTTGAGGGCGCCCTTTTCGTCCACCTTGTAGTGGTGGATCAGGATGCCGCGCGGAGCTTCCGCGATTCCCACGCCTTCCAGCGCGTTCACGCCGGCATGCGCGCGCACGTGCGGTTCGAGGATCGCCGGGTCGTGCAGCAGCATCTCCATGCGTTCCAACCCGTAGATGATTTCCACCAGGCGCGCGTAGTGGAAGTGGAACGAGCTTTGCACCACTTTGCCATAGCGCTGGTGGAACTCTCTGAACTCGCGATCGGCTTCGGGAGTGCCGCAACGGTCAGCGACATTCAAGCGGGCCAGCGGGCCGACTCGATAGACACCCTCGGGATAGCCAAGCGGCACGAAGTAAGGTGCCTTCAAGAATGAGAACGGAACCGCCGCCTCGCCGATGAACTTCGCGTAATCCGAAGCGGGAATCTGGTCCGCGACGATTTTGCCATTCCCATCACGGAAGCGCATCTGTCCATCGTAGAATTGCAAGTTGCCATTGGCGTCGACGAGGCCCGCGTACAAAGTGGGCGCGTTGCCGAAATTCTCGATTTCTTCCTTGAACTTGTCGACTACACCTTTGAAAAACTCCATCGTGCGATGAGCAATTGCCTTGGCTTCGGGCAGCCAGGCGAGAATGCGATCGCGCACCGCGGGATCAAGCGGCGCGTTGACGCCGCCGGGTACGACCCAGGAAGGATGGATGCGTTCTTTGGCCAGGCCTTCGATCACTTGCTGGCCGAATTTGCGCAAGGCGATTCCGTCGCGCGCCAATTCCGGGAACTGGGCGAGAACGCCGAAGACGTTGCGCTGCGCGGGGTCGGAGTCCATGCCCAGGAGCAAGTCGGGCGACGAAAGGTGAAAGAAACTGAGGGCGTGCGACTGCACAATCTGTCCGCAGTGAAGCACTTCGCGCAGTTTGGCGGCAGTCTCGGGGATGCGCACGCTCATGATGGCGTCGCATGCTTTCGCCGAGGCCAGCAGATGGCTGATGGGGCAGATGCCGCAAATGCGCGCCGTGATGGAGGGCATTTCGTAGTAAGGCCGGCCCTCGGTGAATTTCTCAAACCCGCGCACTTGCGTCACATGGAACTGCGTGCCCGCCACGTGGCCGTCGTCATCCAGGCGGATGGTGATCTTGGCGTGGCCTTCTATGCGCGTGACGGGATCGATGGTGATCTTTCGCATCGCAGTCTCCTCAACCGAATTTGACCTTGGTACTCAATTCCGGCACCCGGCCATCCAACAACTCGCCGAGCACGTACTTGATGGCGGAGGCGGGTGGCGGGCACCCGGGAACGTAGAGGTCCACTTTCACCACTTCGCGCAATGGGATGGCGTGCTTGAGCAGTTGCGGCACTCCATCCGTGGGCACACCGGGTCGGGTGGTAACGCCCTCCACGTAAATGCGCTCCATTAGTTTTTTTACCGGAATGGAATTGCGCATGGCGGGCACGTTGCTAGTGATGGCGCAATCACCCAACGCCACCAGCAGCCGAGTATGCTCGCGCACGTGCTGGATTTTTTCGAGATCATCCTGGCTGCTCACCGCGCCTTCCACCAGGGTCACGTCAACCTCCTCGGGAAATTGCTGGGCATCCACCAGGGGGCCGTAGACGAGGTCCGCCTTTTCGGCCACAAGGGCAATCGCCTCGTCGATATCGAGAACCGACATGTGGCAGCCGGAGCAGCCGTCAAGCCAAAGCGTGGCTAATTTCACTTTCTTCATGGGTGCACTCCCCGTTTATGCGCGAGTGTCTGGATGCTCTCAAAATTCTTGGTCATTTCTTCCACGGCCGCACCTTTTTCCGCCATCGCGCCGGTGGGGCACACTTGTACGCACTTGCCGCAACTGGTGCAGGTGGTGGATGTCCCCCAGGGACGATTGAGGTCGCACACCAGCATGGAGCGGATGCCGCGCGAGCTGATGTCCCAAACGTGGGCGCCTTCCACCTCGGCGCAGACCCGCACACAGCGCGTGCACAGGATGCATCGGTTGTGGTCCAGCACGTACTGCTCGTGCGTGGAGTCCACGGGCAGCAGCGGGTAGTTGTACGGAAAACGTACGTGGGTCACTCCCAACCGCTGCGCCATCGACTGCAATTCGCAATGCCCGTTGGATACGCAGACCGAGCAGTAGTGGTTGCGTTCGATGAACAGGAACTCCACCACCATCTGACGATATTGGGTGAGCTTGTCCGAGTTGGTGAGGACGGACATTCCGTTTTGCGCCGGTGTCGTGCACGCCGGCAGCAATCGCCCCACACCCGCCACTTCCACTACGCACAGCCGGCAAGACCCCGAGGGCGTCAGACCTTCCAGGAAGCAGAGGGTAGGGATGTACTTGCCGTTGGCTCGCGCCACATCCAGGATCGTTTCCCCATCAGCCGCGCTGAAGAGCTCACCGTCAATCCGAATGGAAATTTCTTTGGCCATCGCTTTCGCTCCTTATCGATGTCCTGCGGTCACCACGCCGTTCTCGCGGATGTCGCAGCGCAAGCAGCGGCTTGCTTCTTCCGTGGCCTCCTGGGGTGTCAAGGCCAGCACACACTCCTCAAAGGTCTTCACCCGCTCCGCCGGCCCCAGCGGATGCGAGTGATGGCGTACGATTTCCGCGGGTTCCCCGGGCGGAGTCTGGTCGTATTCAAACGAGGGAAACACTTCCTGGAAGCGCGCTTCATCCATCAGGTCCTGATCCATGAGGCGCGCGGCTTTCTTGCCGTAGCCCATGGCGTTGGAGACGTTGGTGGCGCCGCTGATCACATCGCCGCCAGCGTAGAACTTGATGCGGCTGGTCTTCATAGAGTAACGGTCGACATCCAACGTTTTGGTCTTGCTGATCTCAAGGCCCGAGGCGGAGCAAAGTTCGATGTCCACCGCCTCGCCCACCGCCAATATCACGCTGTCACACTTGAAGCTCTGGATCTCTTCCGTGGAGATGGGGCGACGGCGCCCGGAAGCGTCAAATGCACCGAGACGGGTCTTCACCACCTCGATGGCTTTCACCGCTCCCTTCTCGCCTACGACGCGATGGGGCGCGGAGAGGAAAACAAAATGGGCGCCTTCCAGCTCGGCCGCTTCGGTTTCCTCTTTGATGGCGGGCATGTCCTTGTGCTCGCGACGGTATATCACGGTGACCGAAGCTCCCAGGCGCATCGCGCTGCGCGCCGAGTCAATGGCCGCGTTGCCGCCTCCAATCACCACCACGCGGCGGCCCAGGTTAACGGTTTCGCCCTTGTCCACTGCCTCCAGGAACCCCAGAGCGGGCATCACACCCTTCAGTTCGCTTCCGGGCAGAGTGACGTTGGAGTCCTTCCATGTCCCGATGGAAATAAAGACACTGTCGAACTTCGCGTCCAGTTCGTTCAGCGTGAGGTCGGTTCCCAAGTTTGTATTGAAAACAAATTGGACGCCCGTGCGGCGGATAATTTCAATTTCGCGGTCGAGAATTGATTTGGGCAGCCGGTATTCGGGCAGCGCATAGCGCAACATGCCACCCGCCGCGGCGTGCGAATCGTAAACCGTGACTTCGTGGCCCAGCAGCGAGAGGTAGAACGCGGCGGTCAGGCCCGCGGGTCCCGCGCCGACCACGCCAATCTTGCGCCCCGTCAAGGGGAGCCGGCGGGCGGCGATGCGCTTCGCCATCTCCTCGAAATGGTCGGAAAGATAAATCGTGTCCGCGATGGTTCGATGCACCTCGCGCATGTTCACCGCGGCGTCCACGTTGTGACGGCGGCAGTGGACTTCGCAGGGGTGTTGGCACACGCGGCCGGTGGAGGCGGGTAGCGGATTGTCAATCACCACCGACTCGAAGGCTTCCTCCATGCGCCCTTCCTTGTAAAGCTGGAGGAAACGGGGGATGTTCATGTGCAACGGGCAACTGTTCTCGCAAGGCGAGAGCGCGAGGTCCTGGCAGACTCCGGCGCGGCACCGGTGGGCGCGGATGTGGTCCTCGAACTCGTGCCGGAAATGGCGCATGGTGGTGAGTACGGAATTGGGCGCGGTCTGGCCGAGCCCGCACAAAGACATCTCACGGATCATGCGGCTCAGTTCATCGAGGTCACTTAAGTCAGCATCACTTCCCGTGCCTTCCGTGATCTTGTTGAGGATGCGCAACGCTTTGTCCAGCCCCACACGGCAGGGGACGCATTTTCCGCAGGACTCCGAATGCGTGAACTCGATGAAGTAACGCGCCACGTCCACCATGCAATTGTCTTCGTCCATCACCACCATTCCACCGGAGCCCATGATGGAGCCGAGCTTGCCAAGCGTTTCGTAGTCAACGGGTGTGTCGAACATTTCCGCCGGGATGCATCCGCCGGAAGGACCTCCGGTTTGAACGGCCTTGATGGCGCGACCGTCGGTGGCACCTTCGCCCACATCGTAGACAAAAGTCTTGAGCGGGGTGCCCAGGGGCATTTCCACCAGGCCGGTGTTCTTGATCTTGCCCACAAGAGAGAAGACTTTGGTCCCCGGACTCTTGGTACTGCCCGTTTCGGCAAACCAGGCCGGACCTTTGGCCAGTATAGGCACGATGTTGTACCAGGTCTCCACGTTGTTGATGTTCGTCGGATAGCCCCACAGTCCTTTTTGCGCGGGGAAAGGCGGGCGTGGCCGCGGCCGCCCGGAGCGCCCCTCCAGCGAGCTGATCAGTGCGGTTTCTTCGCCGCAGACAAACGCGCCCGCGCCTTCCACCACCTCGATGTCAAAATTGAACCCGCGACCCAGGATGTCCTCTCCGAGCAAACCGTACTGGCGGGCCTGCTCGATGGCGAGGTTCAGGCGATGGACAGCGAGCGGATACTCGGCGCGAATATAGACGATCCCTTGCGTGGCCTGCATCGCAAAGCCGCCGATGATCATCCCTTCCAGCAGGGCGTGGGGGTCGCTCTCGATTTCGTTGCGGTTCATGTACGCGCCAGGGTCGCCTTCGTCGGCGTTGCAGATAATGTATTTTTTCTCGGCGACCGCCTTGCGCATGAACTCCCATTTTTGTCCCGTGGCAAATCCCGCGCCACCACGGCCGCGCAGTTTGGACGCTTTAACCTGCTCGATCACCTGCTCCGGCGTGTTGTCGATAAGCACTTGGTACAAGGAGCGGTAGCCCCCCACGCCGAAGTACTCCTCGATATCGTCCGGGCTGATTAACCCGCAATTCCGCATCACGATTTTCTTTTGACCCTTGAAGAACGGAATATCGCTCCAAAGAGGGATGGACGGGTAGCCGGGCCCATACATGACTTGGGAGGTAAGATGGTCCCATTCCTCAATCTTGCATAGAGCGCGCTCAGTGGGAATGCCGCCCATTGCCAATTCGTCCAGAATCTGGTCGACGTTATTGAGGCGGACACGATGCAGAACCACCAGAGGGTGGCCGGGTATCCAGACGTTGACTAGAGGCTCTTCAGCGCAAAAACCAAAGCAACCTACGCGGGCCAGGTGAATGTCGAGGCCGCGGCGATCGATGGCGTCGGCCAGCGCGTGGTAGATGCCCTCGGCGCCGTTGCCCGAACCGCAAGTCCCCATGCCCACCGTAATGCGAGGCCGGAGGGGCGTGATCTTGGCTTGGCCGGCGCCGCGGACCGTTGCGAAAGTGTTGAGATCCCGGATGCGCGTCATTTCTTGCGTGCCTCCTTATCCAAGGCCTCCAGCTCGCGGTGCAAGGCCATCTCGTTCATGTGGCCGTATATGCTGTGGTTCACTTCAACCACGGGGGCTAGAGCGCACTGCCCAAAGCAGGCCACCGTGCGCACGGTGAATTTGCCATCGCCGGTCGTAACTGCGATCTTGTCCGCGTTATCTTCCCCGACGCCGTGCAGGCCCATCTCCAGCATCAGGCCCTCCAGCAGATCGCGCGACCCCCGGGTGTGGCACGCCGTGCCCCGGCAGACACAGATCGTGTTCTTGCCCTGGGGCTCGAGATTGAATAGGGCGTAAAAAGTCACTACGCTGTAGATTTGCGCCAAGGGGATGTCCGTCTCGGCGGCAATGTACTCCAGCATCTCCAAAGACAGGTACTTGTTGGGATGGTGTTCTTGTACCTTCTCCAAAATGCCCAGCAGCGAACCGGGGCGCCCGTGTTGAGCGGAGATGATCCGATCAACAAACTCTCGGTCGACCTTTTGCAGCGTCGTGGTTGGCGGGGATTCGAGGGTCTGCATTTGCCCACTCCTTGCACTTACTAATGGCATAATCCTGGGGATTCCCCGGCGCTGATGGCCCTGGGTCCTGGACTCCGGCGGGCTTGCCGAGGGATCTCCAGACAGGAGCAAGCCTAACTTGTTGGCATCCCTGTCACAGTGCCGACCATCACCCCAATAGGTGACCCGCATCACAGGGCCAATCGGCCATTGCAGTGTGGTTCATGAGCAATGGGCTTGTATCTTATCTATTGTCAGTGGATTACAGGAATTGGGCCAGCAGGAGTTTGAGGAAAGTAAGCCTTTGAATCTCACCAAGCAGATGGTTCTTTGGCCTTGGAATTGAAGCTTTCATCCCTAAATTAGTGCGAGCCCGGCATGTCGCGCAGCTTCCCGTAGTTTGTCATCAAGGGTTGCGAGCGGCAACCTTCGCCGCGCGGCTAATTCGACGTACGCAGCGTCGTATACAGTTAGGTTGGTGTTTCGAGCTAATTGAATCAGAACAGAGGCGGGCGGAATCAAGGGATCGACTTGAACGGTCTCGCAGAATTCATCCAGGTCCTGTGTTAGCGTCTTGAGTTGTTCGCTCGTCAGGCGGCTGCGTCTTTCACCGATGACTAAGCCGTTCGAAACCTCGTGGCGCCAAAGTAGAGGGACCACCGGAATCGTACCGGAAAGGATGAGTTTGCGGGCGTGGGAAGCCCGGGCGGGCACCGGCCGGTCAAGCATCCAGCCCAAAGCAATGGAGGCGTCTAGAACAAATTCTTTCAGAATCGCCTCCCCTCTTCAATCAGGTCTTTGACCGTGGTCCCCTTGGGTAACTTCATTCGCACGCGCCCGAAAGAGTCGAAAATGTCCTTTAATGCACGCCGACGCTTCCCGGTGACTGCAACCAGGCGCGCCCGCTCCTTTCCCCGCGAGGTGATGACAATCTCCTCGCCCTGCGAGGCGCGCTCAACGAGTTCCGAAAGTTTTTGCTTGGCTTCGAATATGCCGACGGTCACAACGACCTCCTGTCAATCATCTAGATTATCTGTCCAGATGACGGCCCCGTCAAGGCTTCCTTATCGTTCCGATGTCAATCTTGGAGTGTCGAGCTTCCAACTCCCGAATCTTCCAGTCGGCAATCATTAATCGTCAATTCTTGATGTGCGTGGCAATGTACCAGACATTGTCGTGCAGGTCCTTCACGCTGCCTACACGGTCGCCGTACGGCATGTCGGCGGGCTCCCTCATCGAGATAGCGCCCACTTTGACGGCGCGCGCATAAAGAGCGTCCACATCCTCCACGTAGAGGTAGAACATCGTAGGCATGGGTTGATACGGCCCGTGCGCCTCACCCATCTCAATCACCGAGTCGCCGATCCTGACCTGTGCGTGCTGAATGGTTCCGTCGGGCGTCTGATGGCGGGCGGATTCCTTGGCTTCGAACGCGTCTTCGAGGAATCCGATCAATTTCGCAGCACCGTGAGGATGGAGATAAACATTGATGGTGCGAAGCCCTTCCGGGATATGCGTTGACCCTAGATGTGTGGCCACGTACCAGAAATTCCCCGCCAGGTCTTTTACACCCGCGGACCGCTCGCCATAAGGCTGGTCCATGGGTTCAAGGAGGGACGTGGCCCCGAGTTCGATCGCGCGCTTGTACACCGCATCGGTATCGGGAACATACAGGTGAAGCGCCGTGATCATGGGCGTCCCGGTCCACGCCCCGCCTC
This sequence comes from Terriglobia bacterium, assembly GCA_041481635.1. Classification (GTDB taxonomy): domain Bacteria; phylum Acidobacteriota; class Terriglobia; order UBA7540; family UBA7540; genus DASYXZ01. The sequence goes on along the minus strand of JBGPCF010000007.1, from coordinate 86,937 downwards.
CCCCGATCATTGCCATCGAGTCGCCGATCCTGACCTCAGCGTGCATGCCGCCCGCCGACCCGGTCCCGCGGAAAACCTCTACGGCGCCAAACGCCTTCTTGACGAATTCGAGCAGTTCCGGCGCCTGGTGAACCGTGATGTAAGGGGTCACCGTGTGGAATCCTTCGCGGACGCCGGGAGTTGTTTTGATGGGCTTTGTGGACGCCTCTTTTGGCAAGGCGCTTACAACCTGCTGCTTCATGAAAGCCTCCGTGCGCCTTTCAATCTCTTCCGGCGGCACATCCTCGATGTGGGTTGAGATGATCCACAGGTGCCCGAAGGGATCGGCGAATCGACCGGACCGCTCGCCATAGAAACGATCCTCCACCGGCATCAGCACCTTCGCCCCGGCAGTCACAGCCTGGGCGGCAAGAGCGTCCACATCATCGACGAAGAGGTGCATGATAACCGGCGAGCCGCCGATTGATTCTGGGCTGCGGCCGCCATAATCGGGGAACTCGTCTGAAAGCATGATTCTCGAATTCCCAATTTGGATTTCGGCGTGCCCAATTCTTCCATCGGGTACCTGAAGGCGAGCCACCTCCGTTGCTCCCAGCGCCCGCTTATAAAACTCGATGGCTGCGGCCGCGTCCTTGACGTACAAGTGCGCCGTCACGGATTGGTAGCCTTCCGGGACGGGCCTCACTCTTGCTTTCCCCCGCGTGCCTTGTGCCGGGCTGTTCATTGTTTCTCACCCCCAAAATCAGATTTGATGCGAGCTTTCAAATCCTCGTGTGTTTATCGCTCCCCACTATATATGAACCCGGGGGATGCAAAAAGGTCAGGGAGGGCGGATTAGAAAAGTCCTTTGTCAGTTGTGCGTGGTGAGTTGTTGCAGGCTGGAGCCGATCATGCGGCCATTGGCGATCATTGCTCAATCTCTTCCAGTATTTGCTTAATCACGATTGGGATGGAATTCTCAACGTCCGGCGAAAGCCCGGCGCCGGCGGCGAAGTTTCGTCCCTCAATTGCAAAGACGATCAGCCGGGGGGGAAGCTGATTCAAGGCGCGGCTCATTTCAATGGCTTCCGGCACGCCGAAAGCGTGGGTGGAATGGCGGAACACTTTGGCGGGCAGCGGCGCCAAGTGGGCCTCAAAGCGGCGCACAGCGCCTGGCGCCGCGCCCGAACTGGCAGCGTCGATAACGATCACCGACGGCGCGCCTATCCAAAGTTCCATCAACGCGGCCCCATCACCCGTGTGCTCAATGACGGTAACGTACCCGAGCACCCGATCCTTCAGTCGCTGAACGACGATGGGCCCCACAGCGTCGTCGCCACCGTAAGCGTTGCCCACTCCGATCACAAGTATTCGGCTCGCGCCGACAACTCGATTGGCTTGGCTCCCTTCGCGCATGAGCCCTCAAAGGATTCCCGTTGTGTGCGTTACTCCCGGTCGATCTTAAGACGGAGGAAATGTGTTGCGCAAGAGATGCAAGGGTCGTAATTGCGGACGGCCTGTTCGCATTGCCACTGCAGCTTGTCAAAAGGAAGAGAAAGGTATTTGGGGACAAATTGCCGCAGGTCCTGCTCGATGATTTTCTGGTTCTGGGAAGTAGGGGGAACGATCTTCGCGTCCAGGATGGAGCCCTGAGCGTCGAGGCGATAGCGGTGGTAGAGGATGCCACGGGGGGCCTCGGTGCACCCGTGCCCCTCGCCGGCACGCGGTTGAATTTCGATGGCCGGAGCGTCGGGCGGCGTATAGTCTGCAATGATGCGCAGCGCCTCGTCGCATGCGTACACCGTCTCCACACTGCGCACGATGATGCTCTTGAAAGGATTGCTGCATCGCGGCCCCAGGCCTGCGGCGCGGGCCGATTCCTGTGCGAGGGGTGAGAGACGGTCATAATTCAAATTGTAGCGGGCCAGTGGACCGACAAAATAAGGCGCCTGTCCCTTCAGCGAAGAATGGAGAGCATTGGAGTGCTCCACGTGCTCTTCCACGAAATAGTCACCATAATTGCTGATGGGGATGTTGAGGCCATCGCTTGAAACCAGCCGCCCTTCGTTGAAGGGATATTCGGACTCGTGGCGAAGCGCCACAAACAAATATTCCTGATCGAATTCCGGAAACGGCAAACCCGCCACAAAGCGCACTGTTTCGAGTGCCGCTTCCAGCGCCCACTTCAAGCGCTCCACCATGGGCGCGAACTCGCTTTTGGCAGGCACGCGGTAGAATCCGCCCACACGCACGTTGATGGGATGAATCTCCCGGCCCCCCAGGAGGGTGACAATCTCGTTACCAACCTTCTTGAGTTGCAGCCCGCGCTGCACCGCGTCGGGGTGGTCCTTGGCCATTTGGATGGCGTCTTGGTAGCCAAGAAAATCCGGGGCATGCAGCAGGTAAACGTGGAGCGCATGGCTCTCAATCCATTCGCCACAATAAAGGAGGCGGCGCAAGGCGCGCAGTTGGCCCTCCACCTTCACGCCCAGGGCATCTTCCATGGCGTGGACCGAGCTCATCTGGTAAGCGACGGGGCAGATGCCGCAGATGCGCGCGGTGATGTCGGGCGCTTCGCGGAAGTTTCGCCCGCGCAGGAAAGCTTCAAAGTAACGAGGGGGCTCAAAGATCTTCAGCTTGACGTCCACCACATTCTTGTCGCGAATTTTAACGAACAGCCCGCCCTCACCCTCCACGCGGGACAGGTAATCAACCTTGAGGGTTCTTGTCTTCATGAGCTTCGCTTTCCTTGCGGAACGCTTCCGCATAAGCATTAAAGCTGCGGAACGCCCGCATCAGGTCCGGGTCCTTCACGCCCAGGCGCGTCCATCCGCCGCTGAGTGAACTGGTGTTGGGTGTGTCCATGGGGCCAAAGCATCCGTAGCACCCGCGGTTGTACGACGGGCAGAGTGCGCCGCATCCGGCGTGCGTGACGGGTCCCAGGCAGGGGGTGCCATTCGCCACCATCACGCAAACTGTCCCACGCCGTTTACATTCCACACAGACGCTATGCGCGGAAATGTTGGGTTTGCGACCGTTCAAAAACGCGCTGAGCACTTCCACGAGCTGGTACTTGTTGATAGGACACCCGCGCAACTCGAAATCCACCCGCACGTGATCCACAATGGGCGTCGATTTGTTCAAGGTCTGGATGTACTGCGGCGTGGCGTAAACGATGGAAGTGAAATCGCGGACGTCCTTAAAATTCCGCAAAGCCTGGATGCCACCGGCCGTGGCGCACGCTCCAATGGTCACCAGGAATTTCGAAGCCCGCCGCACCTGGTGGATGCGCTCCGCGTCGTGCGGCGTGGTAATGGACCCCTCCACCAGCGACAGGTCGTAAGGGCCTTTCACCACGGCGCGTGAGGCTTCAGGGAAATTGGCAATCTCCACCTGTCCGGCAACCGCCAGCAATTCGTCCTCGCAATCCAGCAGGCTCAACTGGCACCCGTCACAGGAAGCAAACTTCCAAACAGCCAGTTTCGGTTTTTGACGCGCCGCCATTTCAGATCTCCCTTACCGCAAGCAGGGATTGAATCCGGTCGTAGCGGAACACAGGTCCGTCCCGGCAGATGAACTCGGAGCCGAACTGGCAATGACCGCAAAAGCCCACCGCACACTTCATGTTGCGTTCCATGGAAAGGTAAACATTCTCAGTCGCTACGCCCCGCCGTTCGAGCTCCTGCACAGTGAAGCGCATCATGACTTCGGGACCGCAAACCATCGCCACCGTGCTGTGGGGGTCAAAGGGCGCGCGCGGAATCAGCGACGTGACCACGCCCACGTTGCCCTGCCAATTGCCCATGGCGCGGTCCACGGTGACGTGAACCTCCAGGTCAAAGCGTGAGTGCCACTGCTGCAACTCGCGCCGAAAGAGGATGTCAGTAGGCGTGCGCGTGCCGTAAAGCAGGACCACTTTTCCGTAATACTTGCGGGCCGCCAGCACCTGATAGAGCGCGGGCCGCAGCGGAGCGAGCCCAATGCCTCCGGCGACGATCACGACGTCAGCCCCGCGCGCCTTTTCCACCGGCCAACCCACTCCAAACGGGCCGCGCACGCCCAGGGAATCCCAGGGTTTCAACTTGCGCATGGCGCGCGTGACCATGCCGACCTCGCGCGTGGTGTGCACGAGGACAGCCGGCTTGGTGGGATCGCCGCTGATGGAAATTGGAACCTCGCCCACCCCGTAGGCATAGAGCATATTGAATTGCCCGGGCTCGAACTCCAACTCGCGCGCGCCGCCTTCGGGCTCCAGTTCCAATGTGAAGGTGTCAGACGTTTCCTGGCGCAACCGCTGCACCCGGTAGGGGCGCGGGAGCATGGGATCGACATGCACACCAGCGCTGGTTTCCACTTCAGCGGTTTTCGTAGACATTGAGGAGTTGCAACCTCGTCGCTTGGAGATGTTCCACCATGACCTGGGAAAATCGCTGCAAAAGCGCGAAGCCCAAGTCGGCGTCCTTTTCACATTTCTGGCGCAGGCATTTGCCGTCGAGGGCGATGGCCCGCGTCAGTTCGATGGCCCGTGCGTCGAACCGCCATCGGTAAGGCGGCACCAGCCATGACCATCCCAAAACCTCACCTGCGCCAAGTGTCTGGATGGAGATGGAGCCGCGCCCTGGGGCGTAGATTTCGAGTGCCGCCTTCCCCTGGCGGATCAGGTAGAAGGAATTGGCTTCCTCGCCCTCGCGCAGGATGAACTGGCCGGCATCAAAGCGCACGTTGGACGCGCAGCCCACCAGCAGGTCCATGTGCTCCTGTTTCATGCCGTCAAAAAACGGGTGTTCGATCAGGATGCGCTCAAGATTCTCAATTGCCATTTCCATTCCCCTTTTTTGAAAGTGTGACCGCGTCGGTTTCCCGGATGACGCGGACTTCCTCTGTGATGTCGATGGCCACGGGGCACCAGGTAATGCAGCGCCCGCAGCCTACGCATCCCGACGATCCGAATTGATCGATCCAACTGGCCAGCTTGTGGGTCATCCACTGGCGGTAGCGCGCGCGCGGCGTGGCGCGAATGCTGCCGCCATGAATGTAGGAAAAATCTGTGGTGAAGCATGAGTCCCATTTGCGCCAACGCTCGGCGTTTTCACCCTTCAGGTCGGTGATATCCTCCACCGTCGAGCAAAAGCACGTCGGGCACACCATCGTGCAGTTGGCGCAGGCGAGGCAGCGGGAGGCGACGGCGTCCCATCGCGGGTGTTCATAATTCCGGTACAGCAGGTCCTTGATGTCCGTCGTATCCACCTGCCGGCCCATCTGCTGCGCTGTGTTCGCGATCGCCCGCTCGGCGGCTGCTTCTTCCTCCGGCCGAGCAGGCCGATGCGAGACCTCGTCCAAAATATGCGCGCCGCGCTCGCTCCCAGCCTCTACAAGCAAGAAGTGACGGGAGTTTTCGCAGACTTCGGTGAGGGCGAGATCGTAGCCCTGCCCGGCCTTGGGGCCTGTGTTCATCGATGCGCAGAAACACGTTCCACCCGCCTCGCCGCAGTTCACGGCGACCAAAAAAGCCTTCTCGCGGTGCGCTTGATACGACCCGTCGGTGTACGAGCCGCCGAGAAAAACCTTATCTTGAATGGCGATGGCGTGCAGCTCGCACGAACGCACTCCAATGAAAGCGAGGCGCGGGACCTCGTGCGGCTCTTCTTTGACTTCGAAACCGCCATTTCGCCGGTGGGCCAGGAAAAGTCGCATGGTGGACGGGTAAAGGAACTTCTTCCACGAATGCGGTCCGACGGTGTAACCGAACAGCGCCTCGTCATCACGTTTCTTCAGACGATATTGGCCCGCCTCTTGAACGTCCGTCCAGCCTGCGGGCAGGTCGGCGGAGCTGGACACCTGGTCGTAGACAATGGCCCCATCGCGAATCGTCGGGCCGATCACCTGGTAATCCTCTTGCCGGAGCACCTGCAGCAACTGGTCAAATCCAGCCAACTCCAGGAAATAGGGCGCGTTTAAATTTACCGAGGATTGAGCTTCCATCTATAACCGTCCCCAATCTCCAATGCCTTCAAGAGGCTCCCACAATGCGCGGGTGTATGGCTGTGAGCAGCGTCACACACGTCTATCTGCCGCACCCGCCCGACAAAGGAACGGCGACACCCAAAATGGCACTTGTTTTCCAATGCTTGCTTAGCGGGGCGCCGCCACTTGTCGCTGGCGGGCGGCCTGACGGCGTTTCGCGAGCCACCCGAGCCAATCCCCCATGCCTTGCCCGGAGAGGGAGGAAAGTTTCACCATCTCGACATCAGGATGGGTGCGACGCGCGTTTTCTTCCGCCGCCGCAAGATTGAAGGGCACATGAGGAAGCAAGTCGAGCTTGGTGAGGATCACGAGGGATGATTTGAAAAAGATGGACGGATACTTCAGCGGTTTGTCTTCGCCTTCGGTGACGCTGAGCAGGACGATCTTTGCCGCCTCGCCCAGGTCGTAGCTGGACGGGCACACAAGGTTGCCGACGTTTTCAATGAAGAGGAGGTCGACGTCATGGAGCGACCAGCCCTCGAGCGCCTTCTCAATCATGCGCGCGTCGAGGTGGCAGGTTCCGCCGGTGGTGATCTGTTTCACGGGGAACCCGTAGCGCTTCAGGCGCGCCGCATCGTTGTCCGTCTGAATGTCGCCGGTAAGAACGGCCACGCGCTCGCTTTTGTCGAGCATTTCGAGCGTTTTTTCGAGTAGCGCCGTCTTCCCAGATCCGGGCGCGCTGATCAAGTTGAGGCACAACACGCCCTCCGCCTGAAAGCGCGAGCGTAGTTCGGCGGCGATGCGGTCGTTCTCATGCAGTACTTTGCGTTCGAGCGGCACTTTTTCCATCTTCCACCTCCAGATAAGCGAGCTCGAGTTCATCGCCCCCGATACACTCCGTGCGCAGGGCTCCGCAGCGAGGGCATGCGAACACATAATCCTTCACATCGAAATCATGGGCACAGTCGGGGCACCGATGACGCAAGGGACAGATTTCAAAATCGAGCGCAAGGCCTGAGAAATCAGAGTCCTGTGTCAGAACTTCAAAGGCGAAGCGCAAGGCTTCCGGGTCGACGGCGGTGAGTTCGCCAATGCGCAGGCCCACGCGCTGCGGGCGCGCCCCACCGCGGTTTTCCATCTCCGCGCGTACCGTGTCGAGTATGGCGTTGGCGATTCCCAGTTCGTGCATCGTCGTTTCCAAGTACAGGGGCATCTGCGCGCCGGCACAGGTCCCCTGCGTTCACTCCAAGGTTAGCAGATACGGAGCAGGATAACAGTGAGCTTCGTCACAAGGTGGGGGTGATCAAAGACACGGGCGGCCACTCTAATGCGGCCGCCCGGTTCGACAGGTTTTTCAGCTTGGAGGCTTCCTTATCGCCAGCTCAGGCTTTCGCTTTCCCTTTATCCATATCCCAGGAAACTCTCTTTCCTGCGCGGTAAGAGATGTTCACCATGTGCCCGGCGGAGGCAGCGTAGTGCCCAACCTCGGCGTTTTCGGAGCACTCTTTGCGCGAGCGGACGCACTCAAAGAACTCAGCCATGTGCACGGGCACCGCGTCGGCCTGGTCGGTGATCGTGTTGGCTTCCCACTTGCTGGTAGGAGTGGCCTCCGCGCGGTGCTCGCCGGTGTTCCAGACCTGCTCCTGCGCCGCCTTGGGCCAGCTATCGATGGAATACTGATATCCCTCGCGATGCTTTTCCGGGCTCAGGTTCAGACTGTTGCCTCCGAGGACAAGCGAGCCATCGGTTCCGAGGAATTGCATGCCCTGCTCGGCAGTGCTCGCGTTATTGAACGTCGAGGCCATGTTGATGTGGAATCCGTCGTAATCAAACAGGGCGTCCAGCGTGTCGGGCACTTCACGACCATCTTTCCATCGCAGGATGCCACCCGTCGCCACCACGCTTTGAGGCATCTTCACATCCATGATGAAGTGAATGGAAGTAATGAGGTGAACGAAAAGGTCGGTGGTGATGCCTCCGCTGTAGTCCCAATATTTGCGGTAGCGGAAAACGCGTTCCGGATCGAAGGGATGCTCAGGCGCGGAACCCAGCCATTCCTTCCAGTTGAAGTTCACGCCGTCTTTCACGTCGGGAGGAATGGGATAATTCCAGGCGCCGGTGGAACTGTTGCGGTTGTAGGACGCGACAATCTTGGTGATTTGGCCGAGCTGGCCCGAGGCCACAATCTCCCTCGCCTTCTTTTGCAGAGCCGACGAACGGCCCTGGCTCCCCACTTGCACCACGCGGTTATAGCGCTTGGCCGCCTCGATCATCTTGGGGCCGTCTTCGATGCGGTGGGTCATCGGCTTCTCGATGTAAACGTCTTTGCCCGCCGCCAGGGCGTCCAACACCATGGGCAAGTGCCAATGGTCGGGCGTGGCAATCACCACGGCATCGACGTCCTTGCGCTCCAGAACTTTTTTGTATTCGCAGAATGAGGTGTCGATCTTTCCGTCGGTGGACTCTTTGCAGCAGTCCAGGTGACCCAGATAAGTGTCGCAAGCCACCACCAGGTTGGCTTGCCCGGTTGCTTTCGCTGCGTCCATCAGAATATGGCCGCGGATGCCCACGCCTATAAAGGCCAGGTTGACCCTGTCTGATGGACTCACTGACTTCGGCACCAGCGGCGCCGCTTCAAGCGGCATCCATTTCCCGTTTAAAAAGTAACCCACACCGGCTGCCCCTGCGGCAGTCCTCCGAATAAAATCGCGCCTTGTCACCTTATGGTTGGCCATTGTAGTTTCCTCCTCCCGTTCCCTTCGATGCAGGACGGGCTATTTACGGCTTCTTGATTTCTGCCACGACTTCCGAGGGCAGGTTGTACGAACTTGAGCGCGCCACTACCCGCTCGAATTTGACGGGAGAGGGCGTCGGCAAATAGTACACCACCGCGAGGTTCGGGTGGGCAGCCAAGACTTTGGAGGCCCGCTCGGGTCCCATTACATAAAGGGCTGTCGAGAGCGCCTCGCTCTCCGTGGTCTCCTCCGACACAACAGCGGTGGAGAGCATCCCATCCACGGGCCAGCCGGTGAGGGGATTCATGATATGCGAATAGGTTTTGCCGTTCAGCGTGAAGAACCTCACGTAGTTTCCCGAAGTTGAAACCGAACAGTTTTTGAGCAGGATGGTGTCCGCGCCTTTGTTGGCGTCAAACGGATCGCGCAGAGTAATTTGCCAGGCGCGCTCCTGGGGCGGGGCGCCGAGGGCATATATGCTGCTCGAGCCGCTGGAAAGCAAGGCGCTGGTCACACCGTAAGAGCGAAGAATCGCCACCGCGCGATCGATGGCGTACCCTTTGGCGATGGCGCCGAGATCGAGCTCCACATCTTTTTCATCAAACCAAATCATTCGCAACGCCGGGTCCAGCTTGATGTGCTGATAACCGATCGATTGCAGGACCTGCTTTATTTCCACCAAACTGGGGACTCGGCCTTCCTGTCGATAGAAGCCCCACGACTTCATCAGGGGCCCAATGGTGATGTCAAAAGCCCCGTCGGTTTCCGTGCTGGCGCGAAGGGAATCCTGGATCAAGCGAAAGAGTCTGGGCTCGACGATGATGCCATGCCGCGCGGCGTTCCGGTTAATGTGAGAAACCTCGCTGTCCCGCCGGTACTTGCTCATTTGCTGTTCGAGGCGGTCTATTTCATCAAAAACTTCATTGATCACGGCCGCCAAGTGCTCGCCATCGGGGCCGTAAGCGACCACGTCGAAAGTGGTTCCCATGGCGTCGTGGGAATCCTCGTAGCGGCTGTTCGAATCGTCTTTGTTCAGGGAGCCCGCCGAAGATGTCGAGGTTTGCTCAAGTAACATGCTGCCAAACCTTCAAAGGTTCTTCCCGCGCCGGAAGGACCGAACGCGGTCGGAGCCCATCTTTACCTTCGGCACTACTTCCCCCTCGAAGGGGGGTAGGGGGCAGGCTTGTACGCAGTGAGGTAATTTGCGTCGGGCTGAAAGCCCACCCCCGGTGAGGTCGAATTGTGCCAGGCCTAAGTAACATTGGCCTGGGTCTTGGGCCAGAAAACTCGTTGGCCCGTATCAATAGCTCGATTGCCGTAGATCACCGCGAGGGCGTCAGAAACGCCCACTTCCAGCGGCGCCGCTACGGGTTTCCCGTCCTGAATGCTGGCAAAGAAATTGCTGAGTTCAGACCAGTTGGGATCGTGTGGCTCATCTTCGTCATAGATTCCCAGAGAGGCCAGCCAATGCTTGGCGTAACGAACCTCACGATCGATAAACCCGCCATCTTTGTCGTCTTGATCGGGAAATATCTGGATGCCCTGCTGGGTGGCACGTTTGGTAACCGTTGCGCCCGCCCACCAATTCTCTTTCGCGGCCACCGTGGATACCTTGGCCGCCTGCTCCCGGTAATACATTCCATGGCCAATCGTGATGACCAGTGTGCCGCCGTCACCCATGAGTTGCTCATTGAACTCATGATGGCCGTTGCACAGGATGGAGCTGTAGAGGAGCTTTTGCCCCTGCGGATATTCGTAGATGGCCTGCACGTTATCGTTGGTCTCGCGGCCGTCTTTCCAATGGTTGATGCCGCCGTTCCCGGTCACCGATACGGGTTCGGCGCCCAGCGCCCAGTTGACCACGTCAATCTGGTGGGAAGCCAATTCCGCCATCAGGCCTCCGGAATAATCGCGGTACATTCGCCAATTAATCTGGCGCTCGAGTTTGGCGTCGACCACGGGGCGGCGCCAATTGCTGTTGCGATGCCATTGAGCGCGGAAGAATGTCAATTTGCCCAGCGCGCCTTTGCGGATCATTTCCATCGCCACACGGTAGAGCTGACTTGACCGGCGCTGCAGACCAACTTGCAAAACGGCCTGGGAATGGGCCGTTGCCGCCTGGCGGATGAGGCCGGCTTCTTCTTCCTTGAAAAACATGCACTTCTCGACAAAGACGTGCTTGCCCGCGTTGAGCGAGTCCACCACCATTTGCGCGTGCAAGTTCAGCGGGGTGGCAATCAATACCGCATCTATGTCCTTGCGATCGAGCAATTCCTTGTAGTTTTCGTAGGTCTTGGGATTGCCGCCGATGGTCTCTACCCCCTTCTTCAGGTTGACTGGGTAAATGTCACAGGTGGCCACGCATTGGCCCGTGGGGATGGTGGTCAGCGCTGCCATCAATTCCATTGCACGGCTGCCTGTCCCGATAAACCCGTACCGCACTGGAGTTCGGCCCGGGCTGGCCAGAATGGCAGGGGCGCCGATGGCAGGCATTGCGGTAACCGCTGCCGCGACGGCTGCCGTTTTCAGGAAATCGCGTCGTGTTACGTCTTGTTCGTTATCCATGGCCAAAATCTCAAATCTTAGAATCAGGTCTTGCTCGTACCTCAGCCTCGACAGGCATAAAACTACCCCCAAAGCCCTAATCGATGCTGTGATTTACATCACTGGTCTTTGTGTCCGGGGTCACGAGGGGAAGTGAGGATTTCGGCCTGGTTACCACCCTGCAGGGAGGGGCTTAGTTGGCCTGTGGATTCGGGATTTAAGCGGAACCAACAGGCTCGACGGCTGTTGCGCGTGGATTCGTGTCGCCGGTAGAAAGAAGGGGCGGAATCCGCTTCGGGTCCTCAGCGAGGGTGAGTCACTTATTTTCGTCGACGTAGTTGACCCCGTGGACTCGCCCCAAGGAACCTTGGGTAGACCAAAGGATTTTGCCTTTGGCTTCGCTCGGACCCGGGCGATCAGAAAACGGAATATCAATCGCGACGACGTCACCCACCTTAAAATCGCGCGAGCTCACAAAGCAGAGGCCGGTTTTCGAAACGTCGCGAGTCTGCACTGCGTCTTCAACCCCGCGCTGGTTGCGGATGTGCACGCGCATCGCCAGGTCGACGCGGCGGGCTTTTCGCGCCATCGAGCCCGGAGGCGCGAGCTTTACGGTTCGGATGGCCCCCACCGCCCCCTTTGGTTCCACACTCGGCTTCCAGCGAGTGGTCTGCCCACAGGTGGTGCAATGGTGCGAAATCACGCCGAGGTTTAGAAGAAGTCCGTACTCCATCGAGGTCAGGGCGCTGTACGCCATGTTTTTGCAGGCATCACACTCGATTAGAACCTTGGGTTGGGTGTCTTCAACGGGTGGGTTGAACTCGATGCCCCAAATTCTGCTGTTGGGTCTGGTAGCTTCCACACGCCACTCCCAGCGATCGCCGAACACCTGCTCCCCGCCGGGTATCACGCGGAATCCTTCTTCAATACCGTTAGTCTGATTCCGGATCAGGATGATGTTTCCAGGCGATAATGAATGAGTGAGGCTGATGCGTGCGCCATGCTGGTTGACGCTGACCGTGACTGTTTCTTCGGCGAACGCGATCCCCTGGGAATCGGTTCCGGTCACGCGAATGGGCACGGGCCAGAGAATCCGGTCACTTCGGCGCCCGCCGATTGGCCGTGTGAGACCTTGATTTGCAGCCATAAGGGAAGTCCCAATCCTGCTTCAATCCAATTGGGAAAGCTTGGCGTCCAAGTCGGCCAGAGCGGCATTCAGCATGTCGCGGTAGCGGGGATTCTCCGCGGTTTCAAGGTCGCGTAAAACCTTGGCGCGCGCCAGTTTCAGGCCACCCTTCTTTCGCAGCCTTTCCGCTTGCTCTGGAGTCAGGCGTCGCTTCGCTTCGGCAGTCTGTTCGTTCTCGAACGATTCGATTTGTGCCTCCACGGACTTACTTTCCCATCCTCGGGCCATAAGTCGCAGTTGATTTGAATCGCCATCTCCGGCGTCCACCCGTGCCCTACCACAGGCAACTGCCTTCCGCATTATACCAGTTCGTTGACGACCAAGTTGAGGGTTTGTTCCGGGCAATGCTTTTTTCCTTGCCCGGGCATCACTCGGACTGCAGGAATTCCGCGCGCACAGCGCCTTTTCGGTCATAATGTCGCGGATGTCCACCCCTTCCGTCAACCGGCGCATTGTTCAATCCACCGGCATTGTAATGGCGAGCGTGCTGACCAGCCGTGTGCTCGGTTTCTTTATTTATTGGACGGTGGCCCATCAGATCGGTTCCAACGCCGTCACGGACGTTTATTATTCCGCCTTCACCCTCCCCGATTTTTTGAATTACCTCGTCGCCAGCGGTTCCTTGAGCCTGATTTTCATTCCCGTCTTCACCAAGTACATCGCCGAAAAGCGCGAGGAAGAAGCGTGGCACGTATTCTCCATCGTCGTGACCTTTATGGGCCTTCTCCTGGTCACGCTGGTTGTTCTGGCGGAGATCTTTGCGCCGCGACTGGTATGGCTGCTGGGGCCCGGCTTTCATCCCGAGCAGAAGGTTCTCCTCATTTTCCTTACCCGGTTGATGTTGCCGGCACAAATCTGTTTTTACCTGGGTGGGATTCTGAGTGCCGTTCAGTACGCCAAAGCTCAATTTGTAATCCCATCGTTCGCGCCCATCATTTATAACCTGGGTATCATCTCCGGCGGAGTGTTGCTCGCCCCCCGGATTGGAATCACCGGATTCTCAGTGGGCGTCCTCGCCGGAGCAGTGTGCGGCAATTTTCTGTTGCAGGTGTACGGCGCGGCGCGAGCGGGTGCACGCTTTCGCCCCAGCCTCAACCTCGGCCATCCCGGCTTCAAGCTGTTTCTCAAGCTCGCCATCCCCATCATGCTGGCACTATCGCTGGTGTTTACCGACGATTGGATAGTCCGCTGGTTCGGTTCATACCTCCAGCCCGCTTCGATTAGCTGGCTGAGCAATGCGAAAACTCTTATGCGCGTGCCGCTGGGGGTCGTAGGGCAAGCGGTGGGCGTGGCGTCGTTCCCATTTCTGGCGCAGCTTTATTCCGAAGGGAAATTGGAGGAGTTGAATCGCACGCTGAACTCCACTTTGAAGGGCTTGATTCTGATGTTGCTCCCCATCTCCGCCTTGACGATTGCCCAAAGTTCACCGCTGGTTTATTTGGTTTTTTCGCACACAAAAATGCGCCCGGCAGACCTGGACGCCACCGCCTCCACGCTGATGATCTTCTCCCTCGGCATGTTTGCCTGGGGCGCGCAAAATATTCTGGCGCGCGGTTTTTACGCCGGGCGCGACACACTCACCCCGGCCTGTGTGGGCACGGCGCTCACTTTTTTGACCCTGCCCCTTTATTGGGTCCTCGTCCATCGCCTCCAGCACCTGGGTTTGGCCCTCGCCAGCTCCATCGGAATCGTCGCCTACACAGTGTCGCTCTTCATCCTCCTCACTCGCCGCACGCAAAACCACGAAGCTGGCGCCCTGTTGCTCTTTTTCTTCAAGGTGAGTGTGGCGTCAGTGTTGGCGGCGGGCGCGGCCTATGAGCTGGTTCAGTGGCTGGAAACTCGCATCGCCTGGCAAACCACCCACGGCGCTTTCCTGGTGCTGGTGATCGCGAGCTCGGTGGGTTTTCTTCTCACCGGTTTGTTCGCCAAAATCCTCCGCGTGCGCGAGCTTGATGAATATCTGAGGCGGTTGGTTCGCCGGTAACAAGTTATTTCCCCACACAGAAGGTGGAAAAAATAATCCCCAGCAAGTCATCAACGTAAGTTGTCCCCGTGAGCGTATCGAGAGGGCGGAGCGCGTCATAGAGGTCGAGCAACAGCATCTCGTGCGGTGTGTGTTGGGTGGCGGCCTGGCGCGCGCGCTCCAGCGCGGCCAGCGACTCCTGGATCAATTGCTGATGGCGCAGGTTGGTGATGATTCCGCCTTCGGGATCCAAATCGCGCGCCGGCGCCGCCACTTCCAGGATTTTCTTTTTGAGTTGAGGCACCCCTTCGCCGGTCAGAGCGGATGTCCACACCATTTCAAAGCGCGCGTTTCCGCTTGCCTCTTCCTCTGCCCGCAAGCGTGCGAGCTCAGCCTCACCGATGCGCCGGGGCAGGTCACTCTTATTCAACGCGAGAACCAGCGCGCCCAGGGGAGATACTTTGCGAAACAAGTTTTCGTCTTCGGGTGTCCAGCCGGCGGCCGCATCCACCACCAGCAGGCGCAGGTGGGAGTCGGCGATGGCCTGAAATGATTTCTCCACGCCGATTTTCTCCACTTCGTCTTCGGTGTGGCGGATCCCCGCCGTGTCGACAAAGCGCAGCGGGATGCCTTCAATCGCCGCGCTCTCCGCCACCAGATCGCGCGTGGTTCCCGGGGAGGCCGTGACAATCGCGCGTTCTTCATTCAACAGACGGTTGAACAGGCTCGATTTCCCCACATTCGGCCGGCCCACAATCGCCAGACTCAGGCCCTCGCGAACTATTCTGCCGAACGCGTAACCTTCCGCCAGCTTCTCCAGGTCGGAGCGAACCGAGTCGATGTCGTTGAGGAGTTCCGCCCAACCGGAGACGGGGACGTCGTCTTCCGCGAAGTCGATGCCGGCTTCGAGTTTCGCGATCAAATTGAGCAGCTTCTTTTTGTGCGGCTTCAGACGCGCCGAAACCGAGCCGTCCATTTGCTGCGCGGCCACACGGGCCTGGTAAATAGTGCGTGACTCGATCAAGTCGCGGATGGCTTCCGCCTGGGTCAGATCGATTCGGCCGTTCAGGAAGGCGCGCATGGTGAATTCCCCCGGCTCGGCGGCGCGCGCGCCTTGGGCCAGACATCGTTCCACCACGTAGCTCAAAATCACCGGCGCGCTGTGACAGGCGATTTCCACCACGTCTTCGGCCGTATAAGAATGAGGTCGCCGAAAGCAGGTGACCACCACTTGGTCCAGAACGCGCCCGCTTTCCGGCTCGCAGAAGTCGCCAAGGGTGGCGCGTTGAGTTTCAAGTTCCGGCTTCGCCAGTCGAATCAGCCGGGAAGCGATTTCTATCGCGCGCCCCCCCGAGAGGCGAACCACTCCGATGCCACCCCGTCCGGGAGGCGTTGCGATGGCCACAATGGTGTCTTCCCCTGACATCGTTTCAATCCTACTTGAGGTGGTCACAGCTTACACCTACATCATATACATCCAAGGGCGGAAAACAGCGGGCAAGGCGTCTCTTAATCTCTTGAAGCGGCGGGGGAGACCGGGGCAGCTAAAGCAAACGATGGAAGCATTCTCGTATGGCTGTAAACCAGCCCTCGCAAAAAGATATTCGTGATTTGAAACGAATGATAGCGGCACTCACCAATTCCCACAAATCCATCCTGCGAACGGAACTGGCGCGCCTTCAGAAACGATTGACGAATTTGGAGTCTCGGCTGCACAGGAAGCGCCGATAGCTGACAAGGGCACCCAAAGTTTCGAGCAAGCGCCTAGAAAGACGCCCACAACGAGCGTTATGATTTTCCAACCCAAACCAGCTCTAACGGCCTTTTCCCTTGTATTGCGCGACCCTCCCAGCGAAGACGCTTGCTAAAGGCTTTGGCCTACGTTATATATAAATAGTCGGGCGCGTACTCCCTTAGAACGATTCGATTGGCGAATAGAACTGGGCTCTTGTTGAGTGCCTGAAAGGTGCTCCAAGCATTTTGCTCAGTTTCAATCTGCGTCCAATTCAGGCGAGACGCGCGGCGACCTCCAGCAAAGACCAGAGGGTGACCGAGTGAATTTTGAGGGCGACGCTTTCATCAGTTATGCGCACCTGGATAACGTAGAGCTTATTGAGGGGCGCAAGGGTTGGGTGGCGAACCTCCATCGGGCTCTGGAAGTCCGCGTTGGACAACTTCTCGGCAAACCCCCGCATATCTGGCGCGATCAAAAACTTCAAGGCAACGATATCTTTGCCGACGCGCTGGTGGAACGTCTCCGGCGCGTTGCCGCCTTGGTATCGGTGGTTTCACCGCGATATGTGAAGTCGGAGTGGGCTCGGAGGGAGCTCTCCGAATTCTGGAAGGCTGCCGCAGCGCAGGATGCCGCTTGCGGTTGCAATAAGGCGCGTATCTTTAAGGTCTTGAAGACTCCCGTTCCTTTGGATTTGCATCCCCCGGAATTGAAACCTTTGCTGGGCTACGAGTTCTTCAAGGTGGATCCCGCGACCGGGAGGGTCTATGAGCTCGACGAGGTTTTCGGGCCGGAAGCACAAAGGGACTTCTGGCTCAAACTTGATGATTTGGCGCACGACATCTGCTGCGTTCTGGAAATATTGGAAGGCCCGGCTGAGCCGGTGTTGGAAGCTAAGGAGGAATTTGTCTTTCTGGCGGAATCCACTTCCGATTTAAGAGAGCAGCGTGAAGCCATCCGGCGAGACTTGCAGCAACACGGCTACACTGTCCTGCCCGCCAGCCCGTTGCCACAGGTGGCATCCGAGGCAAAAGCGGCGGTTCTCGCAGACCTGGAGCGATGCCGGATGTCCATTCACCTGATTGGCAAGAACTACAGCCTCGTCCCCGAAGGGGGTGTGGATTCACTCCAGGAAATCCAGAATGAGGCCGCAGGTGAGCGCGGCGAGAAGGGCGATTTCACACGCCTCTTGTGGATCCCTCCCGGCCTGCAAGTGGATGACGAACGCCAGAAGAAAGTTATTGAACGGCTTCGCATGGATCCCCGTGTGCAAAAGGGGACGGACCTGCTGGAAACTTTTCTGGAGGATCTGAGGACGGTCATTCAGGACCGCTTGACTCGGGTTCCCGAGCCGGCGCCCGCGGCACAAGTTCCGGCGGTCGCCGGCGAATTTGTTCCCCAGCTCTACATGATTTACGATCAGCGGGACGTGGACGTCGCATCGCCTTGGGTGGATTTCTTGTTCGACCAAAAATTTGAAGTCATGCGCCCCGTGTTCGAAGGCGACGAGGCCGAAATTCGCGAATACCACGAAGAGAACCTCCGCGTTTGTGATGGAGCGCTTATCTTCTTCGGGTCGGGCAACGAGTGCTGGCTGCGCCGGAAACTGCGCGAACTTCAAAAGAGCGCAGGCTACGGACGCACCAAGCCGATGCCCGCCGTGGCCATTTCTCTCGTGCCCCCGAAAACTCCGGAGAAAGAGCGCTTTCGAACCCATGAGGCCGTGGTGATCCCTCAATTCGATGGATTTTCAGCTGACCCTTTGCAACAGTTCATCTCTCGAGTCAAGATCTAAAAAGGAGGTACGACAGGGTTGACCCAATCTCAAGCCCTGTTTAACCCCTTTCCGGGCCTTCGTTCTTTTGAGGCCGAAGAAGATCACCTCTTCTTTGGCCGGGAAAAAGAAATTGACGAACTGCTGCGAAGGCTTCGTACCTGCCACTTTCTTTCCGTCATTGGGACTTCCGGCAGCGGTAAGTCCTCCCTCGTCCGATCGGGTCTGATCCCAGCCCTTTATAGCGGCTTCATGGTCAAGGCCGGGTCAAGCTGGCGCGTGGCCAGGCTTCGGCCGGGCGAGGACCCCATCGGGCATCTGGCCGAATCTCTCGGCGCGCCTGACGTGCTGGGAACGAATGAAGAGTTGGGCAGCACCAATCGAGTATTGCTGGAGGCAACGCTCCGCCGCAGTTCGCGGGGGTTGGTGGACGCCGTTCACCAGGCGAGGATTCCTTCCCACGAAAATCTTTTGGTCGTCGTCGATCAATTCGAAGAGCTCTTTCGCTTTCGCCGCAGCCGTCAGATTGTAAACTCCAGAGACGAGGCGGTGGCGTTCGTCAAGCTGCTGTTGGAAGGGGCGCACCAGGACGCCCTCCCCATTTACGTTGTGCTCACCATGCGATCTGATTTTATCGGCGATTGCATGGAGTTCCCCGGTCTGCCCGAGGCTGTCAACACAGGCCAGTACCTTGTTCCCCGCATGACCCGCGACGAATTGCGTTCCGCCATCACGGGTCCGGTTGCGGTGGGGGGCGGAGAAATCGCCCCGCGCCTCGTTCTTCGATTGCTTAACGATTTGGGAGACGATCAGGACCAGCTCCCCGTCTTGCAACACGCCCTGATGCGAACCTGGGAACATTGGCAACAGAATTCACAACCGGGCGAGCCCATGGACGTCGCCAACTACGAAGCGGTTGGGACGCTGCGGGAAGCGCTGTCCCTGCATGCCGAGGAGGCCTACCGGGAGACATGCGCGGGGCTCCGCCCTGTGCTTGCTGAAAAGATTTTCAAGGCCCTGACCGACACCTTTTCAGACCAACGTGGAGTCCGGCGGCCCACCTCGGTTCAGGAGTTGGCGGCAGTCTGCGAGGCCCCTCTCACAGAGGTCATACAAGTCATAGAGGTTTTCCGGCGTCAGGGGCGGTCCTTCCTGATGCCACCTTCCACAGTGGAACTCGCCGCGCGATCCATCATTGATCTGTCGCACGAAAGCCTGATGCGCTGCTGGGCCCGCCTGATCGCATGGGCGGAAGAAGAGAAAGTTTCAGCGGGCTATTATGGGCGTCTTTCGCAGGCCGCAAGTTGGTTTGCGGAAGGACTGGCGGGGTTGTGGCGCAACCCGGAGCTCGAGCTGGGTCTGCAATGGAAACAGAAGAACCAACCTACCGCGGCGTGGGCGCAGCGTTACGACGTGCACTTCCAGCGAACGATGGAGTTCCTGGACCACAGCCAAAAAGTGCGGGACGGGTTTATTGCCCAGCGCGAAAAGGAACGAAAGAAAAAGCTCCGGGAATATCAATGGGCGGCCGGGATCCTTGGGATCCTGCTGGTGATCGCAGGGGTATTAGGACGGATTGCCCGAAAAGAACAAGCTCGCGCGGAGGAAAACCTCCAATTGGCTCGCGACGCCGTCAATGAAATGCTGTCGTCGGCGGGCAGTAAGCAGGCGCGCGTAACAGCGGATGTTCCTGAAATGGAGGAATTCCGAAAAGAATTGTTGGAGAAGGCCAAGAGGTTTTACGATAATTTCACCAAGCAAAAACCCGACAGTGAACAACTCGCCGACGAAATGGGAAGGGCCTATTTCAGGTTGGGAGATATCAATCGCCTGCTCTCGGACGAGAAGGAGGCTGCTACTGAATACAAGAAGGCGATCGCTCAGTTTCAGACTCTCGCAGCGAAGTATCCTGCAAAGCCGGATTACCGGCGGTGGCTGGCCAATTCTTATAACTGGTTGGGCGAAACGCTGAGAACCCAAATAGCCTCGCGCCCTGAAGCGGAGCAGGCCTATAACAGTGCCCTACAACTCCAGGAAGCCCTGGTCCGCGAGGGCACTCAGAATGCCGTCGTGTATCAAAGGGAGTTGGCCCGCACTCACTATAACCGCGGCATTCTTCGTTATGAAATGAAGCACCCCGACTTATCGGAGGCGGATTTCCGCGAGGCAATTCGTTTGCTCGAGCCCCTTGCGGAGAATAAGGTGGATTTGGGGCCGGCCCAGGAATTGGCGCGCGCTCACAATAACCTGGGGAATCAATTGCGGGGCGAGAACCGCTTGGCGGATGCGCGAGTGACCTACGAGCAGGCGCTTGGGATCGGCGAGAGGCTGGCGAGAGAAAGACCTGACAACCGGGAATACAAATTCGAACTGGCTACTTATTACGACAATCTGGCCTTATTGCTGGTAGACCAGGGGAATCGCGATTTAGCCAAACAAAGGAACCGCCAGGCACTTGCCCTGATTAATGACCTCGCCAGTCCTGCGCCATCCCTGAGCATTGAAATGGTCAAAGGCCACAATTTGGGCGCACAGATCCTGGAATCACAGGGATCAGCCGAGGCGAAAGCGGAATGCCAGCGGTCTTTGGACATCCTGACTCAGATGGAGAAAGCTCAAAAATCCAGCAATCGGCCGGAATTCAATCAGTTGTTCAGGGACTTGGGCTACAACTACCTGGATCTTGCCAAGAACAGTCTCGCTTCAGGCTCATTCGAGGATGCACAGAGCGCCCTGGAGAATTTAGCCCACTTGCTGCCCGTAATTCAGGAGCCTGATCGGAGCACCCTTACGGGTGCTTTTCAGAGGTTGCAAGGGAAATTACGTGGTAAGATGGGCCAACGGCAATAGTCGGGCATTACAATTTCAAGGAGGAAGGAATGAATCGACTAGCTCTGATTCTGTTGATGCTCGTGCCCGTCACCGTCTTCGCTCAAGACCAGGACACGAGCCTCACGAAAAACCAGCAAGGAACAGTTGATTTGTCGCAAACAGAAGCCTCACTCACAAGAAACGATTTTGGGCTTTCAAATGGGGCGGGCAGAGTCGAGAGCACCGAGCTCGCGTTTGGGCAGGCGTCAAGCTCGAGTTCCCAAAAAACCAAGTCGCACCCCAGCAACAAGCCGAGCGAAGAAACCAAAAGGCCGAAGACTGCGGGGAGCATGGTGGGATACGTTGAAGACGGGATTGTCGGATCGCAAGTCCGCATTCGCTTCGACGCGGGCTTTAACAACAGCACTCCAGACCTGGCTGAATTCTTTTATGCAAAATGTTCGTGCTATAAACTACTGGGCGGTCTTGTCCCGGCAGCTTTTGACCCCAATCCGCCCGGGCCGGGAACGGGTGTTCCCAAATCCCTGAACTTCCAGCAACTTTACTTGACTGCGGAATACGCACCGCACGCCCGCTTCTCGGCGTTCGTGGAAGTTCCGTTTCGTTGGATTCAGCCCCAGTCCTTCCTGGCTATTCCTCCTTTCCCGCCATTTGGAAATCAGGGTGGAATCTCAGATGTCCGGGCGGGAGTTAAAGTTGCGCTGCTTGCCTCCGCAGAGCATTATCTGACCTTCCAATTCAAAACCTATTTCCCTTCAGGAGATGCTTCGAAGGGATTAGGCACAAACCATTGGAGCATCGAGCCCTCGCTTCTGTATTACCAGAAACTCTCGGACCGCGCCTCCCTTGAATCCGAGATAGGAGCCTGGCATCCGACCGGCGGGTCCGCAGGCGTTCCTTTTTCCGGCTCGGAGAAATACTCGGCAGACGTCTTTTTCTATGGCTTTGGACCCAGCTATGAGCTTTACCGCGGGGAGAATGTCCGCTTTGCACCTGTGGTCGAACTGGTGGGCTGGAATGTACGGGGCGGATTTGAGACATTGCCCGGGGGGCCTGTATTGGGCGTCTCCAGGGAAATGACGGGAACTAACATCGTTAACCTTAAAGTGGGTGCGCGGACATCTTTCGGCAATCACAGTTCTCTCTATGTGGGGTACGGGCACGCGCTCACTGAGGCGGATTGGTACGACAACATTGTCAGGTTTGAATATCGTTATTCGTTCTAAGCCATTCATCACGGCAATGTTTGGCGTGACGCCGGGGCGGGAGAAGTCGTTCAGGGTGCCCCCGGGCTACTCTGTTTGTGCGGAGCAACTTCGATTTAAATGCTCCGACGACGAACGACGTAGGTGGGAAAAGTTCCGTAACCTTTTGCCAACGGTGTTTGGCCAACGTACTCGCAGTTGAATGTTTTGGTGCGCTCCACCGCAGCCAGCGCGGCAAAAGGCTGGCTGGCATAAACCTGGTTAGGCGGCGTTATGGGCTCGATGCGGGCCGCCTGACTGATGTGGGTGCCGAAGAAATTCGGCCGTTGCGTGACGGGATCGGTAAATGGATAGGCCGGCCCGGCATGCAATCCGATTCGAACACCCAAGTCGGGGAGACCTCGCTCCATCCAATCGGTATTCCGCACGCGGTCGCACAAACCCAGTGCGAACTCAGCAGTGTCAGCAACATTCTCGAAAATAAAAAAAAGACCGTCGCCCCACGTGTTCATCATGATGGGTGGTTGATGGCCTGATTGACGAAATGTGCCGGCCATCTCACCGACCATTTCAAGGAAGTGCCGGACGAATAACGGCGTCTGGTCCTCCGTCAACTTGCTGAACCCCTTGGCGTCGGCGAACATGATGGAAACGACCTTGGGCGGCGCTTCAGTGGACGATTCCGGCCCTTCAGGTTCCGGAGCCGGAGCGGCTGTCGCACGCCTTGTGGTCAACTCCGGGCACTCTCTTTGAAGCAATTGGCTCAATCCGATTAATTCAACTGTATAGCCGAGTTTCTGCCACTGTTCGACATTGCTCGCAGTCCCGCCTCCCCCGTCTCCCGGGGTTCCATCCCAAACGGCCACAGGTATAAGCTCAGTCCCCAACTGCTCGGCGCGTATGATGGCCAAACCAAGCATCACTTGATTCGCGTAGTCGTAGGAAACACTCGCCTCGCTAAGCTTTTGCCCTGAGACGATGACGGCTTCCCGGGCACGGGCCATCACATCTTGGAAGCGGTCCACCCAATTGGCGCCGGGTATAATTTGAACGCTGTCGCGGATGAACAGTTGGCTCTCGAAAGGAAGGACCACGTGAGCCTCGCCGCCGCGCTCCAGGAGAGCCTCAAGGAAAATCAAATCCGAGCCACAAGCCGCGGACGAAAAACCAAAGCCCACGTCGAGCTTCTTGAGCTTCTCGCGCAGTGCCTCAAAGACTGGAGCTTCAAGTCGCGGCGGAAATCGCGGCCCAGCGCGCCCTGGACGGTCGATCATGTGCCCGGAAAACACGGCGACTCGGGGAATGTGCAAGTGACGCTCGATGCGTCGCCAGTCGCCGTCCAGGTACGGAGCAAGAAGCAGGGCGTTGCTGCGAGTGGAACTGAGCTGGCCGAAACGCTTGCCGGCGGCCAGGGCGGCCTGGCCATACCAATCCTCAGCCTGGGAAAAATCACCCATCACGAGCGCCGCCTCGCCCAGCGTCGCCACGACCCAATAGGTGTCGTCGCCCCGGTTCTTTAGCTTTTCAAGCTCATTCAGACACTGCGCACGCACCTGCGTGGCGAGTGCAGTGGCTCGATCCTTTTCGCCGAGGACCAAGGAAAGTGTGGCCGCGTTGATTCCGGTCCAGTACCCGCCGGTGAGGTTGTAGCCCTCGCTGTAAGCTTCAAATGCGAGCTTCAGTTGTCGATTTCGCTCGCGTGGGTCAGTCGCCTGTGACGCCATGTCTTTGTGCGTGCGTGCCAGCATGCCCAGAGTTTCCTCGTCGAGATGCTGCTCGGCACGGAGTTTCCGGAGCATCTGGTTGGCCTGCTGAGCGGCGCCGCTGCGCGCGAGCGATAACGCTTGGAGTTGACGCATCCGGACCTTGTCTTCATCGAGGATTCCCTGGTCGTTGCTCAAGCCCTCGGAAAGTACGTCGTAGGCAATCAGAGGCTCACCCAGCCTGATGAAGCGGTCCCCTAGAGATATGTACCTCCGGGACGAATGAGCCCACTCCTCGGGATTGTGACTACGCCAAATTTCAAGGAGGTCGCGCAATTCAAGACCAGCCATTGATTGCGAGAGGGCATCCGGTTCCATCGACGCACCTGGTTGCGAACGGCCGTGTGCAAACGCGCTCCCTGGACCTTCGATGCGGTAACCCAAAGCCAAAATAGCTTTGAGCGTTTCGAGTGCGGCGTTGCGGTGATACAGCTTCTCGGACTCGGAAAGCTCTTCATAAGGAATGAGGGACGGATGCTCTTTGCGTGCGTCGTCACGATGGGGACCCAGCCGCCAGCCATCCTTGGAGCGCTGCCGCGCCCACGCCGCGTGAGCATGCTTGGCGAGATTCTCCCTCAGCTCTAGAAACTGCTGGTCAAGATGGATGCCCGAGGTATCTATCGGTTTCGGATCTTTGCTCATGCGCGTTTATTAAGCGAGGTTCTTACCCATTATGTGTCATAGGAGAGTGGAAATCCAAAGGCTTTTGCACCGCACCGTCTGACGATACGATCATTTGCAAGAAAGAAATCCGGCGCGGGTTGGACAGGGAAGGTGTCGCGAGCTGCGCTATTCTTCTTTGAAGGCAAAGTAAAGGACGAGGGATGTGAGCAGCAGACACACGCTCGCGCTAAGAACAATCAGAAGACCAAAACTCTGAAAGACGGAGAAAACGCCGGGATTCCACAAGCTGCCCGGATGGAAGGGAGCGGAGTGCGGGAGGTCTGATAGCCAGTCTACCCAAGTGGTGACCAAGTCCCATCGCCAGAGGGTAAGCGCTATCATGGACACGACACCAAAAATGGCTGCAGCCCTTTCCACCCACGCGATGGGCTCGGCGGCACGTGCCGCGGCTTCATGCCTGGCACGCAATTGGGCTTTCCACCAAACGAGCCCCGCGGCAGGGAGCGGGGCTTCCGCCCGCGCCTTCTGGCTTTCCTGTTGCAGAATTCGAGCCACCAGAACCACGTCGGCACAGATCTCGCATTGCGCCACGTGAGAGCGCAATTCGGCGTCGCACCCTTGGGGCCAGCGGCCCGACTCCACCGCTTCCAGCACTGCGTTTTCCTGTTCGCAAAAATGATCCTTCATGGTCGTACCCTAAACCGAATCCCTGGTGTCGCGCGCCGCACTCGGATGCTGTGCCAAACCCTGGCGGCGGAGAAACCCAGCCAGTTTCTTTCGGGCGCGAAACAACATCAGGCGGATGCTGCCCGATTTGAGCCCCAACATTTCTGCGATCTCTTTGTGGCTCGAACCCTGCGCGTAGGCCAGCCAGAGAATTTCGCGTTCGCGCGGCTTGAGCCCGCGCAGAGCGTTCGAAAGGACGGACTGCCGTTGCACCCTTTCCACCGTCCCGTCGTGGACCGGAATTTCAAGCTCTGCGGAAAGCGGGAGGTGCTCGCCCTTCTTCTGCCGCCAACTGTCGCGCAATAAGTTGGTGGCAATGCGGAACAAATAATTTCGACGGTGCGCTTCGCCCAAGTCGGGAAATCGGGCGCGCAGGAAACGGTAGTAGGCTTCCTGCATCAAGTCTTCCGCCTGCGAGGCGTCGCCCAGAACGCGGGAAAGATAGGCCCAGAGCGGGCGCGCAGTTCTTTCGTAGAAATCCCGAAAGCTTTCCTCATCCATGTGGAAGGTCTCTCGGGCCTCGCCGGCGGTAGCCTGGGCCAGTTCGAGTTCGGTCAAAGTGAATTCCCGCATATGCTTGTTGGATTATAACACTCCGCGAATATGGCAGTCGGGCGAACGCTAAGGAAAACCCTTTCCCCCTCCTGCCACCTGACCTACGACCTGCCGTCCCTGAGGGTTCCCAACTCCGTCCCGCCGGCTGACCGATTCTCAGCCCGGTCAAAAAGCCCCAAATGCTTGGACAGTCCGAAGGAGAAGATGGCGGAGAGAATAAACCCGACACCGAAGGTCATGCCCAGGGTACCAAAGACAAGTAATGGTTCGTCGCCACCGACCACACTGCCGCGAATGTAGGCCAGGCCCGCTCCGCCGAGCGTCAGGATGAGGCCCAATTGCGCTGACCAAAGAATTCTGCCAAGGGGCGCGCTGAAGCGGGTTTGTGGTTCGAGATCCACCGGGATCGGCGCGGACTCCAGAAACCGCTTGCCGGGCTCGGTGGCCATGTAGGCCAGCAGTTCCTGGCTGGAGCCAAACCGCTCGAGCAGTTTGGTGTGCGCCTCGGCCTGCACTTTGGCCAGCCGGCTCCAGCGCCGATTTTCCAGGATCGAACGCAAAATCCAAAGCAGGGATCCCACGATGATCACAAACACCATGAAAGGCCAAACGTCGTTCAGGATTCGCATTGAGACCGGATCCGGGGCCATGTCCCGCTCGTTAAAGCCCTCCCGCCTCAAGCGCCCGGCCATGTAAAACTCGGGGTCGCTCGCGATCTCGGGATGCTTTTGGAGAAACTCCCAAAGTCCCGGCGCATTGGTGGTCATGTATTCCTGATTGGTCAATAAGGACGGATCGCGCGAGATGACGTTGTTGAGGCGAGGGAAGCGGTCCAGCACTTCGTTAAACCTGCGTCGCGTGGCCTCCATCACCTCCGGGTCCGCCTGCGCGTCACTCTGAGCAGTTGCCGGGGCCTCGACTTTGGCCGGCATCTTCTTGGAACTCGCGGGTTCCGCTTTCTGTTGTCGCGGTGAGGCCGGCGCCAGCGACGCTCCTGCCCCAATGATTAATGTTGCTGCCAGAACCCACAGTGCCGGACGAACCGGCGAGAGTCTTGACTTCATATCCTCAGCCTCCACGAACACGCTCGTTTTCCCAGCGCGTCCTTTCCCCTACGCTCTTTAAAACGTTTGGGCGGAAGGTTGGTTAACAAGAAATTTGGTTTCATTCGGGGACACACTGGCTTCGATCGACCCACAGATTTCGGGACAATGGGAGCAAAGGAAAGGCCAGGGGTGATTTTGCAGGCTTACTGCCTCGGATGCTTCAAATACTCGCCGATGTCGCTCGATGAGCCAAGCCTTAAAAAGTCCCCTTGCCTCGCCTGTGATGAAATGCCTATGGGGGGATTATGCATGCCTCCTCGGGGAAATCGCCTGCCACAACATAAGGCGTAAGTTCGTTATGTGCACAAACCGGTTTGCGGAAAACAAGAAAGGAACTAAACTCTCCCCGCTGTAAAAACCGTTGCTATGAATACATTTGAATTAACTTCGCTCATCTTTATCGGCTCGCTGATTGCGGGGTTTCTCGGAGCGCTCACCGGTCTGGGCGGCGGCGTGATTGTGACGCCGCTCCTCACCCTGGCGCTGGGCGTGGACATCCGGTACTCCATCGGCGCCACGCTGGTCTCTGTGATTGCCACGTCCTCGGGGGCCGCCGCCGCTTACGTCCGCGAAGGGTTTTCCAATATCCGCATTGGAATGTTTTTGGAAATCGCTACTACGATCGGCGCCGTGGTGGGCGCTTCCCTGGCACTTCAAATCCCCACCAGTGCCATTGCGGTGATATTCGGAATCGTGCTGCTCGGCTCAGCCTATATGTCGAGCCGGAAACACTTGGATGAACCATTGACCGGTCCGCCCAACCGGCTCGCCACTCGCCTGCGCCTGGATTCCACCTACCCCAGCGAAGAGGGGCCGCGGAGCTACAGGGTGCGTGGAGTTCCTGGGGGATTTGGCCTGATGTTTGGCGCGGGAGCGATGTCGGGCCTGCTGGGCATTGGCTCGGGAGCGCTCAAGGTGATTGCCATGGACCAGGTGATGCGCATCCCCTTCAAAGTCTCCACCACCACCAGCAACTTTATGATTGGCGTGACGGCGGCAGCGAGCGCGGGAATTTATCTGCAACGAGGTTACATCGACCCGGGGCTGGCCATGCCGGTGATGCTGGGTGTGCTAGCCGGCTCGTTCCTGGGCGCACGCCTGCTGCCCAAAGCCAAAAGCGACATGCTCCGGCTGGTGTTTGGAATCACGGTGGGAGTGCTGGCCGTCGAAATGATCTATCACGGTTTGACAGGGAGGATTTGAGATGGCGGGGCCCTCAGGCCAGTGGAGCGATCAGCGAACCGAAAAAGTGATTGGAGCGCTCCTTCAAGCGGGTGTGCTGCTGGCCGCGGCCGTGGTGGTGCTGGGAGGCCTCGTGTTCCTCGCCCGTCACGGCTCCACCATTCCCAGCTATCACGTCTTTCAGGGCGAGCCCACGGATCTGCGCACGCTTTCCGGCATTTTTCACGACGCGCTCGCCTTTGAGGGCCGCGGGATCATCCAACTGGGCTTGCTGATTCTGATTGCCACGCCGGTGGCGCGAGTGGCGTTTTCCATTGCCGCATTTACACTGGAGCGCGATTACCTTTATGTTTATGTCACCATCCTCGTCCTTGTCATCCTGATTTTCAGTTTGGCGGGCGGGCACTTTTAATGGAAACTTAGTGGACGGTCAGCGCATCTTGTAATTGTCCTAGGCGGGAAATTAAAATCTGGAGCTCACGACCATGGCGGACCCCAATCTCCATTTACTTCGACATTCCGTGGCCATCCTGGCCTATCGCGGCGGCAAAACACTGCGCAACGCACCGCCGGAATTCGCGCAATTTAAAGCGTCAGCAACCACGCGGACGCCTGTGGAAATTCTAGCCCACATTGGCGACCTGCTCGACTGGGCCTATTGTCACGCGCAAGGGAAAAGCGAGTGGCACAGCTCCCAGCCCTTGCCCTGGGAGCAGGAAGTGGCGCGTTTTTTTGCCACGCTGAATAAATTCGATAAACACCTCGCCTCCACGACGGCGCTGGGATGCCCGCCGGAAAAACTTTTCCAGGGCCCCATCGCGGACGCTCTCACGCACGTGGGCCAGATCGCCATGCTTCGCCGCATGTCCGGAAGCCCCATCAAGGCAGAAAATTACTACGGCGCGGACATCGAGGAAGGCCGCGTCGGCCCCGACCAAACACCTCCCCGCTTCGAATTCGACTGAGCCCCGAAGGAACGCACCATTTTAAGCCACCCGCCGCCTGACCCGAAAACACTTGCAGGGCCTCTAATAGGTCATTATAATATGACCATGGTCATTTGGAGGCCGTTATGAAGACTATGGCGGCGGGGAAGTTCAAAGCGACGTGCCTGAAAATCATGGA
This sequence comes from Terriglobia bacterium, assembly GCA_041481635.1. Lineage (GTDB taxonomy): Bacteria > Acidobacteriota > Terriglobia > UBA7540 > UBA7540 > DASYXZ01. Next base: position 57,942 of record JBGPCF010000007.1, on the reverse strand, counting down.
CGACGTCCATTCGACTCGCGAACCCGTCCTGATTACCAAGAACGGCCGCCCGGTCGCGAAACTTGTTCCCGCCGATACGCAGTCTCCTGACATTCTCGGGTGTCTGTCAGGCGTGATGGAGATTGTCGGCGACATTGAGTCGCCGGTGATGCCTCCAGAAGCGTGGAAGGCACTTCGCTGATTCTACTGGATACCAATGCGCTGATCTGGGCGGTGATAGAACCCCGACGCCTCTCGCGGGCCGCAGCATCTGCAATCCGTCGCGCGCGGGTGGGCGACGGACTGGCCATTTCCGCCATCAGCCTCTGGGAACTAGCGATGATTTTCGCGCGTGGCCAAGTTCGCGCCTATGGCACGGTGGAAGATTCGGTCCGACTCATGGTGGACTCGGCGCGTGTGAGCGTGAAACCTATTACACCGGAGATCGCTTCGCTCGCCGTGCAGTTTCCCGAAGTTTATCCGCGTGACCCTGCCGACCGGCTGATTGGCGCCACGGCCCGCGCCGAGGGTATTGCGCTGGTGACGCGTGATCAGAAAATCCGGACCAGCCCGCTCATCAAGACCATCTGGTGACTCGGGGGACTGCGTTGCAATTCCTGGAGAGATCCGCTGGCGGTTTTATTTCTTCAGCCCCGCTGTCCAGTTCGTGACCAGGGTCAGCGGCGTGGCGCCGGCTTCCTCCGACGTGAGGGCGAGGAAGCGTTTCCCATCGGGCGCCACGTCGTAGGTGCGGACTAACGACCTAAACGTTGCGAAGTGCGCTCGAAAGATCTCGTGGCGAATGCCCACCTCGACTGCGGACCCTTTGGGCGTGACCGCGGCTTCCATCAACTTTCCCTCTGACCCCAAAAAGTACAAGCCTTTACCATCCCGCCTCCACGTTGGGATGCGGCCTCCGCCTTGAGAGACCAGCCATTTTCCGCCTTGCCCTCCGACGCCTTGGCTTAGGAGGGCTTGTGACCCGGAGCTTCCGGTCTGCGAGGCCACTGAACTGCCCGCCGCCTGAAAAGGGGCAACATAAATCTCATAATTTCCTGACTCATCGGACTGATAGGCCAGCCAATGGCCGTCGGGAGAGAAAACCGCAGCCTCGTCATTGAATTCGGTTTGGAGAAAGGGAAATGGCTGGCGATCGCCAAATAGCGGCAGTACCCAGATGTCAAACTTGGTCTTTCCTTTGGGGTCGGCTACGCTGAAGGCGATAAAACGCCCGTCGCGCGACCAGCCGGTAGCGAAGAGTTTCGGTTTTTGAAACTCTGCGGCTTTCATTTCCGGCTGTGTTTTCCAGCCGGGGGGGAAGCGTTCAGTGTTTCAGAGGGAAGAGTTTGATGTCGCGGTAATAGATCTCCGCCCCTTCCGATTGGAGCAGGATCTTCCCACTCGCCGGATAGGCACCCGAGCCCTCATTCACCAGCTTGCCGTTCACGTACTGTTTCACGTGGTCTCCTTGCGCCACCAATTCCACCAGGTTCCATTCACCACGAGGCTTTTCCACTTCTCCGGTGGGAGAGCGGTATCCGGTGACGTCCTGGGGGTGATCCGCGCCGAACCGGGGGATGCTCTCGGCCGAGCCGGGAGGTCCGGTCACGCGTTTTCCATCGCGGCCTGTCAAAGCGGCGCCGTCGGTCATATAGAAATAGCCGGTTTCCCCCTCGCAGATTTGAAACTCGAGTGAAGTCGGCCAGACCTTTTGCGGGCCTTGGATGTGAAAGAGAATTCCGCTGTCCCGCGCCTTGCCCTCCCGGGGAGCGTGCGTGGCCTCGCCCCACTTGAATTCCGCGCGCAGATAATAATTCGCATATTCGCGCTTGGTGATCAAATAGCCGAATTCCGCCCCCGAGATGTGAATCAGTCCGTTCTCAAGGCGGAAGACGTGCTCGGGATCATTGTTCAGCCCCTTGGTTCCGAGGAAACTATCGAAGTTGGCGAGACTCTTGCCATCGAACAAGACGATCGCCTTGCCGTGCCGTGGAATGTCTGAGGCGCCCTCGGCCGGCTTCGCCACAATTAATGAGCGCCCGGCCAACAGCGCAGCCACAAAAGCCGTGACCATCATGATTCGATAAGTGAGATTCATTCTGTTGGGCATGTTGATCCAATCCTCCGCACTCGCGGGTGGCGTATATGTTCTGCCTTGAGGAATGTATGCGTATTCATGGACTCAAATCAAGCGGGTAAATTCTCTCATAATTGCCAAGCGAAAAAATCAATTAAGGGCATAAGACCTCCTTAGGCTCGGGGGCCGCAGTGGGGAGGGAGGAAGACGGGGCTGAGGTGGCCCTCGCAAGAGGTATGGTGGCACGGGACGGGGACCCCAAGAATGGGGCCAGCCGGTGAACGAGCATGGCCAGGATGGCCATGCCACTCGCCCCTTATGACGCGCCATTTCTTCATCCTTCCGTGCCTTTTTTACTTACCGGTTGAGCTTCGCGGGCGGGCACGATTATTCTTGACGAAGAGGGAACTCGCGCTAGAATTGCGTCCCACGCGCCACCGCTGCCTTCTGCCTGCCAGCAAAAAGGCTACGAATCGTTTTGGAGGTCCTGAACAGCTATGAAATCATTCCATCAAGCTTCGACGACCCGCCGTGAATTTATAAAAGCCACCGGCACAATAACTGCGGCTTCGGCTTTGGCCAATGTGGCCATCCCCGCCGTCCACGCCGCGGGCAGCGACCTGATCCAGGTGGCTCTGGTCGGCTGTGGCGGACGTGGCGGCGGCGCTGCCGCGAACGCGCTCTCCGTCAAGCGGGGTCCCATCAAACTGGTGGCCATGGCTGACTTGTTCCAGGAGCGCTTCGGGCCCGGCTTGAAGGAGTTGCAGGAGCGGCACGCCAGCCAGGTGGACGTGCCGCCGGACCGCCAGTTCCTGGGCTTTGACGCATATCAAAAAGCGATGGATTGTTTGAAGCCGGGTGACATCGTCATTCTCACCACGCCGCCCGCGTTTCGCTGGGTGCATTTCAGCTACGCCATTGAGAAGGGCCTGAACGTCTTCATGGAGAAGCCGGTGACTGTGGACGGCCCCACCAGCAAACGCATGCTGAAGCTGGCGCAAGACGCCTCAGCCAAGAACCTGAAGGTTGGAGTGGGACTGATGTCGCGTCACAGCCGGGCGCTCCAGGAACTGGCCAAGCGCGTGCATGACGGAAAGATTGGCCCCATCGTCCTGCAGCGCGGTTATCGCGTTGCCGGTCCCGTGGGATACTTCAACTCTCTTCCCACGCCTGCCGGGACCAGCGAACTGCTCTACCAGGTGAAGCGCTTCCACAGCTTTATCTGGGCCAGCGGCGGATGCTTCAGCGACTTCAACATCCACATCATCGATCATCTGGGATGGATGAAGAATGCGTGGCCGGTGAAGGCCCAGGCGCTGGGCGGCCGCCATTACCGCGTGAGCCCCGAAGGTGTCACCTATATCGACCAGAATTTCGATACGTATTCGGTGGAATATACGTATGCGGATGGCACCAAGTTCTTCATGGATGGGCGCTGCATCAACGGATGCCAGAACTTTTATGCCAGCTACCTGCACGGCACCAAGGGAATGGGAATCGCTTCCAAGAACGGCGATTGCGGGCCACCTTCCAGCCTGTATAAGAGTCTGGCGCCAAACCCCGAGCATTTGATTTGGGAATCCAAGGTGAGCCCGGACGAGCAGGATCCCTATCAGAACGAGTGGAACGATTTGATGGATGCCATTCGAGACGACAAGCCCTACAACGAAGCTACACGCGGAGTGCAAGCCAGCCTGGTGACGAGCATGGGCCGCATGGCCGCGCATACCGGCCAGGAAATCACGTTTGACCAGATGCTGAACTGTGAGCACGAAATGGCGCCGGGCCTGGACAAGTTGACCATGGATTCCCCGGCCCCGCTGATTGCAGACGCCAATGGCAGATATCCCGTGCCCCAGCCGGGCATTGTGACCAAGCGCGAATACTAGGCCGGTTGGACCCAGGAGACAGGAGTCAGAAGTCAGGAGATAGGAGTCAGTAAAGAAAAAACTAAGCCAGGGAGTTGGTGCTGTGGAAAGCAAGCGTCGCGCGGACCTCCGTTGGCGAAATCCTTGGCATTCATTTGTGGCAACGGCGCAGCGGCGATCGGTACGCGAGGATCTTGACGTGACGTCTGTCTCCTGACTTCTGTCTCCTGACTCCTTCTTTTCCCTCTGTCTACTGTCTACAGTTTGCTGTCTACTGTCCTGGCCGTCATCCCGATCCGTCAGCCCGTCGGTGGACGGGCGTTCAGCCGACGGAGAGGGATCTCGCTCTGTTCCCCTAGGGTCCCCTTCGCAAGAGGCTGTCGAAGGGACCCGCGCCGCTACATCCCAAAACCTCAGAGCGGGATTCTTCTGTCGCTGCTGCGACATCAGAATGACATTTTGGGTGTGCGTGTCCCCAACGAAGGGAGAGAAGTGCCGCAGAGTCTCGGAGGGTGAGGCTTTGCGCTGCCCGCTTGGTCAACGCGGCCTCAGTGTAGACCAGTCGCGGCAGTCGCGGCAGGGATTGACATTCTACATTCAAAGGTTTATCAAGTTCTTAAACGATTTAAAGTACTTCAGGAGGCGTGCCTCGTGAGGAGAGTGTTCATTTCAGTTCAACTCCCGTTCCTCCTTTTGTGCGTCAACACTCCGGGCACGGAATCGTTGGTCCAACGGCATGATGGAGGTCATACGAAGTGAACTACCTGCTCGTTGTCATTATGTGGGCAGCCTACTGCGCGCTCCACAGCTTCCTGATCAGCGTCCGATTCACAGCTCTCATGACGCGCCTGCTAAAAAACTACTATGCCTTCTATAGACTCTTCTATGTGGTCATTTCATTCATCCTGCTCGTTCCACTCATCCGGTTCACGGGGGAGTTCGAATCTCCCGTGATCATGACGTATGACGCGCCCCTGTCGGCCGCCCGGTATGCGCTTATATCGGGGGCGTTGCTGGTGTTTTTCCGGGCGTTTTTCTTCGACTATGACTCGCTTTCCTTTTTTGGAATTCGCCAGATATTGAATTTCGCGAAGCCAACAGCCGCAACACCGGTGGAACTGAAACGGAGCGGTTTACTGGGGATGGTACGGCATCCGATGTACCTGGCTCTCATACTCTATCTCTGGTGCCAGACTTTCAGGATGATGGATCTCGTTATCAACACTCTCCTGACACTCTACGTGCTCCTCGGCACCTGGCTTGAGGAACGGAAACTTGTCTTGGAATTCGGCGAGGCGTATCTCCGGTATCAGAGGGAAGTGCCGATGTTGATTCCCTTTGCAAAAAGTATGTGAAGGCATGAACGGGTAAATGCAGTAGCCGCCAAAGATGTTGGCTCATTCGCGATGCAGCGCAGAGTCTGTGATTCTCAGACTTTGCGGCTTGTAGGTAGTTGGAGTGTAGCCCATCCCTACGTAGCGCTGACCGCCCGTCGGCTGACGGGTCTGCGGCATTCATTTGTGTCAACCGCGCCGCGGCGACGCATCGCTGCTTGCGATGGGTCGATAGGCTTCAAACGTCAATAGAAACTCGCAGGCCTCAGAAGGCCTGCGCCAGCTGGCCCATTGAACGAGAGGAGATTGGCCAAAATGCGCAAAGGTGATGAAGCATTGTGGAAACTCGCGATCTTGGTAATGCACCGCATCGAGCCATTGGTTCAATCAAGCCTTGGTCCCCATATACTGAATTCAGTTTCTGGTGTGAAGAGGAAACCCAAACTAGCGCTAAGGCCCACACCCTCCCAAGAGTATTGGTTGAAGTGGTTTCGCGAGATAGTAGAGATTCACACTTCGATCAGCCGCCTTGGCGAGGCCCTGACCTACCTTGGTCAATATCCAGCGACAAGGGTTTTCCGTTTTCATGGGATTTCGGAGGCAACTTGGATTCGGTACCATGTTGAGATGTACTTGCAAGAGGAGTACATCCTTTTTAATCGTCTCCGTGGATTCCTGAAGAGGGCCGAGCGCGTTTCCTCAAAAGCCTCTAACCCGGACGGTGCCAAGATCGCCGGAAACCTACTAGCCTGGACATCCAAGGCTTTCGACCCGGTCATTAAGACCCGAGGGACCCACGTGCACAAGAGCAGACTGCAGGACAGAGAACTCCGAGATCTGGACCTATTCATATTGCTGGCGACGCACGCGACGCAAAAAAAACGCGCCTTCATGCGCGTACGGCATTTGCAGGCGGAGCAGACGAAAATCTCCTGGAAACGCAGACTGTACCACGGCAAGAAAAATATCCGCGAGCTTTGCACAAGAATATTTACCGAAATTACGCCGATTCTGATCGGCTCGGAGCCAAGAAGCTAGACACCGATGGCCGCCTGGCGCAGACCTTCTCGGGCCTGCGGTTCAGACTGAACAGATAAGCGGGCAGCGGAGAGTTTGGCATATTCAAACTCTGCGGTTATTGGCTTGGAAAACATCGAAAGGCCGCAGAGTTTCTGGCAGAAGAAACTCTGCGCCAGCCTCCTTGAGATAGAAGTGAAGGGAGAATAGTCGAAATGATTAAATGGAACGTTGTCACGAATCGGCTCATGGAACTCATGGACAAACCAGGTCCTTCGTATTTCTCCGGCCCACGTTTCATCCATGTAATCCAAGACTTAGATGAGGACTTGCCCGGATACTCCGAGTATATCGAGGAGAGGAAGGCAGCAGGGAAAAGCACCACAAGAAGGCACTACTTCAAGGACATACTGATGGGGCTTGATGAGGGTACTCGTATACGTGGGGTTTGCGCGATCCTGGATAAAGTAGAACCCTTCGATGGCAATGCTGTGCCTGTATCAGAGATACGGAAGCTCATCGGGGGAGGAACGATTGCGCCTAGCGCGACTGTTCCGCCTGAAGCATGGAATTCCGGTAGGTTGAATGATTATCTGGCGCAGATTGACGCTGCCATCGCTTCCGGGAATTACGAGCATGCGGTTACGCTTTCGTACACCTGCCTTGAAGGATTTTTGGGCGCTTTTGTGCGAGCAAAAGTGAAGTCTGCATCGTACCCAAATGAGATCATAGAACTGTCCAAGGAAGTGAAAAAATACTTGAAGAGCTCGATCAAAGAATACCCGGACGAAGTTCTGAATGGAATCACTCAGGCCGCGTACGCGATTGACAGGTCGAGGAATCGCTTCAGCCAGTCGCATTTCGCGAATGAGGCCGGATCGTGGCTCGCGACATACGCGCGTGATCTTGTGAACACCCAGATTCGCTTGTTGCTGCATTTTATGTGAGCAGGTAGAGCAGAGTTTGGCATATTCAAACTCTGCGGTTGTTGGCTTGTAAAACATCGAATGGCCGCAGAGTTTCTGGCAGAAGAAACTCTGCGCTCGCTACCGAGTGCCGCATGGCGTCCACGATCTGGCGGGCCCACAATTCGAAGTGCCAGACAATCCCCGGCGTGGCGCGACTTCCGCCAAGAAGGGCGGTTGGCAGACTAGTGGACATCCCCTTTCCCATCTGATTCTCATCCTTGGCTCTCCGGAAGGACCCTCTTCATGATTCGAAATCCATCTTTCGAACCGCCTTATGAATTTATCGTCAAAATCCGCCCGGAATCCAGAGCCTTTCTTTTCAAGATTCGGAAATTTATTGCGAGGAAAGGGAAGCCCTCTTGCCCCGAAGTAATAGAATCGTTGCGCTATCAGGACAAATTGGCATTCTCTCTCAAACCAGTTTCTTGGGCGTATGTTATCCCCTCGCTGCTCGATGTCGCTGCCACCTTGAACCGGCTTCTTGATGGCAAATTGGGAGGACTGAAAATATTGTTGGCGGGTGAGTTTCTTGGAAACCTGCATAGCATAGACAAGCCTTCCGTGCCCCGCACTTCTCCGAAGGTTCGCTCCACCAGTGCCTACAACCCAGTGACCCTCTTCTGCTAATTCAACAATGTTCTTGCGCTTTTGCGGAGACTCGCGGTACTTACAACGGCACAGCGTACAAATCCCGTGATACGGGTTCGGTGCTTCCCCGGAGTCGTGTTCGACAACATATGAGAAGAGCTTCATCAGCCTTGTTTAAAGCCCCCGTGCATTCCTGTGTAGGCCTGGGCGCTGAAGGCGCAATTCAGATGAGAGTCGCTCGGATGTATCGGGGCACCAACCAGCACCTTTCAACTCATTGCCTCAGTGATCTATCCACTTCAGCCAGAAAACTACGTGTCTCATCGGCTGGAGATTCATCTTTCGGCATCATCCACATTTGTTCCGAGACGACCTTGTGGTACCCAGGGTCTTTGGTGCTGCGGCGATCCGCTTCGACGAAGATGGCGAAACCAATCGCGGTACCGTCGCTAAGCTTGACCTGAACTGATCGCACCAAGATGACCAAGCCATCCGGAGGCAGGTCCTCAGAGTTTTGCGCCCAGAAGTAGAACTTGCCGGAAAGTTGAATCTCGTCTCCTAGCGACCTGCTAAATTTGAGCGCTGTCTGATCCCCGTTCAGACTACCAGGCGACTGCATGACCACCGGCACCTTCTGCGCCAAACAGCTGGCCGCCACGAGAAAGCATGCACCGAGCCACAACGCGCAAGTACATAATTTGATTCTCATAGCCGCATATTATACTCCGATGGCAACTAAAATAAACTTCGGGGCTCAAGTGCGTAGCCTCGGCCGGCTGGCGCCCCGATCTATCGGGGCGTGCCGAACGCGCAATTCACAATGTAATCCCCCCGATGTACTGGCCTGCCACCCTCACGCCAACAAAAGGCGGGTGCCCATAATTGAACCCGTAGGGCCGGACGGCGTCCGGCCTATGCGCCAAAGGGATCAAACAAGGCCGGGGCAAGCCCCGGCCCTACGAAAGGCGCCGCGCCCTTCATCACTGGTCACATCTCCCGTGGCCGCCCACACTCCCCGGTGCAGTTGGTTGCAGCCCGCTAGCCAAGGTTGATGATCTCGCCGGGCTTGATTGTTTCAAGGCAAGCTAAGGCAGCGGGAATATTCGGCTGCAGGTCTTTCAGCCGGTTGGATTTGGCGTGGACAACAACGATGGCAATCTTTCCGCCTCTTAGATTTTGCTGGTACTCCAGGCCCTGATCCACGGTCAACAGAACATCGAATCCGGCCGCCTCCGCCGCCGTGAGAAGGTCGCCATTTTTCAATCCAGCCAGTCCAGCGAATCGGGCCGTCTGGGAGTCACGACCGGGCAGGAAATTTCCCAGCCGCACGTCGATGCATTCGTCGATTGGAATCCGCATTCAGGGCCGCGCGAGGAGCAGGTGCTTCGCTTCTTCTAAGACGGCGAGAGCCATCTCGCGGGAGACGGTGGGAAATCCGGCCAGGAATTCTTCCAGTGTTTCGCCGCCTTCCAAGTAATCAAACATGGCCTGGACAGGCACGCGGGTGCCGCGGAATGCGGCAGTTCCACCGAGGATCTCGGGGTCTTTGACGATCACTGGGTTGCTCAAGAACACGGCGCCACTCCTGAAAACCATGCCTTCCGCTCAAGTGTATCTCACCTTTTGCGCAGCGTAAAGGCAATGGGACGAAATCACAAGCGCGTCGCCTCGGTCAATTCTTCGGTTGATGAATCGACCGTGGGCCTTTCCCATCGACGAGGACCCACGGTCAGTAAGGCTTGCAGGGGCCCCCCTTGGCCCGCCGCGCGCGGGCGAGACCGTGGCTTCATCTTCACGCCAACATGAGCCGGATGCCCATGATTGAACCCGTAGGGCCGGACTGCGTCCGGCCGATCGAGCGGGTAGCCTCGGTTGGTGCTTTGCCAACCGTGGGCATTTTGTGGATTCAAAAACCCACGGTTGATTCAACCGCAGAATTAACCGTGGCTACAATTCTCGCCGTGAGCGGGCGAGACCGCGGCTTCATCTTTACGCCACCATGAGGCCGATGCCCATGATTGAACCCGTAGGGCCGGACTGCGTCCGGCCGATCGAGGGCGACCCGTCGGTTGACGGATTCGGCCCTACGAAAGGCGCTGCGACCTTCATCAGTCGCCACATTTCCCGCGGCCGCCCACACTCCCCCCCATCGTCTATCGGCAGGTGATGAATTCAACTTGAAGGGAATTGCGCGCCCTTCGTCAGCCGTCACATCTCTCGCGGCCGCCCACACTCCCCCACATCGTCTATCGGCAGGTGACGAATGAAACTTGAAGGGAATTGCGCGCCCGGCCTGCTCTCAGGTGGGTTATCTCGGCCGGCGATTTAGATCAGCAGGGTGGCATTTGAAAAGTCGCCAGCCCCCCGATCACTTCACTTCAACGATGATCATTTCGAATTTCTTCGAACCGAGGTTGGTGGTTGAGTGGGTGACGGGGCCGCTCCACATCACGTCGCCGGCCGAGCCGTGCACCGTGCTGGCGGTCCCGTCCGGCAATTTTACGGATGCGTCGAGATCGGTCAGCAGCACCGCGGCGCGGCCCGTGCCCGCGTGCTCGTGCATCAGTTCCGTGCCGCCGGGCTCGCGCCAGCTTCGAAAAACACGCACCTGGGCGTTTTCAAACAGCAGGATGTTGTGCTCCGGGTCAATGCCGACCGGGTCGAGTTCCGCCTTGCGCGCGGTGGGCGCCGCGGGCGCAGGCCTCTTCAGTTCGATCTCCACCAAGTGGATCGGCGCGGATCCCACATTCTCGCTGGTATGAAGTCCGCCGGCCGGGCTCCACGCCACTTGCCCCGGCTTCCAGTGCTGTTCCTCCCTGCGTCCGTCATCATGCACCAGCGTCATGTCGCCGCCGTCGAGATAGATCATCACCCGGTTCACCACGTGCCGGTGCAGCGCGCTCTGCCGGTGCGGCATGTCCACACCTTTAATGATGCGTACAACATCGTTGTCCACCGCATCGGGAGCGCCCCCTGCAGCCACGCACACGCATCCCAGAAGCACGCCGAATAGTAAACGCTTGAGCATCGCGTGAGTGTATCGCGAAGCTATTGGCCATTGGCTGATTTTTTGTGCGGCTCAGACCGCACTTCGCGTTTGGGCGGGCTGGCGCCGCGATGCATCGGGACGTCTTGAGAGCTCTCACCTTTGGAACGAAGTATGTTGGCCTCTGCCATGGCCGTTATTCCAACGCAGCTCCACGCCATGCCAATCGTTGCCGGAAGTTGTAGCGGCGCTCTATGAGCGCCGATAAGATCGATCATCCACACGGCGGTCCCGCGCATGGCGGGTTGATTGAAACTCGACCGCCGCTCCAAGACCCGCAGGAAGAGGGGGACTGGGGACGCGCTGGTGGGGACGCGCTGGTGGGGACGCGGAAATTCTATTTATAGTATTATATTAGTAGTATATATTCGAAAGCCTGAGGGAAATATTCAACCAGATCAACCCCTTCAATGGAATCAACAACTGCTTCTATCTCATGCACTGCTAGCAGCTTACGAACCGTCCAAATTTCGCAAGACCTCGCAGCAGCCCAATCTGCACCTTTCGAATATTGGCGGGCGGCCTGCAATCACTCGTACCTCAACGCTTCCATGGGGTCGACGCGCGTGGCGCGGCGCGCGGGAAGATAGCTGGCGAGGAGAGAGATGGCAACGACCAAGGCAGCGCCTCCGAGGAAGGCCAGCGGGTCGGTGGGTTTCACTCCGTACAGAATGCCCGCCATTACACGCGAGGCCGCCAGGGCAAATCCCATACCGATCAGAACGCCCACCAGCACCAGTTTGAGACTTTGGGTGAGCACCAGCGACAGCACATCGCCCGACTTCGCTCCCAATGCCATGCGAATGCCAATCTCCCGCGTGCGCCTGTTCACAGTGTAGGAAATCACTCCATAGAGGCCGACCGTAGCCAGAAAAATTCCCAGCAAGCCCAGGCTGCCCACCAGCCACGCCGCCGTGGTGTCCTCAAAGAGTACGGAACCCATGTGCTGCTTGAGAGTGATCGCGTCGACGATGGGGACCTTTTCATTCACCCCGCGAGCCTCGCGCATGATGGCGTCCATCACGCCGCGCGAATTACCCTCCGTCTCGACGAACAGCGAGGCTTCTCCCGAAAACATCTGGGCGAAGGGGAAGAAGAGGTAGGGTTGGGCAGCCTCGTGGATGGTGTTGTATTTGCCGTCTTCCGTCACGCCCACCACCTGGAATTGCTCCTTGCCGATTTGCAGCCACTTGCCCACCGCATCGCCCTGCGGCCAGAACTGGCGCGCCAGAGTCTGATTGATCAGCACCACCTTTGCGCTCTCCGGCCCATCGCCGCGCTCGAACCCGCGGCCGCGAATGATGCGCGTGCCCATGGTCGCAAGGTAGTCGGGGCTCAGGATGTTGTACCGGACGTTGATGGTGGATTCGTCGACACCGGGGTGTTCGCCCGGCACGGTCACTTTCTGTGTTTCGCCCATCTCATCCTGGATAAGCAGTGGACGTCGCGCGTAGCTCGCCCGCTTGACCCCGGGAATCGATTGCAGCCGCTCCATCAGCGACTGGTAGAGTGCGGAACCCTGCTGCTCGTTGTAGCCGTAAAGTTCAGGCGGGGCCATGGTGAGGATCACCACATTCTTGCCCGGATCGAAACCCGGATTGATATTCAGCGTGTACATCAAACTGCGCAGCAACAACGCCGCACCCGTCACCAGGGTGACCGAAAGCGCAATTTCACCCACCACCAGCGCTTTGCGCAGCGTCAGGCCACGCGCGCTGCGGCTAATCTCGACCTCTTCACCTTTCAAGATGGGCACAAGGTCACACTTCGTCGCCTGAAGCGCCGGAACAATTCCGAAGACCATCGCGGTGAGCAAAGCAATGACGGCCGTGAAAACCAGAACACGCGCGTCGAGGCGAATGTCAGGTCCGAGTGGAACGGGCGAAAAGGGGACGAGCGCGGGTGCCACACCAATCAACCACCAAGCCACGCCGATACCCAATGAGCCGCCCACCAGCGCAAGCAATCCGCTCTCCGTGAGAAGTTGGGCCATGAGCCGGAGTCGCCCTGCGCCCAATACCAGGCGCATGCCAATCTCCCTTCGTCGCCGCTCGTTTTGCACGAGTAATAGTCCAGCCACGTTGGCGCACGCAATCAGGAGGACCAAAGTCACCATCGCCATCAAAAATAGGGCGGGACGAAGCGCCTGGCGCGTGCGCTCACTTTCCGAGACCACGCCAAACCTTCTTCCTTGATTGTGGGCAGGAAATGATTGAGCAATGCGGCTGGCGATGGTATCCAACTGTGCCCGCACCTGCTCGATCTTGATGTCGGGACGAAGGCGCGCCACCAATAACAGCCAACGGCCGTTTCGAGCCTGGAACTCGCCGCCATCCCCCCCCACCATCAAGGTCCAGCCTTTCGGCGTGGCCCAGACATCGGTGGGCGCAAACCTTTCCAGGCCGCGAAATTCCCGCGGCGCCACGCCCAGCAGCACCAGGCTTTTTCCGTCGAGGGTAATGGGTCTGCCCACTACACCCGCATCGGCGCCAAAACGACGCTGCCACAACGCATAGCTGATCAGCACCCCGGGCGGCTCCGCGCTCTGATCGGCTCCGGCCAGGAACGCTCGGCCCAGCGTTGGTTTCACGCCCAGCACGGAGAAGTAATTCTCGGAAACCACGTCGATGAGAACCAACTCGCCCTGACCTCCCGCGCTCACAAACGCCCCGCGCTTGCCATAGGCGAGGACGCCGCTGAAAACCGTGTTCTGCTTGTTCAGGTCGAGGTACTCGGGATAGGAGGCGGCATCCTCCGGCTCTTTGTGGGTGGCGGTGTAAATCGAGACGAGGCTGCCCGGATCTTCAACCGGCCATGGGCGGAGAAACGTTCCGTCGACAATGCTGAAGATGGTGGAGTTGGCGCCAATCCCCAGCGCCAGCGAGAGCACGGCCACCGCCGTGAATCCGGGATGCTTGGCCAGGGTTCGAAACCCGTAACGAAGGTCTTGGAGGAGATTGCTCATCGGCCCACCTCGCCACGCTCGCCCAAACACTGCAGCGCGAAATATCCTGCATTTATGCGCCTGGTGAGGGTCTCGGGTCTGTGATTTCCGTCACCATTCACTGAATTTCATTTCACGCTAACCGGGCGTCGAAGCCGCTGTGGTCTCGTCGAAATGCCCGGCGTGGAATTCTTTCGACGGGCCTGCTTCCCGTGATCACATGCTCGTCGCCGTTTTTCGCTGCCCTGGCGTTTCCCCACGCCCCGCGTGTATTTACATAGCTCGAGACTATAATGCATGTGCCCTGCGGAGTTCATGCGGTGCCTTTAATTAATGTCGGGTTGGCACAAACTTCATACTCCCGGGAAGGAACATCCATGGCCAAACGATTCCGAGACCTCACCGAGCACGAAATCCTTGCCCTTGCCATCACTCTGGAGGAGGAGGATGGGCGCATTTACAGCGACTTTGCCGAGGGGCTGCGCGAGTCTTCGCCCGCCACGGCGAAAGTGCTGGATGAGATGCGCGCCGAAGAGGCGGGCCACCGCAACCAGTTGATTGAAATCTTTCGCCAGCGATTTGGCGAGCACATTCCGCTCATTCGCCGCCAAGACGTGAAGGGGTTCGTCGAGCGCCGCCCCATCTGGCAAGTCAGGCCGCTGGGCATCAATGCGGTGCGGAAATACGTTGAGGTGATGGAGCTGGAAACCCAGCGGTTTTACGAGCACGCCGTGCACAGGGTCACCGACGCCTCCACGCGCAAACTGCTGGGCGACCTGGCCGAGGTGGAACGCCAGCACTACCACTTTGCCGGAACGTTGGAAGAGAAACACCTGACGCCCGAAGCGCGCCACGACGAAGAGACCGCGAGGCGGCGCAAGTTCCTTTTGCAAGTGGTCCAGCCGGGCCTTTCGGGATTGATGGACGGGTCGGTGTCAACCCTCGCGCCCATTTTCGCCGCCGCCTTTGCCACGCACCAAACCCGGGATGCATTTCTGATTGGCCTCGCGGCCTCGGTGGGCGCCGGCATCTCCATGGCCTTTGCGGAAGCGCTCTCTGACGATGGCTCGCTGACCGGGCGCGGCTATCCCTGGTTTCGCGGTACGGTCACAGGATTGATGACCACGGCGGGCGGCATCGGACACACCCTCCCATTTCTGTTCGCGGACTTCCGCGCGGCCATCACCGCCGCCGTCATCGTGGTGGCATGCGAGCTCGGCGCCATCAGCTACATTCGCCATCGTTACATGGACACGCCTTTCTTGTCTGCCGCCTTCCAGGTGGTGGTGGGCGGAGTGGTGGTCTTCCTGGCAGGGATCTTTATCGGGAGTGCGTGATATGGATGGTGCGGTGCCCCCTGCTGAAACCAAACTCCTAACTCCTGAATCCTAGACGCTGAATTCTACTCATCTCTCAGGGCAACTGCAGGATCGATTCGAACTGCCCGACGTGCTGGAATGACGGTGGCCGCAGCCATGACGATTAGGATCGCAACGACCGGGCCGGCGAACGTTTCCACGGCAGCCGCGCCCACCCCGTACAAGAGGGCCGAAAAGAGGCGCGTTGAGCCGGCAGCCAGAATGCTTCCGATCGTGACGCCGACGATCAGCAAGACACCCGTCTGTTTCAAGACAAGCGAAAGCACCTGCCGGGGGCGAGCGCCCAGTGCCACCCGGATAGCGATTTCATGCCGGCGCCGGGTGACCATGTATGCCGTGATGCCGTACAGGCCCATGCACCCCAGCAGGAGCGCCACCGAGCTGAAGAATCCCGCCAGCGTGGATACCGCGCGCTCCTTCACAAGTGACTCGTCACGTTGCGCGGCGAACGTGTGCATCTTGATCACTGGGACGCGCGCCCCGAGCGAGCTGATTTCACGCTTTAGAGCCGGGATCAATTGGGCAGGACTCTCCTGCGATCGTACGTAGAGCCTGCGCATCGGGACGACCCAGGGCAGTTGATCAAACGGAAGAAATATCGTGGCCGGCGGGCTTTCACGCAACGAATAGTACTTAGTGTCGGCAACCACGCCGACGACTTCCCAATCGTCGAATCCGGCTAACTTTTCGTTTTTGAAATTGTCAGTCCGAAACCTGCGGCCGAGGGGATTATCCACCCCGAACAATTCCCGTGCCGCCGCGCGATTGATCACCGCCACGTGGGCTCCGTGCTCATTGTCACGCGCGTCAAATTCGCGGCCGGCGAGAAGAGGGATGCCAAGAGTGTTGAAAGATCCCGGGCCAGCTAAGTCCGCAGAAACCAGCTTCGATTCGTGCCCACCCGGGCTTTCGTCAACGGGCGCCACGCGCCAATCGTCGTGGTTATCTCCCAGGATCGCGTTGAAAGTGAGGCCGGCGGCATTCACCGAGGGCATGGCCCTGACCCGATCCAAGAGCTGGCTATATAATTGTTTCATCTGCTCGGGTTTGTATCGCTCATACTCCAGGGTCAAATCGGCTTGCACAACATTTTCCGACTGAAATCCAGGATTAACCGCCTTGAGATTGGCCAGTGACCGGATGAGCAAACTAGTGCCGGTCAGCAGCACCATGGTCAGCGCCACCTGGGCAACAATCATGGCCTGGCGCGTTCGGATTACACCCCTTGACGAAAGTCGAACGTTTTCTTTGAGAATTGACCATACATCCGCCTTGGTGCCTTGAAGTGCTGGCGTGATTCCAAACATCACTCCGGTGAGACACGAGGCTCCCAACACGAACGCCAGAACGCGGAGATCGATGGGCGCCACTATGAATAGCCCAAGGTCGGACGGGATGAACGCCAGGAGGGAGTGCACTCCCCAATGAGCAAAAGCGATTCCCATCAGACCGCCCGTAAGAGAAAGCAGCAAACTCTCCGTCAGAAGTTGGCGAACCAACCGTCTACGGCTGGCGCCGAGCGACAGGCGCACACCAATCTCGTGACCGCGGGCAGAGGTTCGCGCCAGCATCAGATTGGCCAGATTGACACAAGTGATCATTAACAGGAGCGCGGCGGCGTAGCTGATGATCAATCCCGGGTGCGAGTAATCGTCCATCCAATTCAAGCCACGGTTGCCCCGCACCAGACGGACGCCGCCTGTATAGGTATCGTGAAGTTCCGGCTTGACGGCGAACGCTTGTTGAAGACTGCGCTGCACCAGCACCACTACTTCCGCCTCCGCTTGTTGTTTCGAAAATCCCGGCTTGAGACGGCCGAAAAGGTTAAGCCAGGGGCCTCGGCTCATCAGATCGGCGCCGGGCAGCGTCGACACCAGCATCGTGACTGGGATCGTGATGTCGCTTGAGTATCCGTAGTTGACCCCGTGGAACTCTTCAGGTTCTACGCCTACGATTTCGAATGGCACGGTATTGATCCGTATCGTCCGCCCCATGACCGAGGGATCTCCGCCGAACCGCCGTTTCCAGAATCGATGGCTGATCACGGCGACGGCATGGCCGCTGGGCAAACCGTCGTCCGAATCCAATAGCAATCGCCCCAGAAAAGGCCGCACGCCGAGAAGAGTGTAGAAGTTGCCGGTGGCGTATTGACCCAAGACCAATTCACTCTGGCCGTTAACCTCAACGCTCATGGTGCGCACTGAGTTGCCGCAGACCCCGGCGAGGGTTTGGCTGCCCCTGAGGTTGGTGAGGGTGGGGTAATCGAATGGGTCGTGGAATTCGCCCCAAAGGCCAGTTTCCGGCATAACCAGCTCGTCAGGTCTCTCGACAGGCAGTTTTTTGAGGAATGCCGCGTTGATTAAAGTGAACATCGTCGTATTCGCCCCGATGCCTAACGCGAGCGTAAAGATTGCTACCGCCGTAAACCCAGGGCTGCGGCGCAATTGGCGAAGGCCGTAGCGCACGTCCTGGAGAAGGGATTCGAGCGAGGGGAAACTCCACTGGTCGCGGGACCTCTCCTTGAGTGAGACCGCGTTGCCGAAGCCGCGCCGGGCGGCGTAATGCGCTTCGCGAGGCGGCATTCCCTGCTCGATCAATTTCTGCTCGCGCATAGCGAGATGGAATTCCAGCTCCTCGGCCAGGTCGCGGTCGAGTTGCCTGCGCTTGACCACGGCCTTGAGACGAAGCCATAAGTTGTGAAGATGCTCTCGGACCATGGCACCCTCCCTGATTGAATCATTGACTCATTGCGCCATTCGAAGAATCGATCCATTGAGTCATCGGGCCATTGAGTCATTGCAAGACAAAGGCTCGAATCTTCCGATCGCTCAATCGCCTGATCACTCAATCACCAAATCATCCGATTCTTTCAATGGCTCAATGATTCAATGGTCAAATGGCAAAATGACCCGATCGCCCGATCACTCAATCACCCGATGAGTTCACTCACACCTCAGCGCCACCATGGGATCGACCTTCGTCGCCCGGCGGGCGGGGAAATAGCAGGCGGCGAGGCCCACCGCGATGAGCAGCAGCGAGACGGCCAACAAGGTCAACGGGTCGGCTGATTTGATTCCCCAAATGCGGTTCTGAAGAATCCTCGCCAGCGCGATGCTCACGGGCACGCCAATTCCGATGCCGATGCCTAGCCAGCGCAATCCTGATGTCATCACCATCCGCCGGACGTCAGGTCCTTGGGCGCCCAGCGCCATGCGCAGGCCGATCTCTTGCGTTCTTCGCGAAACGGAGTAGGAAAGGACACCGTGGATGCCGATCGAAATCAACACTAGTCCCAGCGCGCCAAAAGCAGATAGCAGTGAAAACGCGAAGCGTGGCTCCGTGTATTGAGAGCTCACCAGTTCTTCCACCGGGCCGTTACTCAAGCCACCTCCGCCCGTGGGCAACTCTCTATCAATATCACTGATAGAGCTGCGGACCGGTTTCAGCATTGCCGCAGGGTCAGGACCAGTTCGCGCCAGGATCCATTGGTACGCGAACCCGGAAATTGTAAAGGGAACGTAGACTTGAGGCTCGACGGGCGAGGCCGGCCCATTATCCCGAGTATCTTCCGCAACGCCGACAATTTCGAACGCAATGGGTTGCACAGAATTCGGCGTCGCCAACAGCAATTGGTTGGTCAGTTTGATTGGCCGCCCCAACGGGTCTTCGGCCCCGAAATACTTCCTGGCAAAGGCGCGATTCACCACCGCCAATTTCTGGCTGTGGGCAATATCCTGCTCGGAAATATCGCGTCCTTTGAACATGGGAATGCCCATGGTCGCGAAGTATCGATCGCTCAGCAAATGCACTTGGGCGGTCCAGTCTTCGCCTCCGAGTTTTCCGGGAATCTCCAGTTTTGCGACCTCGACTCCCCACATGGGCGGCCAAGTGCATATGGCTGCGGAAATGACGCCGGGCACTGCTCGCGACCTACGCAGGGCTTCCTGATAGTACCGGTTCCTTTGCTCGACCGTTTTGTAGCGCGCCTCGGGCAGGCCGAGGGCCACAGAAAGCAACTGGTGGGTGTTGTAGCCTAAATTCACGCGGCGCAGCGCGAAGAAACTGCGGATGAGCAGCCCGGCCCCCGTCAGGAGAACCAGCGATAGGGCTACTTGGCTCACTACCAGCAAGTTTCGCAGACGGTTGTGGCCGCGCGTTTCACCGGCCCCTCGCGCGCTCCCTTTCATGGCTCCCAAAAGGTCCGTCTTCGCCGCGAGCACTGCGGGCGCCAAACCGAACAGGAGTGTAGACACCACCGAAATGACCACTGTGAACGCCATGACCCAACCATTCATCCAAACTTCCGCCTCGGGGGGCATATCCCAAGGCGGGATGATGGTCAGGAGCAAGTTGAGAAGGTTCCAGGCGAGCACGCTGCCGAGGAGGGCTCCGCCCAAGGCGATCAGCAGACTTTCGATTAGAAGCTGGCGGATCAGGCGGAGGCGCCCGGCCCCCAGGGATGCCCGGACGGCAAACTCTTTTTCGCGACTGGTGGCCCGCGCCAACAGCAGGTTTGCCACGTTGACGCAGGCAATCAGAAACAATAGCCCCACTGCCCCCAGGACCAAGTAAAGGGTGGTGCGAAAGCCTTGCACCACTGACTCAATTAAGGACTCCGCGCCGAAGGTCGCCTCTTTCAGATGCTCTTTTGGGTAGACAGCGGCGAAGGCTTTGGAAAGGACCGCCACCTCGGCCGCAGCCTGCTCCATCGTCACCCCTGGCCGCAGATGGCCAATCACCGCGTACTGGGCTCCCGTGTCTGTGCCTTGCCCCTGGGACGGCAGAGCGGGAAGCCAGAGGGCGGCTCCCCCCCAGGCGAATCGCGGGGGCATGACGCCAATTACAGTGGTGGGGCGGTGATTATATAAGACCGTTCGTCCGATGACGCGCGGGTCGCCCCCAAATTTGCTTCGCCAGTAATTGAAGGCGATTACGGTGACCGGTGGCGCCTCTGCTGTGCAATCGGCACGTGAGATCGCCCTGCCCAGCAGCGGTGGCACACCGAGAACACTAAAAGTATTGTCCGTAACACGGACCCCATAAGAAATCTCCGGCGCGGCAGTCCCCGTTTCAATTCCTGCATTCGCGGCCAGGTCGCCAGCAAAACCGATCACTTCGTCAAATACCTGGCTCTTCTTTCTGTATTCCAGAAACTCCGCCGAGCTTACCCAAGCCCATTGCGCAGGCTGGTCCTCCTTGATATTGCGGGTAGTTATTACCGCCAGGCGATGGCTGTCGTGGTATGGAAGCGGGTCGAGCACCGCACATTCAATCACGCTGAAGATCGCGGTGGTCCCTCCGATGCCCAAGGCAAGGGTCAGGGTGGCGACGGCGGTGAACCCAAGGTTGAGGCGCAATTGGCGGAGGCCGAAGCGCACATCCTGAATAAGGGATTCGAGCGAGGGGAAACTCCACTGGTCGCGGGACCTCTCCTTGAGTGAGACCGCGTTGCCGAAGCCACGCCGGGCGGCGTAATGAGCCTCGCGGGGCGGCATGCCCTGTTCGATCAATTTCTCCTCGCGCATGGCAAGATGGAATTCCAGTTCCTCCGCCAAATCGCGGTCAAGTTGCCGGCGCTTGACCACGGCTTTCAATCGCAGCCAAAGGATGTGAAGATGCTCTCCGACCATGGCACCCTCCTTTATCGGGCCAATTGGTGATTTGGCGATTGAGAGATTTGCGATTGCAAGAATCGAGTCCGCAGCTTCCAATGATTCAATCGCTCAATTCTTTCAATCGCCCGATCACAAAATCACTCAATCACACAATCATTTCACGCCGTTTCCATCACGCGCGCGATGGCCGCCACCATCCGAGTCCATTGGGCGCTTTCCGCTTCGAGATAACGCCGTCCCGATGCGGTCAGCCGGTAGTACTTGGCGCGGCGGTTGTTTTCAGACAAGCCCCACTCAGAAGCCAAGAGGCCGCGCAATTCCAAGCGATGCAACGCCGGATAGAGCGCGCCTTCCTCGACGCGCAGCACATCCTCGGAGCGCTCGTGAATCCGCTCCGCCACCGCGTAACCATGCAGCGGCCCGCGCGCCAGAGTCTTCAGGATCAGCATGTCGAGAGTGCCTTGGAGCAGGTCGCCTGACTTTTCCTGGTTTTGTCCCATAAGTCCTTTAGGGGAGAATATGCCCGATGATCGTTTCCGATGTCAAGGGGCATTTCTTGCGGCCATAAACCTGGGATTGGCACTCGTCCCTATTGCCCTTCACAGGCTCAAAGCACTGAAGCGCCTTGCCCTTTCTCGCCGCCATTGCAGCACTCCTGCCACCTCGGCTACAATTTCCGCCCGCTTGAATTCCGGGCTGAAGGAGTGAAATGAAAACTCGACTCGCACTCGCGTGCTCGTTGTTTCTCGCTCTGGCGTTGGACGGCGCCGCGCTTGACCAGGGTTACGACACGGTGGAATTCTCGCCCGCTCATTTGGGCGGCATGCACGTGAAGTTCAACATTATTCTACCGCGCGACTACGCCTCGTCCGAGCGGCGGTATCCGGTCCTCTATTTGTTGCACGGCTATACGGACGATTACAGCGCGTGGGTGACGAAATCGAATTTGCTGTGGTACGCGCCCGCTTACGAGGAAATAATTGTGATGCCCGAGGGAGGCACGGGATTTTACGTGAACAATCAGGGCAATCCGAAATTGCAGTGGGAAGATTATTTGATTCAGGACTTGATTCCGTATGTGGACACCCACTACCGCACCGTGGCCGCCCGCGAGGGGCGCGCCATTGCAGGACTGTCCATGGGCGGATACGGCGCCATGACGCTGGGGTTGCGCCATCCGGACATGTTCGCGGCCATCGCCAGCATGAGCGGCGCTCTGGCCACTGCTCGGTCCGCTTTTTCCAGACCCATCACGGATCCAAAACTCAAGAAAGTTCTCCAAGACGATTTCGGCGCTCTGGATAATCCCCTGCGGGCGGAGGAGGATCCCTTCGAGCTGATCAAGAAAATTCCGGCGGACAAATTGCCCGACCTTTATTTTTCCATCGGCTCGTCAGATTTTTTGTTGAAAGACAATCTGGATTTCCTGGAGTTGCTCACCAAGCTGAAAGTCCGGTTTCGTTACAGTGAGGTTCCGGGCCCGCACGAGTGGCCGGTGTGGGACGAGCAGATTCGCGTGATTCTCGCCATGCAGGCGCCGATCATCGGGGCCGCCAAGGCATGGCCGTGAAAGGAAATGGGTGATTTGGTGATTGAGCGATTTGGTGAATGTAGAACCAGACTTCCTTCATTCACTCAATCATCCGGTCACTCAATCACTCAATTCTTCCCAAGAGCCTTCTCAATTGCCGCCGCCGCTACGGGCGCCACCAGAGTGTACCCCTTGGCATTGGGGTGTAGGCCGTCGTCGGAAAACCCATCCTTCAGCATGCCCTGCGCGTCCACCATCACCGCGAAGTAGTCAGCGTACACTGCGTGGACTTCGCCGGCATAAGTGCGCAGCCAGTCGTTTAATTTCAGGATGTCCGCGGGCGGACGGCGGACGGACTGCTTGTTTTTGGTGTAGTCGCTGATTGGCATCACTGCGCACAGAATCACCTTGATATGGTGCTGCTGCGCCAGTTCTGTGATGGCCTGGATATTTTCCTCGATCATCTTCAGCGTTTCGGGTCCGGTGTTGCCCGCGATGTCGTTGGTACCGGCCAGCAGAATCACGGCCGCCGGGTGCAGGTCCATGACGTCGGGAAACATTCGCACCAGCATTTGCGCTGTGGTCTGGCCGCTGATGCCGCGATTCACGTAAGGCTTGCCCGCAAAATCGCGCTTCAGGTCCCAGCCATCGGTGATCGAATCACCAAGAAACACCACGCGGCCGGATTGCGCCGGTTCCGCCTGCACCTTTTGATTGTCCTCATGATACCGCCCCAACTGGTTCCAATCCTGGAGCTGCTCGACCAGATGCTGCGCCTGGAATAGGAGGCAGCAATTGGCCTTGGGCGGTTCGTATTTCTCCACCAATTGACCGAAGGCCGAAGTGGAAAATCCAATCAAAGACCCTACCAAGATGACGGTTCCGAAAAGTCGAGTGCGCATAAGTAATCCTCCCGGCGTCCGATTCTGCCCGAGCCACGCCCCGCTGAGCAAGCGTTAACCCGAGTTTATTTTTGCTATTGCTTTCCCATAGGAGTTGTGACAGCTTATCTATGGCTAACCAATACGAGTATCCTGAGTGTAAGGAGATGGGATGCGAGACAAACCGGATGTATGGCAAGGAACGCTGGCGTTGATGGTGCTGAAGACCCTGGAAACGATGGGGCCCCTGCACGGGTACGGCATCGCCCGCCGCATCGAGCAGACGAGCGGCGATTTGTTGTCCGTCAACTACGGCACGCTGTACCCGGCTTTGTTGAAGCTGGAGCAGGAAGGCTACGTCGCCTCCGAGTGGGGCATGTCCGACAACAATCGCAAGGCGAAGTATTACAAACTGACGCGCGCCGGCCGGAAACAGATTGAAAAGGAATCGCGCGATTGGGAACAGGCCACCGCCATTTTGGCGCGGTTCCTGGCGCCGGAAGAGAGGTAAGGGATTTGCGATTGGTGATTTGTGATTGGTGATTTAAGAAAAGGGTCTTTAATCGCTCAATCACCAAATCGCCCGATCACACAATTGTCCCAAGGATATCTCATGAGAAGAATGCGAGCTTGGTTCTTGCGGCTGGGCGGCATGTTCGTCAAGCCGCGCCATGAGCAGGAAATAACCGACGAGTTCGAGAGTCATCTTGAGATGCACATTAAAGACAACGTGCGCGCCGGGATGAGTCCCGAAGAGGCGCGCCGGCAGGCGTTGATCAAACTCGGTGGGTTGGACCAGGTGAAGGAAACCTACCGGGACCGAAGGAGTTTGCCCATGCTCGAAACCCTGTTTCAGGACATTCGTTTCGGCTGGCGGATGCTGCGTAAGAATCCCGGATTCACTGCCGTGGCCGTGCTCACGCTCGCACTCGGCATCGGGCCAAACACGGCTATTTTCAGCGTCCTGAACGCAGTGTTGCTCCGCCCTCTGCCGTACAAAGACCCGGAGAGTTTGGTCCTCGTCAAAGAGACGCTGCCCAAGCTGACGCCGGAGCCTATCAATCTGCCGGCGCCGGACGTCCTCCAATTCCAGCGGGAGAATAAATCGTTCAGCGGCCTGGGCGGATTTCAACCTCTCTATGAGGAACTCTCGGGCAGCGGTCAGCCCGAACGCGTGATTGCCGCGCGGGTTTCCGCGACCGTATTCCCCATCCTGGGAGTCACGCCGCTCCTCGGGAGAACTTTCACCAACGAGGAAGACCGGCCCGGAGTCACACTCGCGGTCATCAGTTACAGGCTCTGGCAGCGAAAGTTTGCCGGGCAGGATGACGTGTTGGGGAAGACTCTGTCGCTCAACCGAAAGCCTTACACGGTGGTGGGAGTGATGCCGCAGGGGTTTGAATTTCCGCTCGCCGCGGCCTCCGATTTGGCCGACCTGTGGGTTCCCATGGGCTTCACTCCGACGGAGATTGCGGATGTGGGAGACAATTTCGATTACCAAACCGTCGCCCGAATAAAGCCCGGCGTCACGCGCGCCCAGGCGAATGAAGATGTGACCGCTATTGCCTACCGAATTCTTCAAACCTATCCTGCCTCGATGCGGAGTGACATCAATCTCGGCGCGGTGACTATTCCGATTAGCGAGGCCGTGCGCGGGCGCGTGAAGACTTTGCTGTGGGTCCTGACGGGAGCTGTGGGGATTGTGCTGCTGATTGCCTGCGCGAATGTAGCCAACCTGCTTCTCGCACGCACAGCCGGCCGCCAAAGGGAGATGGCGGTGCGCGCCGCTCTAGGAGCGGGAAGGTGGCGGCTGGCGCGTCAATTCATTATTGAAAGTCTCATGCTGGCGATGGCGGGAGGAATGCTTGGCCTGTTGGTGGCACTATGGGGAACACCCTTGCTAATGACACGGGTTCCCGTCGGACTGCCCATCGTCGGAACTCCGGGAGTCGACATGACGGTCCTTGGATTTACCCTGGGGCTTTCGCTCGTGATCGGAATCCTCTTTGGCGCAGGGCCGTCGTTTGCTTCCTCGGAGGGTGACCTCAATCAGGCGTTGAAGGAGAGCGGCCGAAGTGGCGGTACTGGAATCCGGCATCGCCATGTCCGATCGGTTCTCGTGGTGTCGGAGGCTGCGCTCGCCTTGATTTTGCTGGTGAGCGCCGGCCTGCTGGTGCGGAGCTTTAGCCTTCTGTCCAAGACCGACCCGGGCTTCAGGACTGAGCACCTATTGACCCTGTCTTTAGACCTGCCGGAAGCTCAGTACCAGCGCGGTGAAGACGTGCTGGCTTTTTATCAAAGGACGCTCGAGCGCCTGAAATCTCTTCCGGGCGCGCACAGCGCGGCAGCCAGTTCGAGCATTCCGCTCGTCAACACCAACTGGGATCACATCTTCACGCCCGAAGGATATCAAGCCGGGGCTGGCGAAAAGATGCCGGTCTGTTGGCACTCCGTCGTGCTGGGCGACTATTTCCAGACGCTCGAAATCCCCCTGATCCACGGGCGCTTCTTTACTGATGCCGACCGGCAAAGTTCCCAACAAGTGCTGATCATCAGCGAGTCGATTGCGCAACGCTACTGGCCGAATCAGAATCCCGTGGGCAAGCGATTGAAGTGGGGCCCGCCGCAAGCCACCGAACCGTGGCTGTCCATTGTGGGCGTGGTGGGTGACGTCAAGCAGCAAGGGTTGGACGAGCGGACTTCCTTCAACACTTACCAGCCCTACTTGCAGCTTCCGGACATCTGGCCCATCAGTGTGGGCCGCGCGCTCACCATCGCAGTGCGAGCCTCGGGCGATCCCGCGAGCCTGGCTTCCGACGTGCGCGTCAGTGTGTGGGCGCTCGACCGGGAGCTTGCCATTTCGCATTTGGAAACCGCCGACCAATCGCTCCGCCATTCCCTGGCCTCGCCGCGGTTCACCACGCTCTTGATGGGAGCCTTCGCGCTGCTGGCTCTGGTGCTGGGAAGCGTCGGCCTCTACGCGGTGATCTCATTCTCGGTGACTCAGCGCATCCAGGAGATGGGCATCCGCATGGCGTTGGGCGCGAGTCCCGTGGACGTGCTGCGGTTGGTCCTGGGACAGGGACTGAGACTAACTCTGTTGGGCGTGGGCATTGGAATTGCCGGCGCGCTTGGGCTCACCCACTTTCTCTCCAGCCTGCTCTTCGGGGTGAAGCCCACCGACCCCGTGACTTTTGCCGCCGTCTCCGTGCTGTTGATCCTGGTGGCGCTGCTCGCCAGCTTCATCCCCGCGCGTCGCGCCACTCAAGTGGACCCCATGGTCGCGCTGCGATACGAATGATTTCTGATCGGCGATTTTCGATTTGCGATTGTCCGTCAGCGGACGGATAACCAATTTTCGGTTTTTACAGTTCCTATTCCTTAACACCTAGTCCCTGTCTTTCGTTCCCCACCTACCACCTACTGGTTAGCTTCCAAGGGCTCCATGCGCGGCCCCAGTTGCATAATGGTCCCCACAGGCTTACGATCAACACCGGTGATGTTCGCTCCAAGGCCTAAAGAGGAGATCGTCCCATGCCCAGACAAATCACGCGCCGGGAATTGATCCAGAGTTTCGCCGCGGCCGCAGCCGCTGGTTATTTACATCCGCTAAACCTTTTCGCGGCAAGCAGTCCCGCGACGGCCCCGGTGGCGATCGCACAATGCCACACCTACGGGCAGGAAGTCCGCGCCACGCTCGCGACTCTCTTTGACCAACTGGGCGGCCTGGAGCGGCTTGTGAAAGGAAAAACTGTGGCGGTAAAACTCAACTTGACAGGCGACGCGACGAGTTCCCTCAAGGGAATGCCGAAAGGCCTCACCTATTGGGTTCATCCTGAGGTTGTCGGTTCCACGGTCAGCTTGCTGGGCCAAGCGGGCGCGCGGCGAATCCGGCTCCTGGAAAGCACGCTGGACCCGAGCGGCTCGATGGAGAAGTTTCTGCTCGCCGCCAAGTGGAACCCGCGCGACTTTACCAGTGCCGCACCGGGTGTTGAGTTTGAAGACACCAACTATGCGGGCCCCTCCGGCAAGTACACGCGCCTTGCCGTTCCCGGTGGAGGTTTGTTGTTCAAAGCTTATGATGTGAACCGGTCGTACGAAGACTGCGACGTTTACATCTCGCTCGCCAAGCTCAAGGAACACTCGACGGCGGGAGTAACTCTCTCGATGAAGAATTCCTTCGGCATTCCGCCGTGCACCATTTATGGATCGGCCGCCGGCCTCGATGAGCCGGCCCGGGTGGTGAAGGGCGCGCGCGCCATGCTCCACGATGGGAGCCGGCAACCTCCAAAATCTTCCCTTCCCGAGATCGACCCCACATCACCGCGCGATCCGGGTTATCGCGTCCCGCGCGTGACGGCGGAGCTCGCCGCGGCGCGTCCCATTCATCTGGCGATTATCGACGGCATCTCCACCGTGGCGGGCGGCGAAGGCCCATGGGTGAAAGCGATGCGGCCGGTGGAAGCGCGCCTGCTGATTGCGGGTACAAACTGCGTCACCACAGACGCGGTCTGCACTGCTCTGATGGGCTTTGACCCGATGGCCGATCGCGGGACCGCTCCCTTCGAGAATTGTGACAGCACCCTAAAGCTGGCCGAGCAACTCGGACTTGGAACTCGCGACTTGAAGCGCATTGAAGTCCGCGGCGTGCCCATCGCCAAGGCCAGGGTCAACTTCCGAAGCGTCTAGCCCGCGTTCCTCCACGGCGCTTGATCGTCGATTGGCCGTCAACTGACGAATTGCCGATTCTTGATCCGCGGTCGCCTCCACCTGCTGCCTACCAGCTACCGCCTTCCCCCCTAATTCCCCGCACCTTCCTCCATTCGCCGCAATCGCTCCTTGCGAACGCGTCTGTGGGACACCTGGCCCTCGCAATCATCAACCGGCCTGTTTTGCCGTTTGATCCCATTAGTTCACTGTCAGCGTAAGATTAATCTTGTGGTCCAGCGTTGCCGTCCCGGAAGTTACTGTTCCGGTCACGGTAAGCGTGTAGGTTCCCGCCGGAGTGCCGGTCGGGCCGCCCCCTCCCCCACCATTATTCCCTCCGCCTCCGCACCCTGCCCAAGTCAAGATGCAGAGCAGGGCCAGCGCGAAAGCCGCTCGCCGCCGCAGGCGCTTGCCCGAAGCAAGCCCGATGAAGATGGCCAGCGCCGCGAGCCAAGTGAGTAAAGGCAAGCCCTTGGGGTTCCCTGGCCAGAGTGAGGGCGCCCTGGGGGGAACGATGCCTCGCGACCTTGTGGTTACGGTGACCGTTGCCGTCGCTGGGTTCGTCCCGTCCGAAGTCACCGTGCCCGGCGACACACTGCAGGTCGACTGCGCCGGTGCACCCGCGCAGGCCAATTGTACAGCCTGGTTAAACCCACTCGCAGGCGTCACGCTGAGCGTGTAAGCGGCGGATTGCCCGGCGTTGATGGTTGTGGTGGCCGGGCTCGCGCTCACTGAGAAGTCCTGCCCTGTCCCCGACTGTGTGATGGTCTGCATTGTGCCATCCACACCATTGTTGTTGTCCGTGATGGTCAGCGTGCCAGTTCTGGTTCCCACTGCTGCCGGAGTGAACGTTACATTGATCGTGCAGCTAGCGCCCTCTGACAAAGTCGTGCCGCAATCGTTGCTCTCGGCAAAGTCGCCGCTGGTCGTGATGGATGTAATTGTCAGCGGGCCACCGGAGTTCGTCAGCGTGACGCTCTTCGAGGCGCCCGGAATCGAGACCGCCTGGTTTCCAAAGCTAAGGCTCGAAGTCGAGAGCGTGGAGTTGGGCGGTGAAACCAGGAAGCCGTAGGCTGTGATTCTGCCCACTAGCGGGCTCGATTGAAAC
Source organism: Terriglobia bacterium (assembly GCA_041481635.1). GTDB lineage: Bacteria > Acidobacteriota > Terriglobia > UBA7540 > UBA7540 > DASYXZ01. The sequence goes on along the minus strand of JBGPCF010000007.1, from coordinate 28,900 downwards.
CCGGTATTCGTGCTGGTTGCCTCCTGCCCGTCAGTCACATATGCGTAAAGGAAGTGGAAGCCAGGTTGGAGCGCCGCCAACTGTCCGCTAAAAATCCCATTGCCTTGATTCGTTGCGGCCGTCCACGGTCCTTGCCAGGTGTCTATCTGGAAATAGAGCGCATCAGGAGGCGGAGCGATGGGGCTGAAGGCACTCGAGGCCGTAAAGTTAAAGCTCGGCGTAAAGCTCCCCGTGGCATTTCCTGGCAGCGGCGTGATGCCGGCATTTAGCGGGATGGAATTCGTTTGCTGCTCGGTGATGACCGTCACTGTGTCGCTGGCGTTGTTGGCCACGTAGATTTTGTTGCTCACCGTGTTAACGGCCACGGCAGCGGGGTTAGCTCCGGCGCTGAAGGTGGTAGTCGCGTTAGTCGCCCCGTCAATCACAGTCACACTGTTGCTGCCCTCGTTCGCCACATAGATCTTGTTGGTCACAGAGTTGACGACCATGTCGAAAAGGTTAGCCCCGGCACGGTCGAGCACGGTGGTGATATTGGTTGCCCCGTCGATCACTGTGACGTTGTAGGTGGTGGCCACGTAAATCTTGTTGGTCACTGAGTTGACGGCCACGAGGCCGGGGGTGCTTCCGACAATGACCGTGGTGGTTGCGTTGGTCGCCCCGTCTATTACAGTCACCGTAGTGCCTTCGCCGAATTTGCCAAAGTTGGTCACGTAAATCAAGTTGGTCACCGGATTGACGGCCACGGCACCGGGGCCGATTCCGGCGGCGACCGTAGTGGTGGCGTTCGTCGCCCCGTCAATCACTGTCACGTTAGCGCTGCCGCTGTTGACCACATAAATTTTGTTGGTCACCGGGTTGACGGCCAGGTCGCCCGGATTGCTTCCGGCGGAGACCGAGAAGGTGTTGTTGGTCGCCCCGTCAATCACCGTCACGTTGGCGTTAGTGTAATTGGCCACGTAGATTTTGTTTGTCACCGGGTTGACGGCCACGGCTAAGGGACTGGTTCCTACCGCCACCGTGGCGGTGGCGTTCGTCACCCCGTCAATCACTGTCACGTTGTCGCTGTTGCGGTTAACCACATATATCTTGTTGGTCGCTGGATTGACGGCTACCTGTTGGGGGACGGTTCCAGCCGTGACCGTGGTGGTCGAATTGGTGGTTCCGTCGATCACCGTCACGTCGTCGCTGTTGGCGTTGGCCACGTAGATTTTGTTAGTCACCGGGTTCGCGGCAACGCCAGCGGGAGTGGACCCGACCGCGACCGCTGTGGTCAAGTCAGTTGCCCCGTCGATCACCGTGACGTCATTACTGGAATAGTTGCCAACGTAAATCCTGTCGGTGACAGGGTTGACGGCAACGAGCAAGGGCATCGACCCGGTCGGCACGGTGGTCGTGGACTTCGTCGCGCCGTCAATCACCGTCATGTTGTTGGTCAACTCGTTCGCCACGTAGATTTTGTTGGTTATTGGGTTGACAGCCACAGCCCGGGGAGAGCTGCCCGCCGCGACGCTGGTGGCTGCCTTGGTTTTCCCATCGATTATCGTGACGCTCGTCCCCAGGCTCCCCACATAGATTTTGTTAGTAACCGGATTGAGGGCCAGGGTAAAGGGATTGCCTCCGGCCGTGACAGTTGCGATCGCGTTGGTCGCCCCGTCAATTACTATGACTTGGTTGCCGCTATTATTGGCCACGTAGATGGTGTTCGTGACCGGATTCACCGCGACAGCAAAAGGACCGGGGAGGATGGAAGGGGCGCCCCCAACGTTGATCGTGCTGGCCGAGTTGGTTGCCCCATCGATGACGGTCACGGTGCCGGGGGCGGAAATGTTGCCTTCGTTCGCCACATAGATTTTATTGGTGACAGGATTGACTGCCACCGCAATCGGCCCAGCTCCGGCCGTGACGGTGGTGGTCGAGTTGGTCGCCCCGTCAATCACCGTGATGTTGCCGCTGTTGAGGTTAGCGACGTAGATTTTGTTGGTGACGGAATTGACCGCCACCGTTTGTGGGCCGGTCCCGGCCGGGACCGTGGTGGTTGAATTAGTCGCCCCGTCAATCACCGTCACGTCGGCACTGACCTGGTTGGCCACATAAATCTTGTTTGTGATCGGGTTGACAGCCAGTGCGAGGGGAGCCATTCCGGCCATGACCGTGGTGGTTGTATTAGTCGCCCCATCGATCACGGTCACACTGTTGCCGCCCTGGTTCGCCACATAGATTTTGTTGGTCACCGGGTTAACGGCCACGCCGAAGGGATTGGTCCCGGTTGTAACCGTAGCCGTGACGGTCTGCGCCTCAAGCGGCACCTCGCCAGACCAGCCGACGGCCAGGATGAGCAGGGCAAACAAAACGAGTGTCGCTCTGGGAGCAGATTGAAGCTCATTACGCAGAACCCGAACGTAAGTGGTCATGGCCTGCCTCCTGGCAAATGAGAATGGCGCTGCCCCTGGGTTCGGTCCTTAGTAATGCCTGTGCCCGAGTATTCGATTTTTCCGGGTTCTGTATGGGATCCCGGCTGCTTATTTATCAGCCTGGAATTAAAAACGCAAGTATTTCTAATAATATATTTTATAAATACCCTAACTACCGCATTTCCCGCTTAGTTCACCGTCAAAGTGAGTTTGATGTCGTGGGCGACAGTGGCCGAGCCGGATGTGACCGTCCCCTTCACGTCCAGCGTGTGTGTTCCCGCCGGAGTGCCGGTCGAGCCGCCCCCTCCCCCACCATTATTCCCTCCGCCTCCACAGCCCGGCATGGAGATTGCGGCGAGCATCACGACGGACAACAGCGCAGACGCAAATCCCAATCGCAGGGGCACACGGTACGTTCCATGCTGCGGGTGTATGCCATACTCCCCGAGTTTGCGGCTCCACGCCGCTATCGCCAGTCCCAACGAGAGGGCAAGGGCCAGCAACCATAAGTATGTGGTCAGGCGATCTGGCCCACCCACGGCCGGAGGACGGCGCTGGGTTAGAGGGGCGACCATCGAACGCGCTGTAGTGGTCACGGTCACCGTCGGGTTGGCGGCGGTCGTTCCATTTAGTGGGATCGAAGCCGGCACGACGGTGCAGGCTGCAAGCGTCGGCGCGCCGGTACAGCTAAGCGCCACCGTTCCCGTGAAGCCCGCCGTGCCACCAAGCGAAAGCGTGTAGCTCGCGGTCTGCCCGGCGGTCACGGTGGCCGTGGTTGAAGATCCTGCCGCGGCCGCGATGCTAAAGTCAGTCCCCGTCCCCGAGAGTGCGACGGTCTGCGGGCTGCCTGGAGCATTATCCGTCAGCGTCAAACTGCCGATTCGCGCCCCCGAGACGGTGGGTGTAAAAGTGACAGTCACTGTGCAGCTTGCTTTCACCGCCACGCTCGAGCCACATGTGTTGGTTTGAGTAAAATCGCCGTGGGTTACTATGCCGGAGATACTTAATGGAGCGGCAGACGGGTTGCTCACAAGCAACATTTGAGTGTCGCTCGTGCTCCCGACAATCTGAGGAAGGAATGACAGCTTGGTGGAACCCAGGGCCATGGCGGGTCTGTTAAGGTAAACTGACACAGTGTTAAGTTCAAAATTCGTCGCCGCAAAGCTGAGCCCGCCATCTCCTGCGAGATCCGCCGCCGTCAATCCAGATGTACCGGAGACTAAGGATGAAACTGGAAGTGCATAGTCCGCATGATTTCGAAATGTCCCATCACCGGCGCCCAAGAGCAAGGCAACACTGAACTCCACTCCGACGGCCAGGTCGAGCTTGCCATCCCCGTTGAGGTCGGCTGCAATTACCGAACCGGGGTAGCTGCCAGCAGCGTAGTCGAGTTTAGGTTGAAACGTCCCATCCCCGTTGCCCAGGAGAATCGATACTGTGTTGTCGGCCTGGTTGGCAACAGCCAGGTCAGGTTTGCCGTCTCCGTTCAAATCCGCTGCAGAAACCGAGACGGGATTCGCCCCTGTGAAGTAAGTCACTTGCGGTCGAAATGTTCCATCACCGTTGCCGAGCAGAACGGACACCGTGCCCCCGCCTGAATTCACGACCACCACGTCCAATTTGCCATCTCCGTTAAGATCACGTGGGGTCACATAGAAAGGGGTGGCGCCTGTGGCATAAGTTACTTGAGTCCGAAACGTTCCATCGCTGTTGCCAAGTAGAATGGAAACAGTGTCGCCATTGAAATTGGCTACGGCCAGATCAAGCTTGCCGTCACCATTGAAATCCCCCACTGTCAGGCATCGTGGCTGTGTGCTAGTAAAATATTCGACGGGAGGCTGAAAGGTTCCATCACCGTTCCCCAACAATATGGACGCCCCAACATTCACAGCGACAGCCAAGTCTAATTTCCCATCACCGTTGAAATCACCCGTGGCGATGGATAACGGGAACAAACCCGGAGCGATATCGACCCTGGGCTGAAACGTGCCGTCACCCTTACTCATCAGGATCGAAACCCTGCTGTCCCCTTCATTGGCAACGGCCATGTCGAGCTTGCCATCCCCGTTGAAATCGCCACTGACTACGGTGCGTGGCGAATTGCCGGTGGTGTAATCTGAACGCGTCTGAAACGTGCCATCGCCGTTTCCTAATAGAACTGAAACCGTGCCATTAGAACTGTTTTGCGGGGTTGCGATCACCAAGTCCAGAATGTTGTCACGGTTTAAATCGCCGAGGGCGAATGAGCCCGTTAAGACGCCGGTGCCAAAGTCTGTGTAGGGCTGAAAAGTCCCGTCCCCATTCCCCAGAAGAATCGAAACGCTTCCGACAAGCGCGTAGGAGTGGGCCACCGCCAGATCGAGTTTGCCATCTCCATTTAAGTCCCCCACGGTCACGGAGAGGGGAAATGCCCCTGTCCCGAAATCAATATGCGTCTGAAATGTTCCATCGCCGTTCCCCAGCAGAACTGAAACTGAGTTGCCGAAGGGGTTCGAAGCAGCAATGTCCAGTTTTCCGTCCCCGTTGAAATCGGCGAGGGCCACCGACTTTGCGGGGTTGCCGATGGAGTAGTTGACGGGTGCCTGAAATGTCCCATCTCCTTTTCCCAACAATATCGAAACCCCACCAGTGGGTGACCCAAAGTTGGCGACGACCAAATCAAGATTTCCGTCCCCATTCAAATCTCCCGCGGCCACCGAGTACGCCGACCCGCCAATTGAAATTGAGCTATCAGGCTGGAACGAACCGTCGCCGTTGCCAAGAAGAATCGAGACCGAGAGGTTATCGGGGTTGGCTACAGCCAAGTCCAACTTGGCATCTTTATTGAAGTCTCCCACAGCCACCGACGTAGGGGATCCTCCCGCCCCATATTCAACGTGGGGTTGAAAGGTTCCATCGCCATTGCCCCGCAATAAGGAAATACCAGAACCAGTCGCGACTGCGAGGTCGAGCTTTCCGTCACCATTGAAGTCACCCGTCGTAACGAAACTGGGGCCGGCTCCTGATGCAAAGTCGGCCTTAGTCCCGAGCGTGCCGTCGGGCTTGCCCAGTAGAACCGAGACTGTGTTGTCGCTCGAATTGGCCACGGCGAGGTCGAGTATGCCATCACCATTGAAATCACCCGTAACAACGGATACGGGGGCAACCCCTGTAGCAAAGTCGGCTCTTCCAAAGATGTACGTTTGGGCCAATGCGGTCGAGCTTACCACCGCGACCACACCTAACAGGACGACCAAACGGAAACCTATGGGGAGCACTCCGCTCACTCTTTTCATCGTAAGCCTCCAGTCGGGGCCCGCCGGGCCCGCCATTTGTCAATGTTCCTGCCCCTGGGTTCGGCCTCTTATAAGTGCGCACCCGGATATTTTGTTTTTAGTTTGGGTGTAGTCTGGAGACCAATTATATAAAAAGGTTAAATGTAAATACAAGTGATTGCCTGAGAGTAAGAGATCCTCACTCTTGAGAGGGATCTGTGCAAGGGCGTTGCATAGACCTCCGGTTCTTTTTGTCCCGGCGCTGAGGAGAGGGGCGCGAGGCTGATCCCTCTCACCCACTTTCGCCCCTTGCTTGGGGAGATAAACTCGCCAATCCCCTTCGTGACCCCCGAGCTTTTCGAATGCCGCGCTTTTCCTGCGCGGACTGGTTATCGGGTTCTCCCATCCACCGCATTCGTTTTGACCCAGCGGCACCGTGAAAAGAATCTGTTGCCGTTGGCCCGTCCCCGTCAGAGCCTTGTTCGACAAAGTCTTCACCTCTGCCGTGGGAAGATAAACGTGCCAGAAAACGCCCGCTATAGGCGGGGTGACACTTTCGGAACTGTCACATACAGAACCCCCAGGCCGCACCCTGTGGCCAGTTGTTCGTGCGAAGCGAAGCGCTTTATTCCCCACCCACTGGGTGCAGTCCTCGATTATCCGAAGATTCAAAAGCGTGCTCTAAATTGGAGGTGTGAGCTCAGCGCCGTGGGTGTATATTAGCGACCGACAGAGAAAAGACAGCCTGGCTGGATTACATTCTTGAGCGCGCCTTGCCCCCTCATGGTTTACTCCCGCGCGCAATTTACACGAGGCGAATTATGCGATCGACCAAACCACTTCTTCTTTCGAGTGCTCTGCTGACGTGCCTAACCTTCACGAACTCAGTGGATGTCGCGGCGCCACAGGAAACCCGTCCGCCGATTTATCTTGATTCGAGCCGACCGGTGGAAAACCGTGTTGACGACCTGATGAGCCGCATGACGCTGAAGGAAAAAGTCGGGCAGCTGAACATGCCGTGCGTTTACGTCGATGAGCTGGGAAATGACATCCCGAAGAAAATGGAAGCGTGCAAGAAATTCGCGCAAGGATCCTACACGGATGAAATCGGGCCCGGCGGCGGCTTCTTTACCTTGGCCAACACAATCCTGAAAAATGGGGCACGCCAGCAGGCGGACTACTTTAATGAGCTCCAATCCATCGCCCTGCACAAGACGCAGCTCGGGATTCCACTGCTCCAAACGGAAGAAGGCACCCACGGGGCAATGTTTCCGGGGGCCACTGTTTTTCCGGAGGGGTTGAGCCTGGGCAGCACTTTTGACATGGACCTCGTGAAGGCCGTCTATTCCGCCGCGGCCGAGGAGGCGCGTTCGGTGGGCATCCACGAACTGTGCACGCTGGTGGTGGAACCGAATCGCGACCCCAGGCTTGGCCGGAACGCCGAAGGTTTTAGCGAGGATCCCTACCTTTGCGGGCGCATTGCCGAGTCCATCGTGCACGGCGGCCAGGGAGCGAACGTTGCGCAGCACGACAAAGTGGTGACCGTGCTTTGCCACTATCCCGGCCAGAGCCAGCCGGTGAGCGGGTTGGAGCGCGGTGCGATGGAAATTTCCGAGCGAACGCTGCGCGAAGTGTTCCTTCCTCCTTGGCAGGCGGGCATCAGCAAAGCTGGGGCGCTGGGCGTGATGGCCACTTATCCCGAGATCGACGACGTTCCCAACCATGGAAACGATTTCACGCTCACCAAAATCCTGCGCGAGGAATTGGGATTCAAGGGACTGGTGCTCAGCGAAGGCGAAGGCTTTTCGACGCTGATTTACGAAGGTATTGTGGCCACGCAGAAAGAGGCGGGCGCGATGTCGTTGAAGGCGGGCGTGGACGTGGACATCACCTATGAACCCGCTTACATGAAACCGCTGATTGAAAACGTGGAGGAAGGCCGGGTCCCCACGGCCCTCGTGGACCGCGCGGTTCGTCGCGTGTTGGAACAAAAATTCCGGCTGGGACTGTTCGACAATCCTCTGGTTGATCCGGACCGCGCGGTAAAGACTGTCCACTCGCCAGAGCACCAGGCTCTTGCGTTGCGAGCGGCACGTGAGGGAATCGTGCTGCTGAAAAATGACGGCAACACGCTCCCACTCAACAAGCCGCTGAAGTCGATTGCCGTGATCGGGCCTGACGCGGACTCAGCTCGCAATCAACTCGGAGACTATTCGCCCAGCGAATTATTGCAGCACGTGACGACCATCCTGGAAGGCATCAAGGGTGTGGTCTCGCCGTCCACCCAGGTCACTTATGTAAAAGGCTGCGGCGTATTGGGCGACGACAAGAGCGGTTTCGCGGAGGCCGTGAAGGCCGCGTCCAGCGCGGATGCCGCCGTGGTGGTGGTGGGCGAGCAGCAGGAATCAATCCATCACGGATCGAACGATCCCAACGATCGCCCGACCGACGGTGAGGGCTATGACGTGGCTAGCCTCGACCTGACCGGCGTTCAGGAAGACCTGATTAGGGCTGTGTATGAAACCGGAAAACCCACGGTAGTCGTTCTCGTCAATGCGCGGCCGCTCAGCATTCGATGGACCGCGGAACACGTGCCCGCCATCGTAGAAGCCTGGGAGCCGGGGGAAAAAGGAGGCCAGGCGGTTGCGGAGGTCCTGTTCGGCGACGTGAATCCCAGCGGCAAGCTGGCCATCACTGTCCCACGCCACTCCGGGCAATTGCCCGCCTATTACAACTACAAACCTTCCAAGCAGTACTGGATCAGCGGTGGCTGGGGCAGGCGCTACGTGGATATGCCCGCGACTCCGCTCTTTCCGTTCGGCTATGGGCTGAGTTATACGAAGTTTGAATATAGCAATCTTCGCATCGACCCTCCGCAGATTCATGCCGCGGGAACCGCGCGCGTCATCGTGGACGTGAAAAATGTGGGCGAGCGCGAGGGAACGGAAGCTCCCCAGCTTTACATTCATGAAATGCTGGGCTCTGTATCCACCCCGGTCAAGCAGTTGCGAGGTTTTAAGCGGCTTGACCTGAAGCCCGGTGAAACCAAAACCGCGGACTTCATCCTTGGGCCGGACGATTTGATGTTGCTCAATCGTGATAAGCATTGGGTTGTAGAGCCAGGGAAGGTCGAGATTATGGTGGGAAGCTCGTCCGCGGACATTCAAGCCAAGGGGACGTTGGACGTTGCGCAATGACCTCATAAAGGCGCGACTTTGAACAGGAAATTAAAATGAGAAAAGAAAAACTATTTTTGCTGATAGGTGCTGGAATTACTTTCGTATTCTTCACAGGTTTACAAATCCCAGCACAGCAGAACTCTCCTTCCCGCAATTCACCGGAATCGAAATCCTTCCATTGGCCAAGCGGAAAGCGCGCGGCCGTGAGCCTGAGCTTTGATGATGCCAGGTTGAGCCAAATCGATACCGGGCTGGCGTTGTTTAAGAAAGAAGGCGTGAAGGCTACTTTTTTCGTTACGTCAGGGAACCTGGAGCCTCGCCTGGCGGGCTGGAAGCAAGCCGTGGCCGAGGGTCACGAAATTGGCAACCATTCGATGACCCACCCGTGTTCCGGCAACTACGAGTTTTCTTTGAAGAATGCGTTGGAGAACTACGACCTTCGAATGATGGCGCATGAGCTGGATGGCGCCAATGAGCAAATCCTAAAGCTGCTCGGGGTAAAGCCCAAAACCTTTGCCTATCCGTGCAGCCACAAGTTTGTGGGGAGAGGGCTCGACGAGCGAAGTTACGTGCCCCTGGTTGCCGAGCGCTTCCTGGTGGGGCGCGGCTACCTCGACGAGTCCGCGAATAACCCGGCCTTTTGCGACCTTCCTCGCGCCATGGGAACTCCGTTTGATGACATGGATTTCGCCGCCATGAAGAAAATCGTCGACGAAGCCGCTGCCGATGGCCGATGGGTTATCTTTGTCGGCCACGAGATCGGTGAGCGCCATTTCCAGACCACAGACGTCAAAGCGCTCGAGGCCCTGTGCGGGTATTTGAAAGATCCGGCGAATGGGATCTGGTTGGGCACCGTGGAGGAGATTGGGACGTATATTAAGAATAAGCATGCAAATCCCAATTAATGCCGGTCCAAAAGGGCGAAACGGGATTCACTCACACAATCGACATGAGGAGAAACATAGCAATAGCAGCTTAGGAGGGGCGCTCGCCAGGAAAAACCCTGTGCTGTGTCAGTCTGGTTTAGGCTGACCCGAAAGTGAAAGATTTTTCCCATTCCATCCAAGTAACTGCAACAATCATCTGGGCCTAAACGGTAAGCTGCTTACATTCAGTTAGGAATTATTTGGAAAGGGAATTGCTGGAACATTTCACTAGGGGCTTTCCGCCCGTGCTTGGCACGCAAGTGATGGAGGGTCGATAAAAGAGGCAACGCCAACGATTGAAACCGCAAAGAATCACAAAGCCCCACGCAAGGTCGGCAGACTTTTGATAGTCAGTTCGTTGCTAGCGATTGGTCTGGCGCAATCGTCCAGGGCGGACTCGATCTGCGCCAGTGGCCCTATGACCGCCATCGCAGGTACGACTTGCGATATCGGCTCGCTCCAGTTCACTTTCGACCCAGATAGTGTCAGCGGTGAAAAATACAGCTACGACAACAATACCAGTTCCGGAGGCAATAGCCTGATCTTCCATAACAGTGATTTCATCTTCACCCCAGTGAACAACGGGTTCACGTTGACCTTTCTCGGCGGCCCTCAGTCCATTACCAGTCCGGCGAGTGGCTTTGCAATTGAGGACGTTTTTGTCCACTACACCGTAACCGATCTTGGCGGGAATATCACAGGTGAGAACGTTTCCGGCGGGGCGATTGGCGCTTCGGGTAGCTCCGGCTCCAGCGCTGGATACCTTGGGTCTACTTGTTCAGGCGACTGTGGCGCGGGAGTTTATGTCGAGGGATATAGTTCCGTGCAGCAGATCGGTGGCTTCACGTCCAGCACCGGACCCGCGAACTACAATGTTGGGGCCCCGTTCCCTTCAGGCATGGGCACTGCCTCCCCCTTCTACCTGGGCGCCGAAAACGGCGACAGCGCGACTTGGGATGGGACGCCCACGACTTTTACCTACACTACGGATAACACCCCTGTTCCCGAGCCCAGTTCTCTGCTGCTGTTAGGCACGGGCCTGATCGGCGTTGCCGGAGCCGTGCGCCGAAAGCTCTGGCGCTAAGTTGCTAAACCCCCCAAACAAAATCAGGGACCGATCCCTCAAAGCGCGAAGCTGTGTCAAGCTGACTTTTGGGAACGCTGCGCCACGTCCAAAGTGTAGCCACGGAAAGTGCCTTGCCCTCCGTGGGCTTTTTTATGTGAGACGAACCCGCGGTTAACCAAAGGCTCGACGGTCGCCCTCTCCCCTCGGAGAGGGCTTAGAATTCCAAATCCAAAGGCTCCGAGCCAAGCGATGAATCACGCGTGGAACAGTGGCTTAAGGCCGCGCGCCTTGGCCAACAAATCACTGCGTTCTTCAGAACTCAGCGGGCGATATCGACCCGCGATATCGAGTGCCATGCGGAAAAGCTTCTCTTCGCCCGGCGGGATGGCCGCGGTAATGTCTTCGCTCAGCGTGAAACGCACGGCCATCTCCGCCAGTGCGGGGTCGTCGACGGGTTTATACCAGCACTTGGGCCACGCATCGTGATTGCGGTCGGGCCAAGTGGTGTGGGCCATGGATTTCAGCGCCAGTCGCGCCACTCCTTTCTGTTTGGCTTTCTCCAGAATCTGCGGACCGAAGTGGCCTTCCTGGAAAAGCACAAAATTCACCGGAAAGAGTACGGAATCGAGCGCGAACCGGTCCATCAACGCGATGCCGGCCGCGGCATCATGCACCGACGCTCCGAGGAACCGGACTTTGCCCTCCTCGCGCGCCTTGACGTACGTTTCCGCGGCGCCGCCCGGAGCCAGGATTTTCTCCACGTCGTCCATGCTGGAAACGGCGTGGAATTGGTACAGGTCGAAGTGGTCGGTCCGGGCCCGGACCAAGCTTTGCTCCAATTCCCGGCGGGCGCCGGCTGCTCCGCGCTCCATGGTTTTGCACGCCAGGAAAGATTTCTTGCGGTAGGGCTCGAGAGCCGGCCCCAGCTTCATCTCCGCCTCACCGTCGAAATAGCTGGGAGCCACGTCAAAGTAGTTCACGCCGCGGTCGAAGGCTTCCGCCACCATCCGGTCCGCATCTTTCTGTTCCATTCCAACCACCACAATCCCGCCGAAACCAATTACAGAAAGTTTGACGTCACCCTTGTACACGCGCCTGGGAATCGTAGTTTCCGCCTTTACCGAAGCGGCCAGCGTTCCGGCAACCGCCGTTTGTAGAAAAGTTCTGCGTTCCATCGTTCCTCCTTCAATCGATCCCGCCAGCATTGATTCTACGCCTGGGCGCGTGCGTTGGAGCTCTTTTTTGTCCTCCGCGTGCCGAGCGGGGACTTTCGATTTCCAATTGGTCGCCCACGTCCACTAACCACTGACTAGTGCCCACAGTCGCCGCGGCGACCGAGGGCGGTACAATTTGAGCCAAGGGCGGCAGCTTGGCAACCGCACTCCAAGTCGCTTCGCGCACCGTCCCGCAGGGTCGCCTGAACGTCCCTGGACATTCCAAAATGCACAGATGGGGTGTAGACTTCCCTTAATGAACGGAGCCGGGACCGAAGTCACAGGATTTGCCCATGGGCGCTGGAGCCAATAACATCGAGCAGGTGGAGAGTCCTCACTCGGCGGTCAACCTGGGAGCGCGGAGCTGAATTGCTTCTTGAGCTCGATTGAATTTTCGAGATTCGACGGAACAAGCTGCCTGCCTGAAGTTCCGGGAATTCTTAGGAGGGACAAATGATTTCAGGCGCCCACATAGTGGTCTACAGTAAAAAAGCCGAGGCGGACCGCGCATTTTTCCGCGACGTCTTCGGGTTTAAATCCGTGGACGCGGGTCATGGCTGGCTGATTTTCGCCCTACCGCCGGCAGAAGCCGCATTCCACCCGTCCGATGAAAATGGAGTCCACGAACTCTTTCTCATGTGCGACAATCTGAAAGCCGAAATGGTTACCCTTGCGAAGAAGCACGTCAAGTGCTCTAAAGTTCAGGAAGCACCGTGGGGTTCCATCACGAAGATCCGGCTTCCCGGGGGCGGCGGGGTCCGCCTTTATCAACCGAAGCATCCCAGAGCCACAGGCTGAGGCTTGCAATAAAGCGCCGGTCAATTCAGGACACAACCCTGCCGCAGGATCAGTAACGCGGGCGCAGGGTGAATTGGATAATTCAATAGAAATTGGGTTCACCCATGTCCACCAACAAACGACGTTCCGACCGCATCATGCTCACCATGCGCCTGAGCATTATGGGCACTGACGCGACGGGCAAGCACTTTAAAGGCGAGGCTCGCGCCATCACCGTGAACCGGCACGGGGCGCGCATTCGGACTCGCGTGCCGCTGCGGACTGGACAAAACGTGCGCCTGCTTAACATGGCCGGGGAGAGCGACACGGAATTTCGGGTGGTGGGCCCGCTCGCGCCGCCCGCTGATTTGACCTGCGATTGGGGCGTGGAATGCTTGAACCCCGATTACAACATTTGGGGCATCAAGTTTCCTCCGCTGGTGGAGGGCGAATCCGCGTATGCGAAGGGCTTGCTGGAATGTCACATGTGCAAGACCACGGCCTTCCTGCCCCTTTCGGTTGTGCAGTGGGAAGTTCTGGAAACCGCGGGCATACTCTCCATGCCCTGCGAGGTGTGCAAGGCCGAAAGTCCGTGGGGCTATGCCGAGAAAAAAATGGAGTTGGATTGCCCGGCCAGCGAGGCGCGCATGTTCGCCGAAGTGCGGGCGGAAATGGAAAGCGGCGCCTCGCAACACGACGAGCGCTCGCATCGCCGCGTTGCGCTTCAGTTGCCCATCCTGATCCGCGACTACTACGGCGGAAGCGAAGTCCTCCGCAGCGAAAACCTCTCCAAGAACGGATTATGTTTTCTCAGCGAGCGAAACTACTATGTGGGGCAGGGTATTGTGGTGGCGTGCCCTTTTGACGCGGCGGCAGAGAACATCGAGGTGCCCGCCCATGTGGTGCGCACCCAGCAACTCTCGGGAACTTCGCGCAAAATCTATGGCGTTCGTTACGCATCGCAGGAATCCGATGAAGCGGCGCGTCCACAGTGAAGCGCGTTAGAAATTGTCGCACTTGTAGCGCCGGGCGGAACTTGTCCCGATCATATCGGGAGCCCGGCATGCCGCCCCAAAAGGCGGCTCTACAAATGCAAGCGGGATCGGCATGATCTATTTTTGGCATGGCTTGCTGACCCCGCGTGGCGGGGCCAGCGCTACGGTGGCGTTGAAGAATTCCGGCGTTTCGCCATAATGGTTGAAGAGTCTGGAGGAGTCACACTCATGGGCATTGCAGGCATTTTCCGAAGAATCGATCGGCAGTACTGGTTCCTGTGTAATCAGTGCTTGATGTCGACGAACCACGACACGGTGAAATCCATTTTTTATTACAACGGCCCTCCGGAGCTTTTCCTCGGCCGCCCGATGTTCAAGTGTCCCCGGTGCGAGAGCACCAACACGCGTTCTTTCCTTCAAATCAAGAAAGAAGGCGCGGAGTCCACCATCTGGGGCCTGGAGCGGCTGGTGAAAAATCATCCCCGCAGCCATTTCAAAGTCAAGGGCACGCGCGAAATGAATTCCAAGTCATAAGGGTTGCGGCCCACGTTTTTCCGCGGAGCTGATCTGAGCCGCGGCCTTGGATGCCCGTCGCCCGCTGGCCAAGCCGTGGTAAGATGTCACTCGCAAGCAGCCCGCTCCCCAGTAGTCCGCGGAGACGGAGATTTCCATCAATAACGGCCACCTCCCTATCGGCTCCCCAGAAATGCGCGCCGGCAAAATGACTTACGCGGGCGTGTTCGTGGTGACCCTCGTCACGCTGATGTACGAGATAACGTTGACGCGCATTTTCAGCGTGACGATGTGGTATCACTTCGCCTTTATGGCGATCTCCATCGCCATGTTCGGCATGACCATCGGCAGCCTGGTGGTTTACCTGCACCCAGCGTACGCGCGTTGGGACCAGGCAGTGGATCAGATGGGCCGCAGCTCTTTCCTGTTCGCCCTCTGGATTGTGATCGGCATTCTCACTCACCTGTTTGTCCCCATTGAGGCCAGGACTTCGTTTCGCGGATTGGCGTCGATGTTCGTCACCTTCACGTCCTTGTCCGTGGCCTTTGTGTACAGCGGCATCTGTGTGTGCCTGGCCCTCACTCGGTTTCCCCGCCAGGTGAGCCGCATCTATGCGGTGGATCTGGCCGGCGCAGCTTGCGGGTGCGTGGTGCTCTCTCTGGTTTTCAAAATGACCGACGGCCTGAGCGCCGTCTTCATTGCCGCGCTACTGGCTGCCGTGGCCTCCACGCTATTTGCACGGCAGGGAAAGCACGGGAAGCTCCAGCGAAGCGCGCTCACCTTCAGTGTCTTGCTGGGGGCGTTAGTGATCGCGAACACGATTTCAGCGAGGCGGGGCAGCCCGTTCCTGGACCTGATTTGGGTGAAAGGGGCATACGAGGCGACACCCCTTTACGAGAAATGGAATTCATTTTCGCGCCTCACCGTTTTCGGATTTCCCGACATTCCGATGAGCCCCATCACGGAAGGGACGAGCCCCACATATCCCACCAACACCTCGGTGCGCGCCCTCCACTTGACCATTGACGCCGCCGCCGAGACGACGCTCACCGCCTTTGCCGGCGATTTCAACACCGTCGACTACCTGGGCTACGACGTCAAAGAAATTGTTCATCACCTCCGCAAGAATTCAAACGTGCTCATCGTGGGCGCGGGCGGCGGCAGGGATATTCTTGCCGCATTGGCCCAGGGACAAAAATCCGTTCGCGCGGTGGAAATCAATCGCGACATTATGGCCACGGTGAATGGAAGGTTTGGTGACTTCACCGGGCACCTGGACCGCGACCCGCGCGTGACCTTCGTCAACGATGAGGCCCGCAGTTATCTCGCGCGAACCAACGAGCGGTTCGATGTGATTCAAGCTTCATTCATCGATACCTGGGCCGCCACTGCGGCGGGCGCATTTTCGTTGACCGAAAACGGGCTTTACACCGTCGAGGCGTGGGAGCTCTTCCTGTCGCGCATCTCGCCCAGCGGCGTGGTTTCCTTTTCGCGCTGGTTCACGCCGGGCCGGCCGGAAGAAGCTTACCGGCTGACCTCGCTCGCCGTGGCCACGCTGATGCGCCTGGGGATTACGAATCCGCGCCAACACATCATCCTGGTCCGCAACGCCTGGGGACACGGTTCAGGGGGGTCCACGGGCGGTGCCGCCACCATGCTGATTAGCAAGGCACCTTTTTCCGACAGCGACATTGACACCATGGAAGCCTTGGCCAACAAAATGCAATTCACCGTTGTCCTGGACCCACGCGCCGCGTCCGACCCCATGTTTGCCGACCTCGCTTCGGGCCACAATCTTGACCAGGTCATCGCGGGCCTCCAAGCGGATATCAGCCCGCCCACGGACAACCGGCCGTTCTTCTTCCAATTGGGAAAAATGAGCGACATGTTTCGGCCCACGCCCCGTGGCACGTCGGTGCTCAACGAAACCACCAACGCGGTCCATCTTTTGGGCGCCATGATGGTGATCATCACCACGCTCACCATTCTTTGCATCGTGTTGCCTCTGCGGATGGCGGGCCGGGAGTTAAAGCTCTACCGCGCGTGGCCCAACGTGCTCTACTTTGCTGCCATCGGTCTGGGCTTCATGCTGATTGAGGTTTCCCAGATGCAGCGGCTCATCATATTCCTGGGGCACCCGACCTACGCGCTTTCCGTGGTGCTCTTCACCCTGCTGGTTTCGAGCGGATTGGGAAGCTACACCACGCATGGGGCAGGCGCGGCCGGATTGCGGCGCAGCGGCGCGATTCGACTGGGCTTGCTGATTGCCGTCTTGTGCGCCTTTGGCGTCGTGACTTCGCTGGCGCTCGCAGCCTTTGCGGATGCCGTCACGCCCACTCGAATTCTGGTGGGTGTGGGCATTCTGTTTCCGCTCGGACTCCTTATGGGCATGGCGTTTCCGCTCGGCATGAAGTCCGCTTCCGAGCACGGCCCCAGCTTGACGCCGTGGCTTTGGGGCATCAATGGCGCCGCTTCGGTGGCCGCCTCGGTGCTCGCCGTGGTCATCTCGATCTACGCCGGAATCTCCACCGCGTTCTGGACTGGCACCGCGTGCTACGTTGTCGCCTGGCTGGCCTTCCTGCGCTCGAGCAGGGGCGCACGTGGCGATTAGCCCCTCCGGAAAATTCTATTGATTCGCTCTTTGATTCGCGAGAGAATAGGTGCTTGAAGCAAACGTGAAGGCGGCCGGGCGACGGAGTTGGGAGAGCAAGCGGCCAAGTTTCGCCCCAGTCGCGGGATTCAAATTCTTAAATTCAGGGCATCGCGTTTGAACTGATCCGGGAAAACAACCGTTTTCGATCCACCATAAGAAAACGTGCCGCACACCAATCTGGTTGTTGGAGAAAACCCTTTGCAGCCAGCCGAGCAGATATTTCCGACCCTAAGTCTTCCTGACGACAAGTTCCACGACCATTGCGGGGTGTTTGCCGTTTACGGGCACCCGGAGGCGGCCAAGCTCACCTACCTCGGGCTCTACGCGCTCCAGCATCGCGGGCAGGAAAGCGCCGGCATTGCCGCGTCCGACGGCAAAAACATCGTCACCTATAAAGGGATGGGGCACGCGGCGGAAGTCTTTACGCAAGACGCGCTGAAGACGCTGGTGGGCACTTCGGCCATCGGTCACACGCGCTACTCGACGGCGGGCGATACTGACCTGAAGAACGCGCAGCCCATTACCGTGAGCTGCCAGAAGGGGCAGGTGGCGCTGGCGCACAACGGGAATTTGTCCAACGCCTCGTCGCTTCGCCGGGAGTTGGAGAGCCGCGGCGATATCTTCCAGACCACCAGTGACAGTGAAGTGATTCTGCATTTCCTGGCGCGCTCCAAACAATCGGGGCTGCCGGAGTCGGTTTCCGACGCACTGGACCGCGTGGTGGGCGCGTACTCGTTGGTGATGCTTTTCAAGGACAGCGTTTATGCCATCCGCGACCCGCGCGGGTTTCGCCCGCTGAGCATTGGCAAGCTGAACGGGTCTTACGTGGTGGCGTCGGAAACGTGCGCTTTTGACCTGATCAACGCCGTCCACCTGCGCGACGTGGAGCCGGGCGAGATGGTGATCCTCGACGGGCGCGGGCTTACCTCGCTGCGCTTTACCCCGCCCGTGCAGCACGCGCATTGCATTTTCGAGCACGTTTATTTTTCGCGGCCCGACAGCGTGGTGTTTGGCCGCTCCGTGCAGGAGAGCCGCGACATGCTGGGACGCATGCTGGCGCGCGAGCATCCCGCCCCGGCGGACGTGGTGGTCCCCGTGCCCGACTCGGGCGTGGCGGCGGCCAGCGGCTTTGCCGACGAATCCGGCATCCCGCTGAAATTCGGCCTGATCCGCAACCACTATGTGGGCCGGACGTTCATCGAGCCCAGCCAGGCCATTCGCGATTTTGGCGTGAAGATGAAGCTGAACCCCGTGCGCAGCCTGATTGAGGGCAAGCGCGTGGTGCTGGTGGACGATTCCATTATTCGCGGTACAACCAGCCGCAAGATTGTGCGCATCGTAAGGGAGGCGGGGGCGCGCGAAGTCCACATGCGGATCAGTTGTCCGCCCACGGTTTCGCCCTGCTATTACGGCATCGACACGCCCACCCGCAAGGAGCTGATCGCTTCAACACATAACGTGGATGAGATTCGGCAGTTCATCGGCGCCGACACCTTGGGATATCTTTCGCTCGAAGGCATGCGCCAGGCGGTGGGCGACACCGAGGGACGTTATTGCCTGGGCTGTTATACCACGAACTATCCCACGGCCGTTCAGGAACCGCTGATCTCGTTGCGCAGCCGCGAGTAACTATTATGGAACCTGTGGAACAAAACCCCGAAGTAGTGCCTGTGACTCCTCAAGAAGGCGTGACGCCGGAGCCGGAGCAGAAACCTGCGGCCCACCCGCCGCATGGCGAGTCGATCTGGGAAACTTTGCGCTCGCTTCTCGTCGTTCTGGTGGGCGTGCTGTGCTTCAGAACGTTCGTCGCGGAAGCCACCGTGATTCCCACGGGCTCCATGGAAAAGACGATCATGATCGGCGATCACCTTTTCCTGGACAAGCTGCTCTACGGCCCGCAGTTGCCTTATACCAATTTGCGCATTCCTCCACTGCGTACAGTCCACCGGCAGGAAATTGTGGCGTTTCACTATCCACTGAATCCCTCCGTCATGTTTGTGAAGCGGGTAATTGGGATTGGCGGCGACGTGGTCCGGGTCTCCAACAAGAACGTTTTCGTGAATGGCCAGGAGTTGAAAGAGTCTTACGTCCAGCACCTGCCCGGCATTTTGCCCTTGCGCGATAATTTTCCGCCATCCGCTTCCCAGATTGAAACGCTGCCCGCGTGGCTGGGGCTCGACCCGGGCTGGGCGCGGGAGATGGCCAACTACATTCGGCCGGACGGATTGCACGTCCCACCGGGTTACCTGTTCGTGATGGGCGACAATCGGGACAACTCTTCCGACAGTCGCTTTTGGGGCCTGGTGCCGGAAGGCAACGTGGTGGGCGAGCCTCTCTTTGTCTTTTGGTCCTACGACGCGCCCACGAAAGATTGGATGGACGAGGGCGTGAAGGGCCGGTTGCAGTTTGATGCTTCCATCTTTTGGAATTTCATTAAAAAGACTCGCTGGTCCAGGACAGGAAAGTTTTTCTGAAACAAATTAGAAACTGGAAAATGGAAACTGAGCGCATAGATTAGGAGTTTGAATTTCCAATTTCCATTTTCAAGTTTCCTTTTTACTGTTTCCCGCGATTCTACAAAATCCCCTATAATTCAAACCACGATGCGCTATCGAGACGCGGGTGTCGATATTGATGCGGCAAGCCGGGCCAAAGCCCGAATCAAACAGCTTGCTCGCCGCACTTTTAATCCGCGCGTGCTGAAAGATGTTGGCGCGTTTGGCGGATTCTTCTCGCTCGCCGGTCTGCCCAGGGATGCCGTGCTGGTGGCCAGTACGGACGGCGTGGGCACCAAACTGAAAATCGCTTTCGCGCTTAACCGCCATAATACCGTGGGCTCCGACCTCGTGAACCATTGCGTGAACGACATCGCGGCGCACGGCGCCACGCCGCTGTTTTTCCTCGACTACCTGGCGACCGGCAAACTGCAGCCACAGGTGGTGGCGGAAATCATTTCCGGCCTGGCGACTGCCTGCCGCGCTTCCGAGTGCGCGCTGATTGGCGGCGAGACGGCGGAGATGCCTGGCTTCTATCCCCCCGGTGAGTACGACCTGGCTGGCACCATCGTGGGCTGGGTGCGCCGGCGGCAGATTGTGGATGGATCGGGCATTGCCCCCGGCGACGTGCTGGTTGGCCTGCGCTCGCTCGGCCTCCACACCAACGGGTATTCGTTGGCGCGCAAAGTTCTTCTCGACCTGGCGGGCATGAAACTGCGCTCGCGCATTCCGGAACTTGGCCGAACGCTGGGAGAAGAATTGCTCGCCCCGCATCGCTGCTACTGGCCCGTGGTCCAACCCCTGCTCGCCGGAGGCTGGCTGAAAGGCATGGCGCACATCACCGGAGGCGGGCTCACTGACAACACTCCGCGCACCCTGCCACGCGGATGTGCGGCGGAAATCCAACTGGGGGCTTGGCCCGTGCTACCTGTCTATGACCTGATCGCCCGCGCCGGAAATGTGCCGCCCGAAGATATGCTGCGAACATTCAACATGGGCATTGGCTTCGTGCTCGTGGTCGCTCAGGAAAACCTCCGGCGCGTCACCGCGGCCCTGGGGGAGATGCGGGAAAAATTCTGGATGCTGGGTAAGATTGTAAAAGGGAGGCCCAGTGTGAAGTATGTTTAGAAGACAGGAGTCAGGAGTCAGGAGTCAGGAGTCAGGAGTAAGAAGACAACATAAGCGGGTCATTGCGCGGTTAAATCGACGAGGCATGCCGCGGCGAAAGTTTTTTCAATCACGCAATGATTCAATCACTCAATTAATTTTCCATTTTGACTTCTGACTCCTGTCTTCTGACTTCTTCGCGCAAATATGAAGAACATTGGCATTCTCCTCTCCGGCCGCGGGTCAAATTTCGAAGCGATCGCGCGCAACGTTCAGGCGGGAAAAATTCCTGCGAAGATCGCCGTGGTGATCAGCAACCGCGAAGAAGCGGCGGGCCTGCAACGCGCGCGAGAGATGGGCCTGAACGCTCGGGTGATTCCCTCCAAGGGCAAAGAGCGCGAAGCCTACGACCGCGAGGTGGTGGCTGCTCTGCGCGAATTCCACGTCGACCTGGTATGTCTCGCGGGCTTCATGCGGATTCTGAGCCCTTACTTTATCCGGGAATTTCCAGGACGAATCTTGAATATTCATCCCGCTCTCTTGCCCGCCTTCCCCGGCTCCGACGCGCAGAAACAAGCGCTCGAACACGGGGTGAAGCTCAGCGGATGCACGGTGCACCTGGTGGACGAAGGCGTGGACACCGGACCGATTATTTGCCAGGCCGCCGTGCCCGTGCTCGACGGCGACACGTTGGAGTCGCTGTCGGCGCGAATTTTGAAAGAAGAGCACCGCATTTATTCCGAGGCGATCTGCCTTCTGCTCGAAGACCGCGTGCGCTTCGAAGGGCGCAGGGCGGTGGCCAAGCCTTGAATTGTTAATCCAGCACTACGCGATGGACAACGGATTTCTGGTATGATAATTTGTCATACTTATGAGCACCACTAAAGTGGCCGTTACTCTCGAAGCGGACAGCGTCAAGGAAGTCGACCGCTGGGTACGTGAGGGGCGATTTCCAAACCGCAGCCGGGCTGTTCAAGCGGCCCTTGCTGAGATGAGAGCCCGCCACAAGCGGCGCCGGCTAATTGACGCGCTGGCAAAGATCAATCGCAATCAGGAAAGAGCCTTCGCAGAGGAAGTTTTTTCAGGAGAACCTCCCTGGCCCGAATATTAAGAGGCGAAATATACTGGGCGGACTTGAACCCGGTGCGCGGCCATGAACAGGCTGGACTGCGTCCCGTCCTGATCCTTAGTCACGACATCTTCAATGAGCGTGCAGGTACGGTGATTGCGCTCCCTCTCACCAGCCGGCCACAAGTGGCGGGATTGCCCCTCGACTTGAAGCTGGCGAGCAGTCGGCTGCCCAAAACCTCGTGGGTAAAGATTTCCCAGGTCCGCACCATTTCCACTGAACGGCTGGGTAGGCGTCTCGGTCGCGCAAGCGCCGAGGAGCTGGCGGATGTGATTGAAGGACTCTTTGAGCTTGTAGCGTAACCGCAGTTCGAATGTCCGAGCTTCAGGAGCATGACGATCAACGAACAACTCGCGTACCTTACCAAGGGCGCGGAAGAGACCATCCGCGTGGAAGAATTGCGCGCCAAGCTCGAGCGAGCGGAGAAGACCGGCAAGCCGCTCAAGGTGAAGGCGGGCTTCGACCCCACCGCGCCGGACATCCACTTGGGCCACACCGTCCTGATTCGCAAGCTCAAACACTTTCAAGACCTCGGCCACACGGTGATTTTCCTGATCGGGGATTTCACGGGGATGATCGGCGACCCGAGCGGGCGAAACGTCACGCGGCCTCCAATGACGCCCCAGGAAATCGCGGCCAATGCCGAGACCTATAAAAGGCAGGTATTCAAAATTCTCGACCCGGTGAAAACCGTGGTGGATTTCAACAGCCGATGGCTCGACAAGCTCACCAGCCGGGAGTGGGTCACGCTGTGCTCCAAGTACACCGTGGCGCGCATGCTCGAAAGAGACGATTTCGCAAAACGCATCAAGGATCAACAGCCACTTTCGATGCACGAGATGATTTATCCGCTCGCCATGGGTTACGACTCCGTTGCGCTCGAAGCTGATGTCGAGCTGGGTGGTACCGACCAGAAATTCAACCTGCTCGTCGGGCGCACCCTGCAACATGAATACGGGCAGGAACCCCAGGTCATTATGACCACACCGTTGCTCGAAGGCCTGGATGGCGTGCAGAAAATGTCAAAGTCCCTCGGCAATTACGTGAGCATCAACGAGGCGCCCGCGGAGATGTTTGGCAAGCTCATGTCGATTTCGGATGAAATGATGTGGCGGTATTATTTGCTTCTCACCGACATGACGCCAGCACAGATCGAGGAATTGAAGCAGTCAGTTGCGACAGGCTCGAAGCATCCGAAAGATGTTAAGAAAGCGCTAGCGAGGCGAATCGTTATGGATTTTCATAATGAGGAAGAGGGGGCTATTGCGCAAAGACATTGGGAGGTGCAACATGAGGAAAAGTCTATTCCCGAAGGAGTCCCCGAAAATACGCTGCCACAACTTTCTTTCGTGCCGTCAAAGCTTGCACATTTCCTAGCCCTGCGTGGGCTTGCGAGCTCGAAAGCAGAAGCAACTCGCAAGATTAAGGAAGGGGCAGTTTACATCGCTGTTGGTGACCGAGAACCTCCTGACTGGCAGCGCCTGACCGATCCCACTTGGGAATTTGATCCTAACAATTACCGGGAAACCCCGACCGTGACATTTCGGATTGGAAAGACAATGCTGAAGTTAAGGCTGGAGTTTACCAATCCAGCCGACGCATGACCGTCGATTTGACAGACTTCACCACCACCTAGCTGGTTGCTTTCTCGCATGTTAGACTTAAGCAGTAGGAGATACTAATGCGCCAAATCAAGCTCATCGTTGAAAGACATTCCGACGGATACATCGCCTACCCCCTTGGAGTCAAAGGTGTCGTTGTGGGTGAGGGTGATACTTACGACGAGGCGGTGGCGGATGTGAAATCGGCCATCAAATTTCACGTCAAGACCTTTGGCACAGAAGTTCTCAACGTAAGACCTCGGGTACTCGAAGCTTTTGTGGCCGAAACTGTCCTGGAGAGATAGTGAGCAAGTTCCCAGTCGATGCGCCAAAACAAAGGGTTATCAGAGCACTTCAGTCCTTGCAATTTGAGCTAGTACGGGAGAGGGAACACATTGCAATGGTTCGTTTAAATCCCGATGGGATTAAGACTCCATTGACGATGCCCAATCATCCAAAATTGAAAGCCTCCACTCTTCGGTCAATCTGCACGCAAGCAGGCATAGCGCGAGACGAATTCTTGAAGGCCTACCAGGATTCCTGACTCCTCCTTTCCTTTCGATAGCGCGTCCAGAATTTGCGCACCAAAAACAGATATATTTCATCCAATCACCACGATAGATTTAAGGTGTTCAAAGGAGGGAAGCGATGGCCACATCCCCCGACAGTTTAATTCGCGAGCAACTGGTGGACCGGCGCCAGAAGCTCGAAGCAGTTATCCACGGATCTACCGAACACGCGCAGCTTACCCAGCTTCTGAACGAAGTCGACTCGGCGCTCAACCGGATCAACTCCGGGACATTTGGTATCTGCGAATTTTGCCACGAGCCGATTGAGAAAGAGGGATTGGCAA
Source organism: Terriglobia bacterium (assembly GCA_041481635.1). Taxonomy (GTDB): domain Bacteria; phylum Acidobacteriota; class Terriglobia; order UBA7540; family UBA7540; genus DASYXZ01. The sequence goes on along the minus strand of JBGPCF010000007.1, from coordinate 4,727 downwards.
ACAATCCTCTGCTGCGCTTCTGCCTTGACCATCTCTCGCCCGACGAGCACCGCGCGCTCGAGCAAGACCTCGACCTGGCCTCGCGCATGCAGCGGGAGTTGCTTCCAAAACAGAATTTCAGCCACGGGGGCTGGGAGATCTACTATCACTACGAGCCCAAGGGCCCGGTGAGCGGGGATTACTGCGATGTGGTGACTCATCCGGATGACGGCGACGGTCTGTTCTTCGCTATCGGAGACGTATCGGGCAAAGGGGTGGCGGCCTCGATGCTCATGGCCCACCTGCGCGCGATTTTCCGCATGCTGATTTCCGCCGGCCTGCCTTTGGACCAGCAATTGGAGCGCGCCAACCGGGTGTTCTGCGAGAGCATCGCGTCTACGAATTTTGCCACGCTGGTTTGGGGAAAAGCCGCGCCCAACGGGAAAATCGAACTCTGCAATGCGGGCCACTGCGCGCCTCTGCTGGTGCGGCGTGGAGAGGTCACCTCCATCAAGCCCACCAGCCTTCCGCTGGGCATGTTCTGCGGCGGGAAATTTATCACCGAGCAGTTGCAGATGTCGCGTGGCGAATGCCTTGTTCTTTTCACCGACGGGCTTACTGAAGCAGCCAACCCGTCGGACGTCGAATACGGCACCGAGCGCCTTTCGCGCGTCGTTGCTGGCTGCGCGTCTATGTCGCCCCAGTCGTTGGTCCGGGCTTGCCTTGAAGATCTCGCCGCGTTCCAATCTGGCATGCAGAAGCGTGATGACTTGAGCATGATGGTGATTCATCGCTCCGTGTAGCTGATGGATCTCCCGCACTCCGCCGGCTTGACTTCTGCGCTTGACTTCCGCATCCTTCCCTCCAGGTCCGTGAAACTCACCATTCTCTGCAATCCAACTGCCGGAGGAGGCAAGACTCGCCGCGCCCTTGACGCAGCTCTCGAGATCCTGCGCCGCGGGCGTGTGGAGCCGCGCGTCCTTGAAAGCAGCAGCGCGCAGCATTTGATGGAACTGGCTCGCCAGGCGCGAGCGGATCAACCCGACGCGGTGGTTTCCGTCGGTGGCGACGGCACGATTCACCATGTATTGAACGGACTTTTCCCCGGCGAAGTACCCCTGGGGATCATCCCCGTGGGACGTGGCAACGACCTGGCGCGCGGCCTGGGTGTTCCTTCCGACCCGCGCTTGGCCGCGGAAATCCTGCTGAAGGGTAAGGTCCGGCAAATTGATTTGGCTCGGGCGCGCAACGCGGATCACTCCGCAAGCCATGAGGGCGGCGGGTCCACTTTGTATGCGTGCATCGCCGGCGTGGGTTTCGATTCCGTCGTCACGCGTTACGCCAACGACCACGCCCCTCGAATTCACGGACGCTTCGCATACATCTGGGGGATTCTCCGTTGTCTCTGGTCCTACCGCCCCCAGCCGCTGGACCTCACAACAGACGAACAGAATTTTTCCGGCAACCTTATGTTCGCCGTGGTGGGCAACAACCCGACGTACGGGGATGGAGTGAAAATGGTCCCCCGCGCGCGCCTGGACGATGGGCTGCTCGACGTGTGCATTGTTCCCGCGATGGGCAAGGTGGAACTCCTCCGCTGGGTTCGGCGCGCCTACCGCGGAAAGCATATCGAGCATCCACGGATTGTCTATTTTCAAACACGCCGCGTGACGCTCCGCTCGGCAGCGTGCCTCGAACTTTTTGGTGATGGGGAATTTCTGCAGGAACTGCCCGCGACCATTGATGTGATTCCAAACGCGCTGCGGGTGATCGCACCAGGATAAGGCTCGTGACAGTCTTTCCGATGACCTTACTCTTTGGGTGGAGGGATTCTGAGATTGATCACAATGCGGTCGCGATCGTCGAGGGAGCTGACCTTGCGGACGTCCGAATTGAGATTATTCTGGCGTGCCAGGAGCTCGTAATCGTGGTTGGGGTTGAGATCTGCGAAAAGATACTTGCCGTCCTCCTGAGAATAAATCCCGACCTTCTTCCCAGAGACCGTGTCGGTCAATTCCACCGAGGCGCCCACGATGGGGTTCTCGGACCCGTCCAAAACCACGCCCGTCACGGTTCGAGACACGGGCTTCTTTTTCTTTCCCGAGACGGGTGCAACATAAAATGCAATCATGCAAAAAAAGACGAGGCAGGCGGCCAGCCCGCGTGTCCTGCGCCCGCGAACGGCCTCGTCACAGTCTTTGAACAAGCGCCTCTGGCTACGGGCGGGCGTCAAGTGTTTCCCCACGCTAATAAGCCTCCTCTTCTTCCTCGTCCTTCACCGTGATCACATTCAACTCCAAGGGATTCGCCGTCACGACTTCGAGAGTGGCTTCGCACTCGGGGCAGTCCAAGGTCTGCCCTTCTTCTACCTCATCGCCAACATCGATGTCGCCACCGCATTCAGGACAGTGGGCCATAAATCACCCCCGCTCAACTTGAGTTTAATGTATGAATAAAGTCTATTCATTTCGAAGCGCAATGTCCAGCGGTCCGCAGGTCTCAATTTTGTCCATCTGCAATTCCATCGAACTGGCTCTTTCGCATGCCCTGAAGGCGGGTTACTCTAGGGGCTTTGGCGAGGAATGAATCTGACCCAACGAGGTGCCCCATGTCCCAGCAACACGATTTCGCGACCCTGGCCGTGCACGCGGGCGAAGAGGCCTGCAAGGTGACGGGCGCACTGGACACGCCCATCTATCAGTCCACCACTTTTGTGTCTGTGGACGCGGACGAGATGGCGGCAGTCTATGGCGGTGAGAAGTTCGGATACATGTACACGCGCTACGGGAATCCCACCATCCGCGCGCTCGAAGAAAAGATGGCGGCGCTGGAGGGAGGGGAAGCCTCGCTGGCCACGGCGACCGGCATGGCGGCGATCTCGACGGCCATCCTCGGTTACATCCAAGCAGGCGACCACGTGGTGGCGGCCCGGTCGCTCTACGGCGCGGCCTATAATTTCCTGAACAAGAAACTGCCGCGCATGGGCGCCTCGGCCACGTTTGTGCCTTCCACGCGCGTGGAGGATTTCGAGAAGGCCATCCAGCCCAACACTCGCCTGATTTATTTTGAAACGCCCAGCAATCCCATCATGGAGATTGTGGATATTGCCCAACTCGCCGCGCTGGGCCGGGCGCGCGGCATCCCGACGATGATTGACAACACGTTTGCCAGCCCCGCGCTTCAGCAGCCCATCCGGTCCGGCGTGACGGTGGTCGTGCATTCCGCCACCAAGTACTTGTGCGGGCACGGCGATGCAATGGGCGGCATCATCGTGGGCCGCAAGGCGTACATCGCCAACCTCCTCAGCGAAGTCTTCCGCGATTTCGGCGGGGTGATCAGCCCTTTCAACGCATGGCTGATCCTGCGTGGCATCCACACCCTACACGTGCGCATGCCCGTGCATTGCTCGAACGCCCAGGCCATCGCGGAGTTCCTGGCCAAACACCCCAAAATCGAGCGCGTGAATTATCCCGGGTTGCCGAAAGATCCGGGGTACGAGCTGGCGAAGAAACAGATGAAGGCTTTCGGCGCCATGATCAGCTTTGAGGTGAAAGGCGGCTACGACGGCGGCAAAAAAGTGATGGACCGGGTAAAGATTTTCGCGCGCGCGGCTAGCCTGGGCGACACCCGGTCGCTTATTGTCCACTCCGCCTCCACCAGTCACCGAGCCGTCCCGCGCGAGCAGCGCGTGGCCATCGGCATCACGGACGGGCTGGTGCGCATCTCGGTGGGGATCGAAGCGGCCCAAGATCTGATTCAAGACCTGGATCAAGCGCTGGCCTTCTGAACGAAACGGCCCGACTGGAATGGGACGTCTCGACGAGACAAATTCTTACGGCCGATTACATTACTAATCGACCCCGGCTACCACTTACCGCCAGACCGCTGTGTGCATTACATCGAAGTGATGGTCGTAAGTCCACACCGCGACGTCCAGTCGGGTCGCGAGCACAGCCAGCGTAGCGTCAAAGAGGGTAATGGGCTGATCGCCAAACGATTTGAGTTTGGCGACGGCCTCACGGTAATCCTGTGGAGTGGGATTGATCAGGGCAGCGCCGCTGAGGATATTGTTTGACCACGTTGAGGCGACTCGTTTTCCCAAGCGAAAGAGCACCAAGGTGTATGCTTCCAGAAGCGTGGGGTAGGCGATAAGCACCTCCTGTTTATCGCCGGCCAGCCGGTTTAACTCTCGATGTGCCCGGGCATGGTGGGCATCGTCAGGATCTACGGCGGCGTACAACGGACCGGAATCAGCAAGGACCGCTCGCTTCATCTGGTGGCCAGATAACGGTCGTGCTCGCGGCTCACGTCGTGGCGGCCGCTTCCCCTTCGTGCCGGGACGATCCGGAGCGGAGCGCCAGCCCGCAGGTAACCTCGCTCCGTCAGGTAATGGCGCAAAGCCGCTTGGACGACGGCGGTGAGCGGGGGTGGCGCCTCTTGGGCGCGGACGTAGGCCTCCACAGCTTCGGCGAGATCATCAGGAATAGTCACGGTAGCGCGTCTCATCGAAGAACAGTATAACACGGATTAGTGAAACTGGTGAAGTTGGTGAAGCCCTGAAAATCCGGGTGGTGAACATCCACCTCCAGCGTGTTTCGCCGGCGCAGCCCGCATGAGTCCCCGCAATAGATGTTGTGCCTCGATGATAATGTCCCCTTTTGTGCTCGATAGAAATGTCCCCTAATGGGACCTCCGAGGGGAGGTTTGATTGGGGAGAACCGAGATGAGCAAGAGGGAGTTGGCAAGGG
>JBGPCF010000006.1:0-102684 GCA_041481635.1 Terriglobia bacterium | reverse complement strand
GGGCTCCGCAGGGCTTCGCTCCGGGCCAGGCCAACGACAAAAGCAAGAACCAAAACAAAATGAAAGGCAAAAACCAAAAACAAGAAAAGGGGACACTTCTAACGAGGTAAGAAAGGGGACATTTCTAAAGAGCTTTGACACCACCTTTCATCGTTCATTGACCGTTTTGTGAAGCCTTTGTTAAGATAGTGCGTTTAGATGTCCCCGAAAAATCATGCGAGTGGGTGTTCACACCTCCATTGCAGGGTCGGTTGAGAATGCGGCGCATCACGCCAAGAAAATTGGCTGCGATACGTTTCAGATGTTCTCCGCCAACCCGCGGGGCTGGCGAACCCTGGCTCCCTCTCCCGGTGACTGCGAGCGTTTCAAGGCGGCACGGGCCGGTTACGGGCTTGCCCCGCTGGTGATTCACGACAACTACCTGATTAACCTCGCTTCGGGCGATGATTTGATCCGGGGCAAATCGATTGCGGCCTTTCGCGGAGAACTCGAGCGGGCGCTGGCGCTGGGAGCGGATTTTCTGGTCACTCACCCAGGGAGCGCGATGGGCAGTACGCCCGCGGCGGCTATCACCACTTGTATCGAGTCGCTCCGCCAGGCGTCCAACGGCCTTCATCTGGATGGACTGAGAATATTGATCGAAAACACGGCGGGACAGGGCTCAGTGATTGGAATGACATTCGAAGAAGTAGCCGAGATTGTGAATGGAGCGTCGCGCGATTTGCCGATGGGTGCGTGCATAGACACCGCGCACAGCTTCGCCGCAGGCTATCCCATCCACACTGAGGCCGGCCTGAGGGCTACCATCAAAAAGCTGGATGGCCATGTAGGCCTGAAAAATGTCTGCGTGATCCACGCCAACGATTCCAAAGCTGCTTTCGACTCCCATGTGGATCGCCACGAGCACATTGGCAAAGGGAAGATTGGCGCCCAAGCTTTTGGAAGAATTGTGCGCCATCCGAAACTGCGGGCGATTCCTTTTATCTGCGAAACGCCGGTGGACCGCCCTGACGACGATCGAATGAATCTGCGGATGATGCGGAAACTAGCCCGGAATTAGGAATTATGAATTAAGAATGAAGACTCAGGGCACTTCTGGCGGATCTGAAATGATTGCAAACACTTTGATTTTCTTTTTTTAATTCTTAATTTTTAAGTCGCACCTTAATTCAACATGGACCCAACCTACGATCCGCAAAAAATCGAAGCGAAGTGGCAGGCACGCTGGGCTGAACAAAAGCTCTTCGAGTCTGAGGTGGACACCACGCGCCAGAAGTACTACGTCCTGGAAATGCTCCCGTATCCTTCCGGGGACATTCACATGGGGCACGTCCGTAATTACACCATTGGGGACGCGCTGGCGCGCTACATGTGGATGAAGGGCTGCAATGTGATTCATCCCATCGGATGGGACGCGTTTGGGTTGCCGGCGGAAAATGCGGCCATCAAAAACCAGCGGCATCCCTCCGAGTTTACCTTCAACCATATCGATCGGATGCGCGGCCAGCTGAAGCGCCTTGGCGTGAGTTACGACTGGCGCCGCGAGGTTGCCACCTGCGTCCCGGAATACTATCGATGGAACCAGTGGTTCTTTCTTCGCATGTTGGAGCGCGGGCTTGCTTACCGCAAGAGAAGCCGCGTGAATTGGTGTCCGAGTTGCGAAACCGTGCTGGCCAACGAACAAGTGGTGAACGGATGCTGCTGGCGGCACGAGGAAACGCCGGTGGTCGAGCGCGAGCTCGAGCAATGGTTCTGGAAAATCACAGCCTACGCAGAGCGCTTGCTCGAGGACATGAAGGATCTGGTGCGTTGGCCGGAACGCGTTCTGAGCATGCAGCAGAACTGGATCGGGAAATCCGTGGGCGCTGAGATCGATTTCACGGTCAACGGAATCGGGGAGCGTCTGCGCATCTTCACCACGCGCGTTGACACCATCTTCGGTTGCACGGCAATTTACCTTGCCCCGGAGCACCCGCTCGTGCAGAAGCTGATTTCATTCCGGCCCGATCCTGAGAAGTTGCGGCAGGAAGCTGCGCATGTGAAAGCCTCAGCGGTCCGCGCGCGGGTTGATGTAAATCTGGAAAAGCAGGGCGTGGACACGGGCTTTACCGCGCGCAATCCCTTCAACGGCGAAAATGTTCCCATCTGGATTGCCAACTTCGTGCTGATGGAATACGGCACCGGCGCGGTGATGGCCGTCCCAGCTCACGACGAACGGGATTTTGACTTTTCGGTGAAACACGGGCTGCCCATCCGTACGGTTATCGTTCCGCGCGACGGGGAAGTCCCACAAAAGCTCGAGGCGGCCTACACGGAATCCGGCGCCAACGGGAGGCTCGTCAACTCAGGGCCATACGATGGACTGACTCCGGAACAGGCGATTGAAAAAATGACGCGTGACGCGGAGGCCAAGGGTTTTGGGAGGGGAACCACCCAATATCGAATTAAGGACTGGGGCATTTCACGTCAGCGATACTGGGGCACGCCCATCCCCGTTATCTATTGCGATTCGTGCGGCATCGTTCCCGTTCCTGACAAAGATCTTCCTGTGATTCTTCCCCCGGACGTGAAATTAACAGGCCAGGGTCAGTCACCCCTGGCGAGCGTGCCGGAGTTCGTGAATACTCGCTGTCCCAACTGCAATGGGCGGGCGCGCCGCGAAACGGACACAATGGACACCTTTGTCGACTCGTCGTGGTATTTCTACCGTTACACGAGCCCGCACATTGACACGGCGCCCATCGACAAGGAGGCGGTGCATTACTGGTTTCCCGTGGACCAGTATATTGGCGGTATCGAGCATGCCATTCTCCACCTCATCTACATGCGGTTTTTCACCAAGGTCATGCAGGACATCGGTCTGGTGGATTTCTCCGAGCCGGTCGCGCGCCTTTTCACTCAAGGCATGGTGATTAAAGATGGCGCCAAGATGTCGAAATCCAAAGGCAATGTCGTGGACCCAACGGTTATGTTCGCAAAGTACGGGGCGGATACGGTGAGGCTCTACACGCTATTTGCCGCACCCCCCGCGCGAGATTTTGACTGGAGCGATTCAGGCATTGAGGGCGCGGCACGCTTCTTGATGCGGTCGTACCGCCTGGTGGCGAAGTACGCCGCCCAACGTGCCTCCCGGGGCGGCGGCCACGCCAGTGGGTCTGGGTCATCCAAGTGGGAACTCGATCAACTATCGCCGGAAGAGCGCAGGCTGATTCGAAAAACTCACCAGACGCTGCGTCACGTCACCGAGGATTTGGAGGGTCGCTGGCATTTCAATACCGACGTGGCCATGGCCATGGAACTGGCGAACGAATTGGGCGAGTTGGAGAAGGCCATTGACGAGGGCAAGGTCCGGCCGGAAATTCTGAAGAACTCGCTCGAATACCTTGTTCTGGTTCTCTCGCTTTTTGTGCCCCACATTGCGGACGAGCTTTGGGAAGGGTTGGGCCATGCCGAGCCAACGTTGCGCATCCCCTGGCCGGCCTACGATCCCCAATATGCCGCCGAGGACGAGTTGGAGATTCCCGTGCAGGTGAATGGCAAACTGCGGGGGAAGATCCGAGTGGCGGTTTCGGTCAGTGAAACTGAAATCCGCGAGCGCGCTCAGGCCGAGGAAAAGGTGGCGCAATTTATTAGTGGTCGCCAAGTGATAAAGATTATCCTGGTACCGAAAAAGTTGGTTAACATAGTGGTCCGGTAATTAGAGGTAGGCGGCAAGTATGGACCTCGAACGAACGATGACGTTTATTGTGGAACAGCAGGCCAAGTTTGAAGCGGACATTGCGAAGATCAATGTATCTTTGACTAGTCTCAACGAGACCGCAAAGTCCCATAACGAAGCGATCCGTGGCCTGGTTGAATCGTCTCGAGTGCAGGGCATTCAAGCAGAACGTAACAGCGAAGCTATTCGTGATTTAGTCGAAGTTTCGCGTTTGCAGAGCGAGCGCGTGGATAGATTGGACCAAGGTCTGGCACAGATGGCCGAGGCAGAGAGCCGACTGACGCGGGCTCAAGAGGAAACAGATCGGCGCCTGGCGGACTTCGTCGCGCAGGTGTCACGATACTTGGCCGGTGGGAATGGCCGGAAGCGCCGCCCCGGCGCGCCAGGGACCAAGTAAGGACGCCTCCTATTTATTTCTACTTTGCTCGAAACCTATGGAACAACCCCGTCCCGTAGTCGTTCTTGATTTCGGCGCTCAATACGCCCAGCTCATTGCGAGGCGAATCCGCGAAATGCAGGTGTATTCGGTGATTGTGCCGTGCACGATCCCGATGGACGAATTGGAGCGCATGCATCCACAGGCGCTGGTGCTCTCCGGCGGGCCCTCCTCGGTGTACGATCCCGCGTCGCCGACTTGTGACGATGGCATCTTTCGCATGAACCTCCCCGTCTTCGGGATTTGTTATGGCCTGCACATGATGACGTGGAAAATGGGCGGCAAAGTCGAGCCCGCCGCGCGGCGGGAATACGGCTTCGGGCAACTCAAGATGAACGCTGACACTCAACTGCTGGCCGGCTTCCCCTCGCCCTTGCGAGTGTGGAACAGCCACGGTGACCATATTGCTGCGGTCCCGCCGGGATTCACCGTCACCGGCCATACGGAAAACGCCATTTCCGTCATTGAGAATCACGATAAGAAAATGTACGCAGTGGAATTTCATCCCGAGGTCCATCACACGGCGCAGGGCAGCGAAATGTTGCGCCGGTTTGTGGTTGACATTTGCGGTATCAAGCCGAACTGGTTCCCGCGATCCTTTATCGATGAAACAGTGGAGCGTGTCCGGGCGCAAGTGGGAGACCGCCGGGCGCTGTGCGCGCTTTCTGGAGGTGTGGATTCCGCCGTCGCCGCGACGCTGGTGGGCCGTGCGCTGGGCGAACGGCTGGTCTGCGTCTTTGTGAACAACGGGGTGCTGCGAAAGAATGAGTTCGAACGAGTCACGGCGGTGCTGAAGGAGCAAGCGCATTTAAACGTCCGGGCCATCGACCGGTCAGAACGCTTTGTGAACCGCCTGCGCGGTGTCACGGATCCGGAGCAAAAACGTAAAATCATTGGAGAAGAATTCATCCGGGTCTTCGAAGAGGAAGCGCGCAGCCTGGGCGACATTCAGTTTCTCGTTCAGGGGACTTTGTATCCGGACGTCATCGAATCGGCCTCGGTGAAAGGTCCTGCTGCAGTGATCAAGAGTCATCACAACGTGGGCGGCTTGCCACCCGACCTGAAATTCAAATTGATCGAGCCGCTGCGAGAGCTTTTTAAGGACGAAGTTCGAGTGGTGGGCAGGGAATTGGGCCTTTCGGCGGAGGTGGTGAACCGGCAGCCATTTCCAGGTCCTGGCCTTGCGGTGCGAATTGTGGGTGAGGTTACCGAGGAACGCCTGCGCGTGGTACGCGAGGCGGACGCGATTGTTATGGAGGAGATTCGCGCCGCCGGCCTCTACAACGAGCTCTGGCAATCGTTCGCAGTTCTCTTGCCGGTGTCCAGCGTGGGGGTGATGGGGGATGCGCGGACTTACGCTTCAACCATCGCTGTGCGGGCCGTCGAGTCGGAGGACGGCATGACCGCGGACTGGGCTAAACTGCCGGCTCCACTCCTCGAGCGAATGTCCACCCGGATTGTCAATGAAGTTAAGGGCGTCAACCGGGTGGTCTTTGATATCACTTCCAAGCCCCCGGGCACGATTGAATGGGAATAGGGTCCTGCCGCGCCGGATACTAGAAACCGCCCACCACTCACAGCATGGAAATCAATGGGTCAGCGCCGGATGCGCGCCTCGCCGGACGTTTGAGGATAAAAAGTCCCGTGCGTGAGCGCGGGTCGTCCCCAGTGGTTGGCATAGCAGACTTGAAAGTCAGCTACGTCAGCGCCGGAGCCCAAAAGCCGTCGACACACTGTCCAATTTTGTTAACTTAGAAGGCGCTACCGGCTTGCCAGTTTCTGAGCCATGTAAAGCAACAATTGACGGTCTTTCTCGTCAATTTTGGCGACGAGCTTCCGGACCTTGCTGAAGAAACGAACTTCCTTTTCGTCAACTCCGTCCAGAAGGAGCTCCTCGGTTGATTTCCGTTTGCTCAGATTTGGCAAGGGAGGTGGTACGTCTCCCTCGTAGAACAGTTGGTAAAGCGGGATTTCCAAGGCCGACGCAAGTCGTTCCAGGGTCTCGAGTGAAGGAACGGTATGACCGTTCTCCACCCGGGAAATGTAGCAGCGCAACAATCCCGTACGTTTCTCGATGTCGCCCTGTGAAAAATCCTTGTCTTCTCTTAGTTTTCTTAATCTCGTTCCAATGACCATATTTGGGATTCTTTCACACCATGATAAATTGGTCAAATGTTATTTAAAGCGGGCTTGACTTGGGTCGCCCCCACCGAGTGGTTCTGTACCTGTAACCCCAAAGCCGCTTCAAGCGTCTTTAAGCTATGAGGATGGCGTATTATGGAAGAGAGATGGAAAAACCGAAGGCCGAGGGTGCTCAGGAAGTCCAGTGGATTGAGCGTGTTCAGCGAGGGGACCCGGAGTCCTTTGCTCCGCTCGTGGAGAGACACCAGCGGCGTGTTTTTTCCATCATTTACCATTTGATTCGACGGCGGGATGATGTTGAGGATATTGCCCAGGAGATTTTTATTAAAGCATTTCAAGCGATCCGAGGCTACAATTTCGAATCTTCCTTCGGGACCTGGCTTTCCCGAATCGCCGTCAACCACTGTTACGATTACTTGCGCCGGCTGCGCTCGTCGAGAGTGCGGTATTTCGGTGATTTGAGCGACGACGCCCGCTTGAAGCTGGAGGCGCGAGCAGAAAGAGAGGGTGCGGAGAGTCTTGACTCTGAGGAGCGAGCGGCCCTCAGGGACTACGCAAACAGGCTCATGGAACGTGCTCCGGCGGATGACCGGGTGATACTGGGGCTTAAAGAGTTGGAGGATTTTTCGGTGGATGAAATCGCGGACATCCTGGAATTAAATGTGAGCACCGTCAAGGTACGGCTGCACCGCGCACGAAAAAGGATGCTCCTGGACGTCAAGAAACTGCGGGGAGGTCAATGAATCATGCGCTGTAAAGATGTGGAAGTGATTTTGTATGATGCCGAGAGCGTAATTCTCGCCGAGACTGTACGGGAGCATCTCAAAGCCTGCCCCCATTGCGCAGACACGTGGAAGGAATTGCGGCTGCTTCGTGCGGGATTCAATGTTATGGCTCAAGACGCGGTACCCGAGGCGATGCTCGGGTTCAGTGCGCGGGTGGTCCGGAGGTTGGAATCTGCCGTGGATGCGAACCGGTCAGCCGCAGAGTTTATTGAGCGCGTGGGCAGGCGCTTTGTGCTGGCCAGCTTGCTCCTGACGATGTCGTTCCTCCTTGCACTTGCTTTGCCTTCTTCAGGGCCCTTGCGAGGACCGAGCAAGGACGAACCCTACATTGTCCAGCCCGAACAAAATTTGTCGACAGAAGTAACAGTTCTCGGGGACGACTATTCAGATACGCGTACCGTAAACCCTGTCAAATCGACCAACGGGAGCGAGCAAAAGCAAAAGTGACTCGACGCGCCTACATCTATTTCGTCCTGACTTTCCTGTTAGGTATAATTGTGGGTGGATCAGGTGTTTTTTATTACGGGTGGTATTCCGGGCTGTGGCACCACGAGTTCAACCTTCAGCGTGTAGCCAATCGCATGAAGCACGAGTTGAATTTGGATGACTCCCAAGTCCAGAAGCTGACGCAGATCCTGCAGGAGTCGACCCGGAAGAGAAGGGAACTCGAGCAAAAGAACCAGCCCGAATTTGACGCCCTGCGTAAGGAAACAAGGGACCAAGTGCGCCAAATTCTGAATCCAGACCAACTGGCCAAATTCAACGAACACGTCCGGCTCGCCGATGAAAAGAGGCAGCAGCAGAAAACCCAATGATGTTGGCCTGACGCCCGGCTTGCATTTCCCACCTGACCGCTGGACGTTTCATAATTCTTATTGAGGATCGAGATAAGCGATGGCATGGCGAGACTACTATCGAAACCATAAAAAGCTGGTCACCCTTTCCGCGATCGCCCTGGTGGCGGTGCTGACTCTCGGGATGGTGATGCGGGCGCGATCAGGCGAGACAAAATACCTGACCGCGAACGTGAAGCGCGGCGACATCACCGCTGTCGTCCAAGCAACGGGGACCATCAACCCTTTGACCACGGTTCCTGTGGGATCGTACGTGTCCGGCACGGTCCAATATGTCTTCGCGGATTTCAACAGCCGCGTGCGCGCGAGGCAGGTCCTGGCCCAACTGGATCCGGCGATCTATGAAGCGCAGGTGGTTCAGGCGCGGGGCAACCTGGGGAACGCGCAAGCCAACCAGAAGAACCTGGAGGCCAGTATCGGTGCGATGCAGGCCGCCATCGAGACCAACCAGGCCAACATCGTCCGCCTAAAGGCCGCGGCTGTCTATGCGCGCGCCAACGCCGAACGGATCGCCAATCTGTCCAAAGAAGGTGTTTTGTCGGAGGACCAGAGGGACCTGACGGAGTCAAACTTGAGGCAGGCCGATGCGCAAGTGCTCGCAGCGGAAGCAACGTTGAACCAGTCACGAGCGCAACTCGACCAAACCAAAGCCCAGGTCTTGCAGGCCCGCGCCGTAGTGGAAACCAACCGGGGAGCGCTCGATCAGGCTGAAACCAACCTTCGCTACACCACCATTTTGTCGCCCATTGACGGGACGATCGTCGCCCGCAACGTGACCGTCGGCCAATCCGTGGCAGCCGCGCTACAGGCACCCGTCGTATTCTCCATTGCCCAGGACTTAACCCGCATGCAAGCTTACGCCGCCACCGATGAATCCGATACGGGTAACATCGGGATCGGGACCGACGCGACTTTCCAAGTGGACGCCTTTCCCACGGAAGTCTTCCACGGCCAGGTGAGTGCCATTCGATTGAACGCCACCATGGTGCAGAACGTGGTGACCTATAACACCATCATTGATTTTGAGAATCCGGAAGAGAAGCTCTTGCCGGGCGAGACAGCGTACGTGACCATTCCCACGGGGCACGCGACCGGGTCTACGTGCATACCCAACGCGGCGCTGCGTTTTACTCCCGACATGCCGCGGACTGATCTGCAGAAACTGTATGAGCGCTACCAGATTCCTCCGGCTGCCGCAACCTCGCACCTGGGCGGATGGCAGGTGGCTTGGAAGCAGGGGCCCGACAAAAAGCTGATGCCGGTGGCCGTGCGGGTGGGAATTACGGACTACAGTTTTACGGAACTCAAGGAGGGCCCGGTGAATGTGGGCGATGTTTTGATCACGGGCGAGGAAAATTCCGCGTCGGCCCAGCAGAATCAATTCCCCGGCCAGCCGCGCTTTGGCGGCCCGCGGAGGTAGCGATTGGAAATGCCGGAAGAGGCGCTTCAGTCCCAACTCGATATCGAAAAATCGCCACCCTCGGCGGCGGTCGTCATCCACGTCGAAAATATTCACAAGACCTACGACTTGGGTGAGGTTCAAGTGCACGCCCTCCGCGGTGTCTCGCTTTCCATTGAGCGGGGCGAGTTTGTGGCCATCATGGGAGCTTCGGGGTCGGGCAAGTCCACTTTTATGAATTTGGTGGGATGCCTCGATCGTCCCACCCGGGGACGCTACATGCTGGACGGGAACGATGTGTCCAAGCTGTCCAAGCAAGAGCTGGCGGGGATCCGCAATCACAAAATTGGGTTTGTCTTTCAAGGGTTCAACCTCCTGGCCCGGACTTCAGCCGTGGAAAATGTGGAACTGCCCCTGATCTATTCCGGCGTTCCGCACCAGCAGAGAGTGGAGCGGGCGCGCGAGGCGTTGAAGTCCGTCGGCCTCGAGGGGCGTGATGCCCATCACCCTTCCCAGCTCTCCGGGGGACAGCAGCAGCGCGTCGCCGTGGCGCGCGCCTTGGTGAATCACCCGGCCATTCTCCTCGCTGACGAACCAACAGGAAATTTGGATAGCCGGACAAGCGTCGAGATCATGGAAGTTTTTCAGAGGCTGAATGAGGAGCGCAACCTCACCATCTTGCTGGTTACACACGAGGCGGACATTGCGGCTTATGCCAAGCGCGTGGTGGTGTTCCGCGATGGGAAGGTCCGGCGTGATACGCCGGTGGAAGGGAGGCTGGACGCTGCCGAAGAATTCAAGCGGTTGCCCACCCTCGAAAATGAAGACGACGAGGAGGAGAACGCCTGATGGATTTCTCCGCTGTTGTCCGCGTCGCACTACGCGCCCTGGGGCGCAACAAGATGCGCACCGTCCTGACCATGCTGGGAATTATCATTGGGGTCGGCGCGGTGATTTGCACAGTGGCCATCGGGGAAGGCGCTTCCAATCAGATTCAGGAGTCCCTCCGGAATCTTGGGGACAACATCGTGTTCGTCTCCGCCGGGAGCGTGAGCCATGGCGGCGTTCACTGGGGCAACTCGGCCACCAAGACTCTCCTGTTGAGTGATGCGATCGCGATTCAGCAGCAAGTTCCTTTGATTATCAGGGTATCGCCGGGCGTGGGGGCGTCGGCGCAGGTGGTTTATGGTAATCAGAATTGGTACACACGCCTTCGAGGTGCGGGCCCCGCTTACTTTGATATCAGGCGTTGGCCGGTGCAGGAGGGAAGCGTCTTTACCCAGCACGACGTCGATTCGGCGGCGGATGTCTGCCTGATTGGCCTTACCGTGGTGCAAAACCTCTTTGGGGATGAAAACCCGCTGGGGAAAACCATCCGCGTGCAGAGCATACCCTTTCGCATCATTGGAGTGCTGGCGTCCAAAGGGCAATCGCCATTCGGGCAGGATGAGGATGATACGCTGATTGTGCCCTTTTCCACTGTCCAAAAGAAAATCGCCGGGATCAGTTGGATAAATTTCATCATGTGCTCGGCGTCGTCCCAGGAAACCATCAAGCCGGCTCAGAATCAAATAGCTGCACTGTTGCGCGAGAGGCATCACCTGCGCCCCGATGAGGAAGACGATTTTATGGTTAGCAGTCCTTCCGACTTGGCGGAGACCCAGGCACAATCGGGACGCATCATGACCCTTCTCCTCGCCAGTATCGCTTCTGTGTCGCTGCTGGTGGGCGGGATTGGCATCATGAATATCATGTTGGTGTCGGTGACTGAGCGGACCAAGGAGATTGGCGTGCGCATGGCAGTGGGCGCCACCGAAAGTGATGTCCAAATGCAGTTCTTGAGTGAAGCCCTGGTGCTCAGCCTGCTTGGCGGCAGCGTTGGGGTGCTGGGTGGAGTGGGAGGTTCGCTTGCTGTTTCCAGTATGCTGAATTGGCCCACCCAGGTTCCCCCCGAGGCCATCGGGATTGCAGTCCTGTTTTCGGCCGGCGTTGGGATTTTCTTCGGCTACTATCCGGCACGAAAGGCGGCGCGGCTCGACCCCATCGAAGCTTTGCGGTATGAGTAATCGGTTGGAGCTGTCGGTAACCGGGTGGGTGAGTCGGGCGACGGAGACTTTGATCAACCAGATCTAACGAAGAAGGAACTATCAAGTATGAAAAATCGAATGTCTTTTGTGACTTTCAGCCTGATATTCACAATGCTGGCCGCTCTGCCATTGCTGGCAGAAAAGTCGGCGGGAAGCGGGCCTTCGAGTGCAGAAGAGTTCTTTATTATCTCCTCGGCGGACTTGGCAAAGAACCGACTTGTTTTGAAGCATCCGACGGAAGTCACGGAACTGATGTCCGTAAACGATAAGACTTCTTGCATCAATGACCAGGGGAAGTCATTTGCCTGTAAAAATCTTCGGGCAGGCGATACCGTGTTTGTGATTTCAAGCGGCAGCAAATCTGGTGCCCGCATGGCCGTCCGCATCCGGGTGGGCCCTATGACGGTGGAAGAAATCCACCGCAAGTATGTAAGCTTTCAATAATCCCTGCAAGTCAGGCCACTTTTCGGGCCATCTGATGGGGTTGAGACTTCTCGCAGAGCCAGGCAGGGCAATCGTTCAAAAAGGAATGTCTTCGTCGGTAATTTCTGACGAAGGCGGCGGCGTGGGCTCATTGGGTGGAGTCTGGTCAGTGGAGGCGCCCGCGGACGAGGCCGCTGCATGAGACTCGCCCGCTGGGGCTCGTTCGGAGTCCCCTCGTGAGCCGAGCATCGTCATCTGCCGCGCCACGATTTCATATTGCGTCCGCTTGTTGCCTTGCTGGTCCTCCCACTGATGGCTCTGGATGCTGCCTTCAATGTATACCTGCTTGCCTTTGGTGAGATATTCGCCGCAGATTTCAGCCAGCTTATTCCAGGCCACGATGTTGTGCCATTCTGTGCGTTTCTGTTGTTCTCCGGCACGATTCTTGAATACTTCATCCGTGGCGATGGAAAATTTGGCCACCGGAACGCCACTGGGAGTGTATTTCAGCTCCGGGTCCTTGCCCAGGCGCCCGATCAAAATTACTTTATTCACTGAATTCGCCATTACGTCCTCCGGCAACCTTCGATATTACCCATAGTGCACGCCCTCCGGCGCTGGCCCGCGGCTGAAATAATCACTCACCTAGGTCGCTGGCTCAACCGTGCCTCAAGCGGCGCCGCGGGACGGAAGTCTTCCGCAATAACCCGTCTTAGCGAGCTTTGACGCCAAGCTGCCGCAGTTTCTGATTCGCCAGCGATGCTTCGTGCGATCCGGGATATCGCTGGATCAGGGAGCGGAGTTCCTTGATCCCTGCCAATTTCTGGTCCATGGCCAGCAAGGCGTACCCTTTCTTCAGTTGCGCCGTCGTCAGCTTGTTACCATTAGGGTAGCGCTCCAGGCATTTGTTGTACTCCCCGATGGCCTGGGAATAATTCTTCTGGTTGTAATAACTGTCGCCGATATAGAACTGGGCGTTCGACGCCAAATCCGTGTCCCCGTAATATTTCAAGTAATCCTGAAAAGACTGAATCGCCAACGGGTATTGGCCGCCGTTGTAGGCACTCAAGCCGGACTTGTACAGAGCGTCCGCGTCAGGGGCTGTGGGTTTCTGTGTAGCTGTCGTTCCATCAGGGGATTGTGTCGTCGGCTGAGGTGTGTTAAGCGTCTGGATGATATTCTGAGTCTGTGCGAGTTGCTCGCTGAGCTTGGCGAGCCGGGCTTTGGCTTCATCCAGGTTTTCGCTCAGCGCCTGAATTTCTCCGGACATCGAGTCAAGGCGTGCATTGGTGCCAGCCAGGTTCTTTTCAGTGGATTTACGCAGATCGTCCACTGTTTCCTTCATCGAATTGACTTTGTCGTTGGCCTGTTCCACCAGGGTGCGCAGCACAGCGGTTTGGGTGTCGACGGTTTTCTGGAGGTTTTGCACCATTTGCTGGAGCGTGTCCAGTTGCTGCATCATTTGCAGCGTTTCTTTACTCACGCCGAAAGCGGGCGGCGATGTCAGGGCAAGTAACGCAGGGACGAGCACAAGGGCAGAAGCTGTCTTTCTCAATGTGGATTTTCCCTCACTCCCGAAGTTTGCGACCAATCTGAGTTTACTCTTGAAAAAGCGCTCAGGTCAATAAGCACAGAAATTGCTCGGAGTTGGATCACATCTCCGGCGCAGGCGAAGGATCACGGAATGAGATCCACTCCTGGGTCGTGCATGAATAGTCTTCCCCCTGCGCATGGAAAGTGAGATTTGCGGCAGGGTTGCGCGCCAGGAATCAACGGGATTCCCGGCATGCACCTGAGGTTCAACAACCCTTCTTACTTCAGTTGAAAGTGAGCCCGGCGGTTCTTCTGCCAGCACTCCTCGGTGGACTCTGTGCACTGCGGGCGGTCCTTACCGTAAGAGATTGGGGTCAGGCGGTCCGCCGGGAGGCCCAGGTTGATGAGGAAGCTTTTCACCGCCGTGGCGCGACGATCGCCCAGGCCCAGATTGTACTCCTCGCTGCCGCGCTCGTCGCAGTGGCCCTCGACCGTCACCTTGAAATTGGGGTTCGCCTTCAAGACGTCCGAGTCGGCGGTCAACGTCTGCTGGGCATCGGGGCGGACATCGGACTTATCGAGATCGAAGTAGGCGTCCTTTAATTGACCCTCGATTACGTCAACTCCGACCACTTGTGGAGTCTTCTCGGGAGGCGGCGGGGGCGCTTCCGCGGTCACGGTAACACGCGCGCTTGCTGTCTTGGTTCCGCCCGGACCATTGGCAGTCAGGACGTAGGTGGTCGACTCCTGGGGAGTTACGGTGGTAGACCCGGTAGCTTGGACGCTGCCCACCTGAGGCTGAAGATCCAGGGTCGTCGCGTTTTGGGATGTCCAATTCAGCGTGACGGATTGTCCCTTTTCCACTGTCGCAGGCTCTGCGGTCAAATTCGCGTCGGGTGCAGCGGGTGGAGGAGGTGTGGCTTCCGGTGTCGGGGGTGTGACTGGAGCAGGGGGGTTTTTGTGGCATGCACTGAACACCATTGCGATAGCCAGGACCCCCAGAAATATTGTTCTTCGTTTCGATTTTGGACCCATGTTGATTCCTCCTTTAGCGGGGGAGAGAAAATGATCTGTCCCCTATAATGGATTTAACTTATGATAGGATGCCTTGTTTAGCAATACTATTGAAATCTCTAAGTCCTCCCGACGCACGCTCGAGCGGTGAGACGCACATCCTAGCACCAGTGATGAAGCGAAAGCAAATGTTACCCCTTCTGCCGCATGCGAACACCCGGACCCGCCCGTGCCCCTAATTCGACCAACTGGGGTTCCAGTTGTTTCCTTGACGAGTCAATTGCTTGGGAGTGGACCCGTCGGCGAGCATGGTCCAAACCTGCTTTGACCCGGACCGGTTGGATTCAAACACCAGGTGCCGGCCATCCGGCGACCAATAAGGGTGCTCATTACGGCCGGCGTCGTGAGTTACCTGGATGATTCGCCCCGTGGCAATCTCGATGACGTAGACATCAAACGTGCCCGTGTCCGAGACCCGCCACGAAAACGCAATGAACAAACCGTTGGGTGACCACGACGGCGAACTGGCGTCCCCGCCTCCCGATATCAGCCGGCGCACATTGGTGCCGTCGGAGGACATGATGTAAATCTGGGGTGACCCGCTCCGGTCGGAAACAAAAGCGATCTCATTGCCGGTTTTGGGATTCCACACGGGGGAAATATCGACGCCGGGCGAAAATGTCAGGCGTTGGAGATTGAATCCGTTGGATTCCGAAACATAAACCTCCGGATCGCCGCTCATGCTGGAGCAGAAGGCGATTCTCTTCCCGTCGGGGGACCACGCGGGTGTGGTGTTCAGGCCGGCGTATTTGGGGAAGGGAATGCGCTTGTAAGACTCCAGCGAGAAAACGAATATGTCCGGGTTGCCCGAAACATAAGTTGTAAATGCAATCTTGGTATTATCCGGCGACCAGCGCGGCGTGAGAGACAGCGAGCCGTAGCTGGTGAGGGGATGTTGGTTGAACCCATCGTAATCCATCACCCATATTTCCGGATGTCCTGTCCTGTTGCTCACAAAGCCCAACTTGCTGAGCGCAATCCCGGGGACGCCCGCGCCGAGCGCCTGCACCACTTCATTGGCGAAACGGTGGGCGGCCTCGCGTGTGGAGATTTCATTCATGGTTGCGACATAGCGCTTGGCCAGGATGGAGGGGTTTCCCGAGTTCGTCAGGTCATAGAGCCGGCAAGTGAAGACCAGGTTCGAATTGAGGATTTCCGTCCGGCCAAAAACCAGCATTTTCGCGTTGGCTGGCGGGCTCGTCCAATCGCCCAGCACCACGTCGCCGGGATCCTGGGGAGTTTTCAGCGGAAGCATACTCTTGCTCACCAGGTCGAAAATCCCTGAGCTATCCAGGTCGTTCCAGAGGACCTGGTTGAATTCCTGAGTCAGCTTGACGCCGGATGAATCTGCCGAACGGGAGGGCAGGTCTGGAACCGCCAGCCGAATCCGAGCAGCGCCCAAATTAATGCCGGTGGTGAACCAGTCTTGGCTCTGGCCGTTCCGGGTGGGTGTAAACAAAAGACCTGCGAAAGCAAGAAATCTAATGAGGAGGGATAATCTCAAGTTTTGAAGTTTCATAGTTAAGAAGTATGCCCTTTAAAATAGATGCAAATACAAGAATAATGGAACGTCTCGTAATACGATGTTTCAAGCTCGAGCGGGGTTTGGGAGAGGGCTGGCTCTCCCGTCATCGCCGGCGAAAGTCGAAGTAAAAATTTACCGAGACCGAGTTACCTGAAAAGTCGGTGGGAAGCGGGCCCAACGGATTAGAGGCCAAGACCGCGCGCATCGCCGACCGGTCCACTTCCGGAATGCCGCTGGACTGGGTGATTTGGACGTTCTCGATCGTGCCGTCGCGCCGAATGTCAAATGTCAAATAGACGCGCGGCGCCGTCGCGATATTGGGGCTGATGGTGGAGAGCAGCCAGTTGGTGCTGACCCGGTTGCGCACCGCGTTAACGTACCAGCCATAACGCTCGCCAAATCCGCCCGTGGCCACATTCAATTCGCCCTCACCCGCAGAATTGGAAAACTGGCCGGTGCGCATCGCTGGTTGTCCACCCGAGCCGAAGGGGACGGCGTTCGATGGGGGTGGGATTTCCTGCTTGGGAATCCGTTTGTTGATGCGAACGGTTTTCTCCGGCTTGACCTCCTGCATGAATTTTGGAATTTCCGCCGCCTTGGGTTCCTGTGGAGGTGGAGGCTCCGGCTCGCTCTTATAAAGCCCCGGATTCTGGGTCGCGACGTTGTTCAAAGTGGCGATCATCGGTGTCGGCAATGGAACTCCAGGCAAAGAGGATACAGCACGGGCGTGGATAGCGCCGCCCGTCTGCCAGTTCTGGCCCGACCTGTCGCTGAAGTGCAATCCCAAAACCGAGTAAGCTATCCCCATGAACAAAACAAGGCCGTGCAGGAACATGGAAAGAAACAAGGTCCCGCTCAGCGTGTCGCGTCGTGCCGGAATTGGGGAAAAAGTTGTGGCGCCCATCGAAATTCTTCCGCCCTGCTTTCGTGCGGGCTAAGTCAAAAACAATTTAGGACGTCCCCTTCGTCGACAAGGGTTGGGTCACAATATTGATGTTGGTCACTCTGGCTTGCTTCAGAGCGTCCATCACCTGCGCAAACGTTCCAAAGGGGACGGCCTGGTCGCAGCGGATAAAGACGGGCGTATCGCCCGCGCCATGCAGATGATCGAGCACCGCCATCCCCAAACGATGGATATTCACCGGGTCGTTTCCGATATAGACGGTTTGTTGTTTGTCGATGGTGACCACCACTTTTTCTTCCGACACCACCTTCACCGTTCGAGTCTTGGGAAGGTCAACCTCGATCCCCGATTCAAGGATGGGAGCGGTGAGCATGAAAATGACGAGCAGCACCAGCACCACATCGACGAAGGGGGTTATGTTGATTTCAGATAACGAGGTGTGGGTTCGTCCCTTGGGGGTGGTAAAGGCCATGGCATGCCTCACACGGATTAGCGAAAATAGCGTTCGGTCATATTCAGGAATTCCAGCCCGAAATCATCCATCATCGACCCGAATTCTTTCACTCGTTGCACAAAGAGGTTGTAGGCAATCACGGCGGGGATAGCCGCAAACAATCCGGCGGCCGTGGTGATGAGCGCTTCCGAAATCCCCGGCGCAACGCTACTCAGGCTGGCGGTGCCGGCTGAGCCCAGGCCCAGGAAGGCGTCGATTATGCCCCAAACCGTTCCGAAAAGGCCGATGAAGGGCGTGATGGCACCGATGGTGGCCAGCCACGTCAGCCATTGCTCCATGCGAGTAAGCTCCGCGGACGCCGCGATTTGCAGTGCGCGTTGGACGGAATCCAGGCTGCGCACGTGGGGTGCCCCGGGGTTTTCCGTGACCACCACCTGGTTTTCTATCTCGCGGTACCCGGCGAGAAAAACTTCCGTAAGTGGGCTGGATTTTAGCGCCTTGCAGGCAGCGCGGATTTCGGAAAGTTTCTTGCCCTGGCGGAAAATTCGAAGAAATTCCCTCGAATCGCGGCGAGCACCCCTAAAATGGCGATACTTTTTGAAGATAATGGCCCAGGAATAGACGGAGAAAAAGATCAGGATGAGCAAGACGATTCGGGCAACAAGCTGCGTATTGGCAACCAAATGCCAAATTGCGCCTTGACCGATGACCAGAATAGCAGCGAGCAACAAACCTCCCGAACATCCTCAGCTCATTGAAATTATCACACACAATCAGACCCGTCAATCTGAGAGCTTTGTCGTCCCATCCGGCCGCCGCGAAATGATGTGGTAAACTCTTGGCCAGCCCCTATGCTGCGCGAGATTCATATCCAAAATTATGCGGTGGTGGAGAAGCTGGCGCTCGAGTTCCATCCCGGACTCAATCTGCTTTCGGGCGAAACGGGTTCAGGCAAATCCATCCTGGTGGATGCATTGGGCCTTGCGCTGGGCGGTCGAGCCTCGGCGGATTTGATTCGCACCGGGCAGGAGCGCGCCACGGTCACCGCAATTTTTCGTCCGGAGGGGCGCGCCCAAAAGCGCGGGCTGTGGAAAGCCTGGTTTGAAGAATACGGCTTGGCGGGAGCGGAGGAGGAGGAAATCATCCTGCGGCGCGAGATTCATGCGGGCGGCAAAAGCCGCTTGCTTGTGAATGATCAGCCCGTCACCGTTGCCGCGGTGAAAGCCCTGGCGCGGCACTTGGTGGAAGTCCATGGGCAGGGTGAACACGCGGATTTGTTCGCGCGCGACACGCAGCTTGATCTGCTGGATGAGTTTGCCGGCGTGGATTCTTTGCTTGAGGAAGTCCGCGGACTATTCTTGCGTCTGCGCGAGCTCGAGCGCGAGATGGACGCGCTCAGCCAGAATGAACAGGACCGGTTGCGCACCATCGACCTGCTTCGTTTCCAAATCCAGGAACTGCAGCACGCGCAACTCCAGCCGGGCGAGGACACGAGCCTGGCCGATGAAAAACATATCCTCGGCAATCTGGAAAAAATCCGCGGTGTGGCCTCGCGGGCGTACAGCGAACTCTACGAAGAGGAAACGTCAGCCCTTTCCCGCGTAGCCAACGCGGCGCGAGCCGTGGATGAACTGCGCCGTTACGATGCCGCCTTCGAGCCCCACATTGAGCCGCTGGCAGCGGCCAAGGCCACCATCGAAGACTTGGCTCTTTTCCTGCGCGATTATCTTGGGAAATTGGAAGCAAATCCGCGCCGCTTGGAAGAGGTGGAGGATCGGCTGGCCTTGATCGATCGCCTGAAACGGAAATACGGAAAGACAATTGAAGAAATGCGCGCCTACCAGGAGGAAACCCGCCAGCGCCTGGAGGGCTTGGAGCACGCTGACGAGCGCCGAAGCGAATTGCAAATCCAGCTGGACAAGGTATCGACGAAATATCAAAAGACGGCCCAATCTCTTTCGGCGAAAAGGCGTGAGGCGGCCAAGAGACTTGAAAAGCTGGTGCGCCAGGAACTTTCTCAATTGGGCATGGAAAAAACGCGTTTTGAAGTCCAGTTCGAGGGCGCGTCGCCGCATGGCCAGAGCTCGGCCGGGCAGGGGGGCGCCAAAGGCATCGACGAAATTGACTTCCTGATTTCTCCCAATCCCGGCGAGGAATTACGACCGCTTGAAAAAATCGCTTCTGGCGGCGAACTCTCCAGGTTGATGCTGGCGCTCAAGACTGCCGTGGGCAGTTCAAAGAGCATCAGCGGTAACGGAATGGGCCGCAGAAGGGCCGCGACCTTTATATTTGATGAAGTGGACGCGGGAATCGGCGGCCGGGTGGCGGAGTCGGTGGGCCAGCGCTTGAAGCGCCTAGCGCGCGACGCCCAGGTGCTATGCGTCACCCATCTGGCGCAGATCGCCTGCTTTGCCGACCACCATTACTTCGTAGAAAAGTTCGAACGTGCGGGGCGCACCGTCACGGAGGTGAAATACCTTTCGAGCGAAAAGGAACGTGCCGCTGAACTGGCGCGAATGCTCTCGGGCAGCAAAATCACCGATGCCGTCTTGAAGCACGCTGCGGCGATGCTCAAGCAAGCGACATAATCCTTGGCCAATCACGGTCCCTCGAGATGTGCGTGCCAGCCCAAATTTGTTGAGAGGGTGATTGAACAGCGCGGGCAAACAGCGCGGGCGAACTAGGCAAAGGCGGCTATTCACGCTATACTTAACTCGTCGGGGCAAAAATCTTTCATGGGCAATGATCTAATACAAATTTCACCGCCTCCCGGTTTGCAGCCTGAGGACTTCTCAGGCCGCTCGTTGCCAGGAGATTATTTCCGCGGACGCCCCGAACGGTCTTCACTGTCCCTTTCCAGCCAGACCAAGACATTTTGCATTGAGACGTTTGGCTGTCAGATGAACGACCACGACTCGGAAAAAGTAGCGGGCGTGCTGATGGCGCGCGGGTACCAGCCGGTGGAAGACTCCCGCGAAGCCGACCTGGTTCTCTACAACACGTGCAGTATTCGTGAGAAAGCCGCGCATAAAGTTTTCTCTCATCTTGGGCAGATCAAGAAAGCCCGGCGCGACAAGCCGCCCATCATCGGGGTTCTCGGTTGCGTGGCGCAGCAGGAAGGGGACCGGATTTTTGAGCGCGCCCCCCAGGTAAGCCTGGTTTGCGGTTCGGCGAGCTACTCCAAGCTCCCGGATCTTCTAGCTCAACTCGAAGCAGGGAAGCGGCGAGTGACGGGGCTTTCCCTCGACATTGACGAATGTTTTGAGACAGAGTTGACCCGCCGCGACAATCCTTTCCGCGCCTATATCACGATCATAGAAGGGTGTAACAAAGCATGTTCTTACTGCGTGGTACCCATGACGCGCGGCCCTGAGCGCAGCCGGCACAGCGACGGTATCCTGGCAGACTGCCGCCGCCTGGCGGAAGACGGCTATACAGAGATTCAACTCCTCGGGCAGACGGTAAACTCCTACTGCGATCCATCTCCGGCGCGCCTCGGTTTTTCAGAATTGCTTTTGAGAGTCGCCGAGGTCCCGGGCATTCGCCGCGTGCGCTTCACCACATCGCATCCCAGCGATTTCACTCCGGACATTGTGCGTGCCATTGATTCCACTCCCGTGCTGTGCGATCACATCCATCTTCCGGTCCAATCCGGTTCCAACGCCATGTTGGCACGCATGCGGCGGACATACACGCGCGAGGAATACCTCTCAAAAATCGATTGCATCCACCACGCCAAGCGTGCTATTAGCATCTCTACGGACATTATCGTGGGCTTTTGCGGGGAAACTGAAGAAGACTTTGAACAAACGCTCTCCCTGCTTGACGCAGTCGAATACGACCTGGTTTATTCGTTCAAGTATTCCAATCGGCCGATTACTGCGGCGGGCAGTTGGCCTGATGATGTGCCGGAAGAAGAGAAGACCCGGCGGCTGACGTTGGTGCAGGAGCGCCAGAAGCAGATCCAATTGCGGCGGAACCAGTCGCTGTTGGGATCTGAATACGAAGTTCTGGTTGAGGGTTACCAGCCGCGGCTGGACCAGGCGATTGGGCGCACGACGAGCAACCGGACTGTCAATTTTCCCGGCGCGCCTGATTGGGTGGGCCAGTACATGAATATTCGGGTGACCTCAGCGTTGCCCAATAGTCTGGTGGGTGTCAGGGTTGAATAAGCTTTGCGCGACGGCGACGCGTGGTATTAAACTTCCGCCAACTGTCCCACTAGTTTTCCCGGGACAAGGAGAATCCAATGGAAGTTGAGATGAAGATCCGAGGCCTCATGATGGATCCCGTCACCAACATGCCCATCGTCATCCTTAAGGATGTGAATGGCACCGCGGTGCTTCCCATCTGGGTGGGGATTTATGAGGCCAACGCCATCGCCCTGGAAATCGAAAAGGTGACCACGCCGCGCCCCATGACCCATGACCTTTTGAAGAATCTCCTGCTCGGTTTGGAGACGCGCGTGCATCGCGTGGTGGTGAACGATTTGCGCGATGACACATTCTACGCCGTCATTTGGCTGGAGCGGGACGGGCAGGTGATTTCTCTGGACTCGCGCCCCAGCGACGCGCTGGCCCTGGCGCTGCGTGTGGATTGCCCCATCTATGTTGAGGACGTTGTTCTCAAAAGTTCCAAAGTCTCCAGCGCGGCGGCCGACAAGGTATCGAACGAGGAATTGCGCAAGTGGTTGGAGAATTTGAACGACGAGGATATGGGACGGTACAAGATGTAACGGGCGATGCCCGTCTGCAGGCGAAAACACACCCGCTGAGGCGGAGTAGGCCGGAGCTCTGATTGGCCACGGTCATTGTGATCGCAAACCAGAAGGGCGGGGTCGGGAAGACGACCACAGCCATCAATCTGGCTGCCGCCTTTGCTCAAAGAAAAAAACGCACCCTCCTGATTGACCTTGACCCCCAGGCGAACAGCAGCCTGACCTTTTTCTCCCCCGAAGAAATCACCAACTCCATCTACGACGTTCTGGCGGACCACCAACTTCGGTTGGAGGAGATCGTCAAGCCGACTAAGTGCGCCAACCTGGCCCTGGCGCCCTCCAAGATTTCCCTGGCCAAGTTGGAATCCACTTTGGTCGGACAGTTCGACGGCCCCTACCGGCTGAAAGACGCGATTACACCGATCCGGAAGGACTACGACATCATCCTGATTGACACGCCGCCCACCCTTGGCATCATGACGGTGAACGCCTTTGTGGCGGCGACTCACTTGCTCGTGCCCATTCAGGCGGCCTATTACGCTTTGGAAGGCACTGACGATTTGATGGAAACTCTGGAGCGGATTCGCGCCCGGCCCAATCCTGATTTGCAGTTGCTCGGTGTCCTGGTCACCTTATTTGACAAGCGGACGAACCTGGCTCGTGATACATTCAAGCACTTACAGAAGACTTTCGGGAAGAAAGTTTTCAAGACGGTCATCGGCAAGAACGTTCGTCTGGAAGAGAGCCCGGCGTACAAGGAAACGATTTTTACATTTGCCCCCGACTCCTCCGCGGCGGAGGAGTACGATCGGCTGGCGCGGGAGGTCTTACAACGTGTCAAGTAGACGCACTGGATTACCCGTCGCACTCAAGCTGCGGCACAATGCCCACTACGTGGAAGAGATTATTTCGCGCAGCGGCGCGGCTATCGGCCGGATGATCGCCATCGAGCAGGTCCAGCCCAACGCGGACCAGCCGCGTAAAGACCGCGGCGACATTCGCGGCCTCACCGAGTCGGTACGCGAAAAGGGCGTGCTCGAGCCCCTGCTGGTGCGCTACCTGCCCGAGTCCGAAAAATACATGATCATCTCCGGTGAGCGGCGCTACCACGCTTCGCGCGCCGCAGGGCTCACCGAAGTCCCGTGCATCGTGAAGGACGCCGACGACGCGGAAACGCTGGAGCTGGCGCTTATCGAAAACCTCCACCGCAAAGACCTGACCCCCTTTGAAGAAGCCGATGGTGTACAGGCCCTCGGAGACAAGTTTGCATTGACCCACGAAGACATCGCCAAGAAAATCGGAAAGTCGCGCTCGTCAATTACCGAATCGCTCACCCTGCGTTCGATTCCCGACGAGGTCAAGGCCCTCTGCGTGGAAAAGGGCGTGCTGTCGAAATCCCAGTTGCTGCAGGTCGCCCGCCAGGCCAGCGAAGCCAAAATGCGCGACCTGATTCGGCGATTCTCTCTGGGCGTGGTCACTCGCGAGCAAGCGCGCGAGGAACGGAACCCGGAGAAAAAACCGCGCAACGCTGTTTTTCGCTTTGTCCCCCCCGCCAAAGAATTCAAGTTGGTCCTCCAATTCCGGAAGAGCAATGTGGGGCGCGATGAAATCATTCACGCGCTTCGGGAAATCCTCGCCAAGCTTGAATCCGAAACCTGAAGGTCCTAAGGTTGTCTCTGTACCCGTGTGCTGTGTTCTCTCTTACCGGTAAATGTCCTTCCGGTGAGCTGTGTCCAGGACGTGGATTGTTTCGGGGTCTTCAAGATAAAAAACGACTCGCCACTCACGGGTAACCCGGAATGAAAAGTAACCGGTGAGGTCACCCGTTAATTTCTTGGTGTGCAGGAGTGGGTGGTAGGGGTTCGATTCAAGCAGGGCAAGAAGTTCGCTTAACTTTGTCTTTATGTTTTGCGGAAGCTTGCGAGCAGATTTCAAAAAGCTCTGCTCGAGGATTACCTGCATAAATGAGACCCTAGCGAATTCTCTTCAGGAAGTCAGCCGTGCCAGTGAACTTTACTCCTTTTGATTTCTTCCTGGCCAACTCCATCACTCTCCTTACAAATTCAGGGCGGTATTCGCCCTCCGGGTCCATCTCGCCGACCACTCCGATCACAGCGGAGCGCAGCAAAATCATTTGCTGGGTGAGGTCATTTAATTGCTTTTCAATGGTCTTGGTCGCCATGGCTAATCTTAGGGTAAGAGATTGGGCAATGTGAAGTCAATTGCTTTGCTCATTGACCAAAGCCATCCGCGCCCAGGTACCCGAGGCTTTTACGGCCAGACCGGAGCGCGATGTTACAATGCTTCATTTGAATTTGCCGGGGAAAGCGCATTGAGTCGATAATGGAATGGCCGGGTTGACATGAACGAGAATCAATCGCCCGAATTGACCCAAGGGCAGGCCCGGATTTTGCAGAAGTTGCTGCAGGCGGGCTTTCAGTTCGCCAGCATCGGACACGTGGCGCGCCACATCGTAGTCGAGAAGGCGGGCTTCATCGCCCTGCTCGATCCGGCGGACGGGCAATTGCGCATCTTTGGCCAGATGGGTTACAGGGTGGGCGATGGCATCGGGATGTTGATGGAGCAAGGCAGTCGACGGGCCTTTGTTTGGAAGAAGGAATCAATGGCGGCTACTTCTGAGCTTCTTGGGAGCTATGAGCGCGTGAAGTCGGAGCTGACGGAAATTCTCAACACCAAATTTGAATTGTAAAGGGTAAAGAACCCAGGGCGGTCGAATGGCAGACATATTGGACATCATCATCGTAGGTGCGGGGCCCACGGGCTTGGCGTGCGGCATTGAGGCGGCGCGCGCTGGCATGAAAGTCCTGATCATTGAGAAGGGCTGTTTAGTTAACTCGCTTTTCACCTATCCCGCCAACATGACTTTTTTTACCAGCAGGGAACTTCTGGAAATCGGCGACCTGCCTCTGCCCAGCGTCAATGTGAAGCCCACGCGCGCGGAAGCGCTCGAATACTATCGCCGGGTTGCCGAATACTATCGATTGCCCATTCGCTACCAGGAGCGCGTTATTCAGATTCACCGCACGGGGTCCGCGGCCACTCCGGGTTCGAATGGATGCTTTGAGATCGCTACTGAGACGGGCGATGGTAAAAAACATCTGCACGTTGGCCGGTACGCGATCATCGCCACCGGATACTACGATTTGCCCAACATGCTGGGTATTCCGGGAGAGGACCTGCCCAAAGTGTCGCACTACGCGCGCGAAGGGCACGAGTTTTTCGAACGAAAGGTTGCGGTGATCGGCGGAGCAAACTCCGCTGCGGTTACGGCCCTTGATCTCCATCGCCACCACGCTGAAGTCACGCTCGTCTATCGTGGTCGCGAATTGAGCCGGCACATCAAGTACTGGATTCGCCCCGACATCGAAAATCGAATCAAAGAAAAGTCCATTCGCGCGTTATTCGAAAGTGAGGTTAAGGAAATCGGAGCGGACTTTATCGTGGTTCAATCGGCAAGTGAAGGGACGCTGCGGCTCGAAAACGACTTTGTGTTTGCGCTTATCGGTTACCATCCTGACGTGGATCTATTACGGGCCGCCGGAATTGAAGTGAATCCGCAGAGTTTGAGGCCCACACTTAATCCCGAATCCTTGGAGAGCAACGTCCCGGGCCTGTACGTGGCCGGCGTCGTGGTTTCCGGGATTCAGACCAACGAGATTTTCATTGAGAACGGACGCTTCCACGGCAGACAAATCATCGTCGACATTAAACGGAAAAACTGAGTTTCGGAGCAGGGGGGCAGCCCAAGGGCAGGGCCTTGCGCAAATTCAGCGGGCAGGTTTATTGGGCCTCGGAGTCCGCAGGCTTGGCCGCCCGCTTCGCACTGGTGTTGCGATTGATGGTGAAAGTCAGCTCTGTTCCCTGCGGGATGATGAGGTCCTTATGCTTTTTCACGAGACTGTGAAAGAGTCCTGTCGCTGCGCCGATCCCCAGGCCATATAAAGCACCGGTCCCGCCATCGGCGATCGCGCCCACTCCCGCGCCGACCCCTGCACCCACACCCGCTTCCTGAGCCGTACTTTTCTTACTTTTACCCTGGCCCGCCACCGTACCCTCTTCGCCTTTCACATGGGCGCCACCCGCTCCCTCGGCATCCTGAAGTCCGGCGGCCACGGTAAACTTGGTCCCATCCTGTGTAGTGATGCTGTCGGCCACCAGGCGCATTTCTGCGACGCCGGTTGCGCGCCCTGGCGGTTTGACAAATGAGACGTGCCCTTCGAGCGTGCTGCCCACGGGAATGATTTCTTCGCCTTTGCCGAACACGGGCTCCACCACGCGCGCGCTGAAGGGATCGCCGTTCTTGCTGGTCTTTGTGCTCAACAAAGTTCCCAATTCCGCCTGGATGGTTGTCCCGGCGGGAATCGTCACCACATTTTCGTCCTGTGCGCCTGGAGGTGGCGGGGGAGGTGCGGATACCTGCGCGCGAGCCGCGGGCGCAGTGACCAGCGCCGCCGCGAATATGCCAGCCAGCGCAACTTGGGCAAGTGTTTTCATGAATCTCTCCTCAGTTCTAGGGCTTCTTGTGAGTTCGTTGCTGCGAGAGCTTACTCGGGCTGCTTGCATCTTGGCAGCCTACCGTTCTGGAGTCACCTTCAGCAAGTTCCCATCTCTTAGATTCAGCAAACCGCAGCCTCGTTGCATGCGATTCCGTTTGGGCCAGGCGCGCGCCACCGCCTGAATCGAGGGTTGACCGTTTCCATCCATTCCTCTATATTGACATTGGTACGCTGCCATGCCCAATATTTTTGTGGAAATCGCCGACTCTGCGGCCGCCATTGCCAAGGGCTTCTCCATCACCCTGAAAACCATGTTTTCCAAGACGGTGACGGAGAATTATCCGGACGAGCCGGTGCATTTTGAGGATCGCTATCGGGGCATCCACGTTCTGCGCCGCGACGAGAATGGCTTGGAGAAATGTGTGGCGTGCTTTCTTTGTGCCGCCGCATGCCCTTCCAATTGCATTTACATTGAGGCCGCCGAGAATACGGCAGACCACCGTATCAGCGCTGCCGAGCGGTATGCCAAGGTCTACAATATCGATTACAACCGCTGCATTTTTTGTGGCTACTGCGTGGAAGCCTGTCCGTGTGACGCCATCACGCACGGCTCGGCCTTTGAAATCGCCGCTTATAACACCAACGAGTTGGTGTGGCGAAAAGAGCAGTTGCTTGACGTGATGCCGGCCCCGGCAGGCAAGAAGTAGTTCACACTTGAATTGAAATTAGAAAATAGAAAATAGAAATTGGAAAATAAAGTCTGAATTCCCAATTTTTCATTTCCATTTTTTAACAGCTTACTGAAAGACGATCCCCATCTGTGTCATTCCGAGCGTAGCGAGGAATCTCGCTCTGAAAAGGCGAACAGTGCGAGATTCCTCGTCGGTCGCGGGGGCGACCTCCTCGGAATGACCCGCCGCGGCGGGGCCGAGTTTTTCAACAAACGGCTGGTTTCCGATTTCCAATTTCTAGTTTCCAATTTCCATTTTCCAGCTCAATGACTCAATCACCCGATCGCCCGATCACTCAATGGCTTCATTCGTACCGCAGCGCTTCCATCGGATCGACCCGGCTGGCGCGGCGGGCCGGAATATAGCACGCGGCCAGCGCGACGATGGTCAGCAGCAGCGCGACGGCGGCAAATGTGAGCGGGTCGGTGGCGCTCACGCCGAAGAGCAGGGAATAGCTGGTCATGACGCGAGTGAGCGCAAGCGCGGCCGCAAGGCCCATCGCCACGCCCAGGAGCGCCATCCGCGCGCCCTGTCCGATTACCAGGCGCAACACATCCCTGCGTTGAGCGCCGAGCGCGATGCGCAATCCAATCTCGTGCGTTCGCTGGCCCACCAGGTAAGAGATCACGCCATAGATGCCCACGCTGGCCAGCAGCACCGCCAGAGCCGCAAACGCGCCGAGCAATATCATGGAGAATCGGCGGGTGGCGAGCGACCCGGAAATGATCTCGCCCATGGTTTCGAAGTCGTAGACCACCTGCTCGCCGTTCATGTCGCGAAGAGTGCGGCGGACGGAATCGGCCACGCCCGCCGGAGCGCCTGCCGAGCGCAGCACCACGCCAACGCCGCCGGCCACCCCCGGCATCGCATTATCGGACATCTGCATAAAGGGTATGTAGAGCTGGGCGCGGAGCGAATTGGTGTCGTCTGCGTCTAGCCCCCATTGCTTGACGTGCCCGACCACTCCTACGATCTCCGCCTTGGCGTCGTAGAAATTAAGGATGATGCGTTTGCCCATGGGATTCTGATTGGGAAAAAACTTGCCAGCAAAAACATCGTCAACCACCACGACAAATGGCGAGTGTTCGTCGTCCCGGGCCGTGAAAAAGCGGCCACGCTGCAGTGGGATGCCCATGGCCTTCAAATAGCCCGGGTCCACAATGTAATCAAGCGTCCAGTTCATCTCGCTCTGGCTCTGTGGCTTGGGCTGGCCATCCATCCAGAACGTCAAATCGTCCTCGCTGTTCATCGGGAATGCGCCCCAGGAGAGCGAAGCCGCCTGGACTCCGGGAGTGGACGCGAGACCCTCGTCGAGCTGGCGAATGTAGGCGCGAATCGCAGCGGGGCTGGCCTTCATCATTGAAGGGGGCAAGCTGAGGCCAAAAGTCAGCACGTTCTTGCTATCGAAACCCGGATTCACGCTCCACAGGTGCGCCAGGGTTCGGACCATCAACCCCGCGCCCACCAGCAACACCAGGGCCAGCGCCATTTCTGCCACCGCCAAGGCTGCGTGCACTCGATGGCGCGCCCCACTGGTTCCGCGACCGCCTTCCTTCAGGGTATCGTGCAAGTTGGGCCTCGCGGTTTTAAGCGCTGGCACCAGGCCAAAAAGAATTCCCGCAAGCAAAGAAATGGCCGCGGTAAAAATCAGCACGCGCGCGTCCAGGCCGATTTCCGCCGTGCGCGGCAACGCACCGGGCAGCAACGCGAGCGCGAATTGCGTGCCCCACGCCGCCAAAAGTATTCCCAGGGCGCCTCCTGCCACCGCCAGCAGCGTGCTCTCCGTCAGTAGTTGCCGGATCACTCGGCCCTGGCCCGCGCCGAGCGCGGCACGAATGGCAAATTCACGCGCCCGGCCCGTGGATCGCACCAGCAGAAGATTGGCCACATTCACACACGCAATCAAAAGCACAAAACCCACCGCGCCCAAAAGGACCAGCAGGAACGGGCGCACCCTTCCCACCATGCTCTGCTTCATGGGCAGCACATTGGCGGATGTGCCTCGATTGGCGTCCGGGTAGGCACTGGCGAGGTTCGCGGCGATGCCCTGCAAGTCGGCTTTCGCCTGTGCGAGCGTTATCCCGGGCTTCATGCGGCCGATGCCGTGCAATCCCAGGGCGGCCATGCGGTTATTGAGAGCGGGATTGCTCCACTGGCGAATCGGCGCATAGACATCGCCGAACTGGAAGCTCGAAACACGCAGGGTGAGACTGGCGGGCATCACGCCGACAATGGTAAAGCCTTTGCCGTCCAACGTGAGGTTCTTTCCCAGCACTTCCGGTGCGGCGCCGAATTTGCGATTCCACAGCCCCGCGCTAATCAGCACCACCGGGCCCGCGCCAAATTGGTCATCCTCTGGAGTAAGGTCGCGGCCCAATGCGGGCTTTACGCCCAGCGTACTGAAAAAACTGGCGGAGATATAGTCGCCTTGCAATCGCTCGGCCTCACCCATTCCCGTAAGGCTGAAGGCGTTGCTACGGCTGAGTGCGATGGAAGAGAACGTGTGGTTCACGTTCTGCCAGTCCACGAAATTCAAATACGGGATAGCGCCGGTCTCGAAATTCGGCTTGCTTTCGTGCAGCGTCACCAATTGTTCCGGCTGAGGAAAGGGAAGCGGATTGAGAAGCACGCCGTTGACCAGTGAAAAAAGCGCCGTGTTCGCGCCAATCCCCAACGCTAGGGTGAGCACCGACACCAACGTAAAGCCGGGATTCTTGGCCAGCATCCGCAAGCCATAGCGCAGGTCCTGGAAAAGCGTAGTCATGGAATATTCCCTCATCACGGAAGAATTGAGTGATCTTGCGATTTTGCGATTGTGCGATTCAAGACCGGGAAGCTTCTTGATTCACTCGACCATTCAATCACCCAATCGCTTAATGGCTTCATTCGGGTCAGCTCTCAATGAGGTGATTAGCAACTTCGATTCCACATGAAATGTGTCTACATAATTGAAAATATTGTAGTTAAAGGATGGCGGTTAGGCAATTCCCCCCACAAACTGCCCGCTTTTGGGATGAAGGTGTCCGGAATTGGCGAGAATCGTGAGTAGCGCCGACCGGAACCTGTCCCGCCCCCCAGACGGGAGGTCGGCATGCGCCCTTTAGAGTTGCAGATAGGTGCGCAGCTCCGGGTCAGAGCGGACTTTCCAGATGTGCCCGTCGATCCAGTAATGCAGGAGTCCGGGGGCGGCGAAGATCGAAAAGATGATCTGGTTGCGCAGGCTGGCGTCGTCCGGCCCGATGGCCGGCCGCACGATGAAGCGCGGCAGGGCGTCAAACAAAAAGGCGTACAACGCCGCCACCGCCACGTAAGCCAGCCAGCGGCTGTTCACCAGCGTGGCCAGCCCAAACTTCGTGGCCTGCGAGGTTTCCTGGGCGTACTTGTTGTGGTTGTAGAACCACACCAGCCGGTGATACTGAATGTTGTGAAAGATGGTGGCGGCCGCATAGACGCCGAGCAGTGGCATCCCGCTGCGAAAGAGCAGGTAGTTGACGGGCACTGCGGCGGCAAACAGGATCTGCTTGGGCCAATTCAAGGGCAGGCCCTTCCGTGCTTTGATCACCTGGCGCGCCACGTAGACGAGGGCAATCAGGATGAGCGCGAACAACAGAACGTTTTCGAAGATCGCACCGGCGCGCGGCGGAATGGGATAGGGAAGCATCTCTGCCACTTCTTTGTCGTGCAGCGGGTAAGTGAGGAACGGAAAGTAGAAGGCCGCGGCGAAGAAAATCTTGTCCAGCCGCATGTCTTCGAAGTCGCGGTTCTTTTTCTTGTACATCATCATAAAGCCGTAGTGCTGTTTGAAAATGTGGTAGTAGCCCCAAACCTCGGTGGCGAGTTCAAGCAAGTCGCCCAGGCCCAGGACGATCAGGATGGGCCCTATGGCCATAAAGAATGCCAGGCTGCCCCACAGCCAGCGTCCGCGCTTCTTGCGCTCTTCGGCGTCGAAGTAGGTGCGAGAGATGGTGGCAAAGCCGTGAGTCTCGTCAAAGACAATCGCCCAAACGGCCACCAACAGAAGCAAAGGCATGTGGACAAATCGCCAGAGGCCCCAGAAGGCATACGCCGAGGCGGCGCCCCCCACCGTGAACCAAAGCAGGTCGGCGCGGCCGGATATAATCCACTTGCTCGGCGTGCTTGTTTGAACGTCTAAAGTTGCCGTTGCCATTGTGTAGTGTTTAGTGCAGCCCTTAAACTTGCGGTATCGTGCTCGCGTTCGTTGCCCAGGCAATGATCCCAGCCATCGCCCTTATTGCGGAAACTCAAAATGAAATTCTACAAAAATCCAGTCTTGCTTTCAAGCGGGTTTCTGGAAGGGAAGTTGTTGCTATTTTTTCTCTTGCGGCTTCCAGCCCCTAGCACCCAGCCCCTCATCGTTCCTTCCACCCCTCGTCCCCACCAGTGGCATCGACTTGGATGCAGGACTCACGCGAACGGTGAGCCGGATGGAGCGCGGGTTGGCACGACTGCGAATTCGCTTCGTAGGGCCGGACTGCGTCCGGCCTCTTCACATCCGGTGGCCCCCCAGCCCGAACACCGTTCGGCCCTACGAAAGGTAGGGGCGGTTCGATAAGCGCCCCTACGATCCCCGCCACGAATTGCGACGGCAGGCGGGCGTGGCCCGCCTGCCGTCCTGAACGCTTCATTTGGTCACATAGAGGTGGTACGTAATGTCCTCATAGAACCCGTTAGAAAGAGCTCCGTGAGTGTAGAGCACGTGGTGCCCTGGCGACAGCGGGGCGAGCATCACATAGAATCCATCGCCTGCGGAGGGATAATAGGTTCCTGCCGGAATGTTGACTCCCGTGGCTTTGAGCAGGTTGTCATCGGGTAGTTTGAAGCCGAAGACGCTCGACTGCACGCGGAAATTTGTCTGGAGATTTTGGATCGAGTGGCCATCAATGGTGGCGGAAAGGTCGATCGCTCCATCGAATCCGGGGGCTGCGCACTGGCGCAGTTCAGCGATTGTGCCCTGGATGAGGGGCGACAGGTTGCCACAGCCCGCCCCAGCAATTTCTTCCGGAGCCGAATCCTCTCCGTTGAGGATGGGGAAGTAGAGTGCTTTGTCAGCAGGTACCAAGCAGGAGCGGTTCGCCGACGCACCACTGGCTGGGGGGCCTCCCACTGGGACAAACTTCCCCCCCAAGAACCAGACTGAACCCGCCTGGCCTACACTGCAGTCCCCATTGTCGAAGAGCGGGTGGCTTGCCACTGGAATGGAGAACGCCCATTGCCACCATGCCGCCGACAACTCACTGTACGTCCTTCCGTAAGCAACGGAATCTCGGTCGATTACTTGGGTGTCTTTACCCTGATTGAAACCTTTCTGCTCACCGGCCCAGGTGCCGGTAGGCGAAGTTGTCAGCATCGCCAGAACCAGGACAAGACCGCCCAGCACCAGCGCGCTTCCCAAAAAACTTCTCCAACTAAGATTCGATTTGCTCATGATGATTTTTCTCCTTACGATTGACATTTATTTGAACATTTCCTGCCGGCAAGAATTCACCGGCGAGCTATCTTCCCGAAAACGCTCCCAAAGCCGGGTAGCGCGGAGTTCGGGATTTTCGAACTCCGCGGCTCTTGATCCGATCACAAGCTTTGCTCGCTCCAAAACGAGACTTTTACTTCCCCACAGTGATGAAATAAGTGACATCTAACCCCCAGCCATTGGACGATGCCGAGAAGTGAATCGTGTGCTTGCCGGCGGAGAGGGGCGCCAACATCAAATAGTATCCGTCTCCAACGGATTCGCCCGAGCCAGCGTCAACACCCAGGACGTTGTTGGGAGGGGCGGTGAAAAAGTAATTCGGAGACACGGTGCGATACCCTGATAAATCCCCTAAGGGCACTCCATCGACCTCGGCGAACAGGTCTGTCATGGGATCAGCGTTAATTTTGGCGCACGCGAGTCGATCCTCCGCGGTGGCTCCGAACCAGGGGAATGGCTCCAGGTTCGAGCATTCTGTGTTGATAATAGGGAAGAACAAGGCTTTTCCCGGCGGAACCTTGCAGTTTCGAAAGTCTATCCCCGGAGCTGGAAAGAATGGGCCGCCGAGGAACCACACCGGTCCGAGCTGGCCCGCGCTGCAGTCTTCGGAATCGGTGAGAGGATTGTGGTCCGCGGGCATGGAGATTGCCCATTGCCACCACCTCGCACTCCACTCCCCTTAAGTCATCCCGAAAGCCGAGGTGTGGGGCGGCAAAATACGTGGGTTGGGATTGCCACTGAAGGAAATGGTTGGCAACAGCATTGCCCCTAGAAGTACAGCAAGTCCTAAGTAAATGAGAATTCGTTTCATGTCATTTCTCCTTTTTTCATTTTCAGGCCGCGAGGCTCGTAGATTTGCTTCGCGGCGGTCTAGCAGGTACTGTCAATCCGTCCTTTGATTGACTGTGGGTTCGTGGTCACGGGGAACGAGCCCACGGTCAGTCCGTCAGCTGACGGACGCTGACCTAAGCTTCGCTTGATCCGCACGACATCAGAGGAAATCTGCTCGGGATTTGAGTTTGGGGAGGTGTTTGGGTTGGGGTTGACTTCTGATTTTGAGTTGCGGATTAAGGAAGGATGGAGTCTTTCCGATGTCGGTGGCCCGTTGATCGTTGCTGGCCACAAAAGCCTATTCGCCATCGGCAACTCTCGGTTGTCCGGTAGATGACGACCAGCGGCGGAAGGCTTGATCAACGAAAGCACCTCTTCGTCGCCGGCCAGAAGCGTTGTGTAACAGCGTCCCCGCGAGAGGAATTTGACTTGCGGGTGGGTTTGCCCCTTGTTGATTCCAAAGTTGAAAGGGAGCCCGCCGTAGTTCTGAGCCAGTCGGGGCTTGCTCGCTTGTACATGCGGGTTACACTTGGATGAGAGATTATCTTGTAAATTCCTGCTCTGTGAATAAACTAATGTGGTCAGTATGCCCAGTAACGCCGCAGCACCAGTGATAATCCAAACGATTGTGGATCTCCCCTTCATTGCTGTACTATGCTAGGCACCAACGGGGACTTCAATGCACAACAGATAATCAAAAGGTGAGCAATAGATAATCAGCATATCCAGCCAATTGCCCGTCACATATACGTGTGATGGCGGTCACAGGCAGAATGTAATGGCCTGATAAAGTGGGTCTTCACGAGGATGTCGTTATGGCTGGGGCCGTCAACTCTAGCCCTCTTCTCCATTTTGATACCTTCGAAGTTGACCTGCACTCGTGTGAGCTGCGCAACCAGGGGGCAAAGATCAGGTTGCAGCCGCAACCCTTTCAACTCCTAGCTCTCTTGTTGGAACACCCGGGCAAGATGGTGACCCGGAAGGAGATCCGCCAGAGGCTCTGGTCCTCAGACACGTTCGTTGACTTTGAACACAGCCTCAACACTTCCATTAAGAAACTGCGAGAAGCGCTGGGAGAAGAGGCCGGGACCCCGCGCTACATTGAAACTCTGCCACGCTACGGCTACCGCTTCATTGGCAAGGTCGAACGCATAGCGCGTCCTTCCGTGGCGGGCCCGCGTGGCCGCAGGGCCGCTCCGGTGCAGGCGCGGCAGTTCGAATCCATTGCCGTCCTGCCTTTGGAGAATCTTTCCAGCGACCCCGAGCAGGAATACTTTGCCGACGGCCTGACCGATGCCCTGATCACCTGTTTGGGCAAGTTTGCGGGCTTGCGTGTGATCTCACGGACCTCGGTGATGCAGTACAAGGGCGCCAGAAAGCCGCTGCCGCAAATCGCCCGGGAGCTGAACGTGGACACAGTGGTGGAAGGCACGGTGCAGCGCTCCGGAAGTCGGGTGCGCGTTACCGCACAGTTGCTTGACGCGCGGGCCGACCGCCACCTGTGGGCGGAGAGTTACGATCGAGACCTTCGCGACATCCTGGTGTTGCAGGAAGAAGTGGCGCAGGCGATCGCGAGTGAGATCAGGATCAGTCTCGCACCGCGGGAACAAACTCGCATCGCGCACGTACGGGCAGTTAATCCGGAGGCGTATGAGGCGTACCTCAAGGGCCGGTATTGCGCCAACCAATTGACGCCCGTAGGGTGGATGAAAGCGAATGAGCATTTCATGCAGGCCATGAAAGCGGATCCCACTTACGCTCCGGCCTATGCGGCGTTCGCGGACAACTGCGTCTGGGCCAGTTACGGGATCACTGGAGCGCAACGCGTGGAGGTTTATGCCAAAGGCAGGGAAGCTGCGAGCCGGGCCTTGGAACTTGACGATACTCTGGCTGAAGCGCACGCTGCGTTGGCGGGCCTGAAGTTCCATTTCGGTTGGGATTGGGCCGGGGCCGAAAAAGGGTATCGGCGGGCGCTTGAACTCAACCCAAACTCGGTGGCGGCGCACGATGCCTACGGGGAGTTCCTGATGCGGATGAAGCGCCCTGATGAGTCGATTGCCGAATACAAAAGAGCGCAGGAACTTGATCCGCGGTCGCTGGCTGTGAGTACAAGATTGGGATGGTCCTACGGTTTGAAAAGGCAGTACGAGCCAGCAATCAGGCAGTTCCAAAAAGTGCTAAAATTGGATCCGAATTTCACTCTCGCCCGCTTTAGCCTGGGCGTTGCCTACGAGGAGACAGGAAGGCATGACGAAGCAATCAGAGAAATCCAGGCGGCCTTGGCAACCGACAAAGAGAGCGGGCCGTTTCTGACTTACCTTGGATATACCCATGGCATGGCGGGCAGGCGAGAGGAGGCGCTCACCGTGCTCGCGGAATTTCGAAGGCGGGCCGCGAATGGCGGCGTGCCCCGATTCTACTTTGCGCTGCTCTATTTGGGAATGCACCAAAATGGCGAGGCCCTGGCAGAACTCGAAAAGGCATACGAGGAGCGGGACGATTGGATGGTTACCCTGAAGGCCTCACCGGAGCTGGACCCGCTGCGCTCCGACCCGCGCTTCCAAGACCTGATGCGTCGCATGAATTTCCCGCCATAAGATCACGCTCCAGTCTTCAGTGGTTTGAAACTCCGCGGCAATTGGAAAATCGAAAATTGAAACTGGAAAACGGAAGGCGGAAAGGGAAGTTGCCGCTATTTTTTCTATGTCTACGCTCCGCCTTGCACTTCCGTTTTCATCGTGCTACGTTAGGCGGCATCGGCTGGGATGCGGGGCATCCGTGAAGAGCGAGCCGGATCGAAAACCTTCTTGGCCCGAGGTGACTTCATGAGAAGAAGAGAATTCCTTCACAAGTCGGCAATGGGGTTAGGCGCAGCTTGGTTAGGTTCGCACGCACTGGCACGCACTGCCGTTGCGGAACCTGTGGCCGCGGCCACTCGCTTCAGCGCCACAGACATCGTGGAGCTGGGCAGTACGGGCATCAAAACCAGCCGCCTGGCCATGGGCACGGGGACGGTGGGCACAGGGCATCATTCCCATCAGACGGCGCTGGGGATCCAAGGGCTGGCGGACCTCCTGTGGAATGGGTACGACAACGGCCTTCGCTTTTTCGATTTGGCCGATGCCTACGGCAGCCACCCGCACGCTGCCGAGGCGCTGAAGCGGATTCCCCGGGACAAAGTCACGGTGCTGACCAAGTCCTGGGCACGCGACGCCGACACTATGCGCGCCGACATCGAGCGCTATCGCAAGGAACTGAACACCGACTACATTGACATTTTCCTGATGCACTGCCTCACCGAGGCTGACTGGACCACGCGCTATCGTCCTGTGATGGATGTTTTAGAAGAGGCGCGCGGGAAGGGAATTATCCGCGCTCACGGCTGTTCCTGCCATTCGATTGAAGCGCTGCGTGCCGCGGCCAAGTCACCCTGGGTGCAGGTGGACCTGGCACGCATCAACCCCATTGAGTCGCACATGGACGCCGACCCCGCCACGGTGGTCTCGGTGCTCAAAGAAATGCGCGCCGCCGGCAAGGCGGTGGTGGGGATGAAAATCCTGGGCCAGGGCGATATGCGCACACGGCAGGACGAGGCCCTGAAGTACGCTCTCTCGCTTGGCGTGCTCAGCGCGTTCACCATCGGCGCCGAAAGCCGGAACGAGCAGGAAGATTTGATGAAGAGAATCGCCGCAGTGAACGCCTGATGGGCTGGCATCAAAGTTTGCCGGCAGGTGTGACTTGCTTGTCCGCTGGGCACGGCTTCTTACTGACGGGATCGTCCACAGCGAATTCCCGTTGGCAGGAAGGACCGAGAGGCGACATTGGCTGGCGACTCCCCGGCGGAC
The DNA here is from genome assembly GCA_041481635.1 of Terriglobia bacterium. Lineage (GTDB taxonomy): Bacteria > Acidobacteriota > Terriglobia > UBA7540 > UBA7540 > DASYXZ01. Next base: position 65,221 of record JBGPCF010000006.1, on the reverse strand, counting down.
CGCGTGCCCCCATATTTCATTGAAGCAAATTCCCTTTCACCGAGCCTGTATTTTCCGCCCGACCAACCAGATGGGTGTCTCATCGGCGACCTAATGTTTTGCTTGAACTCCTAAATCCACACTTCACTCGACGAAAGCTATTCGATCAAACAAGGCGGCAGGTCGGCTATCGTCCACACCCCGTTGCCAAGTTCAAAGGCGGGGGCCTGACTCAGGCGCGCCAGGGAGGGAAGCCGAGGGGCGGAAGGAGGAGCCTCTTTTCGCAGGCCGCCCCTTAGCCAGTCTTGCACTTATCCGTTACGTCTGATAAGTCATATTATGTTAACTTAAAGATGGGCCGCAATTGGCGGGGCTTTAAGAAGGGTCTACTTCTTTGCCGGGGCCTCTTTCTTGCCTTCCCAGGCACCCTTTTCGTCGCCGTGGGCCCATTCACCAGACAGCTTGCCGTCCTTTAGTTTTCCGGTTATCACGTATTCGCTTTGGCCACTGTCAATGTGAATCTCGAGGGCCTTGTCCTTGTAGGTCGCATTGGTGAGTTCGGCGGAGCCGATCGGTGAGGTAACGTTCCCGGTGACAGTATCCTTATCTTGCTCGAGGGTTAAAGTGAATTCCAGGTCACCTCGCGAGCCACCGTGCGAAGTGCAGTTCCATGTTCCTGTCAGGGGGCCCGGCTTGCCACTTTTATCCCTGGCGAAGCCCGCCCCAGCCAGACTGAAAGCGATAAGGCAAAGTGTGAGAGTGACGAAACGGCGATTCATTCGTGAGCTCCTTTTGCTATGGTCAGTCTATCCCGGAGGGTCGCCTCAAGGGTGCTCCCTGGCGGGAAGTTGGGATTGTACCGATGCCTTGGGAGAACTTCCAGCAAAATAGTGGTGCAGCGAGCCGTTTAGGTTCTTGGCGCCACTTCTTCAGCCAGCCGATGGCTTGGCCGCCTGGTAGGTATCATAGCCAAAGGCGCCACACTGTATCGACCAGGGCGTGGGTCAGCGCTGCGGCGGCTAGGTGGCGTTTGGATCGATAGGCGTTCCCATAGAAGAGGCCGGCGAGCGTGGCAAGAATTCCATACCGCCAATTTGGGACGGGCGGGTGCTGCAGGTGCGATGCGCCAAATATGACGGACGCGATCACCAGACTGTACGTGCCGCTCGAAGCGGAGGGTAAGGTCTTGACCAGGATATTCTGCAGGACGCCCCGGAAAAACAATTCTTCCGGGATGGCGATGGTCAGGTAAATGCCGATGAATTCGAACGCGGCAGCGATCCAAGAAACTGACATTGTGTGAAAGGTAATGAAGCCGAGCCAGTACGCGAGGGGAATCCCCAGTATCGCAAACGCGGCGAAGTTGGCGAGGCCGTCGAGGACATCTCCCTTGCGAAACAGGAGCCGAAAGCCGACGTCTTCAAGGCCGCGAATTACCAAGAAACCGTAAGCCGTAATGCACACCGAGAAGAGCGGCCGGAAAAAATAGACATCCTCGGGCCACATCCAAATGCCCCCGAGCCAGTCAGCGCCCACGGGCAAGCCGATTGCCAGCATTGCGGCAATATCCCGCCAGCCCGCGCGGTGGGCTCGGTGAAGGCGGTCGGGAAGCAACAAGAAAGTGGGTACGGCGATGTACGCCGTCAACTTCCCTGCTCCCAGCCATGTGAAAGTTCCGGTTCCGAGCGCCTGGATCAGGTATGGAATCAAAAGAAGAAATGGAACGCTTGCCGCCTTCCACTGCGATTCGACGGCAAGTTGCCGGAGATGTTTAATCAGGTGCGAATCCGTGAGCGCGACAAGCGCCCCGAAGGTCAGCGCGAGGCATTCCAGGAAAGCGGCGAGCTGCCAGGGATCAAGGGGGAATTGCGAAAGGATGATGGCTTCTGCCGGAGCCACCAGCAGCGTTAACAGCGCGATGACCAGCAGAGACCTTTTCATGACCGTAAACCCGCGGGCTCAGGGATTCACAGCGACAGGCCGTTCGAGGTCAGGGGACCCGAGGTCCAGCCTCTCGATTGGGATCACTCGCACCTCGCCCAGTTTCTTCAGTTCCCTGCTGAAGGCCGATGCGTTCCCTACCAGGACGATGACGTTGCGCTCCGGATCCATGTACCGGCGCGTGGCGTTCAGAACCTCTTCGGTCTGCAGGGTTCGGAGTTCCCGGGGAAAGAGATTCCAATAGTCGAGGGGCAAATTATAGACCATCAAATTTAGGGTCTGCGTGACAATGTTATCTGGCGATTCCACCTCAAGGGCCATGTGTCCGGTCAGGTAGCTCTGGGCGGTCTGGAGCTCCCCCTGGCTTATCGCGTGGTCACGCAGGCGGTTCATCTGGTCGAGCACCAAGCGCAAGCTCTTGATCGTTTCTGCAGAGCGAGTGGAGGTCTTGCCTTCCCAACTGCCGTTGGTCTGGTAGCAATCGAGCTCGCTGGAAGCGCTATAGGTAAGCCCGTGCTCCGTGCGCAAAGCCTTGTAGAGCCGATTGGTGGCGGGGCCACCCAGAATTTGATTGGCAACCGTCAGAGCCAGATAGTCCGAGCTGCCTCGTGGAATTCCCCGATTGCCGACGCGGATTTCCGTCTGCACTGAGTCGGGTTTGTCGATCACCACAATCCGCCGCCCCTTGGAATGATGTGCCGTTCCAGTCCTTGACGAGTCAATGGTCGATGGCTGGCGGGTTGGCGGCGGGTCATCTTGCTTCCACTCCGCAAAGAACCGGGCGGCCAGTTGATAAGCTTCATCCGCGCGAATGTCGCCCACCAGAGCGAGAATGGAATTATCCGGCCGGTAGTTTCGAGCGTAAAATTCACGGATGTTGCTGGAAGTCAAACGGCGAACCGCTTCCTCAGTTCCATCGGGTGGATGTCCATAGGCCGTGCCGTCAAAGGTGAGGCGGTCAAACGCCGCGTCCGCAATGTAGGCGGGGTCATCGTGCGCCACCGACAATGCTGAGAGGGCCTGCTTGCGTTGGCGCTCGATTTCAGCGGGCGCGAAGCTCGGGTGTATCACCATGTCCGAGACCATCTCAAAGGCAAGTTCAGTGCGGTCGGTGAGGACGCTTACGGCCACGAAAGAGTTGTCCCAGTCGGCTCCCGTCTCGACCGTCCCGCCTATTTGATCGATGGTCCGGGCAATCTCCTGGGCGGAGCGTTTCGTGGTGCCTTGATTGAGAAGCGAAGCGACCATCTGTGCGGTGCCGGGCAAACTTGCCGGGTCGGCTTCCGCGCCTGATTGCACCACGAGTCGTACCCCGATGATGGGGAGTTCGTGGCGCTCGATCACGGCAAGTTTCAACCCATTGGGCAGCACGCGGACCACCGGCATTGCAGATTGAAATGGCTTGGGAGGGGGAACAGTGGGGGGCAAGTCCGCGGCCGACAAGACGGCTACGCCCCAACTCAGTCCAATCCACAATAGTCTTGCCACGCACCTGGTTTTAGAGCCCATGCTTCGCCTTTCGCTCCCTAATTCCCTTCTCTTATTTTCCCGGTTTCGATTGCTGATTCGCCTCCGGCAGTACTTCCACAATGGTGACATTTTCGCGCACAAAATACTTCAGAGCCACGCGTTGAATATCCTCGGGAGTCACCACGAGGAAACGCGCCAGTTCCGTGTTGACTAGCTCAACGTCTTTTAGGACTACCGAGTCGTAACCCAATTCTTCGCCCCGCGTCTTTACGGTTTCGCGGCTTATAATAAAGTCCCGCAGGATCTGGTTTTTCGCCTTATCGAGCTCCTGCGCCGGGACCAATTCATTTTTGAGCCGCTCAATTTCCGCCTCCATTTCTTTCTCACCCTCAGCTGGAGCATGCCCGGCGTTTAATATGGCGAGAACAAAAAAGAGATTGGGGTCTTCCGTGAAATTGCCGGCGCTCTGCGCGTCCAGCGCGATTTGTTTTTCATACACGAGGCGGTGGTAGATCCGCGAGCTATCGCCCTCCGAAAGAATTTTCGCTGCCAGGCGAACGGGGTAGGCGTCCGGCGTGCCATCGGCGGGCATGTGATAGCCTTCCACAACCGCCGGAAGCGCGACTTTTTGGACGAGCCTCAGTATGCGGGGCGCTGTCTGGGGCGGCTCTTGGGGAATTTTTCGGTCCTCCTGAGAGCCGCCGGAGGGCAGGCCGCCGAAATACTTTTTGGCGAGCCGTTCTGCATCCTGAGTATCAAAATCGCCCACCATCACCAGGGTGGCATTGGAAGGAACATAGTACCTATCGTAGAACTCCTGGATGTCGGCCACCCTCGCGCGCTCCAGGTCTTCCATGCTGCCAATGGTCTGGTGCTGGTAAGGGTGCACCTGGAAGGCCGAGCGGTAGAGGGTCTCAACCACCGAGCCATAAGGCTGGTTGTCGAAGCGCAGGCGGCGCTCCTCCTTCACCACTTCCCTTTCCGTTTTGAAGACCTGCTCGTTGATTTGCAGATTCCTCATCCGGTCGGCTTCGAGCCATAAAGCCACAGGGAGATTGTTGCTCGGCACAGTCTCCCAGAAAACCGTGGAGTCCTCCGTGGTGTAGGCGTTGTCAATGCCGCCCGAGCGAACGATGTAATCGGAGAATTGCTCCGCGCCCAGGTTCGTGGTGCCGTCGAACATCAGGTGTTCGAAAAGGTGGGCGAATCCCGTCTTGCCAGGGAGTTCATTCTTGGAGCCTACGTGATACCAGACTTGAACGCCGGCCACCGGCGCAGTGTGGTCTTCCAACATCACGACCCGCAATCCATTGGTCAGAACAATATTCCGAATGGCACAGTGCGGCAATTTGACAGAAGCGTTGGCCGGGTGGCCGCACAAAAGACAAAGGCCAATCAAAAGGGAGGCGAAACGCTTGACGGTTTTTCCAGGTTTAGCCAACTTGCCAGAGTCCTGGGACCGCCTCATATTGAGAGGCAGTCCGAAACAAAAATTGTAGCATAGCGAGCAATTGGCGGATTTATTCAAGGAGCGGGGGCATACCCACGATACCAACATGGGAAAATGCTCAGGAGACCTGCAAAACGAGGCAAGTGATGTCGTCATGCTGGCGGGTGGCTCCTACGAAACCATCCACCGCCCGCATCAAGTACCTCAAGTGTTCCGACGCACTGCCCGGCGGCGGGTCCTTAAACAACTCGAGCACGCGCCGGTCATCGAACTCTTCGCCTGTTTCATTCACGGCTTCCACCACGCCGTCCGTAAAAATCACCAACAGATCGCCCGGAGACAGTTTTACGCTGCCTGACTGGTAAGTAGCATCGACCTTTATTCCGAAGGGAAGACCTCCGGCCTCAAGCCGCTCAATTTCGCCTGTGACCCGTCGCAGGACGGGCAAGTTATGCCCGGCGTTAATGAATGTGAGGGCGCGAGTCTTGGTATCAATTTCCGCGAGAAAAGCTGTGATAAAGCGCTGCCCGCCCACGCCATGCTCACACGCGTAACGATTGAGCCCGGTGATCAGGTTCGGCAAGGGCGTGGGCTCGATGGTCAGGGTGCGGAGGCTGGCTTGAAACGTGGCCATCACCAGGGCGGCAGGAACGCCTTTGCCGGCCACATCCGCCACCGCGACGATCATGGGGTGGGAGTCCGGCGTAGCGGGATTGGGGTCGCGCAGAAACGCGTCAAAATAATCGCCCGCCACCGTGTTGGCAGGCCGCGTGGCAAACGCAATATCGAAACCAGCGATTTTCGGGGGCTCCGAAGGCACAAGATGGCGCTGGATCTGGCGCGCGATTTCCAGGTCGCGTTTCATGGTGACGCGGTCCGAGAGTTCGAGGGCCAGGAGAAGTATCAGAGACGCTGCGGCCAGCAGGAAGAAAAATTGGCCTCCCCATTCCAATTTGATCTCTTTCCCAATGTTGAAACGGAAATTGATGAATGCCAGGAAGCAAAACAAAAGGGCAAGCAGTAGAAACACCCGGCGCGCGGGCGAGAGTTTCATCAGCATTGCCCAAAAAAACGCCCGGCCCACCTTCCAGGCGCGCGTTGTATCTTTTTCCCGCCTGAGTGAATCCCAATCGACCTCACGCGAATACAGGGAATAACTGGCGCGCGCTTCCGAAATAAACTGTTCCCAAAGATCCTGTACCTCAATTCCCTCGCTTACGCGCTGCCAAAAGGACCTGGTCCATTGGACTGCCTGATTGATCCAATTCCCGAGGTTGGTGAAGAAGCGATTCATATCGTTAGCGGGAGGGGTGGGCATGTCGGAGAGATTATATGGCAGACTCGGGCTCCATCGCACCCGTGACGGGACTGCCCGTCAATCTAAGGAAAAAATTTTTGGGCGATGGGATAACGGCGCCCGATTCCGAAAGCCTTCGCGGTCACCTTGAGAGCGGGCGCGGCTTGCTGGCGTTTATATTCGGCACTATTGACACGACGAATAGTTTGCCGGACCAGTTCCGGGTCCACGTGGTATTTTTGAACGATTTCCTGAGCGCTCAGATTCTCTTCAATAAAGCCTTTCAGGATGATGTCGAGCACTTCGTAGGGCGGGAGCGTATCTTGATCGGTCTGGTTGGGCCGCAATTCGGCTGAGGGCGGCTTCTCGAGACTCGCCAGCGGAATCCGCTCTCCCGAACGATTGGCGTACCGTGCCAAATCGTACACCATGGTCTTGGGCACGTCGGCGATGGCGGCCAGCCCGCCGGCCATATCCCCATAAAGCGTGCAATAGCCCACAGCGAGTTCGGACTTGTTGCCCGTGCTCAGAACCAGCGCGCTCAATTTGTTGGAAAGAGCCATCAGGATATTGCCCCGCACCCGCGCCTGAATGTTTTCCTCGGTCACGTCGCGCGGCTGGCCTTCGAACGCCGGGTCGAGCGTGGTGAGGTAATTCTCAAAAATCGCGGTCATGGGAATCACGCGGAAATCAATCTTGAGATTGCGGGCCAGCGCCTCGGCATCGCGAATGCTGCCGGGCGAAGAATAAGGTCCGGGCATGCTGACCCCCAACACATTCTCGGGGCCCAGCGCGTCCGCGGCAAGAGTGGCGACCAGCGAGGAATCGATGCCTCCGCTCAGCCCCACGATGACCTTGGCAAACCCGCATTTCGACACATAGTCGTGCGTGCCCAGCACCAGCGCCTGGTAAACCGCTTCGATTTCGCTGGTGGGCGCCTTGTGGAGGTCGCCTTGGCCCGACTCGGTGTCGAATATCACCAGGTCTTCCTCGAATGATTTGGCCCGCGCGCACAACTCGCCCCGGGCATTGAAGGCCATACTGGAGCCGTCAAAAACAAGTTGATCGTTGCCGCCTACCTGGTTGACGTACACCACGGGAAGGTGGTGATGCTGAGCGAGGGTCTGGAGCATGTCGTGACGAAATTGAATTTTGTCCGCGTTAAAGGGGGATGATGCAATGTTGATCAGGATGCGAGCGCCCGCCGCGACGGATTCCTCGGCGGGGTCGCGCGTGTAAAGTTGCTTCTTCCAGAAATTCTTGTCGTTCCAAATATCCTCGCAGATCGTCACGCTCAGCTTCTGGCCGTGTAGCTGATAAATCCCGGTGGAATTCCCCGGCTCAAAATATCGTGATTCGTCGAAGACGTCGTAAAACGCCAGAAGGATTTTGGAATAATCGAGCGCCACCTTTTTTCCATGTAATAGAGCGGCCGCGTCAGCCACTGCTTTTCCCTGCTGGACGTGCGACCTGCGGACGTAACCTACCACGGCGGGAATGTCGGGCAAGAGGCCCGCCAGGCGCTCGAGCTCGGACTCCGACCTCTGGATGAATTCCGGTTTCTCAACCAGGTCGCGGGGAGGATATCCGCACAGTGCGAGTTCGTGATACACCACGAGCTTGGCTCCGCGCTCCACCGCGCATTGGGCGAACTTCACAATCCGGTCGACGTTTCCCTCAAAGTCGCCGACTGTGGTGTTGATTTGTGCCAAGGCGATTTTCATATTCGCATGGTCGCCAGTTTAATTATATCCGAGTCGCAATCTCACGCCGCAGGTTTTCGAGCTACCAGGGCGGCGACGCCGCGATCGATCCAGGTTTCGTGGTAGAAAAGCACATCCCAATCGCCAAAGGCGTGAAGCAATTCGGAAGGTTGCAGCAGGTGCGCGGGATTCCTGGGGCCTGTTTTGAATCGCAGTTGTTCCAGTGAAAAAGTTTCGTAAAACAGCAGGCCACCAGGACAAAGCGATTCCCGGATGGCCGAATACAATTTGGGGTCACGATAGAAAGTACAAGCAATCACATCGTAGGCGGCAGGAGGGAGAGCGAATGTTTCCAAGTCAGCCTGAATCCATTCCACATGGACTTTCTTTTGACGGGCCAATTCCCCGCCCTGAGCAAGCGCCTCGCGGCTGCGATCGATTCCGACCGCCTGCAAGTTTCGCTGCGCGAGGAATACGGTATTTCGTCCTCCCCCACAAGCCAAGTCAAGCGCCCGGCCCGAGCGCGGAAGTATGTCGGCGAACTCCACCAGGATTTCGCTCGGCTCGGTGGACGTGGGCTTGGTGCTGTACCGATTATCCCAGGAAGGTGAAATTGGTGTCACCGGATGGCCGTCGAAGGGAAATTAATCTTTCACCGTGGGGTATCCCGCCTCGGTCCAGCCCCGCCAACCACCGTCCATGGAAATGACGTTGGTGTAGCCCATTTTTTGAAGATTGTCAGCGGCCAAGGCGGAGCGGAAGCCGCCCCCGCAGTAGATGATAATCGGCGCTTTGGTGTCTGGAGCGGTTTTCTCAATATCGCGCTCGATCACTCCTTTGCCCAGGTGAATGGCCCTCGGCAAATGGCCGCGAGCCCACTCGCTCTCCTCGCGGCAATCGACAAGCAGAAATTTTTCGCCCGCGTCCAACTTCTTCTTCACTTCCTGCACGTTGGTTTCTTTCACGCGCTTTTTGGAATCCTCAACCAGTCTAAAAAACCCCGCTGCGTGGTGCAATTTGTTTCCTCCCTCGCTTCGAATGTGTTTGCCACGGTCGAGATCGGGCCGCACATCTGGCGGGACCGCTCTCCGAACAATCCATTCTAATCCTTTCGAGATTCTTCCTTGACTACCAGATTCAGAATAACCGACACGATGCTGACCACCAGCGAGCCCAGGAAAGCGGGTGCAAAACCGTCCACGTAGAATCCCACGTGAAACCATTTCACCGCGATCCCCGAGGCCAGCCACAAGGCTACTGCGTTAATCACAAAAACAAACAAGCCCAGGGTGAGAATAATGAGGGGACAAGACAATACTTTCAGGACGGGACGCACGATGGCGTTGACCAGGCCCAGTATGATCGCCATGATGGCGTAAATTTTCCAGGCATCCCCTTCCACCCTGATGCCGGGCACCAACCACGCCGCGGCAAAAAGTGAAAAACTGCTGATAGCCCAACGAATGAGTAATTTCATTTTCTTTCACACCAAGGCGTCAAACCACCTTGCCCGCCCTGACCTCGCCATGCCTCGCTCCTGCCTCCCCGTAGCAAACCAAGTGAGCCTGCATTTTATCAGGGATTTGGAGTTTAGACTTTTAGGAATCTATATGTCTGCACAAGTGGAATGAACTAGCCCAAAAACAAGAATCCCCGGGGCGCAAGGGGCGACACGCCGGGGATGGATGCAAAACTAAAACACAAACTTAAACGCTGAACGAGCTTCCGCAGCCGCAGGTGGACTTCACGTTCGGATTTTCAAACTTGAATCCGGCGCCCTCAAGAGTCTCAAGGTAATCGATTTTTGTACCGTTTAGGTACATCAGCGATGCCTGATCCACGAAAACCTTCAGGCCCTCAAAGTCGTATGTCTTATCGATGCCGTTGGTCTGGTTTTCGAAATTCATTTGGTACGAGAAACCCGAGCACCCGCCACCAACCACCGAAACGCGAAGCCCGAGCGGCTTCGGTTCTTGCTGGTCCAGAATCTCCTTTACCTTGGATACGGCCTTGGACGTCAATTCAAGTGGCATAATCACCTCGTTAAATGCGGTCGGCGCGGCCCATTGCCACGCCTCAACACAACAAGAATACCATGGTTCGGAATCGATTTCAAGGGTCATCAAAAGGCGGTCATCAAAAGGCGGCATTGCGGGGTGGCACAAGAGGTTGTGAATCGAAATTCAACATCGTCGCATCAATAAAGAGTTATCCAAAACTTTTCTATGAGTTAGAGGAGATTTTTCATGGCCAAAATGAAAGTAGCCCAAGTCACCAAGGCCGGGGCGCCATTTGATTTGGTTGAGCGCGACATTCCGCAACCCGGCCCGCGCCAGGTGCGGATCAAAGTCTCAGCTTGTGGTATTTGCCACAGCGATATGTTGACCAAGGAGGGCCAATGGCCGGGCATCAAGTACCCTCGGGTGCCGGGGCACGAGGTCGCGGGAGTCATCGATGCGCTGGGGCCGAATGTTATCGGTTGGCATGCGGGCCAGAGGGTGGGAGTGGGATGGTTTGGAGGGCAATGCGGCCATTGCCTGCCCTGCCGCCGGGGCGACTTCATTTCATGCGTGAACCTGCTCATATCGGGCATCAGCTATGACGACGGCTATCATGAGCACCTGATCGCGTCTGTCGATGCCCTGGCACTGATGCCGGAGGGGATTTCCGCTGAGGAAGCCGGGCCACTCATGTGCGCAGGCATCACCACATTCAATTCACTTCGTCACAGTGGGGCGGGGCCCGGAGATCTTGTCGCCGTACTGGGCGTCGGCGGGTTGGGCCATCTGGGAATTCAATTCGCGAACAAGTTTGGGTTCAGAGTGGCTGCGGTGGGTCGCGGGCAGAACAACGCGGCTCTCGCCAAAAAGCTCGGCGCGCATCATTATATTGACAGCAAAACGGTGAACCCCGCCGAAGCCCTGACAAGAATGGGTGGAGCTCGAGTTATCCTGGCCACTGCGCCCAGCGGCAAGGCGATGTCTGCGTTGATCGACGGGCTTGCGGTCAACGGGAAAATGGTGGTGTTGGGGGCAAGCCCCGAGGCAATCGAGGTGACGCCGATCCAGCTCATCCAAGGCAACAAGAGTGTTCAGGGATGGGCGTCGGGTACGCCCACCGACTCCGAGGACACACTGAATTTTGCCGTGGCCAGCGGCGTCCGGCCGATGATCGAGAAGTTTCCTCTCGAGCGCGTGGAAGAAGCCTACGCAAGAATGCTCAGTGGAAAGGCAGAGTTCCGAGCGGTTCTGACGATGCCGGCCTGAGCCGGCGGCATGTGCGTTGCATCTTACAGCACGCGTGGCTCCGTTACGTCTCGGGAAACCGCTGCTTGAGGTATACTGGACAAGTATGCGTTCAGGGGGATTTGCGCAGTTTCATTGGCCACGCTCGTGTACTACGGCGTCAATCGTCGTATCTGTGGTCCTCGGGTTCCCCGCCCTCTTACGCGGACAAGGCGCGGCTCGGGATGCGCTCTCCAGTTTTCCCACAGACACGCTTCAAATTGTTTATTCCGACCTCAAGCAACTTCGTGCATTGCCAGACTACCCGCGAATCCGGCAATGGATTTTCTCCCAGCAACTCCGGAGCTTCGAAGATTTTCTCCGCGCGGCGGGAACCGATCCGGAAAAAAACGTGGACGAAGTGACGCTGGGCTGGCGTGGCGACCCTCAGAATTCTGCTTTCTTCGGGCTGGCGGAGGGGACCCTCGATCCTGACCGCATGCACGATTTTGCGGCCCAACAAAAAATAACTACTCAGCAATACGGGGGCTACGAGCTGTTTCCTTTCAATTTAACCGAGAATCGCGCCGACCTCTTTTTCGTTTTCTTCGATAGCTCTTCGGCGGCGTTCGGCCGGCTGGATGACCTGAAAGCGCTTCTCGACGTGCGCGCTGGGGCGCGGCCCCCGTTGAATTCCGTCGCCAGTTTTACCAATGGGGAGGCCGAGCTCGAAGAGACAGCGCCCCAATGGGGGATTGCCCGAGGGTCGGCCGCGGCCAATCAGGCTGTGCCCTGGCTTACCGGGGGCGCCCAAAGTCCCATCGATCCCAAAGCTTTTCTTTCGGCGGTTCAAGTCGTCCTCTACCGCTTCGACTGGGCGAGCGGGTTTTCAATGCACATGTCCGTTTTGTGCAACGATGACAAGAGCGCTTCGGACTTGGCCAAAATGTTGGTATTTGTGCGCAGTGTGCGTCCGGCGACCGGCGCGTCTTCCTCTGCCGCTTCTGCGGCACTTTTTCAGGGGATGGACATTCAGACCAATGAGTCTCGTGTTGAAGTGAAGGCCTCTGTCCCTGCCGATATTGCGGACCAACTTTTCCGCAATAGTGGTACTCTGCCATCGCCTTAGATTGCTTTAGAAGTTGAATCACCTCAAATATCGCGAAGCGCCTGGACTCGCCTGTCACGGGCCACCCACAAAGGACTTGAGATCATGCCAGTACCAGTCACGCTAATTCCCGGAGACGGGATCGGACCCGAAGTCGCGCGCTCAACAGTGCGCCTGCTTGAAGCCGCGGGCGCGCAGATTACGTGGGAAGAAGTTGAGGCCAAGCCACTCGTCGGGCTTCGCCAGGAGGACTCGGACGCCGACCCGGTAGTCCGATCGATCACCAGGAACCGTGTGGGGCTGAAAGGACCCATCACCACCCCGGTGGGCGTCGGCCATCGCAGCATCAATGTGGCGCTGAGGAAAGCTTTGAATCTCTACGCCAATTTACGCCCCGTGAAAAGACTGCCGGGCATCCGGACACCGTTCGAAAATGTCGATTTGGTGATCGTGCGTGAGAACACTGAAGACCTCTACGCGGGGATTGAACACTATGTGGTTCCGGGCGTGGTGGAAAGTTTAAAGATCATCACCGAAACTGCTTCCACGCGCATCGCCCGCTTTGCCTTCGAGTATGCCCGCAAAGCCGGTCGAAAAAAGATAGCCGCGGTTCACAAAGCGAACATTATGAAGTTGTCCGATGGCCTTTTTCTGGATTGCATTCGGAAAGTGGCCAAAAACTTTCCCGAAATTGAATACCGCGAGATCATTGTCGACAATTGCTGCATGCAATTGGTCCTCCGCCCTCAGCAGTTTGATATGCTTCTGATGGAAAACCTCTACGGCGATATTGTCTCTGACCTGTGCGCGGGCTTGGTGGGTGGGCTCGGGTTGGTTCCCGGCGCGAATCTGGGGGACGGAGTGGCTGTTTTTGAAGCGGTCCACGGAAGCGCGCCGGACATTGCCGGCAAGGGCGTAGCCAACCCGACGGCCATGATGCTTTCGAGCGTTCAATTGCTTCACTACATCGGGCAATCGGCGGCGGCTGACCGCACTGAAAAGGCTATTCACCACGTGTATCAGGAAGGCCGAAACCTAACTGCCGACGTTGGGGGCAAAGCTTCGACAGCGGAGTTTACGACGGCGGTCATTAACGCGCTTGCTTGACGCCGCTGGCGTGGCCTGTTTTCTCTTACGATTATTGAGCGATTGAATTTCAGAGTCTGGGGCAAACCTTCAGCAGGCGAGCATCGATTTCCAGCCCCACTCGTTTGGCTTCATCGGCAGGCATTCGTTTTTCAAACTCCATGAAGAGCTGCCGTTCTTCTTTGTGAACATGGCTGTCAATGGAGGTTGAAAACTGATCGAGAGTTCCCATGGCCACGCGGGGGGCCGCGTTCAAGAGTTGGACCAAGTCCCGCAGCGCCTGGTGTTCACGCCGCAGGTCCGTCACCAATTCCAACTTTCCCAGATAGCTCTCCATTTCCGGGAAAAGGACGCCTTCTTCAACTTCAAAGTGCCCGATGAGCTCGGTCGAGAAGAGCTTACGGATTTTCTCCCGCATCTCTTCCCGCCACGCCTCATCTCGATTCTCGCTTCCAAACCTCCTCTTGATAATTACGGCCAGGGCCAGCGCATGCTGGTGCTGGTGGGAAAGCGGAATCAAGCTGTCGTGGCGGCGCGACATAATGATTGTAATCCTATCGAGTAATGTCGAGACTGATCACTCGTAAGGAGGCCGCGGCTCGGGAGGCTTCAAGACAGCCATCAACCCCCACTTCAGTTCGTCGGAGAGTTCGACGATTTGCATACCATTGGCCACCAGGACTTTGCAGGCCAGGATGGGGCGCGGTGCGACGTCGTTCTGGCCGTCCATGGTGTACGTTACGCGGCACAACTGGCACTCCTGATTCCAGCAGAAACGGCCGTAAGGAATCGTGTCTGGGCTGACAAATTGAAAAGCGCGCAGGCAAATATTTTTCTCGGGGACCTGGAACTTCTTCCCCATGATGGTGATTTCGACGAGCTTTTCATAGTCGCGATATAGCGGATTGCTCATGCGGGGTTGCCGTCAAGATGCCAACGAAAGTTTCCGTCGAACCGGGCGCGTCAAACAGTCTCGCTGACGAAAGTAGCCAGCTTGCGCAAACGCTTGTGGCGGCGCGCGAGGAGTTCCTCGGTGGACATCGCCCTCAACTGGCTCAGGGTCTCCCGAATGCAGGGCCGCAGGAGTTCCGCCGTCTGATCGAGATCAGAGTGCGCCCCTCCGCGAGGCTCCGGCACCACCTGGTCAACCAGCCCGAAGCCATGGAGGTCTTCGGCGGTCATTTTCAGAAGACGCGCTGCCTCCTGCTTATGGTCCCAATCGCGCCATAAAATAGAGGAACAGCTTTCCGGAGCGATCACCGAATAGACCGCGTTTTCCAACATCAGCACCTGATCGCCTACTGCAATAGCCAGGGCTCCCCCGCTGCCGCCTTCGCCGTGGATAACGACCACTATGGGAACGTGGAGCTTGGGAATTTCTTTCAGATTATAGGCAATCGCTTCCGCCTGCCCGCGTTCCTCGGCCCCGATTCCCGGATAGGCCCCGGGGGTGTCGACCAGCGAAATGATGGGCACGCCGAATTTTGCCGCGAGTTGCATCAGGCGTAGTGCTTTGCGGTAGCCCTCGGGCTTGGTCATCCCGAAATTCCGATATAATTTCTGTTTCGTGTCGCGCCCCTTCTGATGTCCAATCACCATTACTGGACTGCCTTCGAAAGAGGCAAAGCCGCAGACCATGGCGGGGTCGTCGGCAAAACGCCGGTCGCCGTGCATTTCGCTGAAGTCGGTAAAAAGCCTCTGAATGTAATCCAGGGTGTGGGGGCGTTGGGGGTGTCTTGCCAAAAGCACGCGCCCCCAGGCATCCTTCCCCGAGTCGGAGGCGTGATGGGTGATTCCCTCCAACTGGTGTCGCAGCCGGTCAATTTCTTCGCGCGTCGCGACAGAGTCTCGTTCTTTCTTAAGTTCGACAATCTGCCGCTCGATCTCCTGCGCCAAGCTGCTTTTTCCACCGGATGGGGTCATTGGATTTGGTCGGAAGCCCACAGTTTACAGCCTAGGGTTGAAAGCACCAAGAATAAATCACAGGGAATTCGGCCGCCACCGCGCTAAACGTCCTTACGCCTGCTTCTGGACCTCCACGGCGCCCTCCCCGCAAAGGCTTCGCAAGCGGGCCAGGAGTTCACCCTCAGCCTTCACCGCGTGGGGCTGACGTGCCCGCAGGCGTGTGGAGAAATTGCCGGGCCGCGTCAATTCGAACACAACTGGATTGTCGCCAGGGAATTTGGAGAATAGTTGCTCAAGCTGTGCCGTCAGGGTTTCCGGCGCTTTTTCCAAATCGACTCGAATCAGAAGTTCCGGTTTCGCCCCGTTGACAGCCCCTTCCAGCGGCTTCGCTTCGCTCACTACGATTTTCGTCCGTGCGTTTTCCTCATGACGGACACGTCCCTTGATGAGGAGTGCTGAATCCGGCTTCAGGACACTCTGCATTTGCTGCAGGGCTTGTGGAAAAACCAGCAACTCGACTGATCCGCGCATGTCCTCGAGCATGCCACTCGCCCAGAGGTCACCCTTCTTGCTTGGACGGATGCGCAAGTTGGTCAATATGCCCGCCAGGGTCACGGGGGACTCGTGCTCCATCTCCTCGATAGAGGAAGTATCGTGCCGGGTGATGTTGGCCAATCGCGGAAGGTATTTTTCCATTGGGTGTCCGGTGACGAAAAATCCGAGGACTTCTTTTTCACCTGCCAACCGCTCGGACTCCGTCCATTCGGGAATATCCGGCAAATTCAGGGGGCGAGGTGGTTCCTGGTCCGGGCCAGAGCTAAACAAACCGTGCTGCCCGCTCGCCGCCTCCCGCTGCCGCCGCGCGCCCAGCTCCATGGCCCGATCCAGCACACCCATGGCCTGGGCCCGGCGCACGCCCACCGAATCGAATGCCCCGGCTTTGATCAGGCTTTCAATCACGCGCTTGTTCAGCAAGCGAAGGTCGACGTTCTCACAAAACTGGAACAGGCTGTCAAACCGCCCCAGCTTCGAGCGCGCTTCGATGACCGATTGGATAGCAGTGTCCCCCACGTTCTTGATGGCGGTCAGGCCGAATCGGATGCTTTTCTCCGATGGAGTAAACGTGCGATCGCTGGAATTGACATCGGGGGGGAGAATTCCGATGCCGAGTTCTCGGCACTCGCTCAAGTAGAAAATGAGCTTATCCTGGTCGCCGATTTGTGCGGTCAGCAGTGCCGCCATAAATTCCACCGGATAATGAGTTTTCAAGTAGGCGGTCTGGTAGGCGATTACGGCGTAGGCGGCGGAGTGCGATTTATTGAAACCGTACCCCGCGAATTGCTCCACCAATTCGAAAAGCTTCTCGGCCTTTTTGACAGGGACATTATTTTTCTTTGCGCCTGCCAGGAATTTTTCCCGCATGGCCACCATTTCTTCGTGTTTCTTTTTGCCCATAGCGCGGCGCAGGACGTCGGCTTCGCCCAGGCTGAATCCGGCCACACTCGCCGCGATCTGCATCACTTGTTCCTGGTAGACAATCACGCCGTAGGTTTCTTCGAGCGCCTCTTTCAGTTGGGGCAGATCATAGGTGACTTGCTTTCGCCCCATTTTGCGATCGATGAAATAATCGATCATCCCACCCTGAATGGGGCCCGGGCGATATAGGGCGTTCAACGCAGTAAGATCGCCCAGCCGGTCGGGCTTGGTCCGGCGAAGAATGTCCGTCATGCCGCGGCTTTCAAATTGGAATATCCCGGCGGTGAGGCCCTTGCCCAGAAGGTTGTAAGTTTCCGCATCGTCGAGCGGCAGCGCCGCCATGTCCAGTTTTACCCCGCGCGTCGATTCCAGTAGCCGCAAACAATCATCAATGATGGTGAGCGTGGTCAGGCCCAGGAAATCCATTTTGAGAAGCCCGATTTTCTCGAGGTCTTCCATAGAATACTGCGTAGTGATTTCGTCTTTGCTGCCCTTGTAAAGGGGCACGATTTCTTGGAGCGGAGTCGGAGAGATCACCACCCCCGCGGCGTGCGTGGAAGCGTGGCGGGCCAGGCCTTCCAAACGCCCGGCCACTTCGAGGAGGTCGGCGATGCGCGGGTCACGCTCCTTCAATTGCCGGAGTTCAGTGTTCTGTTTGATGGCGTCGGCAAGGGAAATATTCAGAGTGTTGGGGATCAGTTTGGCGATGCGGTCGGCCTCGGCATACGGCATGTCCATGGCGCGGCCGGCATCGCGGATCACCGCTTTAGCGCCCATCGTACCGAAAGTAATGATCTGGCTTACGTTTTCCCTACCGTATTTTTCCGTGACGTAATTGATTACTTCCGAGCGGCGCCTCATGCAGAAATCGATGTCAATGTCGGGGAAACTGATGCGCTCGGGATTCAGGAAGCGCTCGAAAAGCAGGCCGTATTGCAGGGGATCGATATCTGTAATGCGGAGGGAGTAAGAAACAAGGCTGCCCGCCGCGGACCCGCGTCCCGGGCCGACGGGAATGCACCGCTCGTGCGAGAAGCGAATGAAATCCCAGACAATCAAAAAATATCCGGCAAATTTCATCTGCTTGATAAGCTCGATTTCGCGGTTCAATCGGTCTTCGTATGCCTCGAGGGGATTGCGCAATCGCCCCTCGGCGCGCAGGCGCTCCAGTTGCTCGCGCCGCACCGCAAATCCTTGTCGGACGACTTTCTCAAAAAAACTATCGGGTGTATCTCCCGCGGGAACTTCAAAGTGTGGAAAAACGTGCTCTTTCTTGCCCAGGTGCAGGTTGGCGCGCTCGGCGATTTCCAGCGTTCGGTCCAGAGCTTCGGGAATCTCGCCGAATACCGCCAGCATTTCCTCATACGTCTTGAAATAAAACTGGTCGGTGGGAAACTTCATCCGGTTGGTGTCGCTCAGAGTCTTCCCTGTCTGGATGCACATCAGCACTTCTTGAGGGCGGGCGTCCGAGCGCGTAATGTAGTGGCAATCGTTAGTGGCCACCAACGGAATCCCCGTTTCGCGTGCCAGGCGGTAAAGGTTGGGATTGATTCTCTGTTCCTCGGCAAAACCCTGGTCCTGGATCTCGAGGTAAAAGTTCCCTTTGCCGAAAATGTCGCGCAAGTCATAGGCCGCCTGGCGCGCCGCGTCGTAGCGGTCCTGGGTTAAGTTTGCGGCAACTTCGCCTTGCAAACACGCGGAAAGCCCGATCAGGCCCTCGGAATGCTGTGCCAGAAGGGCTTTGTCGATACGCGGCTTGTAGTAGAAACCCTCCGTATAGGCCGAGGAAGCCAGCTTCACCAGGTTCCGGTACCCGCGCTCGTTTTCACACAATAGAACAAGGTGATTGGGGCGATCTGAATCCGTGGCGCGGTCAAAACGGCTGGTGGGAGCCACGTAGGTCTCGCATCCGATAATCGGTTTCAGCCCGCGCTTCAAAGCCTCATGGTAAAACTGAATCGCGCCAAACAAATTCCCGTGGTCGGTGATGGCTACCGCCGGCATCTTAAGCTCGGCGGCGCGGTCCATGAGTCTGGAGATATCACACGCCCCGTCCAACAAACTGTAGTCGGTATGAAGATGGAGGTGAACAAAGTTCTTTGCAGGCATGGAAAGGTATTCTACCACGCCGCTCGAAAGATGTTGTTAGGGATGTGGCTGGCCGGAAGAGTGAAGGCCGACTTCAGAATCCTACCGCTTCGACTTCTTCTTTTTGTCTTTCTTTCCCTTTGAAATCTTCGCAGGCTTTGATTTCTTCTTACTTGGGCGCGCTTTTTTGACCGGCTTTGGCGGCGCTGCAGGTTCCGGCACTTTCGCCACTTCCTTCGCGGATTTTACGGTAGGCGCGGGGGCTGCCGCACCCTTTGCAGGCTTTACGGGTTTGGGGGCCTTGGGCGGTTCAGGTGGAGGTGGTTCCTTGATGCCCGAGAGTGTCCGGAGTTCTTTGATCATCTGTTGGTGAGTTTTGATTTTTCCGTCGAGCTGGTCGTAGAAAACCTGCTCCAGTATCTTCTCGAACTTGGGTCCCGGCTTCATGCCGATGGCCTGGAACTCGGCTCGCGGCAAGCGCGCGCGAACAAGTGGGAATTTATGGAGAAAGCTTTTGACCCGGTTTTGAATTTTGGTCTGGGGAAAATATACCAAAATAAACAACAACAAATTCTGCGGCTGTCCGGTAAGCAGCCTGTAAACACGGCTGGGCTGCGCGTTCTTGGAACTGCCCAGAGCCTGCGCGAGCTTACGCGCAGCCCTGTCCATGCCGAGCGCAGTTTGGATGGTTTTGGAATGGCCGATAATTATCTTCGCCAAACGAGTTTTCTGGCCAGCGGGCAATTTTTCTCCCAGACAGTAAAAATTCAGCAAATACGGGTCTGCCCCGGGAACTGTCTGGCAAACCGCGCGAATCTTGGCGAAACGCTCCCCGGGAATCTTTTTCGGCGAGAGTTTCTTGTCGAGCCCGGCCAGCAGCCCGCGATCTGCCAGCATTTTGAAAACGCGCCCGGGGTTCTCCTCTTGCAGAATGGCTCGCAACTCGCGGCCCTGCTGCTCCGGTTCCAAGTGCCCCCACAAACCTCTCTCGAGCGCATTCTCAAGATAGGTGCGCGTGCGCTCTTCCGGCTTAAAACTCATGCGCAGGCCAAGTCGAAGCAGGCGATAGATGCGCAACGGATCTTCGGAGAAACTGCGTCCGTGCATAACGCGCAATTCATGCTTTTCGATATCTGCGGCTCCATTGGTGGGGTCGAGCAACAGCCCGCGGGAGTTCGGGTGGAGTGAAACGGCCATCGCGTTCACAGAAAAATCGCGCCGCTTGAGGTCCTCAAAGATCATCGCAGGAAATATTTCGGGAGGCCGCCCCGGCTTGCTGAAGACTTCACTGCGGCTCATCGCAATTTCCATCCGGACGCCGTTCGTAAACCGGACCTCGGCTGAGTTCTCCTTGTTGTTCAGATGGAGCGATTCTATTTTCAGAGGAATTCGTTGGCCCGAATCAACCTGGGGGGCCCCGGGAAGCGATGTCTCCCTGATGGTTTCTTCCAGATGCCGAAGCAGGCGCTGAGGATTTCCTTCGGTGGCAAAATCGAGGTCGTGCACCACTTGCAGCCCGTAAGTGAGGTCGCGGACCGCGCCCCCCACCAGGTAAAGGTTCACGCCCTGCTGCACGGCGGTGCGGCTTACATGGCTAAGAACCTGGAACTGCTCAGGTGATAACCGGCTTTCCATCAGGAAATTATAGTCGCTCATTTTTCTCCGGTCCTAACGTTCACCCTCTCACGGAGCCGTTCCTTCAGGCTCTCGGATGATGGGTTTGATAGACCTGCTTCAAGCGCTCCTTCAAGACGTGCGTATAGATCTGCGTGGTGGAGATATCGCTGTGTCCAAGCATCAATTGAATGGACCGCAAATCGGCTCCGCGTTCGAGTAAGTGTGTGGCGAAGGAATGGCGCACCATGTGCGGGGCGAGTGGCTTGGTGATTCCCGCCTTACGTCCGTAATGCGCCAGGATTTTCCAGAAGCCGACTCGGGACAGGGGCCCGCCGCGCTGGTTGAGGAAAAAATACGGCACGCCGGGTTTTTTCGCCAGTTTCGGGCGCCCCTCCCTCGCGTACGTCTCGACCACCTGCAACGCGGATTTGCCAATCGGGATCAGTCTCTCCTTGCCGCCTTTTCCCTGGCATCGCAGAATCCCCAAGTTGATCTGGAAATCCTCCCAGCGCAAATGGACCAACTCTGAAACGCGCATTCCTGTTGCATATAGCAATTCGAGCATGGCACGGTCGCGGAGGCCTGCGGGCAAAGAATCGTCCGGCTGTTGCAGCAACGTGTCCACTTCGCTGGCCGCGAGATATTTTGGAAGACTGTGGCCGAATTGGGGAGCGTCGATTTCCGCCGTGGGATCAGAGTCGATCTTTCCTTCCTGCAAGAGAAATCGAAAGAAATTGCGCAACGCCACTAGGTGCCGAGCGACGGACCGTCCGCCCAACCCGCGACGGTATAGTGAAGCGAGAAATTCGCGAATATCTTCGCGGTGCACCTTTCCCAAAGGCTTACGCGCGCGGTTCAAATGGCCGGCAAACTCCACCAAGTCGCGACGGTAACCCTCAATACTGTTGGCGGCAAGGCCTTTTTCCACTCGCGCGTAATCGAGGAATTCATTCAGCTCCGCGACTGCCGATTGGGTGGCCTGAGCACTGCCCGATGTGGGCCTGATGCCTCGAGCCGGGAGCGTGCTTTCGGGCTGTGCTTCCGATGACCTCATGGGGATTCGTCAGTTTCGTTCTAAGAAATTTCGCATTACTCTTGGGCGTAACACTTAACTTATTTCGTCTTACAAAAGGCTGAGGTGCCATTGCTCATCCGCCGCCCGCCCCCGGCAACACGTACGCAGACTCCTCTCCCCTATCATCGTTAAGTCTTTATTTTGCAGCAGATTAGCGAGTCGCGTCAAAAATGGCTCTCCGGCTTGGCGCCGAGATACTTGACAGGCCTACTTTCGAAACTATACTAGCACAACCAAGGTTCAAAGGCCAAGTTGCATTTTGCGGATTCTTGTTCCCATGGAAGGTGGCTCACTGTGAAGGGCTCACGCTCCTCAACCCGCAAGAAGGTGGTTATCCGCAAGTTGGATAAGGAGCTGATCAAGGGGTATCTGGACCCCGAAGCATTCCTTACTCCGCTCGGCGTGGAATTGTTGGATCTGGAGGGCCGGCTCTTGAATCTCCCGCTCGACCAGATCAAGGGCGTCTATTTCGTCCGCGACTTTGATGGGCATCCCGACCGCACCGAGCGCAAGGTCTTCCTGAGCCGCCCCCGGATGAATGGCCTGTGGGTTCGAATGACATTCAAAGACGCCGAAATCCTGGATGGTCTGATCTCCCAGGATCTTTTATCGCACGATCCTCTCGGCTATCACGTCACATTGCCAGACGTCTATTCCAACAACCTCAAGATCTACATTCCACGGAGCGCGCTGGTGGGTATGCAGGTGCTCGACGTAATCACAAATGGCGCCCGCCGACCTTACCATCAGGCCCGCCAAGCGCGGAGCAAACCTTCGGACGTTTCCGGACAAATCGGCCTCTTCCCCACGGCAGGACAATCCGAAGCCTCTTAAATCTTATCCTCAAAGGGAGAATTAAACTATGAAACTGGGCGACCTTGCGGCCCGTCTGGGATGTCGGCTTGAAGGGCCAAGTGACATTGAGATCTCCGCCGTCGCGGGCATGGACGAAGCCTCGCCCAGCGATCTCACATTCCTTTCCAATCCCAAGTACCGGGCCAAACTTCAAACCACGCGCGCCGCCGCCATTATTGTCGGTGCGGATATTCCGGCGCTGTCTCGCCCGCTCCTGCGGTCCGACAATCCCTACCTGACCTTTGCCAAAGCCCTGGAGATATTCGCTCCGCCCCAGCGACCGCCTGCGGGAATTCATCCGACGGCCGTCATAGCGCCGGACGTCAAGATAGGCCGCAACGCGTCCATCGGACCCTACGTGGTGATCGAGGACGGTGTCGCGGTGGGGGATGACTGTGTCATAAAAAGTTTTGTGATGATCTATCGCGGAGCGAAAATCGGGGATCGCTTCTTCGCCCATTCCCACGCAGTGGTTCGGGAGAACGCGCAAGTTGGCCACGACGTGACGCTGCAAAATGGCGCTGTGGTGGGCAGCGATGGTTTTGGATTTGCGCGCAAGTCAGATGGCTCGTATTACAAAATTGTCCAGGCGGGAGGGATTGTGGTGGAGGATGGGGTCGAGGTGCAGGCCCATTCCACCATCGATCGCGCCACGATCGGGGAAACGCGACTGCGCCGCGGGGTGAAGATCGACAATCTCGTCCAGGTTGGCCACGGGTGTGACATCGGGGAGAATACTTTGCTTTGCGCGCAGGTGGGTCTGGCGGGAACGTGTAAGGTCGGGCGGAACGTGGTGCTCACCGGACAGGTGGGCGCCGCCGGCCATCTCACGATCGGCGACAACGTTATCGTCACACCGCAATCGGGTATTCCCTCTGACGTCGAACCCAACACGACGGTTTCCGGGGCCCCGGCCTTTGATCATTTCCAGTGGCTCAAGTGTTGTGCGATCTATCCCAAGCTTCCGGAAATGTACGCCCTGTTCCGAAAGCTCCGCGACCAGCAAAACGTCGAGTGAGATTGGGTCCCGTTCTCTCGCCCAATGCGCGGAAGCTGGCTGAACACTCACACTGTTGCTTTTTCAAGTGGCCACTCCTCAGGAGTGAGGCCGGAGAGCATCGCTTGCCGGACGCGCTCCATGATCTCGGCCCGGTTGTTCATGGTGCAACCTTCTGTGGGGACCGGGTCCTGGAATGTGATGCGGATGGTGCCGGGGTGGATCGACCAATCTCCTTTGCGCATAATCTTACGGCTTCCCGAAATCGAAATGGGGATAATCGGTGCCTCCGCTTTGATGGCCATCACGAATACCCCTTTCTTAAAGGGCTGCAGCCGCCCGTCCGCGCTGCGCGTGCCCTCAGGAAAGGCCACGAATGAGTGCCCCGCTCTTAAGGACACTGCCGCTTCCTCCACCGCCTGAAATGCGCGTTCACGATTCTTGCGGTCCAGCGCCACAAAACCGCGCAATACCATGGCCCGGCCCAAGACGGGCATCTTGAAGAATTCCTTTTTGGCAATGGCGAGTACAGGCGGCAAAACGGCAATGATAGCAGGACCGTCGCTGAGGCTCTGATGATTGGGCATAAACAGCACAGCGCGATCTTTGGGAATTTTTTCCCGACCAATGACCTCCAGCTTCACTCCGGCGAGCCACAATGAAAGTTTCCCTCCCGTACGCCCGCACTCATAAAGGGCGTCGGTCCTCCCGGTCAGCAGCGCATAAATCAGAAACCACGGCCCGACCAGCAAGATATAGGCAAAGGTGAGGACGGTGTCGATAATGGCTCGGATCATGAGGTGAGTTGATTGAACTTAATTGCCGGACGCAGAGGATTCAGTTCCCTCCAGCCACCCGTTGCGTACCTTCAATTGTTCCGGCGCAGCATTCGGAATTTCCATAATCCTGTATTCCGTATCCATCCGGGTGCCGGCAGTGGCTTTGAACTTTAACACCTGGGTATCCCGGCGAACCGTGAGTTCAAATTTTTGGCCTGGTTTAATCTGAGCGAATTCTTCCCTTTCAAGATCGCCCAGCTTGCGGCCATCCATTTGGAGAACAAAGTCTCCTTTTCTCAGCCCCGCGCGTTTGATCTCGCTGCCGGATTCAATTGACTGGACCACCACAGCGCCGTCCGGCCGGACCGTGGGGCTGAACCCCAGAGCCCCTCGCTCCACCTCCGCGGAAAGCAGTTGGAGGCCGGCGTAGCCCAGGTAAGTGTCAAAATCGAGTTCCTTGGTTCCCGCGAGGTAATCCTGGAAAAACTGGTCCAGTCCAGCGAATGAAGGAGCGAGTTGGGCAATTGTATTCCGCAGGTCTGCCTGAGTGAAAAATCGGTTTCGCTTGGCAAAATCCGTATTCAAGCGGCGCATCACGTCGTCGAGGCTTTGTTGGTTGTCGGTCGAGTGACGAATCGCGAGGTCCAGGAGGAAGCCAAGCAATTCCCCCTTATTGTAGTAGGAAATGCTACGCTCGGGCCGACGATAGTCCGGATATTTTTCGAGCCACGCCTCCCGCCCCGATTCTTCGAGACTTTGCGATAGTCGCGCCGGATACCCCTGCAGCCTTTGAATTTCATCGGCCAGCCTTTGATAAAAATCCTGACGGGAGATGAGCCCGGATCGAAGCAGCGTCAACTCACCATAAGTGCTGGTGACGCCCTCGGAGAACCAGAGGTCCTCCGTATCGTTCCCATGGACATAGTCCACCGGTTCCAGGTTTTGCGGGCGAATCCGCTTGACGTTCCAAGCGTGAAAAAATTCATGCGCGGCAACGGACTCAAGGCCAATCAAATTGCTTCGAAGTCCCTCGGCGGAAACACTGATGGCAGTGCCGTTTCGATGTTCCATTCCGCCGCCCCCCGGCCCTCGCGGGAAATGAAAAATGAACGTATAGCGCGAAAAAGGAACGTCGCGCATTAAACTTGTCGCAGTGGCGGTGATTCTCGAAAGCCCGTCGAGCAAGCTCTCCGGATCATAGTCGGCAGGGCTGCCGTAAACGACGACGCGATAGGTGGCTCCCTTTTGCTCGTAAGAGTATTCGTGGAACTGGCCTTCCCGGCCGCTCTTGGCCGCGGGAGCCGCTTCGACTGGACTGTCCACCAGCGCGTCGTAGTTGGCGGCGGAAAACGTGCCTGGGACCGCTCCGTCATCGAGGAAAGTCCGGAGCTGCCAGCCGTCGGGAAGAAGGAACTGGACTTGAACCTCACGGTCCCGCTCTTTGGGGAGATAAAAAAGCAGCATGGCAAGATTCGTGTAGCAATGGTCCTGGTTGAGTACGCTCGCGAAAATGCCTTCATCGTCGATCAAAACATGGTATTGAACTTCGAGTTTGGCGCAAGGTTCAGGCGCAGTTTGCCAGGTATTCAGATCCATCCGTTTCATACGCTCGGAGCGTCCGTCGCACATGGCGGCAAGGTGTTCGACCCCGCGGACAAAGTCGCGAATTTGGTAAAGTGCGTTCCAGGCAGGAAACTGGATCTCCGTGGAGGGAAGCGCTTGCGGCACGGTCATCGTGACAGCCACTTCGTGAGAGGATGTGTTGCGCAGGTTCAGCACATAGTTGATGGGTTGCGCCGGGGGGCCGGCGGCAAAAACTCTTGAGGCGGCTACGATTGACAAGATCGCGGCAAGGTGCAAAACCAATCGAATGCGGGCCCTGATGTATGGGCATCGCCGAGAAAGAGGCAAATCAATTGATCGAGACTCCCTGGATTTGTGCAGTAAAAGTCCGACTGTCGAAAATTTCCTTGCCTTCCCCGGCATTCGATTCCTAATATAGTATGTCATGATCGAAGGACCGTCCGACGGCCTCTTCAAGGCCGACCTGCATTGCCACACCCGTCATTCCGGGCACGCGAAGCACCTTCGCTTTCTTCGCTGCCGGGATTGTTACTCCACCCCGCTCGATGTCTATCGAACCGCCAAACGCCGCGGGATGGACCTGGTAACCATTACCGACCACGATTCGATCGGCGGTTGCCTGGAACTTCTGGACCGTCTCGGCGACCTCCCCGACTTTATCATGGGCGAGGAAGTTACGGTCGCTTTCCCCGAATTCCGGCACGAAGTGCACGTGGCGGTTTACGGGCTCAATGAATCCCAGCACAAAGAGATCCAGCGTTTGCGCCCGAATGGCGAAGAGTTGGTCCCCTACCTTCGGCAGAACCATTTGCTGTTTGGCCTCAACCATTTCTTTCACGATTTTGCCGATGGCGCGCGGGTACGCGAATTTATAGAACGCATGGCGTGCCTATTTGACGTGTTCGAAGTGCGCAACGGGTCGCAATCGCGCGAACACAATTTATTTATTGTGAATCTTCTCGAGCAATACAAAGACGTTTTTACAAAGGATCGGCCAATCGGAATGATCGGTGGTAGTGACTCCCATACTCTACGCCGCATTGGGCGTACCTACACGAGCAGCCCGGGGCGCACCAAGCAGGAGTTTCTGGATGATATTCGCGGCGGTCGCACGCAAGTATTTGGCCCCCACTCCAACCAGCTATCGCTCGCGGCCGATATTTACGGCGTGGTCTTACGCCACTTCCCCGCCGTATTCTCCGGAGCCAACGGCAGTTTTCCTCCTTCGGTGCGCGTCAAGGCAGCGGTCTTGACCTTGATGACTACGCCATTTCTTTTTACACCCTACATTGTCGCAGTTCGCCACAACCGCATCGAGCGCGGGCGTATTAACCTCTTCTCGCGCCTTCTACTCGGATCGCATGCTCAGCCGCTCGCCCTATAACCGCGAAACACCCCGTCAGAATGCGCATTCCATGGCTTGTTGAATTGTAGGTTTTGAGAGTCAGTGCGGCGCGATGCGAGCGTGCATGGGATCGGTAAATTTCAACCCAACGTGCCTCTGCTTGTCCGACTTTGCAGTGCCCACCCAAATCACCCGCGCGGGCACGGGGAGGTATGTCCCGGTCAGGCGGACTATGCGAACCAATTGCCCACGCCTCAAGGCGAGATGTGTTTGAACTCTCATGCCGAGAAACGAGGTTTGCAGGACTGAGGCCCTGTGCCGATTGCTCCGGCGCTGGCCGCGCAACAGTAGCGCCACGGGGATGCGCGTACTGGTACGCCGAAATACTCGAGCGCTGCGCTTGCTTTTTTTCCGCACCCAGGCCCCCTTGAGAGTCAAGTGATTTCCCACAAACTACTCGTGAGAAATACTAAAGTCAAGCTTAGCCCCAGTTTAAATCTAATCCCTCACCCTCCGGGAAGTGATCAAAATTGAATATTTCAATTGTGACGTGCCTCACATATCTTGCCAGGACTACCTCCTAAAATGCAGTTACTCCTTGCTCAGGAGTGTGCGACAGAAGAGTGCTATCATCTGGTCGCACATTGCCAACTTTTTGCAGAATCATTGGGAGGATTCATGCCTACGACCCGACCGAAAGTCACCATCGACGGTAACGAAGCCGCCGCGTACGTGGCCTACCACACCAGCGAGGTCATCGCCATTTACCCTATTACTCCTGCTTCGCCGATGGGCGAATGGGCGGATGAATGGGCTGCCAAAGGTAAAGAGAATATCTGGGGCGCCGTGCCTGCTGTCATTGAAATGCAAAGCGAAGGCGGAGCTGCTGGAGCCCTCCACGGCGCATTGCAGGCGGGAGCGCTGGGAACTACATTCACCGCCTCGCAAGGCCTGTTGCTGATGATCCCCAACATGTACAAGATCGCCGGCGAATTGACGCCCACCGTCATTCACATTGCCGCCCGCACTTTGGCGACGCACGCGCTTTCAATTTTCGGAGATCACAGTGACGTGATGGCCTGCCGGCAGACGGGCTTCGCGTTGCTCGCTTCCAACTCGGTTCAAGAGGCCATGGACATGGCTCTTGTCGCAACCGCGGCCAGCCTGGAAGCGCGTATCCCCTTCCTCCATTTCTTCGACGGCTTTCGGACTTCGCATGAAGTGGCAAAAGTTGAGGAGTTGACCAAAGAGGATTTGCAGGCGATGCTGGGCGAAGAATTGGTGCTCGCTCACCGTGCCCGCTCCCTCTCCCCAGACCGGCCCGTGCTCCGCGGGAGCGCCCAAAATCCCGACGTTTTCTTCCAGGCGCGCGAGAGCGCGAATCCCTTTTATATCGCTTGCCCCGCAATTGTGCAGAAGCAAATGGACAAGCTCGCCGGCTTAGTCGGGCGCCAATACCATCTGTTTGATTATATGGGTGCGCCGGACGCCGAACGCGTGATCGTGATGATGGGTTCGGGCGCCGAAACTGCAGAAGAGACGGTGAACTTCCTCACCCGCAAAGGGGAGAAAATTGGACTTCTAAAAGTCAGGCTCTACCGGCCGTTTTCAATCGAGCATTTTCTCGCCGTACTGCCGAAAACTGTCAAATCCCTGGCCGTGCTCGACCGCACCAAGGAGCCCGGATCCACGGGTGAGCCGCTTTACATGGACGTGGTGACGGCCATGGCCGAAACGATGGCAGGCTCCAAAGCGCCATTCAGTTCCCTGCCCCGGATCGTCGGCGGGCGTTACGGTCTATCCTCGAAAGAATTCACCCCAGCGATGGTGAAGGCCGTCTTCGATGAATTGCTCAAACCTGCGCCCAAGAACCATTTCACCATCGGGATCATCGATGACGTCACCCATACCAGCCTGAGCTACGAGCCCGAATTTTCCACGGAGGCTTCGGATACGGTGCGCGCTGTCTTCTTTGGGTTGGGCTCGGACGGCACGGTAGGCGCGAACAAGAATTCGATTAAGATCATCGGTGAGGATACTGACAATTACGCCCAAGGGTACTTTGTCTACGACTCCAAGAAGGCGGGTGCGGTCACGGTGTCGCACCTGCGCTTTGGGCCACGCCCCATTCGATCCACCTATCTCATAACCCAAGCCAGCTTTGTCGCCTGCCACCAATTTTCGTTTCTCGAGCGCATGCAAATTCTAAAGGTGGCTCAACCGGGGGCTACCTTTCTTTTGAACAGTCCGTACAGGCCCGACAATGTTTGGGACCACTTGCCGGCATCGGTTCAGGTAGAAATCTTGCACAAGAAGCTGCGACTGTTTGTGATCGACGCGGACTCCGTGGCTCAAGCGACTGGGATGGGGCGGCGCATCAATACGATCATGCAGACGTGCTTTTTCGCACTTAGCGGAGTGTTGCCGCGCGAAGAAGCCATAAGCGCAATTAAAAAGGCGATCAAGAAAACTTATGGAAAACGAGGCGATGCGGTGGTCCAGAAGAACTTCGATGCTGTCGATCAGGCATTGGCCAACCTCCACGAAGTCAAAGATCTGCAAGAAGCCACCAGCAAACTATCGATCCGGCCGCCGGTCCCATCCGCCGCTCCGGATTTTGTTCAAAAGGTTACGGCTCGAATCCTTGCAGGAGAGGGAGATCTGCTGCCCGTCAGCGCGTTGCCCGTGGATGGAACATTCCCCACCGCCACAGCTCAGTGGGAGAAGCGCGACATCGCGTTGGAGATTCCGGCGTGGGATGAGGATTTGTGCATCCAGTGCGGCAAGTGCGTCTTGGTATGCCCGCACTCCGTGATTCGCGCCAAAATATTCGAACCACAAGCTGCGACCGGAGCGCCGCCCGGATTCAAATCCGCGAAGCCTCGATGGAAGGAATTCGAACATTTGCGCTACGTCTTGCAGGTGGCGCCGGAGGATTGCACGGGGTGCAGCCTGTGCGTCCAGGTTTGCCCTGCCAAAAGCAAATCCGAAGTCAAGCACAAGGCGATCAACATGGTGCCCCAAGCGCCCCTTCGTCAGCAGGAGGCTGCCAACTGGGAATATTTCTTGAGTCTGCCGGAAGCGAATCGGGATGGCTTGCACTTGGGCCTGGTAAAGGACGTCCAACTTCTGCAGCCTTTGTTCGAATTTTCGGGCGCCTGCGCGGGCTGCGGAGAAACACCATACATTAAACTGGTCACGCAATTATTTGGCGATCGCGCCGTGATTGCCAACGCGACGGGCTGCTCATCGATTTATGGCGGCAACCTTCCGACGACACCTTACACTGTCAACTCGGCAGGCCAGGGACCGGCGTGGTCGAATTCGTTGTTTGAAGATAATGCGGAATTTGGCTTGGGCATTCGCTTGGCTTTGGACAAGCAAGCCGACTACGCGCGGATCCTGCTTCGGAGGCTCTCGGGCAGTATTGGTGATGAATTGGTTCGCGCGCTGCTCGAAGCGGAACAAGTGCACGACACCCAAATCCAGGAACAACGCTTGCGCGTCAAGCAATTGAAAGAGAAACTGGCGGGCACGAGAACGCGTGAGGCGCGCGACTTACACTCGTTAGCCGACGCTTTGGTGATGAAAAGCGTTTGGATCGTCGGGGGGGATGGTTGGGCATATGACATTGGATACGGAGGTCTCGATCATGTTCTTGCCTCTGGTCTGGACGTGAACATCCTCGTTCTCGATACTGAAGTCTATTCCAATACCGGCGGGCAGCGTTCCAAGGCCACGCCTCGCGGTGCGGTGGCCCGCTTTGCCTATGGTGGCAAAACGACGCCCAAGAAAGACCTGGCTTTAATGGCGATGAGTTACGGGAATGTATATGTGGCCCGTGTTGCCATGGGGGGGAGCGACACGCAAACTGTCAAAGCCCTTTACGAAGCGGAAGCTTTCAAAGGGCCGTCAATCGTGCTGGCATTTAGCCACTGCATTGCGCACGGGTACGACATGATGTACGGCATGGAGCAGCAGAAAGTCGCTGTGCAGTCGGGGTATTGGCCTCTCCTGCGTTACCATCCTGACCTAATTCTACAGGGCAAGCATCCGCTTCAGTTGGATTCACGGCCACCCAGCGTCCCTGTTGAAAAGTACATGTATAACGAGACGCGTTTTACCATTTTGAAGAACAGCGACCCAAAGACGGCAGAAGAACTAATGCACTTGGCCCAAGAAGACGTTGATAGCCGGTGGAAGATGTATGAGCGCCTTGCGGCAGCGCCCGTCCATGACGGCAAACTTGCGGAAGCCGTGCTCCAGTCGAAGGAGGGAAAACAATGATCGATTTGACCACGACCTATCTCGGACTGAAACTGAAAAACCCCGTGGTAGTTTCCTCTTCACCCCTGCAGAAGGACCTGGGCAATGTCAGGCAGATGGAAGACTCCGGCGCCGCGGCGATCGTCATGCATTCCCTTTTCGAAGAGCAAATCGACGTCGAAAGTCGTGAACTGAACCGCTACATGGATCAAGGCACGGAAAGCTACGCCGAGTCCCTGAGTTTTCTGCCTGAAATGCAAACCTACAACCTGGGTCCGGAAGGCTATGTCGAACATTTGGCCAGGGTGAAACAGAGTGTGGGCATTCCGGTCATCGGTAGTTTGAACGGAGTTTCCAAGGGGGGCTGGATTCGCTACGCGAAGATGATGGAAGACGCCGGGGCTGATGCCATCGAGCTCAATACGTATTACCTCGAGACCGATGCCAAAATCACTGGGCGGGAAGTGGAGCAAATGTACTGCGACTTGGTGGCGGAGCTTAAGGCGACGGTGCGCGTACCACTCGCCGTCAAACTCAGCCCGATGTTCAGTTCGATGTCGAATATGGCGCTAAGGCTGGATCAGGCAGGAGCGAATGCCCTGGTCCTTTTCAATCGCTTCTATCAGCCTGATTTCGATTTGGAAAAGCTCGAGGTGGTCCAAAGCCTGTCGTTGAGCCAATCCTCCGAGCTCCTGCCTCGCCTTAATTGGGTGGCGATACTCTTTGGGCATGTTGTCGCGGACATGGCGGTCACTGGAGGTGTCCACACCGGCAAGGACGTGCTGAAGTGCATGATGGCGGGCGCCCGCGCGGCCATGACAACCTCAGCATTGCTGAGAAACGGCATCGACCATATCTCAAAGATATTGGGCGAGGTGAGTGCCTGGATGGAGGAACACGAATACGAATCTATCCGGCAAATGCAGGGAAGCATGGCACGCCGTTCTATCGATGATCCCTCGGCCTTTGAGCGGGTTAATTACATTCAAGTGCTGAGCTCTTACGCGAGGAAAAACGATACGCGGGGATGGTGAGTTTGATTCGTAAGCGCCAAATGCTGCGCGCGCGCCTACAATCGCCCACTGGGGCGAACGAGATCAGGTATGATAAGAATAATTGCCTCGCGCAACGCGGACCACCGGACCGGTTAGTGTAACTTCCCCTTGTTCGGGCCATTCAACCTTAAGATCCCCTGCCAGGGTGTGAACGCGGACTTTTCGCTCTGTCAATCCATTCAGAATGCACGCAACGACCGCGCCGCAAGACCCGGTTCCCGACGACATCGTTTTCCCTACCCCGCGTTCCCAGTAGCGAACTTCGATTTTACGTTTTGATATAACTTTGACGAATTCGACGTTGGTTCGGTTGGGGAAGCGATCGTTCCGCTCAATCTCGGCACCAAGGCTCATCCAGTCGACGGACGCGAAGTCAGGGACAAAAGTAGAGCAGTGAGGATTGCCCATTGAGGTCACCGTGACCGGCAATACCCCACACTGAGTTTGAAGGGGAAAGCGCACGACGGGTGCGGGGAAACCACCAGCTTGAAATGGGATTACTTCGGGCTCCAGGATCGGCATGCCCATGCCAACCTTGAATGTCCACGCGCCGCTCCCAGCCTTGATCAGGCGGAGGTGTTTTGCGCCGGCGATCGTTTCGATGGTCACGGAATGTCGAGAGGGCTTCGCGCCCAGTATATAGGCCGCCGCGCAGCGGATGCCATTCCCTGACATTTCCGGCTCGCTGCCATCCGCATTGAAGAAACGAATTCGCGCGTCGTGGTTTTTGCTCTGTGGTTGCAGGACGGTGATGAAGCCGTCCGCTCCCACGCCATTATGCCGGTCGGTAATGGACCGCGCCAAATCCGGCAACGATTTGGGAAGTCCCTTGCCACGGGCCACAATGAAATCATTGCTCAACCCGTGAAATTTCGTGAATGGGATTTCGTAGTTCTTTGCCATCGTTGGTGCTTCGAATTTGTGGATTCAATGCCAAGCCCAGTCTTGCCGAAAATGGCGGCGACCGTCAAGGGGATCTAACGGGTGCGGCGACGGTAAATTTCCACAATTCCCTCGCCTGGAAACTGCCCACGCTCAACAATCTCGAAATCGTTAAACGCCGACGGATAGGCACGCATCACCTGGTCCACTTCGTCGTCGTTGCCGCGAATAATCCACCCTACCCAACTCGGGAGGCCATTGCGAAGTTGATGCCAGGCCGCGTCGTTGGGTTCAGACAGGGTGTTGCGAAAAGGGATGCCAACCCGCGGCATCACACAAGGCCATTTTCCTGCCGCCACCAGAATAATTTTTCCATCGTAATGGCTACCGAGATACTCGATCAGAGTTTGTTGCCTTTTGGATCGGCACGGATTGTTTTGAATGCCCTCCTGGACAACCGCGAGGTTTTCTGCCCCTTGCGAAACCATTTCGATATCCTGGCCAAGGATGGCTGTCGCTAATATGGCCAGTAGGACCGCTCGAGCTCTGGGCGCAACGTGCGACGGAAGGAGAAACGAGGGGAAAATAGCAACTGCGGGCAGCATTTCAATCCCATAGCGCAGATTGTAATAAGTAAACGGAAATAGCGACGGCACATAAATCGGGACAGCCGAATGAGCCATCGATTGTACGTAGAAAACGAACGGGACCAGGAACAAGAGAACGCAAGCGCGCCGGCCACGCTCATGCGCATCCAACGCCCAGATCATTAACCCAAGGAGGGCGAATTCCAGAGGCCAAGCCCCCATATTCCAGATTAGGTCAGCAAGGTAATAGCGGGCGGAAATCAAGTAGCTGCCATCGGTCGGGTAGCGAAAGGCGGTTGTGGCAAGCTGTTGGGCATAGAACGCTTTTGCGGAGTGAGGTCCATTGTAAAAGTCGAGCGCATTGCCGTAACGGTATGCTCCGTGAAGAAACCAGAGAATGGGGCCAAAGCCTGCAATCAGGGAAAAAACCAGGGTGTGGCGAAAACGTAGCCGCCATTCCCCACTCCGAGCCCAGAAGACGAAAGCGGCGGCAAAAGGTAATAAAAACCATCCGTCATATCGTGTGAGTGTTCCAAAAAAGGCGGCGACTGCGGTCCCAATGAGTGCGCCAGTTTTGCCAGACTGCTGAAAACGGAAGAGGCCAAACACAACCAGGACTGCCCACATCAACGCGAGAGCTTCAGTCAATGGTACGGTGGCGAGGTACGCCATGCTGGGGCAGAGACAAAAGATTACGAGCGAGAGGATGGCGGCGAAAAGACCGCAGTTCAATTCGAAGCTCAGTCGAAACAAGAACCATGCTGTGACCACAAAGGCCGCGGCTGAAATCAGGCTGCCAGCGAGCCCTGTCCTCCAAAGATATGTATTGAGGGCAAGAGGTGCAGCGAGGATGTGATAGAGCGGCAGCCAAGCGCTGCCAATCTCCGGATAACCGGGAGTCAAGGAGTCGAACAGCCGGCGTGCCCCTTCGACGTGAGCGAGGCCGTCGCCGTAGAGGTTGGTCAGCCCGCGTGAAAAGAAATAATAGAGGCTACCCACCGCGACTAGTATGATTGCGCAAAGGGCGGCCCCACTGGTACGCAGAGAAAGTTTAGGGGGTTGGGCTGCGAGTTTGGTCGCGTCCGAGCCGCGTTCAGACATCAAAATGCGTCAGCTTTTTGAATTCCAGGAATCGAGTTTCGATTTCCTCTGGGGTCAAGCTCAAGGTACGTTTCAGGCCGAAGTCCTCCACGGCAAAGCTCGCCATTACCGATCCGTAGACCATGGCGCGGCGAAGGTGGGATTCGGAAAGGTCGCCCCCGCGCGCCAGGTAACCCATGAACCCGCCGGCAAAACTGTCCCCGGCGCCGGTGGGGTCGTGAACTTCTTCAAGAGGATAGGCAGGAACAGAAAACATCAAATCGTTCATGAACATAATCACGCCGTATTCGCCGCGTTTGATGACTACCATCCGGGGGCCCATCTTTTGAATGGCCGCCGCGGCCTTCCGCATATTTCGGCATCCTGAAAGCATCAAGGCTTCACTCTCATTTGCCATGAGCAGGTGGACTGCTCCCAGTGCATTTCTTAGTTCTTTGGGCGTGCTCTTAATCCAGAAATTCATGGTGTCGAGAGCCACCAGGCGCGCCGTGGGAAGCTGCTCCCGGATGTGGAGCTGCAAAGTTGGATTGATATTTCCCAGGAAAACAAACTCACTCTCGAGGTAAGCGGGCGGGATCTTGGGAGAAAAGCGCTCGAAGACGTTGAGCTGAGTGTCCAGCGTCCGCGCCTCATTGATGTTTTCCATGTATTCGCCAATCCAGCGAAATGTCCGCCCGGGCGCCCGCTCGAGGCCGGTGGTATCAATCGCCCGGCCATGGAAAACACGCAGATGTTCCTTGCCAAAGTCTTCACCGACCACGGCAACCATGTTCACCGGGGAAAAATAACTGGCGGTCACAGAAAAATGCGTGGCGGAGCCGCCAAGGATGTTCTCTGCGTGGCCGGAGGGCGTGCGGATGGAATCAAAAGCCACTGAGCCTACGACGAGTAGTGACACTTTTCGGCTTTCCCCCTATATCCAAATTGACAGAATCAAGATTTCGTTTACCGGCTCGAATCGCGAATTTATTTCGTCAAGCATGGATGGGCAAGACCAAGAGCGTAACATTGAAGTTTCAAACGCGCCAGTGTGTGTTTAGGGGGCGGCATCAAATGCGTGCGAATGAAACTCGACGGATTCTCCCAGGTGTTGGAGGAAAAATACCAGATTGTGCCCGCCGGGATAAAGATGGAATTCATGCCTGATTTTTTCCTTTTTAAGTTCCACATGCAACCCACTGGCGCCGCGATCAAAGCCATACTCGTCTTCGGTTCCGCAGTCGAAATATATCCGGAGTCTTATAATGCCGGCGGCGTTGTTTCTGGCCAGGACAAACGGACTATTCTGTTTCCAGAAGAACGCATCGATCGGATTTCCAAAAACGTCGCCGAGCAAGCCCGCCTGACGAACGCCGGAGTCCATCGCCGCCTCCAGACCCTTTGGAGATTCGGGCATCAGGGCGGCGCTCTGAGCGCTGACCGAACCGAACAACTGGGGATATGCAAAAGCAAATCGAAGGGCGCCGTATCCGCCCATGGAGATTCCCATAATCCCCCGCGCGGAGCGCCGAGCGCGGATTCGATAGTGGTGCTCTATGAATGGCATGAATTCTTTAAGAAAGAAATCGCTGTACCTGGTTTGCCCATCGCGTGAATTGATGTAAAAAGTTCGCCCGCCTTCGGGAGTCACAATCAGAAAATCGCCAATCTTGCGTTGTTCGCGCAAATCCTGAATCAATTGAAAGCCGCCCGAATTGACGAGTGATTGCTCGTTGTCACCCAGCCCGTGCAGATAGTAGAGCACTGGATAATGCTTCAGGACCCGCGTGGAGTTTCCCTTTTGACCGGGCAATGCCTCATAACCAGCAGGAAGAAACACGCAATAACGGACGGGGCTATTCAGAATCCGGCTGCTTAAGGCATTGCACTCTACACGGCCCTGAGCACGGCCAGGCGGGCTGGTCAGGACGAGGAGGCTCAGGAGAAGTGCAAGACATTGAAATGTCCGTTTGGAGTCGCACATGGATGGAGTCTATTCGTAGCGGAGCGCTTTCACGGGGTCGAGCTTGGCGGCGCGGGCCGCGGGATACAGGCCTGAAAGCATGCTGACCGCGATGGAAAATCCGATTGCGCCGAGAACCAGCCACCACGGCACAGACCAAATGTTTTCAGAAGGCAGATCCTGGGAGTGCAGGTAGACGTCGGTTCCGAAATTGATTGCCCTCCCGATGCCCCATCCCAATAGAACTCCCAACATCCCGCCCAACATACCCATAACCCCGGCTTCTGCAAAAAAAAGCTTCTTCACATCACCGTCGCTCGCTCCTATGGCCTTCATGATTCCAATTTCATGACGCCGTTCGAGAATGGCCATCACCAGCGTGTTGACAATTCCGATGGAAGAAACGGCCAAAGCCAGGCTGCCGAAAATTCCCAGAAACACGTCAAGAACGGCGAAGAACCGTCGCAAGCTGCGTGTGGCGTCCAGAATTGAAAATGTGCTGAATCCCATCTTCTTGATGGAATCCTGAATGGTCTGCACTTGATTGGCATTTTTCACACGGACGCTGAGTGTCGCGTAAATTTGAGTGGTTGACAGGCTGCGCGTATCTTCCCGCAAATCAGTTGGGAGCATGATGTGCAGGTGCTCGGCAAACTGTAATGGAATGAAAACACGCGCGCGCCCTTGCCCGCGGAGACTCTCCGGGTCCTGGTCGGTAACGCCAACGATGCGCAATGTGGCTTCGCGTGGAACGACGGTGTAGCCCGCAATGGGTGCCTCCGAAGGCAGATTGGCCTCGTTGGATCCTTTCTCCGCGCTTTTTGACGCACCTACTGCGCGCCCTTTTGTATCCCCTTTTGCCGGGGGTGCTGCTATCTCGCCCGCCGATTCCGGTGTATTCGTACGCTCGGCATAGCGGAGCGTGAGTTCTTTTCCGATCAACGATTGCAACTGGGCAGGTGTCAATGTACTGGGTTGGGCCGGCGAGTCACGCACGCCCAGCAGCTCATCCGCAAACTCCTTTTGCAGGATTGCTTCGTTGGCCGTCGTCGATGTGAAAAACGCACCTTGCATGGAATCGAAAGCGTCCCGGTCCTTGGCGGATTGCGCCAAGCCGGTCACCATGGTGAGATGAGGTTTCCCCTGATATCGAAACTCTGTGATAAAGCGGATGTCGGGAGTTGCTTCCAAAACGTCAGGGAGCTTTTCGATTTCAAGGCGCGCGTTTTCGTCGAGCGCGCGGCTTTCGGCTGGAGGAGGGCCTTCGCGCGCCGCGGCGCGATTAAAATTTCGCATATCGCGGCGGGAAGTAACTACGACGGTGTCAAAGAGGCCGGACTTCGCCAGCCGCTTGTTAGCCATCTCCTGTAAACCGACTCCCAGGGACAGCATGGCGACAAGTGATGCCACCCCTACACTGATCCCGAGCGTGGTGAGGGAATTGCGCAAAACAGCTTCTCGCAGGTTTCGACCTGCGAGTTCAATCAGGTCGTATGCTTTCATAGAAGTCTTCCTGAATTTGGTTGTTGCACGCTCACCACTTTGTCTAGCGAATGTACTTCTTAATCAGAAGAGCGAGTTTCTTCTTGGCTCGCGCCGGAATCTTCTTCCGGTCCGTCATAATGGCGTGCGCAAGCGCCGAACCGCACTTGCACTCGCGTTCCTTGGATAGGCTCCCGACGGCCATGCGAATAATCTTTTGCGCGTTCTCAACATTCTGCGTCAGGTATTCGATGATTTGCTGAACGGTGACCGCATCGTGCCCGGGGTGCCAACAATCGTAGTCGGTGACCATAGCGAGAGTGGCATAGCAGATTTCAGCCTCGCGGGCGAGTTTGGCCTCCTGAAGGTTGGTCATGCCCACGATGTCCATGCCCCACGCGCGGTAAGTGTTGGACTCGGCCACGGTCGAAAACGCAGGCCCCTCGATGCAGACATAGGTTCCGCCCAGATGGTGACGAACCCCCGCGGCCGCACACGATTTGTCCAGGGAATCCACCACGGTTGGGCACATGGGTTCGGCAAAACCGACGTGGGCTACAATACCGTCTCCGAAAAAAGTTGAAGGGCGCTTGACCGTGCGGTCAAAAAATTGTTTGGGGAGCACCATGTCAAGGGGACGCAAGTCTTCGCGAAGCGAACCCACGGCACTGGCGGAAATGATGCGTTCCACTCCCAGTTTCTTGAAGCCGTAGATGTTGGCGCGGAAATTTAATTCCGAAGGTATGTACTTGTGCCCGCGTCCATGACGGGGCAAAAATGCCACCTTGCGCCCCTCCAGTACTCCCAGGATGAAGGCATCCGAAGGCCTGC
The DNA here is from genome assembly GCA_041481635.1 of Terriglobia bacterium. GTDB lineage: Bacteria > Acidobacteriota > Terriglobia > UBA7540 > UBA7540 > DASYXZ01. The sequence goes on along the minus strand of JBGPCF010000006.1, from coordinate 26,096 downwards.
CGAAGGGCGTCGACACGCGGACCTCGCGCACCCGGAACAATTCCGGCATATTGTAAAGACCGCTTCCTCCGATAATTCCAATTTCTGCGTCGGGCACTGGGTCGATACTCCTTGATTGAGATTTGGCCAACACGTGAGTTCAGCCCACCGGCTGCGCAACAATTTTCCCATCACTCTCGATGAGTCTTGCCCAAGGGACCGTTGCGTCATGCGGGAAAATGACCAGCGATCCCAGCTCAGCCAACTGAGGCAGGATGCGCCGCTTATTCGCCAGCGTTTCGAGCGGATAAAGGTCAAAGCTCATGATCCAGGGGAAACCAAGGTGCGCCTGGGTCGGTACCAGGTCGGAAATGAAGTAGGCCAGCTGGCCTCCCGACTCGATGCGAACGCATTGCATATTCCGATTATGGCCCGGCACGACCTCTACGCGGATGCCGGGAATGATCTCGCTCTCGCCTTCCAAGAATTCGGTTTGCCTCTCCACTGACAGAAAAAATTCGGGCACATAGCTGGCCCGGTCGCGCTCGGTGGGATGCAGGGCGTGTTCCCATTCTCCGCGTTGTACGAAATAGCGGGCGCGTGGAAAGGTGGGGACCAGCTTCCCGTTTTCTCGCCTCGTATTCCATCCGCAATGATCAAAGTGCAAGTGGGTGTTGATGACCATGTGGATGTCATCGGGAGTGAGTCCCAACCTTTCCAACTCGCCGGGGAGGGTGGTGGTGTGACTCACATCATAAATGTCGTTAAGTTTGGGATCAAATTTCTCGCCGATGCCCGTCTCGATCAAAATATTTTTATTGCCAGCCTTCACGAGCAAACAGTTAAGCCCCATCAGCACGCGGTTGCGGGCATCTGCGCGCAGCTTCTTTTCCCACAAGACCTTCGGCACGACGCCGAACATCTGTCCGCCGTCCAGGGCAAAAGTTCCATCGGAAAGCAACTGGAGTTCAAAATTTCCCAGCTTCATTTGGATTCCACCAATTCGATCAGAACGCCCGCTGTGCTGGAAGGATGGAGAAATGCGATGCGCTCATTCCCTGCCCCTTTCCGGGGCTCGCGATCGATTAGCTTGACGCCGCTTGCCTCAAGGTCTGCGAGCGCTTTCACCAGGTCGGGAACCTCCAAGGTCAGGTGATGGAGTCCCGGGCCCCGTTTTTCAATGAAGCGCGCGATGGGCGAATCCGGCGATGTCGCTTCCAGAAGCTCGATGCGGCTTTCGCCTGCGTCGAATACGGAGACCCGCACTTTCTGATCTCGTACAATTTCCGCTGGGTGCGGCGGGTGCCCCAATAATCTTTCAAAAACAGGGACGGCAGCCTGCAGCGAGCTTACCGCAATACCGAGGTGATGTATTTTCATGAAGAGCCCTTCAATGTTTTACCCGGCATCAATCGGGATTCTTCAATCAATCCGTCGACTACCGTGTAAGGGTCGGCCCGGTGATTCACAAGCTCATCGATGCGGGCTTCAATTTCACCGTCGGAGAGCTGTTCAGCAAGGAACTTTTCGAACAGATTTTGGCGGAGAAGCGCCATCAGCCTTAAGCGCCACCGCTCACGCTGCCGACTGAGCTTAAGAGCAGATTGGCCACCCAATGCCTTGAAATCCTCAAGCTTCGTCCGAACCAACGGCACGCCCTCGCCGGTTGTCGCCACGGTTTTCAATATGGGCGGTTGCCATTCATTGAGGCGCGGAGTGATGGAAAGCATGGCCGTCACTTCCTGCTCCACTCGCTCTGCCCCGGGCCGGTCGGATTTATTGATAACGAAAAGGTCGGCGATCTCCATCACGCCTGCCTTAAATGTCTGCACATCGTCGCCCATGCCCGGCACGAGAACGAGCACGGTTACATCGGCGAGGCGGGCAATCTCCACCTCATCCTGGCCGACGCCGACAGTTTCAATCAGGACCACCTGGCAGCCTGCCGCGTCCAGAACAGTGACCGCATCGTGAGCGGCAGGAGCGAGGCCGCCCAGCATTCCGCGAGTGGCCATGCTGCGAATATAAACTCCCGAATCCATGGACAGGCTCTGCATGCGGATTCGGTCCCCCAGGATCGCCCCGCCCGAAAAAGGGCTGGTGGGGTCGACCGCCAAAATGCCCACCTGGATTCCCCCCGCTCGATACTCCCCCGCCAGCTTTTCCACCAAAGTGCTTTTTCCTGCGCCAGGAGAGCCGGTGATTCCGATCACGTAAGCTTGGCCGGTCCTGGGGAAAAGCCGCTTGACCAACTCCCGTCCGGCCGGCTCTCCGCTTTCCACCGCAGAGATGCCGCGGGCAATGGCGCGGCGGTCGCCCGCAAAGATACTCTCCACCCACGCTAGAAGTGAATCATTCATGATAGTTGGAGGCGCTGGAGCTGGTCAGGATCGTCCCAAGATCTCACGGGCGATGACCATTCTTTGAATCTCGCTTGTTCCCTCGCCGATGGTGAATAACTTTACGTCGCGATAAAATTTCTCCACCGGATAGTCTTTAATGAATCCATAGCCCCCATGAATTTGGACCGCCTCGTTCGCCACCCTCACCGCCAATTCGGATGCGAATAATTTGGCCATTGAAGCCTCACGGGTCAGACGGGCGCCCATATCCGCGAAAGTTGCGGCGCGGAGCGTCAACAGGCGTGCGGCTTCGATTTCGGTTGCCATGTCCACCAATTTCCATTGGATGGCCTGGAACGCCCCGATCGCTTTGCCGAATTGTTTTCTCTCGAGGGCGTGGGTGGTGGCGGCTTCGAAGGCGCCCTGCGCGAGGCCCACGGAAATCGCCGCAATTCCGATGCGGCCCATGTCGAGGACCTTCAGGCAATCGATGAACCCGTCGCCCGGTTTCCCCAGACAACTGGCTTTGGGAATCCGGCAATCTTCAAAAATCATTTCCGCCGTGTCGCTGGCGCGAAGCCCGAGTTTGTTTTCTTTCTTCCCGGGACGAAATCCGGGCGTCCCCTTCTCGACGATGAAGGCGGAAATGCCATGCTTGGCAGACGCCTTGTCGGTCACCGCCATCACCACACAAGTGTCAGCGTAATGCCCGTTGGTGACGAACGATTTCACGCCGTTCAAAACCCAGCAATTACCCTCCAGGCGAGCCGTGGTGCGAGCCGCGCTGGCGTCGCTCCCCGAACCTGGCTCCGTCAAGCTCCAGCAGCCCAGTTTCTCCCCCTTTGCCAGGGGAACAAGATATCTCTTTTTCTGTTCCTCGGAGCCCGCCAGATTGATATGCCCTGAGCACAAAGTGTTGTGCGCGGAAATGAAGAGCGCGACGGAGGGGTCGACGCGCCCAATTTCCTCCAGGATGGTCGCGTATTCCACATAGCCCAGGGCGGCGCCTCCGTAAGCCGCGGGAAAAGTCACGCCCATCAATCCCATTTGCGCGAGCTTGGGCAGAAGCTCAGTGGGGAAATGCTGTGCCTCATCCCATTGCATCACGTGCGGGCGGATTTCCCTTTCGGCAAACTCCCGTACCGATTTTTTGATCCCGCGTTGTTCTTCGGACAGTTCAAAGTTCAGAGTGCACCTCGTCGTACGCCGTTCATTGAGAAACCAGCTTGTAGCTTTTCACCCGATTCTGAGCGCAATTCACGAAAGAAAACGCCAATCGAGTCGGGCGAACGCCACAGAAAACTATAGCACATCCCAAGGTCACGGACGGACGCGTGGCGTGTGGCGCAGATATCGGGCCGTGAATTCTGTGTATTGCTGATGTAAGCGCTTGTCCCACGGGTTGCACGTCCGCCCGAGGTGCCTGTGCTAATATGAATGATTGAGATGCTGGAATCAGTTCGAAAAAGCGCACTTGCAGGCCTGGCCCTCTTATTCTCGCTGGCTGCAGCCCAGCTTTCAATCCCACTCCATGGATTGACCCGCGACAAAAACAAAGAAAGTGAAATCGTCCAAGTGACCGTCCACGCCGGTTACGACGGATGCCAGGTGGACCTTGACGCAACCACGGCCGGGAAAACCGATCCCCTAGGCGTTTTGGTGCTGGACGAAGTTGAGCCTACCGACCATTATCTTCACGTCAAGTGTCCCGACCAGCCCGAAATGACCTTTTTTATTTCCCCCCACGCCGGCGACATGGTGGACATCCAGCCCGGGTCAGCCAGCTCCACTGCGGCCGAACCTACCGGGACCCCCCTGGAAGTGGCACAGGCCAAAATCGAATTGCGCCAGCTTATTCAGGACGCGGTTCGACTACGTGCCAGAGGGCACATTGATGAAGCGGTCCAACACCTTCGTGATGCCGCGAAAATGGACCCGGGAAATTCAGACCTGCATCGCGAATTGGGCATCACTTTTCTCCTGGTGAAGGAGTGGAAGCGGGCCGAGGTTGAAATGTTGGAAGCTATTCGCCACGACCCGAGCGACTCCGACGCTCACAATGGCTTGGGCTACGCCCTCGAGAAGCAGGGGCGACTGGATGATGCGCTCAAGGAGTACCGCATTGCCACTCACCTCGACCCGGACGATCCTTCCTACCGCCAACACTACGTCGATGCTCTCAGCAAGGTGGTGGGACAACAAACCGAAAAAAAGAAATAGGGAGTGCCTTGAACGGGTGGACGGATTTCCAGCCCTGCGGACTGCAGAGGGGCGGTCTATTGTTTCAGAAATAGCGGCGGGTTCGCGTCAGGCGACCACCGTCTTGGTGTTGACCTGCAGGACTTCGCCAAGCACTCGAATCGCCCGCTCGCATCCCGGGCGGTCCACGTCGTAATGCGTGACCATGCGCATGGTTTCCGGAGTCACACCGTTGGCGAGAATACCCTGCGCCGCCAACCGCTTTGAGATTTCGGAGGATGTGAGACCAGTCCCGGCGACGTTTAAGAACAAAATATTGGTGACGACCTTGGCGGGATCGATCTTGAATCCGGGAATTTCCGCCAAGGCGCCGGCCAGGAATTGGGCGTTGGCATGATCGACGTGCAGGCGCTTGGGCGTTTCTTCCAGGGCCACCAGGCCCGCCGCGGCCAATACTCCCGCCTGCCGCATGCCTCCACCCAACATTTTACGCACCAGGCGCGCATCTTCAATGAAGGCTTTGCTCCCCACGAGGATGGACCCGACAGGCGCGCCCAGGCCTTTGGAGAGACAAAACATTACGGAATCGAATTTCCGCGTAAGCTCCACCACCGAATGGCCCGTCGCCACGCTGGCATTGAAAATTCGGGCTCCGTCCAGATGCAACGGGAGGTGCGCCTTGTGCCCGCGGTCGCAAATCTCATCGCAGACTTTCAGTGGGTACACCGACCCGCCGGCAAGATTGGAAGTGTTCTCGAGCGAAATGAGGCCGGTCCGCGCGCGGTGATCGCTTCGCCCGCGAATTTGGGGCGCAATCAGGTCCCAGGAAAGGATGCCATCTTCGGCGTATATGGCGCGCGGCAGGCATCCGGAAAAGGCCGACAACATGGCCATTTCGTAATTCAGGATATGAGCCCGATCTTCACAGATGATTTCCTGGCCGGGCTGAGTGTGGACCTTGATGGCAGCCTGGTTCCCCATCGTCCCGGAGGGGACAAACAAACCAGCTTCACGCTCGAAGATTTCCGCAGCGCGCGCCTCCAGTCGGTTGACTGTCGGGTCCTCACGATACACGTCGTCGCCCACCTCGGCATCGGCCATGGCGCGGCGCATGGCGGGGGTCGGTCGCGTTACCGTATCACTTCGCAGATCCACAACGGGCTCACTCATAAATTAAACTCCGCTTCACTGAGAATTACGGCGCGCCATCACTACGCCAACAGAAATTCCTGAAAGATTTCGTTCGAAACCAGATAAGCCTCTTCCGCCAGAGAAATCCGGTCCATCTGTCTTTCAACCAAACCATCTTCAAGCATGGCGGCGATTTTTGATTCCCACGGGCCGAGGGCCGCCCCGCCCCATAGGCGGCGGGCTTGTGCAAGGTCTACCCCGCCCTTTTGGCGCAAACCGAGAAAGAAAAACTCTTCCACCTGCTCGACCTGCGTTAACTCCCGGTTTGTTACAATGGGCGACTGATTTTGAGCCAGCATCTCCTGGTATTTTTCCACCACCGTTTCGTTGGCCCAGCGGCGGATCCCATCGAATGAGTGGGCTCCCGCGCCCAACCCCAGGTAGGGTTTCATTTGCCAGTATTTCTTGTTGTGCCGCGATTCAAATCCCGGTAACGCGAAATTCGAGATCTCGTATTGAACGTAGCCAGCCGCGCTCAATGCCTTCACCGCTGACTGATAAGCGGCGGCCATGAAGTCATCGCCAGGCACGCTCGAGGCGTGATAGTGGCCGCCCCCCTTCAGAATTTCCGCTCCCAACCGGCTCTTCTCATCAATTTCGAAGAGATACATGGAAATATGTTCGGGTTTAAGCTCAAGCGCTTGACTGACGCTCCGCTGCCAGGACATTTCAGTCTGAAGAGGTATTCCTGCAATCAAATCCAGGCTGATATTCCGGTACCCTGACCTGCGTGCGGCGCGCATCAGGTGGCCCGTCTCTGCCGCGGTGTGAAGGCGCCCCGTGGAACTGAGTTCCGTGTCATCGAAGGACTGAGCGCCGATGCTCAATCGGTCGAATCCGATGGCGAGCGCCTGGGAGCAAAATATATCATCAGCTGAGCCCGGAGTGACCTCAATGGTGAATTCGGGATTGTCCGCGAGCCTGAACCGGCCGCGCAATGCCTGGACCAGCCGGCGCAATCGCTCCGCGCCCAACAGCGATGGAGTTCCGCCGCCGAAGTAGAGGCTATCGACGGCCAGGTCACACACCTCCGGGGCGATTCCCGCCTCAGCGTAAATCGACGGCAAGGCTGCGATTTCATTTTCGAGTGTGGCGCAGTAGTGGTCGAAAACGCTCGGCAGTGCCACCTTGGAACTGAAATTACAGAAACTGCACTTGGAGGCGCAGAACGGAACTTGAACGTAGATGCCGAGGGTATCCATCACAATCAATCCGCCACAATTTTGATTCGCAAACTTCGCCGCCGGGGACCGTCAAATTCACAGAGATAAATTCCCTGCCAGCGCCCTATGACGAGGCGGCCGTTCTCCACCAGCAGGGACTTGGAACTGCCAATGAGGGAAGCTTTCAAATGCGCATCGAAATTGCCGTCGCTATGATGGTATTCCCGGTCCCGCGGGGCGAGCCGCGTGAGGAACTCATCCAGGTCTTTGGTAAAGGCAGGATCGTCATTCTCGTTCACCAGAATTGCGGCCGTCGTATGCAACACCGCAATGTGACAAACTCCATTTTGGATGCCGGAGGCTTTCACTAACTTCTCCGCCTCGCCCGTGATGTCCTTGAAAGCGAGGCGGGCGAACGTCTCAATTTCCAGCTTGTGCATTTGTGCCGGAGGCCTCTCGGCCGGCGTTACGTGACCCAGTTGGGGAGCCATATTTCCTCCCTATGGAAATGGTTTGAGGAACAGCGGGATAAATGCTGTTATTTGCCCGAGATGTCTTGCCTGCTGCCCCCCAGGCTATTATACAGCGGTCGCGTCATTTCAGTAGGCAAGGACTTGGTGAGATGAAGAGTCGGTCTGGATCTGAGAGTACAAGCGGTCCAGCAATTCATATCCCGCCCTTCCAAGAAAATACACTCCGCTGACTTCGCGCTCTTGCAGATGTTTGCGGGGCAGCAGGAATCGCAGAAGTGACTGCTCGTGGCGAGCCAGCAACTGGGATTTTGTCATCGCGGCGCGGCTGATTTTCCCCTTGAGCTGATCCATTTGGTGTTTGATTTTTTCTTCGGAGTGTTTTAACGGGTCGAGCAGGGTCGGGTCGATGGTCTCCACGTCTTTGCGAAGCCGCTCGAGCAATTGAGTGAATCCCTGTTCCGTTTCATCCAATCTCGCTGACCATCCCTCGGCGAAAGCACTGGCCGCGATGGCGCGCCGCAAATGCTCCTCTCCCTGCCAAACATCCTCAACGCTTATGCGGTATTTTTCCATCACACGATGCGTGCGGGCGTCAACCAGGGTGAACCCGGCGCGAGGAAAAATGATGGGTTGCGGCCGCCCCCACTCCTGATAGAGAACTTGTGACTGGGCCAGGTAGGCGAGTTCCGAGGGACCTGCCACATAGGCGACGGTGGGGAAAATATTGTCTTGCACGAAGGGGCGCAGAAGCGCGTTGGGTGAAAAATCCAAAGGTTGCTTTTCCGCCAGAGACTTGAGCTCAGCCGCCGAAATTGCCCCCGCGCCATCCATGGAGAATTTTCCACTTTGTTCGTTCAGGGCGGTACGGTTCCCTTCCTTGGCGAAAAACATCAATGTGGACTGCTCGCCCACGTGAACTTGGGCGGTGTACCCGTTCCGGATCAGAGCCTCCGATCGCTCCAGTAAACGGTCTCTGAGAGTTCGAGTTCGTTCAATGACCTGCGCATAAATGTGAGCGCTGAGGCGGTGAACTGCCTCATCGAGCGGATCGAGTAATACCACGCCCCATTGGCTGAATACCTTGGCGATGAATTGGCCAAACGCCCGCCCCCACGTTGCGCCGGGCTGGTAACAATCGCGAAGGTCGCGCAGAACCCGATCTCGAGGCGCGCCGGGCGGCAGCGCTTTCTCCAGAAGTTGGAGAGCGGCGCTGATTTCATTCGTGAGCTTCACCCTGCCGACGGGCGATTGTGGAGCGGGGCGATCGCCCTGGTCTTTCAGATCCACCAGGTTGTACTCATCGTCATACGTCGCCGTTTGGGAGACTTCCTCCAAGTCGTGGTCTTCGGTGGCCAGCCAGAAGACGGGGACCGAGGCCACGCCACCGTCAGAAAGGGATTGCGCAAGGCGCACGGCTGTCAACGCCTTGTAGATCGTAAAGGCTGGGCCGGAGAGCAGCCCTACCTGCTGGCCGGTGACCACCGCGAAGGTGGTGGGCTCTTTCAAGCGTTGGATGTTCGCGAAAGTCCGCTCGCCACATCCGAAGGCCTGGTTTTGCCGAGTCAAGATTTCAATAAGTGCTATGCGCTCATTGGCGCCGTGCCGAAGTTGATTTGCGACGGCCTTGTAACTTGCAGAATCGTATGGCGACCCATTATAAAACTGCCCCACACGGTCGTAGCGGCTTACGTAGTCAAGGAATAACGCGCTCGTTTTTGGAAGCCTTTCGTAGGAGGCAGGGGCAAAATCCATAGACTCTCTATCCTAACACTGGCTGCCGGTATCGGAGTATGACAAGAAACCAAACCAAGACCGGGATGACGATGGGATGCGCGCGAAACGCAAATAGAAACCTGCAAGGCTTCACACATCGAGTCCGGCGCGGGCTTCAGCGATGGCGTTGGCCACAATACGCCGGTCAGGCTTGTTGAGCATTTGGAGAGGAGGCCGAAGGTTACCGCCATGGTATCCGCAGAGGTCAAGTGCCGCTTTGATGCCCGAAACCCCAAATTGACTGCTGATTTTATGGGCAAGAGGGATGAGCCTTTTCTGCAAGTCTTCCGTCTCATTCACTCTCCCCTGAACGAACGCTTCGTAAAGGCCGACGCAAAGTTCGGGGGCAAACGTCGCCTGCCCCAACACCCCACCCACGGCACCCGAGCGCAATGCCTCAAGCTGGATCAGTGCCGCGCCACACAGTACCCGAAAACTCTTCCGCCCCTTTTGCCGGATGGCATGGAGGATCGCGCGGAGGTATTCCAGGTCGCCGGAGCTTTCCTTGAGGCCGGCGATATTGGAGTGCTTCGAAAGTCCGGCGAGTGCTGAAGGCTCCATTCGAATGCCGGTGAATTGCGGGATGTTGTAAATGATGATGGGCCGCCGGACCGAGTCCGCGACCGTGCGAAAATGCGCGCCAAGCAAGGCGGAGTTCATGCGCGACTTGAAGTAATTTGGTGTGATGATCAATACCGCGTCCGCGCCCCGCGCCACGGCCTCCCTGCTCAAGCGGACCGTCTCGCGGGTACTCTCGAGCCCCGTTCCCACAATCAATATCTCCGGCGGGCGAACGATATCGCGCGCCAGCTCGGTGAGCCTTAGGCGCTCTCGTTCGGTGAGGTAAGGCGCCTCGCCTGTAGAACCGGCCACCACGACCCCCGACAGGCCGATGCCCACGTAGCGCCGCACGTTTTCACAAAAACGGCGCTCGTCGATATTTCCTCGCGCGTCGAAGGGTGTCACGGCGGGAGGAAAAATTCCCTTGATGTTCGCAATAATTTCTTGATGAGTCATGGGCGCAAAAAATTGTCGATATATTTCGTCAGATTATCCTAACCCTGCGGTTGTTTTTCGAATGTCGGACCTTTCGTAATGCGCGACGGTCATTCCGATGTTTTCGCTATGGACAAGGGAAGGCTGGCCGTAGTCGGCCTCCTATGCAACTCCTGCAAGCTCGCAATCTGAATTCCCTTATCCCGTAGGGCGCGGATGCCGTTCACCAGCGCCTTGGCGGCGGAGAGCGTGGTGACACAGCTCACGGAGTGCTTGACAGCGGCGCGCCGAATGGCTTTCTCGTCGAAATGCGAAACTCGCCCGAGCGGGGTGTTGATCAGGAAAGCCAGCGATCCGTTTCGGACCAAATCGACCACATTGGGCCGGCCTTCGTTCACTTTGAAAACCTTTTCCACGCGCAAGCCGGCCTTGCGTAGCGTGGCCGCCGTGCCGCTGGTGGCGACCAGCTTGAATCCCAGGGCCGAGAGGTCGCGCGCGATTGGGATAACGTTGGGCTTGTCGTTGTCGTTTACCGATATAAATACCTGGCCCTCGGAGGGGACAGGATGCATGGCGGCGATTTGTGCCTTGGCGTAAGCCAATCCGTGCGTTTCTCCCACGCCCATTACTTCTCCGGTCGATTTCATCTCCGGCCCGAGGATGGTATCCACTCCCGGAAATTTTTGAAATGGGAAAACCGGTGACTTCACGAAATACTGCCGGACAGGAAGCTCCGCCTCCAAACCAAAGTCGTTGATTTTACGGCCGACCATGAGGCGCGCCGCCAGCTTGGCCAGCGGCACCCCGGTGGCTTTGCTCACATAAGGAACGGTTCGAGAGGCGCGCGGGTTGACCTCGAGCACAAAAACCTTCCCACCTTGAATGGCATATTGCGCGTTCATCAATCCAATTACCTTGAGCTCGCGCGCCAGTCGCACCGTGTAATCGCGCAGAGTCTGCAACTGGGCGTCGGGAATGTCCACCGAGGGCAGCACACATGAGCTGTCTCCGGAATGGATTCCGGCTTCCTCGATGTGCTCCATGATTCCGGCGACCACCACATCTTTCCCATCGGACAAGGCATCCACGTCAACCTCTGTGGCATTCTCAAGAAACTTGTCGACTAGGATGGGAAACGCGCGCTGCAATTCTTCGGCGCGCGCCACGTACTCCTTGAGAGTCTGCTCATCGTACGCGACCACCATGGCGCGCCCGCCAAGCACGAACGAGGGCCTGACCAGGACGGGGTAGCCAATGCGCTCGCCGATGGCAAGGGCTTCCTCCACGTTCATCGCCGTCCCGTTCTCGGGCTGTGGGATGCCCATGCGTTCGAGCAGTGCTCCAAAGCGCTTTCGGTCTTCGGCCAGCTCTATGGAGGCGGGTGAAGTTCCGATGATTGGAACGCCCGCGCTCTTCAGTTGGCGGGCCAGATTCAACGGCGTTTGTCCGCCAAATTGGACAATCACACCGTAAGGTTTTTCTTTCTCCACAATCGCCATGACATCTTCAAAAGTGAGTGGCTCAAAATAAAGGCGGTCGGAGGTGTCGTAATCGGTGGAAACGGTCTCAGGATTACAGTTCACCATTACCGACTCAAAGCCTTCTTCCTTCAAAGCAAAGGCGGCGTGGCAACAGCAATAATCAAACTCAATGCCCTGCCCGATTCGGTTGGGCCCGCTGCCCAGAATTAGAACTTTCTTCCGGTCCGTGGGCGCGGCTTCGTCCTCTTCTTCGTAGCACGAATAGAGGTAGGGGGTGAACGATTCAAATTCCGCGGCGCAGGTATCGACGCGCTTGAAAACGGGGCGGATATTCGTTTCTGCGCGACGCGCGCGGACCACATCCGCGCTGACGTCCCAGATTTCGCCCAAGTGGGCGTCCGAGAAACCGAACCGCTTGGCCTCAAGCAGCGCTGGCGGCGGAATGGTTTTCGCGTCAAACCGCTTCAACTCATCCTGCATTTCCACGATTTGCCGGAGTTGGTTCAAGAACCAGGGATCGATGTGGGTGATTTCGTGAAGCGAGTCAACACTGTGACCTGCCGCCAGTGCAAAGAACAGGTCCCAAAGGCGCTCGGGATGCGGGACGGCCAGCCGTCGCAACAATTCCGCAGGGTCTTCCGGCGGCTTGGGCGTTTTTCGTCCCGTCTCCAGTGAACGAATTCCCTTCATCAAGGCTTCTTTGAAAGTGCGACCGATGGCCATCACCTCGCCCACCGACTTCATTTGCGTTCCCAGCGTGTGATCGGCCTCGGGAAATTTTTCCTGGGCCCATTTGGGAATTTTTACCACAACGTAATCGATGGTCGGCTCAAAGCAGGAAGGCGTTTTTTGCGTGATGTCGTTGGGAATTTCGTCCAGGCGGTACCCTACCGCTAGGCGCGCCGCAATTTTGGCGATGGGGAATCCCGTCGCCTTGGAAGCGAGTGCCGAGCTTCGGGAGACGCGCGGGTTCATTTCAATCACCACCATGCGCCCCGTGTGGGGCTCGACGGCAAACTGAATATTGGACCCACCTGTCTCCACGCCCACGGCGCGAATCACAGCGAACGCGGCGTCGCGCATTCGTTGATATTCCTTATCAGTGAGGGTTTGGGCGGGCGCGACGGTTATGGAATCTCCGGTGTGCACGCCCATGGGATCTAGATTCTCGATCGAGCAAACCACCACGGCGTTGTCGGCATGGTCCCGCATAACCTCGAGCTCGAATTCCTTCCAGCCGAGGACCGACTCTTCTACCAGAACTTCGTGCACCGGACTCAGCTCGATTCCCCAGCGCACCATCTCCTCAAACTCATCGCGGTTGTAGGCGGTCCCGGACCCTGACCCGCCGAGGGTGAATGAGGGGCGGATGATTAACGGGAATCCAATTTTTTCCACCGCCTTCAGAGCCGCTTCGACGCTATTCACCAATATACTGCGCGGGACGTCGAGCTCAATCTTCGCCATCGTGTCTTTGAACCAGAAGCGGTCTTCCGCCATCTTGATGGCATTCAGAGACGCGCCAATCAACTGAACGTTGTAGCGTTCGAGAATGCCCTTTTCAGCGAGCTCCACAGAAAGATTGAGGGCCGTCTGCCCGCCCACTGTGGGAAGAATGGCGTCCGGCCGCTCGCGAGCGATTATGGCTTCCAGGTATTCGCAAGTGAGGGGTTCGACGTAGGTGTGGTCGGCGAACTCCGGATCCGTCATGATGGTGGCGGGATTGGAATTCACCAACACGATTTCGTAGCCCTCGGCGCGGAGCGCCTTGCACGCCTGCGTGCCGGAATAGTCAAACTCGCACGCCTGCCCGATAACGATGGGGCCTGAACCGAGGATCATTATTTTGTGAAGGTCAGTCCGTTTCGGCATTTTGGGAATTGAGAACGGTGGCTTTTCGACGGTTGTGGCAACTCAAATTCGGCCGCCTGCCGTCCGAAAAACTCCCAATCACATTTATTTTCGAAACTCCTCCATCATTTTCACAAATTTCCCGAACAGATATGCCGAATCATGCGGCCCGGGTGAGGCCTCAGGATGATACTGCACGCTGAAGAGGGGAAGCGATTTGTGCCGCAAGCCCTCGAGAGTGTCATCGTTCAGGTTGCGGTGCGTCAAGACGACCTCGTTCGCGTTCAACGAATCCGGGTCGACGGCGAAGCCGTGGTTCTGCGCGGTGATTTCCACCTTTTGGGTCTCGAGGTTCAATACGGGATGATTGCCCCCATGATGGCCAAACTTCAGCTTATAAGTTTTCCCGCCCAGGGCGAGGCCGATAATCTGGTGGCCCAGGCAAATTCCAAACACCGGGACTTTGCCCAGAAGCTCACGTACGGCGCGGGCCGCGTATCCGACGGGCTCCGGGTCTCCGGGGCCATTCGATAGAAACACGCCATCCGGCTTCAAGTCCAACACATCGCGTGCCGAGGTGGCGGCGGGCACCACGATCACTGCACATCCCGAGTCCACCAGTCGCCGCAATATATTTTGCTTGATGCCATAGTCGTAGGCCACCACGCGATAGCGCGGTGCATGGCCCGCGTTAGCGGATTCGCCTTTCATGCTGCCGAGTTCGCCTGAGGGCTTATTCCATTCGTAGCGACTCTGCGTGGTAACCCGGCTGGCCAAGTCCAGCCCCACCATACTCGGCGACGCTTTGGCCTCCGCGGCCAAGTCAGCGCCATTTCCTCCCACCGTGGAAATTACGCCCCGCATGGCTCCATGTTTTCGCAAGTGCAGCACGAGGGCGCGGGTGTCGATGTCGGAAATGATCGGCACACCGTAATGCGCCAGGAAGTTTGATATTTCTTCTTCCGACCGCCAATTACTCGCCAATTCGTTCAGCTCGCGGACCACCAAGCCTTCGGCAAAGGGCTGATGTGACTCGGAGTCGAGCGTATTTGTCCCGTAATTTCCAATGTGGGGATAGGTGAGGATAACAATTTGGCCGGCATAAGAGGGGTCGGTGAGGATTTCTTGGTAGCCGGAAAGAGAAGTATTAAAGACGACCTCGCCAAAACGTCTCCCTGAGGCGCCATAGCCGCGCCCCCGGAATATCCTGCCGTCCTCTAAGGCGAGAACCGCCTCCATGGTCGCTCCATTTTCTCAAGCAAACCAGGCATGCGACAACCAGCTACACCTGATTGAGTTTTCCAGCAATTCAAAAAGTGGGTGATTAAGCCATTGAGAGATTAAGCGATTCGGTGATTTTCTTCATCTTGCTGGCAGGCTTGCGCCTTCTCGTTATTTCCTTCAATCACCCGATCACGCAATCGCTCACTCTTCATCCTCAATTGTCAACGTATGTTCTACTCTAAAGACCCAAACTGACTCACCGGCCAGTAAACAAAAACCGCCTTGCCATAAATATATTTTCGGCCAACAGCGCCCCAAACGCGGCTATCGTTCGAGGATTCCCGGTGGTCGCCGAGCACAAAATAGTGGTTGGGCTCGACAATGGTGACCGGGAAACTCTGATGGTCCAGGTAGGCCGGCGGGATATAGGCTTCCTGGAGCGGCTTGTCGTTGACATAGACGCGCCCATCTCGAATGCTCACCGCTTCCCCGGGTAGGCCAACCACTCGCTTGATGTAAGATTTCGTCGGGTCCAACGGATACCAGAAGACCACGATGTCCCCGCGCTGGATCGGCTCAAATCGATACACAAATTTATTGATGAAGATTCGCTCATGGTTTTCCAAGCGCGGCATCATGCTGGTGCCTTCCACCTGCACCGGTTGATAGAGGAAGACAATCACAATGAATGCCAGGAGAAGCGAAAGGATGAGATCGCGGAGCCAATAACGTGTCTCTAATAACCGGCGCCCGATAGTGGCCGGAGGGGCCGACGCATCCGAAGGCTTGCTGATGGGAGGTTCGTTCTCTGCCATATTCTCTGCAAACTTAATTTATAACATAAATTCAGACGTCCTTCCATACTCGTTCAGTCAACGCCGCAGGATGTCTCCTTGCATTTTTCACGTCGATCGGGTAAAACCTCACAATCGCTGAGGGCCAGACTGGGTTTTCTCACCCCCAGGGAGGAAAAAATCACAAGAGTCCCTCGAGAGTTTGGAACGCGCCAAGTAATTCAATGTGCCCTTGTCGTTGGATTGGGCCTCATCCTATCCAGTCGGGCCGCGATGGCGCAGACGCTTTTTCAAAATTCCTCGGTCAAACAAACAAAACCAACCCAACCGACAGACTTCTGGTCCAATCGGGGCCGATGGGCCTTTGGCGCGCAACTTGGATTCGCGTTGGAGAACGACATCCCGCATAATATTTCGCACATCGGCATTTTAATGGCGCAACCCAGCGTCGGACTTACGCTTTTGAATTTTCACACGCCGGGGTTTCCGGTCAGCCGCTTCAGCGTTGTCAGTGAAGGCATCTTGGGTGGGGCCGTTCATCCTGGTGGGCATGTGGTCGGTCACGCCTTGCTCTTCCGTCTGGACGGGATGCCGGTCCACCATGTTGTCCCATTTTTTAATGTAGGCGCCGGCGTTCTCCATACATCCCTCAATGAGCGCGCGCCGGAGTTGAGTGGCTCAACGCAGTTCAATCCCCAGGGTGGGCTGGGGATTCAATATTTTTTCCGGCCTCAACGCGCCTTCGTCTTGGAATACCGCTACATGCACATGTCGAATAACGGAATCCAGGAGCCCAATCATGGTTTCAACTCCAGCATGATCACCATTGGATTCCGCTGGCTTCGGCGCCCCCGTCCATTAGGTTCCGACGTTACTGAGGACCGGCAAAATCCAGTCAAATCCCTTTTTGCGAAAAATTGACTCAGGCCAGCCGGGATGGAATTCGAGGCGGGCCGGGGTTCAGCGGGGAAAACTACCCGCACGAAGACTAACCGAAAATATCTTTCACTCGATCCGAGACGCGCCGCTGCACAGGTTTGTTTTCGACGCGAGTGGAACCGTGCAACATATCAATCAACCGGCGTTGTTCACGGGTCAAGTGTGTGGGAACAACCACTTGAACCGAAATGTATAGGTCGCCTTTACCGCGACCTTCCAGACTGGGCAATCCCATACCTCGAATGCGGAAAACGGACCCGGGTTGTGTTCCCTCGGGGATTCTCAGTCGCTCGTGCCCTTGCAGCGTTGGCGCTTGAATCTCGGTCCCCAGGGCTGCCTGAGCGACGGAAATGGGGATGGTGCAATACAGGTCATTGCCGCGCCGTTCGAAGAATGGGTGTTCTCGGACTTTCAATACGACGTAGAGATCGCCGGGCAATCCACCCAGCATCCCCGCTTCACCCTCCCCGCTAACGCGAAGGCGCATGCCATCGTCGACTCCGGCAGGGATCTTGATGCCCAGTACTTTTTCCTGGCGCACCCGGCCCTCACCATAGCAAGTCGTGCATGGCTCCTTGATCATCTGCCCTGCCCCGCCGCACTGCGGGCAGGTCCTGGAGAGGGTAAAGAATCCTTGTTGAGTGCGAACCTGGCCGCGCCCGCCGCAGGCCGAGCACGTGACGGGCTCGGTCCCTTTCTTGGCGCCCCGCCCTGAGCAGGACGGGCACACCTCACGGCGCGGGATTTTGATTTTGGTGTCCAGACCACGCGCGGCTTCATCGAACGAGATTTCCAGGTCGTAGCGCAGGTCCGAACCGGGTTCCGCTCGAGTCCTTCGCCCGGCCCGCCGGCCGAATGGATCTCCAATGCCAAAAAAGTCGCCAAAGAGATCTTCAAAGTCGGTAAAAATGGTGGAGGAGAAATCGGGTGAGAAGCCTCCCGACCCACTTACGCCGGCGTGGCCGTAGCGGTCATAGGCGGCGCGCTTTTGCGGATCAGCGAGCACGCTATATGCTTCGGTGATGGTTTTGAATTTCTCGGTTGCTTCGGCGGTATTGTCGGGGTTACGGTCGGGATGGAATTGCATCGCAAGCTTTCGATAGGCACTCTTAACCTCCTGCTCGGAGGCATCCCGGCCTACGCCCAGGACTGCATAATAGTCGCGCTTTTCGCTCATGTGAGGGTTGAGAGTTTGCTGTCAAGAGACAATATGTGAGCGCTGGAATTTCGAAATGGAGCCATGGGGATACATGCTCCTTACGGAATTCTCAACGTCGCAGTTGTATCCCTGTCTTGCTTACTTCCTTGCTGCCGCCGCAGCCACCTTTACAATGGCGGGCCGCAGCAGGCGATTTTTGAGCTTGTACCCGCGCTGCAATTCTTCCACAACTTCCTGATCGCGATAGCCTTCGGCTTCCACTGTCTCCACAGCCTGATGCAGGTGCGGGTCAAAGGGCTTTCCCACCGCCTCGATGGGGGTCACACCAACGCGCAACAGGACGCCCAGCAATTCCTGGTGTATCAATTCCATACCCTCATAAAAGCCCTTGGGAACATTCTTGTCGCGGTGGCGGAGGGCGCGCTCGAATCCGTCCAGTACGGGAAGGAGAGCGCGAATCAGGTCGGCATTGGCATCCTGCAGAAATACTTCCTTCTCGCGCTGAACGCGTTTGCGATAGTTCTCAAACTCCGCCTGCTTGCGCAACAGACGGTCGTAAAACTCATCCTTTTCCGCCAACACTTTTTGATATGCCGAAGCCAGATCCTCCGGTAATTTAACCGCCACTGCGTCAGCTGGCGGCTGGCCCTGCACGATTCCTGAGGCTGGGAACTCACCTTCCAGTTCAGCCGTGGTGTCAGCCTTTTCGAGCAAGGGGTCGTTTTTGGACTCATTTTCTTGATTCATAATTCGATCGTAGCAGTCGACGTTGGGCTTGCACTCTATTGGCTCTGAACTTTATTTGAAACTTAAACCCGGCTTATCTATGAGATTGCTCACTGTTGATGCTGGATGCCCCTACCAGCGGGTCACAGTCAATTGGTGTTGAGGACCCTGGTGCAGACATTGGCCACATAATTGACGGCAGGTATAGCGTAGTCGTACTTCATTCGTCGAGGACCCACGACCCCCAGTGCTCCCGCCACCCGGTCGCGGTAGTGGTAAGGCGCCAGGATCAGCGCGCACTCGTACATTTCACTGGAAAGGTTCTCGTGACCGATAAGGATTTTGATGCCGCGCCCGTGAGAATGTAAACAAGCATTCAGGATTTTTACCAGCTTCGCCTTTTCTTCCAACGTTTCGAATAGGTTTTTGATTTTCCGCACGTCATCGAATTCCGGCCGGTTTAAAATCTTCGCCGTGCCATCCACATACAAGGGGCAGGTTTCCTCTTCCGCCAGCGCACCCCACATCAAGAGCCGGGCCACATTGGAGATCATGCGGTCACACAACTCCTTCATCTCTTCCATGCGCTTAAAGATTTCCAGCCGAATGGTACGCAGCGACCACCCGCGGAACTCTGAATTCATGTAATCGGCCGTACGATCAAGCTCGGCTTGAGAAATTTTTTCCTCCAGACGGATCACCCGGTTTTCGATAATGTCGGGCTTTGAGACAATCACCGCCAGGACGCGCTGGTCGGGCAATTTCACAAACTTGACGTGCTCCAGCAGTTTTTCTTCCAGCGCCGTGCCCAACACGAGCCCCACGTTTTGTGAAATTACCGATAGAACGCGTGACGTATTCGCCAGCAAGTGTTCGCGATCCACATTTCGGGGACTCAACCTTTCCTCAATGTACCTTTCGGTGGCTGGTTCGAGCCGCGCCGAACTAATGATATGGTCCACATAAAAGCGGTAAGCTTTGTCGTTAGGCACCCTCCCTGCCGATACGTGGGGTTGCTCAAGAAATCCGCACTCCTCCAGTTCCGCCAGGCAACTCCTTATGGTCGCCGAGCTCAAGGGCTCAGCGACGTGTTCTGCCAGCGCTTTTGAGCCTACCGGAACCCCATGGGAAATATACTGGCGTATGATGGCCACCAGGATGTCCCGTTGCCTTCTGCCGAGTTCTTTGGGCTGTCGCATCGGAGCTTAAGTCTTACAATTTCAATTTCTTAGGTGCGTCGACTCATTAATTATAGCCGTCCGTGAAATTACTGTCAAGAATGCCCGAATTCCATCCCACGCCTGGAAACCGCCAGGAGCCCCCAAAGTA
The DNA here is from genome assembly GCA_041481635.1 of Terriglobia bacterium. Classification (GTDB taxonomy): domain Bacteria; phylum Acidobacteriota; class Terriglobia; order UBA7540; family UBA7540; genus DASYXZ01. The sequence goes on along the minus strand of JBGPCF010000006.1, from coordinate 6,477 downwards.
CCTCGAAGCATGGGCATTGCCTCGATTTTCCGCGAAACCAACTCCAATCTGCCTCTGGTACCAGGATATAGTATTGCCCATTCAAATAAATCATTGTGGATAATTTCCAAAGTGTGGTATAGTTCCTTTGCGCTTAGTCTCCCACGGTTGAGTAGCGCGGTTGCTCCGGTCGAGTACCTGAGTCAAGGATTTCCGCCTTCAGTTTCCCTCCGTAAGTCTTCAGCGTAATTTAAAACAACGCTGGCCATGTGAGTGGCTGTGTGTGTTTGCAAGCTTGCTTGCGCACCGCTGATCGCTCCCGCCAGATAAAAAGGTCACTATCAATGCAAAGCTTTAAAGAATTACCGATTTCAAATTACACCCAGGAGCGGCTCGCGTCTGCGAAATTCACTGTGCCGACGCCTGTCCAAGCCGCGGCCATTCCCGTGGCGCTCCAGGGCAAGGATGTGCTCGCCACCGCTCAAACCGGTACGGGCAAGACGCTCGCTTTTCTTATCCCGATCATCGAGCGGCTGCTTCAACCCGCGGCCGGAACAGGCATCGCGGCGCTGGTGCTCGTCCCAACGCGTGAACTCGCCATGCAGGTGGCAACCCAGTATGAAATGCTGCGCGGCAAGCAACTTCCGCCCTCGGCACTGGTGGTCGGCGGATTATCCGAAGGGCAGCAACTCACCGCGATTCGCAAGGGTGCACGGGTGGTGGTGGCAACACCCGGACGTTTGGAAGATTTCCTGAACCGCCGGTTGATTAATCTTCGGACGGTGTGCGTGCTCGTTCTTGATGAAGCCGACCGTATGCTTGACATGGGATTTCTTCCCTCGCTGCGCAGAATTGTAGCCACGTTGCCCAAGGATCGCCAGACTCTGTGCTTTTCCGCTACGTTGGAGGCTTCCGTGGCGCACTTGGTGAACGACTACACCAAGAGCCCTGTGCGTTTGTCGTTTGGCTCAACCCTCAAGCCCTCAGAGAACGTTCGCGTGCAGGCTTATGAAGTTGCTGCTGACCGAAAGCAGGAAACCCTGCACCGGTTGCTCGACCAGGAGACTGGCCGCTGCTTGGTGTTCGCGCGCACCAAACGCGGGACAGAGCGCCTGGCCAGAAGTCTCACGCGCGAGGGTTTCTCGGCCGCGATGATTCACGGCGACCGCTCGCAATCGCAGAGGACTGCCGCGCTCGCGGGTTTCCAGGAAGGCCGCTACAGAGTACTGGTGGCCACTGACCTGGCGAGCCGCGGCATCCACGTACAGGACATCACCCACGTTATCAATTACGACTTGCCCCAGGATGCCGAGAGTTTCATCCACCGTGTTGGGCGGACCGGGCGCGCCGGCGGAAGCGGGGTGGCCTCAACTCTATTCGCGCGAGAACAGCGTGCAGACCTTTTTCAACTCGAGCGCACCCTGGGAGTCAGGATGGAAAGGATCGGGGAGAGTGCTGGGCATTCTGATGAAACCGATCAATCGCCGATTCAGGAACGAGGTCGTACTCGAACGCCCAATTCGAGGGCGATTTACTCGCGACCCTCGCGGCCGAATCATCGTTCCAAAAGTGGTTTTTCACATCCCCACAACCGCGATGCCACAGCGTCCGGAGTGAGAATGGCCCGGCTTCCGGGAGAGATCCTGCAGGTACAGGGATAGAGTGTCGGTGGGGGCTCGCCTGGCGATTCAGCAGACTCACACACAAGAATAGTACACAGTGGCGTGAAGCCGTTCATCGACTTCGCGCCCCTCGCTTTTGCAGGCCACGAATCTTACTCAAACTGCTTACGAAATTCTGCAGCCTGTTGTTTCAGGTCCGCAATCTCTTGATGCAGGCGCGCGACTTCGTTCTCCAAGCGTGCAATTCGTTCGCTATCGGCTACGCCGTTGGCGGTCGCAACGTCACTTTCTGGCTTGGGTTCCCACGCTTGCACATCCCCCGAAAGCAAGTGGGCGTAGCGGGCTTCTTTGGTGCCCGGCAGTCGCGGCAGGACCTTCACCAGGGGCGGGTCCCATTTCATCAGGCGCCCGAGCGTGGTGTGGACATCGTCGAGCGTGTCGAACTTGTGCAAGCGCTCGGCGCGGCCCCGCAACTCGCCCGGAGTTTGCGGGCCTCGCAGCATCAACACACAAATCAGGGCGGTCTCGGGCCGGGTGAAGTTGAAAACTTCCTGAAGCCGGTGCTCGTACTTCGTCACCCGGCTATCGGCTCCGCTTGCCGCAGCCGCCAGGTTTTTCTCGTTCAAAGTGTGCAAGGCATCCCGGACAGCCTCTTCATCCAAATGCATTTCCGGATCGCGATTGGACTTCTGGTTGCATGCGTTAATCAGCGCGTTCAAGGAAAGGGGGTAGTAGTCCGGGATGGTGATCTCTTTTTCCACCAGCGAGCCCAACACGCGGGTTTCTATTTCGTTCAGGAGGATGTCCACAGTGCGAAATGATACACCAAGGTTGGCAGGTTCCCAAATGAGCTGACATTTTAGTCGGAAGACGTTCTCTTTCGTTGACACCACCGATGCTACTCATATAATGCCCGTGCATGGCAACGCCTCCTCATGTCAGTCCAAACCAACGGCGCTTCTTGCTCACGGGAGCCAAAGGTTTCATCGGTGCGTGGATTGTGAAGAATGTTGTGGAGCGCGGCGACCACCCCTGGGTTTTTGATCTCGATCGCGAATCGCACCGTTTGCGCGCTCTGCTATCGGACGATCAGTTGGCGCGCATCACGTTCGTTCTGGGTGACGTCACTCAGTTTGAGGAACTCGACCGTGCTGTGGCCGAGCACGGTATCACGCACCTGATTCACCTGGCGGCCATTCAGGTTCCGGCGTGCGCCGCCAACCCGCGGTTGGGGGCGCAGATCAATGTGGTGGGGACGTTGAACGTATTTGAGGTGGCGCGACGCCGGAGGGATCTCGTGAGGCGTATCGTCTACGCGAGTTCGGCCGCGGTCTTTGGCCCTGAAGAATTCTACGAGGCCGCCACCGTGCCGGAAGGCGCGCCGCTCGAGCCGGGCACCCACTATGGGGTTTTCAAACAGTGCAATGAAGGCAACGCGCGGGTTTACTATGCGACAGAAGGCATCTCCAGCGTGGGCTTGCGGCCGTGGGCGGTATACGGTGTGGGGCGCGACGTGGGCGTGACCTCGGGGCCGACGAAGGCCATCAAAGCCGCGGTGGTGGGCCGCGATTACACGATCCGCTTTACCGGTGGGCTTGATCTCCAATATGTGAACGACACCGCCCAACTTTTCCTGCGTTGCGCGGAGTCCGAGCTGCCCGGCGCGCGCGTTTACACGTTGCGCGGCACGGTCACCCAAGTCGCGGATTACATCGCCGCGCTGGAGCGAGACTCGCCCCAGGCGCGTGGGCGCATCAAGGCCGCGGGTCCTACGCTGCCAATTGCCTACGACCTGGACAACAGCGCACTGATACACGACCTGGGCGAGGTTCCCAACACTCCCCTGGCGCAGGGGATTCGTGAAACGCGGAATATTTTCGAGCGCCTGCGCAGCGCCGGCAAGCTCACTACTGAAGACTTGGACTCATAGCGCCGCAGGTTCAAGCGAAATCGGTGACAGGTGTGAGTGAACAATCCACGGCGGGTTTCTTCGTCAGGCCTCTCGAAAAGGGCGCACTCAATGTGGCCCTGGTGGCGGGGCCGATGTACGACCCGCTGTACGAGCTGCTTCCTGAATTCGAGCGCAAGACCGGCCGGCGGGTCCATGTAGCGGCCAGGCTCGTCCATCCAGAGCTCAACGCGCATCTGGAAGACATTTATCGCGCCAGGACGGGTGCTTACGATCTGGTCTCCACGCATAACAAGTACGCGCCTTCCCAGAAATATTTTCTGCATCCCCTCGACGACTGGTTCAAGGAAGCCGAACTGAACGAGTTTATCCCTGCAGTCCTTGAAATGAGCCGGGTGGAGGGCTGGCTGCTGAGCATCCCCAGAAATATCGATGTGCGGCTACTCCATTACCGCAAAGATCTTTTTGAGGACCCGAAGGAACAACAGAGTTTTCGCGACACGACTGGACGCGAGCTCAGGATACCCGAAACTTGGGAAGAGCTGGCGCAGGTGGCCAAACACTTTACCCGTCCGCCAGGGCTTTTCGGGTACGCGTTTCCGGGGCGTGACAGCGGCCTCTTTGGAACATTTTTCGAGTTGGTTGCCATGGCCGGCGGGAAACTCTTTCGCCCTGACTTGCGCCCGGCTTTTGTGGACGCCTCCGGCCGATGGGCCCTCGGGTACTTGCGCCGCTTGTTCGCTGAAGACAAGGTCACGCCGCCCGAGCTGCCGGAGATGCGCTATGATGAGGTCTCGGAAATATTTTTGCAGGGCCAATGCGCGATGATCGTCGATTGGCCGGGAAGTTTCTATCGCTATCGCGACGCCGCGCAATCAAAAGTTGCCGATCGTTTCGGGTTGGCGCTCTACCCGGTGGGGCCGTCGGGTGCGCGATGGATTTATGCAGGTGGGCACACCTTTGCCATCCCTAATTCGGTTCGTGATGAAGAAGGGGCTCTCGCACTTTTGAAATTCCTTGTGTCTGCGGATGCCCAGTGGCACGAAGCCCAGCGCGGTGCTCTGCCCGTCCTCAAGAGCGTCCAGGCGCGGCTGAAAGCGGAGTCTGAAGCGGCCACCATGGAGGGCTGCCGCCAAGAGATGCTCCAGCAAACTGTGAATACTTACATCCTTCTACCTCCCCGCTTTGGCCGGTATCCGGCAGTCGAGGAAGCCTTGTGGAAGTCACTGCAGAAAGGTATCACGCTGGAATGGACCGTCGACGATGCGCTGCATCACGCCGCGGCAGAGATGGAAAGAATTGTGAGCGCGCCGGAATAATTTCGTACAGAAAAACTAAACTATGAAAGCTGCCGTTCTCGAGGACGTTCAAAAACTGGTCGTACAGCGCATTCCTGACCCCGAACTTGCCCGCCATGAAGTCATGATTCAGGTGCAAGCGGTGGGCGTGTGCGGCACCGACCTGCACCTTTTTCGCGGACACGGGAATTACAATCTGGATGCTCGAGGACGCATTGTCCCGCTGACCGAGCAGCCGCAGATTCTCGGACACGAATTTTCTGGCAAGATTATTGACGTGGGCCGCAGTGTGACGGATCTAGAGGTTGGTGATCGCGTCCTGTGTGACCAGGGCCGGAATTGTTACAGCCAGGACCGCTGGCCGCTTTGTGCATATTGCGCTTCGGGCGACTCCCACCAGTGCGAGCATTATCACGAGCACGGCATTACCGGGCTGCAAGGGGCACTTGCCGAATACATTGCCATGCCCGCGGTCAATTGCCTGCGCCTCCCCGATGATCTGTCCACGGAGCTTGGTGCCCTGGTTGAACCGGTCGGGTGCGTCGTGCATTCCAGCGAGCGGGCTGAGCGCGCCGGCGGCCGCTTTACTTTGGAAGGGTCCTTGCGAATCCAGAACGTTTTGATTTGTGGCGCTGGGCCCGCTGGTTTGCTCTTCCTCCAATACCTGAGGAATGTAAAAGGATTTCAAGGCCTCATCCTCATTAGCGACGTGCGGGAAAACAATCTGAATCTGGCTTGCGAATTGGGCGGCACGTCCATCAATGTGGCGAATGAAGACCTTTCGGAAGCCGTTCAACACGCGACGCACGGCCAGCGTATTGACTATCTGATTGAATCGTGCGGCAACTCGATCATCTTTGAGCAAGTTCCAAGCCTGTTGCGCAAACAAGGCACCTTGCTGCTCTATGGCCACGGGCACAAGGGACGGGACATCGGCCTCTGGGGAAATATTTTGTATCTCGAACCAACTCTGGTTGCTTCCGTGGGCGCCTCGGGAGGTTTTGAAGCGGACGGCCGGCCTTCCACTTATCGCCGCGCGTTGGAACTGGTGAGCTCGGGCAAAATCAAGGTTCAGCCCTTCGTCACGCATCGCTACCAGGCTCTGGAAGAAGTTCATCAGGCCTTTGAGAAGGACTTTGACCGGCCGGAATATATTAAAGGGTTGTTGAAACTCTAGCTGGTGGAAGGCGGAGATCGCAGGCGGTCGGTGATTGACCGTTCCCTTCGTTCGGGGTAAGAATCAGCGTTTCAAATTCGCGGATCAGGATTTTAGGTCACGCGAGAGGCGCTGCACTATCAAAGATGAGAATAAGAATCGCCCATCTAAAACGGCTATTCTCTTATTCGTTGCTGGCCATCTTGGTGTTCCTGCCCGCATGCCGCAAGCGCCAGCGGCCGCTTTATGCTGTGATCCCCAAAGGTCAGGCGCACATTTTCTGGCAAACAGTGCACGCCGGAGCGGCAGCCGAGGCGGCGGAGGCGGGTGTCGATATTGACTGGAACGGCCCGGCGACGGAATCGGACTTCGCGCGGCAAATCGCCATCGCGGACGATTTTATTAACCGGCATGTGGACGGAATTCTGCTCGCCCCCACCGACCGCGACGCTCTCGCGCCCGCCATCCACCGTGCCGCTCAGGCTGGAATTCCCCTCTCCATTTTCGATTCAG